>JAEUKK010000174.1 GCA_016792625.1 Deltaproteobacteria bacterium | reverse complement strand
GGGTCGGAGACCCCCGGCATCAATGACCAAAACAGCGTCAATCAGACCAAACCACTCGACGCCGAAAGCGACCCACTCGGCGCACAAGCCCCTCGCGGGTCACGCGCCGCGCGACAGCCCGCGACCGAAGCGAGCTGAAGTCAGCGCAGAAAACCGACCGCCAAGTCGGTGTGATCACCAATCCGGAAGAAGACCGAGGCAACCGGCCCCAAGAACGGCCCAGCCGGGGCCGCCGGCCCGAAAAGACGGGGATCCGGGGCCTTGACGGCCCCGAAAAACGGGGGCTCGGGGCCTAGTCGGCCCCGAAGACACGCCTCGCGTGCGCCAGGCCGACGGGCAGGGCGGCGCGCAGCGCCGGCCGCGCAGCGGCCAAGGGCCACCGGCCCGCGCCCAGCCCGGGGGCCGCCGCCGGCCGCCCGGCCGGCGGGGCGCCCACGCTCTCCTGGGGCGACCCCCGCCCGCGCCGCGGCAGCCCGGTGAAACCGGCGCGAAGATCGGCCGCTGGCCGGCGCTGCGGTTGTGGGCCCCGCCCGCAGGCGGTAGGCTCGGGGCTCGCCCGGGGTCGCTGGTCCGCCGCAGGAGCCGTCATGAACGCTCGTATCTTTATGATCTCGCCCGTCCTGCTCCTCGTCGCCGCTGGCTGCGGCACGACCTGGAAGGGCGCTGACAACGACGGCGACGGCCAGTCGGCCGCCGACGGCGACTGCTGGGACGCCGCCGAGGGCCCCGTCGCGGGGATCACGGGCGCCGACATCTACGCCGGCGCCAAAGATGCCTGGTACGACGGCGTCGACGCCAACTGCGCGGGCGACGACGACTTTGACGCCGACCTCGATGGTTTCGTGCCCGAAGAGCACGTCGGGCGCAAGACCTTCGGCGTCGACGACTCGGGCGCCCTGCCCGGCGGCGACTGCCTCGACAGCCCCGACGAGGGCTTCGCCGAGCGGCTCAGCGCGGCGGCCAGCGACGACCCGATCGCCGCCTTTGCCGCGGTGGCCGGCTTTGACCAGCCGCTGCCCAGCGCGGTCTTCCCCGGCGCCGACGACCTGCTCTACGACGACGTCGACGCCGACTGCGCGGGCGAAGACGCCGACGGCAACGGCGCTGCCGACGACTTTGACGCCGACCTCGACGGCTTTGCCTCGGCGCTGATGGCGCGCCGCGACGGCAGCCTCGGCGACGACTGCGCCGAGGGCGCCCCGGGCGAAGACCCCGACGTCAACCGCGCCGGCCTGCCCCTCGACGACATCTTCCCCGGCGCCACCGACAGCCCCTACGACGGCACCGACGCCGACTGCAGCGGCGTCGACGTCAATGACGACGGCGTGCTCGACGACTGCGACCTCGACCTCGACGGCGGCGCCTTTGATGACGCCGACGACGGCGAAGACGACGGCTGCGTGATCCGCGACTGTGACGACACCGACGCCACCGCGGTGCCCGACCCGACCGTCGCCGAGATCCCCTACGACGGCGTCGACAACAACTGCTTGCTCACGCTCGACGACGGCACCCCCGACAACGACGGCGACGCCGACCGTGACGGCTTCTGGGCCGCGGACTACCGCGAGCGCGTGCCCAGCCCTGACGACACGGTGGGGCCGCTGCCCGCCACCTTCGACGACTGCTGGGACGATCCCGACGCCCTGCCCGCCGGCTGGGTCGAGCAGCCGGTCATGGCCTTCGACCCCACCGCCGACTGGGAGGCCGCCTCGACCCTGGCCTGGGACGACGCGGTGACCGCCGCCGCCACCTTCCCCGGCGCGCTCGACCGCCCCTACGACACCATCGACCAAGACTGTGCCGGTGATGACGTCGACAGCGACGGTGTTCTCGATGATATGGACTGGGATGGCGACGGCTACGCCGCCCTCTACCAGTCGGGCGGCGACAGCTTCGGCGACGACTGCCTCGACTGCGCCGCGGCCTGCGAGGGCGCCTCGGGTGAGCTCGCCGCCATTTGTGAGGTGGTCTGCGACAACGACGCCTACCTCGGCCTCGCCGACGAAGACAACCTCACCAACCGCGGCCTGCTCGACAGCGACGAGGTCAACCCCGACGCCCTCGAAGAGTGGGGCGACGGCACCGACGCCGACTGCGACCGCAGCTCAGACTTCGACCAAGACAAAGACTTCTACGCCGGCCGCGACTATGGCGACGGCGAGCCTTGGGCCTTCGAAGAAGAGCGGGTCTATTACTACAGCGACGGCGCCACGCTCAGCGGCGGCGGCGACTGCAACGACGAGGTCCTGGCCATCCGCCCCGGCGCGGTCGACGCTTGGTACGACGGGGTCGACCAGAACTGCGGCGACAACGATGACTTCGACGCCGACGCCGACGGCTATGTGCCGACCACCTACGTCGGCCGCACCACCGCCCACGGCACGGGCACCCCGAGCTTCGGCGGCGGGCTGCCCGGCGACGACTGCAACGACACTGACGCCACCTTCAACCCGGGCCGCACCGACACCTGGTACGACGGCCTCGACAACGACTGCGCCGACAACGACGACTACGACCAAGACGTCGACAGCTACGTGCAGACGGTGCACGGCGGCCTGAGCACCAGCCAAGGCGCGGGCACCACGCCCTATGGCGGCGCGCTCCCGACCGACGACTGCAACGACACCCAGTCGACGGTCAACCCGGGCCGCACCGACACCTGGTACGACGGCGTCGACACCAACTGCAGCGACAACGACGACTACGACGCTGATGTCGACGGCCATGTGCGCACCGCCGATGTGGGGCGCAGCACCACCTTCGGCTCGGGTGTGTCGACCACCTTCGGCGGGGCCCTGCCCGGCGACGACTGCAACGACACGCTGGCCACCGTGCGCCCCGGCCTGGCCGACGCTTGGTACGACGGCGTTGACACCGACTGCAGCGACAACGACGACTACGACCAAGACGCCGACGGGCATGTGCGGGTCGCCGACAGCGGCCGCACCACCAGCTTCGGCACCGGGGTGAGCACGACCTTTGGCGGCGCCCTGCCGGCCAACGACTGCGACGACACCAACGCCGGGGTCTATGGCGGCGCGACCACCGATGTGTGGTACGACGGTATCGACACCGACTGCGCGGGCAATGACGACTACGACGTCGACGCCGACGGCTACGCCAGCCTCGCCCGGGCGGGCAGCTATGGCCCGACCACCTACGTCACGGGCTCGGGTGTCCTTCCCACCACCGACTGCAACGACACGGTCAGCACGGTCAACCCGGGCCGCACCGACACCTGGTACGACGGCGTCGACAGCAACTGCGGCAACAACGACGACTACGACCGCGACGCCGACGGCTACGTCCAGACCATCCACGGCAGCCTGAGCACCAACCAGGGCACGGGCAGCACCAGCTTCGGCGGCGCGCTGCCCACCGACGACTGCAACGACACCCTGTCCACCATCCGGCCGGGCCTGACCGACACCTGGTACGACGGCGTCGACACCAACTGCAGCGACAACGACGACCACGACGCTGACGCCGACGGCTACGTGCCCACCGCCTATGTCAGCCGGGTCACCAGCTACGGCGCGGGCTCGTCGCTGGCCTCCTTCGGCGGGGCCCTGCCCGGCGACGACTGCAACGACGCGGTGGTCTCGATCAACCCCGGGGCGACCGACACCTGGTACGACGGTGTCGACACCAACTGCAGCGACAACGACGACTACGACGCTGATGCCGACGACTATGTGCCGACCACCTATGTCTCGCGCACGACCAGCCACGGCGCGGGCACGAGCACCTTCGGCACGCTCAAGCCGGGCGACGACTGCAACGACACGGTCAGCACGATCAACCCGGGGCGCACCGACGCCTGGTACGACGGCATCGACACCAACTGCAGCGACAACGACGACTACGACGCTGATGCCGACAACTACGTGCCGACCGTCTATGTCTCGCGCACGACCAGCCACGGCACGGGCACGAGCACCTTCGGCACGCTCAAGCCGGGCGACGACTGCAATGACACGCTGAGCACGGTCAACCCGGGGCGCACCGACACCTGGTACGATGGCGTCGACAGCGACTGCAGCGACAACGACGACTACGACCGTGACCTCGACGGGCATGTGCGCGCGGTCGACAGCGGGCGCACGACCAGCTTCGGCGCGGGCGTGAGCACGACCTTCGGCGGGTCGCTGCCGGCCAACGACTGCGACGACACCAACGCCACGGTCTATGGCGGCTCGACCGACACTTGGTACGACGGGGTCGACAGCGACTGCAGCGGCAACGACGACTACGACCGTGACGCTGACGGCTATGCCCGCATCGGCACCTATGGTCCGACCACCTACGTCAGCGGCTCGGGCGCCCTGCCGGTCACCGACTGCAATGACGGGGTCAGCACGGTCAACCCTGGGCGCACCGACACCTGGTACGACGGCACCGACAGCAACTGCGGCGGCAACGACGACTACGACCGGGATGGTGACGGCTATGTCCAGACCATCCACGGCAGCTTGACCACCAGCCAGGGTTCGGGCAGCACGGCCTTTGGCGGCGCGCTCCCCACCGATGACTGCAACGACACGCTGAGCACCATCCGCCCCGGCCTGACCGACACCTGGTACGACGGCGTTGACACCAACTGCAGCGACAACGACGACTACGATCGTGACGCCGACGCCTACGTGCAGACCATCCACGTCGGCCTGACCACCAGCTATGGCGCGGGCTCTTCGCTCTCGGCCTTCGGCGGCGCGCTGCCCGGCGACGACTGCAACGACACGCTGAGCACCATCAAGCCCGGCCTGACCGACACCTGGTACGACGGCGTCGACACCAACTGCAGCGACAACGACGACTATGACCGCGACGCTGACGCCTACGTGCAGACCATCCACGTCGGCCTGACCACCAGCTATGGCGCGGGCTCGTCGCTGGCGGCCTTCGGCGGCGCGCTGCCCGGCGACGACTGCAACGACACGCTGAGCACCATCAAGCCCGGCCTGACCGACGCCTGGTACGACGGCGTCGACACCAACTGCAGCGACAACGACGACTACGACCAAGACGCCGACGGCTTCGTGCGCACGGCCGACGTCGGCCTGGTGACCAGCTACGGCGCGGGGTCCTCGCTGGCCTCCTTCGGTGGGGCGCTGCCGGGCAACGACTGCAACGACACCGCGGCGGCCATCCGCCCGAGCGCGACCGAGGTCTGTGACGGGGGCGTCGACAATGACTGCGACAGCCTCGCCGACGACGCTGACCCCAG
The DNA here is from genome assembly GCA_016792625.1 of Deltaproteobacteria bacterium. GTDB lineage: Bacteria > Myxococcota_A > UBA796 > UBA796 > UBA2385 > JAEUKK01. Next base: position 32,859 of record JAEUKK010000174.1, on the reverse strand, counting down.
CCGTGACAGCAGCACCGGCACGCTGTTCTACCGCGACGCCGACACCGACACCTACGGCAACCTCTCGGTCACCACCCGCACCTGCACCCTGCCCGCTGGCTACGTCACCAATAGCCTCGACTGCGACGACGCGAGCAGCGCGATCAAGCCCGGGGCCACCGAGGTCTGCGACGACGTCGACAACGACTGCGATACCCTCGTCGACGACGCCGACCCCGGCCGCACGCTGGCCAGCACGACGACCTTCTACCGCGACGTCGACGCCGACACCTATGGCAACGCCAGCGTCACCAGCCAGGCTTGTGACGTGCCCGACGGCTACGTGAGCAACGACGACGACTGCAACGACGCGGCGGCGGCGGTCAACCCCGGCGCGACCGAGGTCTGCGACAGCGGGGTCGACAACAACTGCAACGGCGCGGCCGACGACGCCGACGGCACCCTCTCGTTGGCCTCGCGGCTGACCTTCTACCGCGACCTCGACACCGACACCTACGGCAACGTGGCGGTGACCAGCCTCGCCTGCGCCGCGCCCGCTGGCTACGTCAGCAATGACGACGACTGCGACGACACGAACCTGAACATCAACCCCGGCGAAGATGAGGTCTGTGACCCCGCCGACGTCGACGAAGACTGCTCGCTGACCGCCGATGACGCCGACCCGGGGGTCACGGGCACGTTTACGACCTTCTACCGCGACGTCGACGGCGACACCTACGGCAACGCCGCGGTCACCGACGACCGCTGCGACGCCGGCGGCGGCTACGTCAGCAATGACGACGACTGCAACGACGGCGCGGCGGCGATCAAGCCCGGCGCCACCGAGGTCTGCGACTCGGTCGACAACGACTGCGATACGCTGATCGACGACGCCGACCCGGGGGTGAGCGGTTCGGCCGTGACCTATTACCGCGACGCCGACGGGGATGGTCAGGGCACCACCACCCCGACCACCACCGCGGTCTGCGCCGCGCCGGCGGGCTACGCGGTCACCTCGACCGACTGCGACGACACCCGCACGGCGGTCTACCTCGGCGCGCCCGAGATCTGCGACAGCCTCGACAACGACTGCGACACGCTGGTCGACGACAACGACACCCTGGCGGGCGGCGCGGGCACCCTGACCTATATGGATGATGACCTCGACGACTACGGCGACGAGCTCGACGCCAGCCCGGTGCGCTACTGCGTGGTGCCCGTCGACCGGGCGACCAACAACACCGACTGCGACGACAGCGACGACGCCATCAACCCGGGCGAGGCCGAGATCGAGGACGCCATCGACCAGGACTGTGATGACTACTACGACGAGGGCTTCATCGGCCCCGAGTCGGTCATCATCACCGAGATCATGTACCGGCCCGTCTCGGCGCCCACCGTCGGCGAGAACAACCGCGAGTGGTACGAGCTACACAACCCCGGCACGATCGACGTGGTCATCGACAAGGCGTGGCGGGTGCGCGATGGCTCGGGCAGCTTCGCCATCACCACGGGCACGCAGTTCGTGGTGCCGGCGGGCGGCTACGCGATGGTCACGCGCAGCGCTGACTCGGCGGTCAACGGCGCCCTTCCGCTGACCGTCGGTCGGTATGTGGTGGTGGGCAGCACGCTGCAGCTCAACAACACGGGTGAGGCGCTGACCGTTGACTATGACGACCCGCTCACCCCCACCGTCGCCTACTCGACCATCGACACGGTGACCTACTCGAGCTCGGCCCCCTGGCCGGTCACCAACTCCGGCTCGGCGGGGCGGTCGGTGCAGCTGGCCTATAGCGGCGGCGCCTACCCGGCCGACAACAGCCTCGGCACCAACTGGTGCCTCGTGGCGGCGAGCGCGACCTACCTCTTCGGCTCGATCACCCAGTACGGCACGCCCAACGCGGTGAACGTGGCCTGCCCGACGCCGTAGTCGCGCAGGTCAGCCCACGGGCGCAGGGGTGGTTGGGCGCGCCCCTCCGCTGCGCTCCGGGTCGGCCCCCGCCCGGGGTCGCGGGCGCTCTCGGCCGCGGCCAAGGTCCGCGGCCGGCCCGCTCCGCCGCCTGCGGCGGCCGGCTGCGCCGCCCCGGCGGGCGCCTCGCGCCTGGGCGCGCGTGCCCGCCTGCGCCGCTGCCCGCGGCCCCCGCTCCCCCCGCCGCCCTCAGCGCGCCCAGACCGCCCGATCCGGCGCGCCCCCGGCGGGCAGTCCGGCGATGAGCACGTCCAGCGCGTCGGGGGCCTTGCCCTGGTGGGTCGCGGTGAGCGCCCAGACTCGCTCGGCGCCCGCCGCCAGCAGCTCGTCGGCGCAGGCGCTCAGCGTGGCCCCGGTGGTCATCACGTCGTCGATGAGCAGCACCCGCGCCTGGGGGAAGCCCCGCGCCCGGTACTGGCTGCGCAGCAGGCGTCGCCGGTCGCCGATGCCCTTGCCGGCCAGCTTGTGGCCGCCGCTGCGGTCGAGCAGCATGCGGTGGGGCCGGCCCAGGGCCTTGGCCACGGCGATGGCCATCAGCGCGGTGGGCTCGACCGAGCGCCGCAGCTGGCGCCAGAGCGGGCTCGGCACCCAGGTCACCACGTCGACCGGCGGCAGTCGGCCGCGCGCGAGGCGGGCCATGTGGGCGGCCACCCGCTCGACCGCCCAGATGTCGGCCCGCATCTTGCCCCGGCGCACCAGGGCGCCGAGCAGCCCGTCGTGGGGGCCGCAGGCCCAGGCCCCCTCGAGGCCATCGGGCGCCCCCCGCCACAAGGGCAGCAGGGGGAGCGGGGCCTCGCAGGCGGGGCAGCCCAGCAGACCCTTTGGGTGCGCCCGTAGCCCGCCGCAGCCCCGACAGCGGTCGGGAAAGGTCAGATCGAGCAGGTGGTCGAGCAGCTCGGCGGCCCGCAGGGGCGGAGGTGGGGGCGGCGGCAAGGGCGGAAGCGGGGGCAACATCGGCGGGGCCTCCTGTCGGCCCCACATGGCCCGAGCCCGCCCACCTGTGCTGCGACGGCCCCCAAAAAAACGGGCGGCCCGCGGGCCGAAGCCCCGGGCCGCTCAAACCCCCGGCGCCAGTTGGCCCCGGGGCCTGGGGCTCAGCGGCCGCCGGGGCAGGCCATGCCGGGGCCCACGGTCGCGACATCCCACCAGTCGTAGCTGTTCATGACCTGGCTGGCGCTAAAGTCGCAGGTGATGCCCGCCGCGGCGTCGTAGTAGACCACGCGCATGGTCGCGGTGGTCGGGCCGCTGCCGTGATCGCTGTAGTAGTGGGCCTTGATCTGGTAGAGGTTGCCCGCGGTGCCCGGGGTGGTCGTAAACGTCTCGGGCCCGAAGCCATCGGTGTCGTCGATGTCGAGGTCACCCCAGCTCTGGCTCATGCTGTAGTAGGCGACCTCGGTGCCCTCGGTGTTGTTGTAGATGTGCGTGTCGACGTCGCTGTTGTCGACGTCCCAGGTCAGGATGGTCAGCAGCTCTTGGGCCGGCGCGGCGTCGCGCTCGCAGAAGCTGATCGTGTAGCTCTCGCCGACGCCGTCGAGCGCGTCGTTCGTGTCGAGCTGCACCACCGCGTAGCCGCCGGAGAGGCTGATGTCCTGGCTGATGGTGCCGCCCGAGATCGGCGTGGGGAAGGTGCGGATCTCGGCCGCGTCGCCGCTGCCGAACTGCACGCGGATGTAGGCCTCGGTCGCGCCGCTGTCGAGCGCGGTGCCCTCGACCCGCAGCACGCTGGGGAACTCTTCGTTGCAGGGCGGGCCGGCGATCGAGCTGCCAGCGCTCGCGTCGCCCCAGGAGGTGCCGGTGGCCGGGTCGGTGACCGTGAAGCTCGACCAGCCGACCTCAGCCGGCGCGGGGATGTCGCCGTCTTCGGTGAGATCGACCTCGGGCTCTTCGCCCGGGTCGGTGCTCTCGGGCTCTTCGGGGGCGGTGGACGGGGCGGCGCAGCTCAGGCGCACCGGGCGGGGCAGCGCGATGGCCTCGAGCTCGGTGCCGTCAAGCTCGGCGCCCGCGATGCTGATCGCCGAGTCGACCGTGACCAGCTTGCTGTCTTCATCGTAGCCCACGACGTCTTGGGTGCAGACGATGACCTCGTCGACGCCCTCGGCGACCAGGATGTACGAGACGTCGAGGGGCACCTCGGGGATCTCAAAGTCGTTGCCGGTCCACACCACCTCGCCCGCCTCGACGGGGGTGGTCAGCTTGCTGACGTCGACGCGGCCGAGGCAGGCGCCCTCGTCGCCCGAGGTGCACACGCTCGTGTCAAAGGCGTCTTGGTTCTTCGAGAAGCTGTAGAGGGTCAGCTTGTACGAGGCGGGCGCCTCGCCATCGACCTGCACCGTGCCGGTGATGCTGTTGCTGGCGAGGCCCTTGAGCGCGTCGCAGCCGCTCACCGCGCTGGTGAGGCCGAGCAGGGCGAGGGCGGAGCAAGCGCGGCCGAGGGGGCGAGGGCGGGCGGAGCGGAGCGGTGCCATGGTGCAGTCCGGGTTTGAGGCGCCGCTTGGGTATCCATGCGCCGCTTGGGCCGGCAAGGGGGCCCGCCTGCGGCAGCGCAGGGGCGGGCCCGCGCGCCCTACGGCTCGAGGTCGAGCTGCAGCGAGAAGGCCCCAGCATCGAGGCCCCCGGCGCCGGCCACGCCGATGATCACGTCATAGGCGTTGGTCGTCGCGGTCACCGCGGCCTCTTCGGAGTCGCCGGGGTTGCTGTCGTTGGTCTGGTCGTAGCCGGCCTCGCAGGTGACCGCCTGGCTGACCGCCGGGGGCAGCTGCTCGGAGCCCTCGCCGAATTGCAGCAGGTAGAGGCTCAGATCGGCCCCATCGGTCGGCCGCAGGCTGGCCCGCAGCACGCTCTGCTCGGGCTGGCTCAGACGGAAAAAGACGTGGTTGCCGTCAAAGTTCACATCTTCGGTGGTGGGCCAGCAGGCCACGCTGCTGTCGGCGGCCCAGGCGAGGTCAATCGACAGGCCGTTGGCGATGTCACCCGCGAAGGTGCCGGGCGCCTCGATGTCTTGGGCCTCGCCTGCGGGCACCGCGCCGCCGCTGTCATCTTTGCCGCCGAGCTCTTCGCAGCCCGCCAAAACAACGAGCGCGAGGCCCACCTGCACCCGCCGCCCCGCGCCCATCACCCCGATCCCTGACCCCATCTCGCCTCCCCGGCGGCCCCGCCGCGCCCGCGACCCCTATCTCCGCCGCCGCGGCCCTGGGGGCGGAGGTCGGGCGCCCCGCCGGCGGGGCCGGCGGCGGCCCCCCTCTGCGCTCGGGGCTGCGCCCCTCGGTCGCTGCGCGACCGGCCTGCGGCCGCGCGCCGGTCGGCCTGGCGCGCGCGAGGCGGGCGGGCAGGCGCGCGCGGCCGACCCGCGCCAAACGACGGAACCGACCCCGCGCGCTGTGGTCAAGCCCGCCGGGCCCCGCGCAGCGGGCGCCCCGCCCAGACCCCCGCCGGCCCCGCGGCCAGGCGGGGCGCGCAGACCTGCGCCCACCGCGCCCGCGCCGCCGCCGCCATCTCCACCCCGCGTGGACTGCGCCGACCGGTATGCCCGTGCGCACCCCCGCGAGAGGAGATGCCCATGACACCCATCCAAGACCCGCCCCTCGCGCTCGATCCGGCCACCGACGCCGCGTTGGACCTGCTGCGCCACGGCGGCGCCTCGCCCTCCGTCGGCGGCCCCGACCGACCCGGCGGCCCGCTGCTCGAGCTCGCGACGGTGTGGGCGGGCGCGCTCATCGCGGTCGAGCACCTCGGCCAGGGGTATGGTGCGCGCGCGCTCGGGGCCGATGCCGCCCACCCACCGGCCGGCCCGGCGGCGCACGCGGCCGCCGAGGGCCCCCACCTCGCCGAAGATGGCGCGGGCTGCCTCGCCACCTTGCGGGTCGGCTGGGCCGGCTTCGTTGAGGCGGGCGGGCTCCGCCGCAGCCTCGGCCAGCTTGTGGCCGAGGGGCGGGCGCGCCCCGCCGGGCCGGGCCTGCTCAGCCTCGCGCTGGCGCCGGGCGAGCTGCTCTGCGTCGACGTCGACGGCGTGATCACCGCGGCCCGCCTTGTGCCGCGGGGGCCAAAGACCGCGGCGGGCCGCTGGGGCGCGGTCGACCTGCCCTTCCTCGGCGCGCTCACCTTCATGGGGGGGCTGTTCTTGGGCCTCTCGACCCTGTTCGCCTTCGCGCCGCCCCCGCCAGAGGCCGCGGTGGTCGAGGTGCCCGACCGGGTGGCGACCCTGCTGATGATGGCCCCCACGCCGCCGCCCGCGCCCCTGGCGCGCCGGCCCGACGCTCCCGCGGCGGCCGAAGAGGGCGCGCGGGCCAAGGGCGCCGAGGGCCGCGCCGGCGACCGCGCGGCCAAGATGGACCACGCCCGGGGCCCCCGCGGCCCGGCCGCGCGCCGCCAGCGCGACGCCGAGATCGCCGCCGAGGCGGGCGTGCTCGGCGTGCTGGCCGCGGGCGGCGACGCGCTCGAGGGCATGAACAGCGCGGCGCTGCGGCCCGAGCTGACCCGCGGGGTGGGGAGCGCGCTGGGGGCCAAGGGGGTCCCCCGCGGGGCGGGCGGCCTCGGCGCGCGCGGCGCCGACCTGGGCGGCGGCGGGGCGGCCGAGCGCGGCGGGGGCCTCGGCACCCGCGGCCGCGGCGGAGACGAGGCCAGCTATGGCGCCAGCGGGGGCAACTTCGGCCCGCGGGGCGAGGGCGTGATCGCCCGCGCGGCCGGCGAGACCGTGGTGCTCGGCGCGCTCGACAAGTCGCTCATCGAGCAGGTGATCAAGCGCAACCTCAACAGCATCCGCTACTGCTACAGCCGCGAGCTGAGCCGGAACCCCACGCTGGGCGGCAAGCTCACCGTCAAGTTCACCATCGCCGGCGACGGCAGCGTGGCCAAGGCCGAGACCAAGCAGGGCATCGGCAGCCCGGCGGTCGAGTCCTGCGTGGCCGAGCGCTTCCTGCGGTTCAAGTTCCCGGCGCCGAAGGGCGGGGGCGTGGTGGTGGTGAGCTACCCAATTGTGTTCAGTCGGGGGTGAGGGTAGCGCTGCCCGCCGGCTTGGGGCCGCTTGGCGACGGCCAATCAGAGCGGCTGTTGCCAAACTGCTTGGCAGGCTGGTTAGGAATACGGCGACAACAGCCTCACTGAGGTTGATGTCAACGTCAGTGAGCGACGTATCCCAGGACGACGTTACACCGGCTTTGGTTGATTCGGCTCGCGCTTGCGACGCTTGGCCTCATCGAGGTGCTGAGGCCGTTCTCGCTGTCAACTGGCTGCTTCACGACGGATGCCGGGGGCCGCCGGCCCCCAGACCCCCGGGCAAGGGGCCTGCGAGGCCCCTTGCATCCCCCGCCAAAGTGGGGCCAGCGGGCAGGCTTCGCGCGGCGCATGGCAGCGCCGCGCGCCAGCCCGCAAAGGCCCCCCTTTGGAAACCCCCCAGCTCGGCGCGTTTTGGGGTGGCCCTGGGCGAGGAGGGGGTTCGCCGCGAAGGCCTCGGCTACCGCGGCTGGGGCGAGGCTCTTCGCCTGGGGGGCTTCCGAGCCAAACCTGAGTCAGCCCGTATTAGTCAACGAGGTCGTGGAATGGCGCCTCGAAGTCGAAACCGGGCGCGATGATCATTCCGGTGCTCTTCGAGTAGGTCGGGGTGTTTCCAGTCAGCTCCTTGATCCAGGCCTCGACGTCGTTGTAGTGGGGGGCTTGGGAGTTGGCGGGGGGCGCATCGCCGAACCGATGCCGATAGGCGAAGATGAGCTGCAATTCAGCGAGCTTGGTCACCGTGTCTTCGTCGGCGAGTTCGCCAAAGGCGCCGCGCAGAGAAGTGGTCACCGGCGCGAGGTCGGCGAACTGAAACCGGACGTTTTCGGGCACATACTGGTGGTACCCGATCCACTCATGGTACGTGATGCCCGGGCCATGGCCTGAGCGTCCTGTGGTCGCTGACCGGACTACTTGGTTGAAGCGCCGTGCGAGCTCAGTAGTCTCGCCGATGAGGATTCGCCCCACCGGGTCACTTCCGAAGACGCGGGCCACTGGCAGCGACTCGCCGTCGGGCTTGATCGCCACGAGGCGGTAGACCGCCGGTACGTTGCCCAGCGTGTGTACATGGGACGTGGACAACGGAATCGGGCTGGACCACTTCATGGGGTTCCTCACGGTGTGTCGACGGGCAGCGAGCGGGACGGCGAGCCTGCAGACCCCTCCGCCTGCTCATACCCGCACGCCCGTTGCGCTTCAACCGAGGCCGACGGGCTGCTCCACCGCGCCCCGCCCTTCACCCCCCAAAAAACGCGCAGCCCGCGCTCCCCTCATCCACGGTCTCGACGACGAAAGCCCTGTCCAGGTCAGCGTTCATGCGCTCGCAGCTCGGCTCGGCGATGAGCAAGCAGCCGTGGCAGGCCGCGCCTTCGCGGTGGCGGCCGTCGAGGGTGTCGGGGCCGTGCTGCGCGCAGACGGGGTCGTTCGAGCAGAGGCGGTTGGCCTCGAGGGCGGCGGCGAGGTGGTGGGCGATGTTGCGGCCCACCTCGACCAGGCCGCCCAGCGTGCCCTCTGAGCCGGGCGTGCCGGTGTACAGCATGATCCCCGCGCGCGAGCCGGCGAGGTCGGGCTGCCCCGGCGCGAGGTCGGGCGCCCGGTAGCAATAGATGCGCTCACGAATGGCCGCCGCGGAGTAGCCGCACTCCAGGCTGATCGCGCGGATCAGCATGTGCGCGAGGCTGTGCAACATGAGCAGGCGCGGGCCCTCAAAACTTTCGTCAGGCCGGCCCGCCGCGCGGTTGTGGGCCTGCATCGCCCGGCGAAAACGCTCGGCGCGGTTGCGGACCGCGGGGCGCTCCTCCCACGCGCGCAGGTGGGCCTCGTCGAAGCTGATGAAGAAGCCCTCGCCGCGCTGCTCCACCGCGGGCACCCAGTCTTGGTGCAGGCTCAGCGGCGCCACCCGCGCCGGGTCGGGCTGCGAGAGCCCCTCGGCGTCGGTGGGGAAGCCCTCCAGGCGCAGGAAGCCGACCTGCGCGAACACGATCTTGAGCGCGGGCACCAGCACCACCCGGTCGATGGCCGGGGGCAGCTCGGGCGGCGAGACCCGGGTGGCGAACCAGTCCACGCCCCGCTCGGGCAGGTCGGTGCTCAGGCCATACTCGGCGGCGGTGAGCGCCGCCCACTCGGGCGCCCGCAGGCTCACCTTGTCGTCTTCATTGACCCCGGCGGCTTTTTGCAGCACCCGCGCGAGGATCTCGGCGTCGGTGTAGGGCTCGAGCTCCTTGGCCACGCTGAGCGGCAGCACCTTGCGGCGGGCGAAGGCGACGTCGGCCTCGCAGTCGAGGCGCGCGAGCGCATCCCAGTGGCTGTCGACCACGCGGCGCAGGTCGCGGTCCCCCTCGCCGAGGTGCAGCGCGCTCAGGCTCAACGGCAGCCACGCGTTGGTGGCGGTGCGCACGAGCAGCTTGGTGGGCTCGGGGCACTCTTCGTTGTCGTCGGTCGAGAGCCAGGGCCGCCAGCCGAAGCAGCGCCCGAGCTGGTGGGGGCGGTTGAGGTCCTGCAGGCTGCGCCGCGCGCCGCAGCGCCGGCAGCTGATCAGCAGGTCGGCCAGCTCGCCCGTGGTGCCCTCGGTCCGCAGCTGCAGGTCGGCGGTTGGGCGCTCCCCATCTGCGGCGAGGTCGGCCGCTGCGCGCTCGGGCGCGGGCAGGCAGCGAAAAGGCTCCTCGACGCCGGCGGGCGGCTCACCGGGGTGCAGGAAGTAGCGCCAGTTGATGTCTTGGATGTGCCCCCGGGCGCAGGCCGCGACGAAGCGCACGGGTACGGTCGGCGCGGGCTTGGCGGGCGAGCCGGGGCTGCACTGATGCCGTCGACGGGCGTCGAGCGCGCTGCGCTGCACCAGCGACTGGCAGCGCGCGCACAGGAACCACTTGGGGAACTCGCGGGCGTGGATGCCCCGGTGCGGGCCTGGGCTGTCGGGGTCGGCCACCGGCGGCAGGCGCAGGCGCACGTGGGCCCGCCGCCAGCGGCCGAAGCTGCGCAGCTGGCCCAGCACCGCCCGGGCGAGGCGCGGCTCTTCGATGAAGCCCTCGTCTTCGCTCGGGTAATGCCAGCCGTCGAGGCCCTTGATGATGACCGCGTCTTCGACCAGATCGACCAGCGCGCCGGCACCCGCGCTGGTGAGCACCTGGCTGCGGCGGGCCTGCCCGTCGGGGCGGCGTCCATTTCGGTTCATTTGACCCCCGGGTCGCGTGGGCGATCCACCCAGATGTGCACGGCGGGCTCGACGTCGCGCATCGAGGTCGGCGCGCGAAAGTGTTTGAGGTGCGTGGTGTAGGCGCCGTTCACGATGTCATCGACCGCGGTGTGCAGCAGGGTGGCCTTGTCCCCCTTGGTCTCCCACGGCGAGTACCAGAGACCGCCGCCGGCGTCGTGCACCGCGGTGACCACCGCGCGCCACTGGTCCATCAAGAAGGCCACCCGCGCCTCGAGCTTGGCGTCGGGCGGCGCCCCCGCTTGACCCCGGTGGGCGGCGGCCCGCGCGACCAGCAGGGCCTGCAGCTGCGCCGAGAGCTCGGGCAGCTCGCGCACGGCCAGCGCGCGGTCGGCCGGGGCCATGCGCGCGGGCAGGTGCCGCCCCAGCGCCACCACCAGCCCGGGCAGGCCGCGGTCGATGGCCCGCGCGGAGAATGGCGTCACCGACGCTGCTTCAACGTGCCGGTAGAAGGTCTCGTGGAAGCTCAAGAAGCGCTCGTAGTGCGAGCGGTCGCGCGGCTTGTGGGTGCTGAACAGGGTCACCACGAGGCCGGGCGTCTCGCGCCCCACCCGCGAGGTGGCCTGGATGTACTCGGCGACCGTCCGGGGTTGGCCGTTGACCACCATCAGACCCAGCCGGGGGATATCGACGCCCACCGAGATCATCGAGCTGGCCAGCAATACGTCGGTGCGCTGGGGGCCCTTGGGCGCGTAGGCCGCCCGCAGCCGCGCCGCGTGCGCGGTGATCTGGTCGGTGGTCTGGCGGCTGGTCAGCTCGAGCAGGTCGTAGCTGACCAGGCGGTCGGCGAAGTGGCGGCTCTCGGGCTCATCGAGCGGCCGGCGCTCGGACAGCCTGCGCGTGCGCCCGTCGACCTCTTCTTGCAAGATGCGCTGGGCCCCGCCGAGCTCGCGCAGCGCGTTGAAGTAGGCCACCAAGCTCATGTACGTGTCGGCGGGGTTGTCGAGGCCCGGCTTGCCGGCCGCCTGCCACTGGCGCTGGGTGGCCCCGAGTAGGCCCGCGTAGGCGCGCGAGGCGAGCAGCTTCACCGGCCGGCCCGGCGCCGCCAGCCCGACATAGAGCCGCGCCTTCTCAGGCCGCCGGTCGACCTCGGCGAAAAAGCTGTCGTCGGCGTCAATCCCCTGCGGGGGGAAGAGGTGCACCGTGTCGCGCGCGAACACCGCGCGGATCTGTTCGCTGGCCCGCCGCGCGGTCGCTGTCGACGCCACGATCTTGGGCCCCGCGGGCACCTTGTCTTGGCACAGCGCCTCAATGGCTGCTTCGTAGAGCCCGACCATCGTGCCCAGCGGGCCGGTGATGAGGTGCAGCTCGTCTTGCAGGATGAGGTCGGGCGGGGCGAGCCCCGCAGGCAGCGGCAGGGCCTCTTTGGGCGGCTTCTCGTCATTTCCGTAGAGCACGCCCTCGTCGGGCGCGCCCGGCCGGCCGACCGCGCGCACCCGGCCGAACAGGTTCCCGCTGGCCCCGCGCCAGGGCAGGCTGGCGAACTTGTCGACGGTGCCGATGAGCACGCTGGGCAGCTCGTGGTAGACGTGCTCGTCGACCGTCACGATAGGCAGGCCCCGTCGGTGTGGCGGCAGACCCACCCCCTGCTCGGCGTGAAAGGGGCAGTCCTCGTCGGCGCAGCTCACCGTCAGGCTATGCTTGACCTTCGCGCCCGCGGGGTGCAGCTGGTAGGGGTCGCGGCCCAGCGGGGTGGCGCACCAGGGGCAGGCCTCGAGCGGCAGGGGCTTGGGGTCGGCAAACAGCGGCAGCCCCTCGCGGATGCGCCGCAGCACGGGCTCGACGTCGCTTAGCGTGTTCGGCGTGGCCTTGCGCCCGACCCAGACCCCGACGGTGAACCGCGCCGCGCCCAGGGCCGCGGGCTCGGCTCTGCGCAGCAGCTCCATCGCGCAGACCAGCTGGGCCGCGCGGGCGAGCTGGTCGAGGGTCAGCAGCCGCAGGGTGTAGCGCAGCAGCACGCCGACCCCCAAGCCGCCCCCGGGCGCACCTTGCGCCCGCAGGCGGCGCGAGAACAGCGTAAACGCCGCTAAGCCCAGGTAGGCCTCGGTCTTGCCGCCGCCGGTGGGGAAGAAGAGCAGCTCGACCGCCCGCCGGTCGGCGTGCCCCGGATCACTGAGCCCGTCGATGTTCAGCAAGACGAACGCGAGCTGAAACAACCGCCAGGTGGGCGTCTGGTCGGGCCGCTGCTTGCGGGCGGCCCCGGCCATGGCCAAGTTGGTGAGCTGGAAGGCCCGGAAGGCCACCGGATCGGCCCGCAGGCGCCGCAGGCCGCTGGCCACCCGCGTCGCCGCCAGCCCGGCCGCTTGCATCAGCTCGGCGGCGGTCTGGCGGTGCTGGGGGTCGGCCAAGCGGGCGCCCGCGGCCGCCTGCTGTGTGATCCAGCCGGTGTAGGCGCTGAGCAGCGGGGCGAGCTGGGCCTCGAGGGCCGCCGGATCGGTGATGGCGGCGAGCGCCTCCATCGCGGTGGGCAGGCCGGGGACTTCGCGGGCCGTCATGCGGTGGACCTGGGCGACCGGCACCCAGGTGGTCGCGAGCATGGTGCAGCCCCGCGGGCTGACCTGCAGCGGCTCGGTCGACACCCCGTGGCCCACCGCCCACTCGGGACGGTCCCGGTACTGCAGGTCGTTGCGGCGGTCGTCGGGGTGCCCCGAGGGGTCGCGGTGCACCCGGGGCACAAAACCGTCGGCGCAGCCCACCACCAGCCGCGCCTGGAAGAGGAAGCGCTCGTCGGCGTGGTCATCTTGGGGCTGGCGCTGGTTCACCAAGAACAGCGACACCACGCGGGTCCCCGGCGGGCCCGCGTTGGCTGGCGCCGGGCGCACGGAAGGAACGACCACCACGTCGCCTTGGGGCGTCAGCGGAACGGGCCGCGCGGGCCCATCCAGCCGCACCGGCACGGTGGTCTGGTGGGCCGCCGCCCGCTTCCAGTACCGAAAGCGCGTACCTTCGGCCGCCGCCCGCTCTTCCTCGGGGGCCGCGGTCACCGTCTGGGCCCCGGCCCGCGCGCTCGCCCGGGCCCGCCGCCGCGCCCGCTCGACCTCTTGCCACTGCAGGGTCTCGGCTTCGCTCAGGTGCACGTAGTCGGCCCACTCGGCGCTGACCTCGAGCTGCCGGGTGCCCGGCCCGACCAAGAACGACAGCCCCATCGACGAGGGGAAGTAGGCCCGCGGCGCAGCCACCGCGTCATCTGTCTCGTCGCCCTGGTCGGCGTCGATGCTCAGCGCCTCGGCCACCTCGGGGTCTTGGCGCTCGGCGAGCGGGGTGGCGGTGGGCACCAAGAAGCCCGCGAGGTACCAGCGCGAGGGGCGGCTCTCGATGACCTCGTCGAGCGCCATGGGCCCGATCAGATCGGCGCGCAGGGCGTCAATCAGCGCGTCGCGGATGGCCACTTGGGTCGTGGGGTCAGCGGGCATCGGGCTCTCTCTCTGCGCTCTGCAACGCGGGGGCGATGAGGGCGGCCAGGGCATCGCGGGTCTCGGACGGGGTGGCCTTGCCCGGCCGCAGGCAGAGCGCGCCCATGCCGTAGGCCGCGTGGAAGGCCGGATCAAACCACAGCGCGTCGCCGTCCGCGCGGTCGGGGCAGAGCAAGAAGCCCGCCACCGGGGGGCCGCCCGCCGCGGGCCAGCGCAGGGCGTCGCGGTAGATGTGCACGCTCTGCATGGCGTCGGCGACGTTGCTTTGGCCCACGCGGTACTTGGCGTCGAGCACGGCCCACGACGCGCCGCCGGGCCCGCTGACCCGCAGCGTGAGGTCGGGGCGCCGCTGCTTGCTCAGCGCGTGCCGGCCGCTGCTCTCGCTGAGCCGCTCCAGGCGACGGAAGCTGAGGTTGAAGTCCAGCCGCAGCTCGGCCCGGTCAGCGCCCGCGCCCCGCGACCAACACACCCGGGCGCCTGCGCCGGTGCTCTGCAGCCTGAGCAGGGCGTCGAGGCCTCGGCTGCGCATGGCCCAGCCTGCGCCTAACAGTTCGCTGATGACGCGCTGCACGGCCAAGAAGCACCACAGCTCATAGAGCGTGAAGCTCGGGCGGGTCGCCGCCTGCAGGGGGGCCGGGCCCAGATCGAAGCGGGCGCCGATGATGCGCCAAGCGAGGCGATGCAGCCGGCCATAGGTGGGGTGGTCTTGCACCACGAGCAGCGCGCCGGCGCTCGCCGCCTCGGCGGGCAGGGGCGCGAAGATCGAGGCCCGCCAGCGGCGCTTCAGCCGGGCCGCCCCGCGCGTGCAGGCCGCGGCGCGGCTGGCCAACCAACGCTCTCCCCGCAGCAGCTCGGTGCCCTTGGCTTCGGCCAGGATGGCGGCCGCCTGCTCAAGCCGCAGGATCACCCTGTGGATCAGCCACGCGACGTGGCGGTTGGCCGCGTGGTCTAAGGTGGGCTCGGCCTCGGTCACCCAGAGCGTCGGCGGGCGGCCCCCGACCGGCCTGCCGGCCAGCGCGGCCACCGTCGCCGACGCCCGGCCGAGCGCGATGATGGCCCCGCGGTCGGCCCGCCGGGCTTGGTGCAGGGGCCGCTCGGCCCGCTGCTCGGTGGTGCGCAGGCGGGGCGCGTCGAGGACAGCGGTCAGCGCGCGCTCCAGCTCAGGCAGCAGGGGCAGCAGCGCCTCGACCAGCAGGGGGGCCGCCGCGCCGGTGCGCCCGACCCCGCCGAGCCGGGCGCCCTCGACCCCGGTGGCGAGGCCGGGCAGCCAGGCCTCGAGCTCGTCGAGCAGGGCCATCCAGGTCTGGGGGTCGAGCTTGGCGCCGTCGGGCAGCACCTCAAGCGTGTGCTCCTCGGCGAGATCGACCTGCTGCAGCCGCACGTGGTAGCGGCCAACCGCGAAGGGCAGCTCGATGAGGAAGCCGCCGCGGCCATCCCGCGGCAGCTCCACGCCGTTGAGGTGGGCGGCCGTGCAGCCGGCGGGCGCCCGCAGGGTGTAGCGCCGGGCCTCGGTGAGCACGAAGGCCCCGCCGGCGCGCCCCACCGCTTGGCCCCGCCCGTCGATGATCTCGACGACCGCGGCCGGGGCCGCCGCCGCGGCGCTCACGACCAGAAGCCGGTCACGCCGGTCTCGGTCAGGCGCGCGGCCATCTGCTGCACCTTGGCTTGGCAGCGGCTCAGCTTGTGTTCGACACAGACCTTTTGGATCTGCGCCAGCGCGGTCGACAGCGCGCTCGACTCGCTGCCCCGCAGGCGCGGCAGCACCTTGGCGAAGACCGCCTCGTCGATCAGCTCGTGCATCGGCGCGTCGGGGTCGTGTTGGTGGCAGGTCGCGATCCAGTCGAGGGCCTCGGTCAGCGCGCGGTAACCAACGTGGCGGCGGATGGGCACGAGCTGGGCCTGCAGCGCGCGCAGGGCGGCCTGCGCGGCCTCTTCAGTGGGCCCATCGGGGTCACGCGTATCGAAGAGGGCCTCGATGTTCACCTCCCAGAACTCGAAGGTGAAGGCCCGGTCGAGCACCTTGTCGCTGAAGGGGTAGGTCGTCTCGTCCATGTTGACCGTGCCGCCGATGCGCAGGTTGCTGGGCCATGCCACGCGCGGGGGCACTCCGTTCACCTCGTCGTCTTCGCCGTGCAGCAGCAGATCTGTACCCGACTCCATCGCTGAGAGGAAGGGCGCAAAATAACGCTCGACCGGGGCGAGGTTCATCTCGTCGAGCAGCAAGAAATAGGGCCGGCCAGGGTCGTTGGCCGCCCGGAGCACGAGGCGCAGCGCCGCTTCGGCGTGAAAGGTGGGCGGGTTGTGCAGGGTGCTCAGGTGCCCGAGCAGGCCGCTGGGGTCACGCCAGTCGGGGTTGACCGCGATGAGGGCCACGTGGTTGTTTTCGTCGAGGCCCATATGCTCGCAGGTCAGGCGCGCGGTGTGCTTGAGCAGCTCGGTCTTGCCGGTGCCCGACAGGCCCGAGAGCAGGGCGAAGCGCTTGCGCGGATGGAAGCTCCAGGCGGCGTAGAGGCCGCGGACCATGGCCGGTGGGAAGATCAGCTTGCCCGCGTCGTTGTCGGCCTGGAATCGGGCGCGAAGCTCGGCCAGGGTCGGCTCGACCGCTGCCGCCGGGGCAACCTCATCCAAAAAGGGCAACTGCACAGTGGAGAGGGGGCGCAGCGGCAGGCCGAGGGTGTTGGCGATGTGCGCCCACCGGTTCCACTTGAGGCGGTAGCCGTTCACGGTCTGTGGGGTGGCCCCGCGGCCCCACTGTTGGGTGATGGCCCCAAGCACATCGGCCTCGAGGTCGACGGGCTGGTCGCCATGCGAGGCGCGCAGCGCCGTCAGCACGCTGTTCACCGCTTGGCGGTAGGTGCTGATGGTGGTCTCGGCCAGCCCCTCGCAGTAGGCCGCCTGGGCGAGGTCACTCTGCCACAGCTGATAGATGCGTTCGCCCGTCCAGGGCGGGTTGGGCCCTTTGGAGCCTCCCTTCTCCACCACGTCGCGGTTCTCGTGCAGCCACCAACAGAAGGTCGCCCGCACCGCGTGGGCGCGCAGGTCCTCCTCTTCGCCCAGCACCTCGCGCAGCCGCGCCCGGGCGAGGCAGGCGCCCTCGACCTGGCCGCTGACCTTGCGCCCCACCAGAAGGTCGCGGGTGTCGCCGAGCGAGGCGTCCGAGAAGCCACAGTGCAGCTCCTGCGGCCGCAGCGACATCATCAGGCGCCGCAGCCGGGTGTGGGGCATGTTTCCGGGCAGCAGCCCCTGGGCGCGGTTGCGGATCGCGGCGTAGAGTGCCTCCAAACGCTGCGCGCGCGGGCTCGCGTCGGGCGGCAGCGCCTCGTGTCGCACAAGCAGGTACAGCTCGGTCAGCGTGGGGTCGCCGGGAAGCTGCGTAATCGGGAGATTTTCGGCTGGTCCGGCCGTGCCGAGTCCGGTCTCGGTCCATAGGCGGCGCTGGATCTCGGGCGCGCGCAGCTCCGCGTCCGTCAGGGCCTGCGCCCACTCCAGGTGGGCGGTCGCGTCTGCCAGCCACTTCTCCCATCCGGCCCCTCGCCCCTCGTCGAAGTTGGCGTACAGCTCTTTGATCCGCGCGTCACTCAAGCTGCTCATCGTTTGCCACCCTCAGCCGCTGCAGCGGCCTCTTCTGCGGCCCTGCGGGCGTTGAGCGCGCGCAGCCGCTTGATGATCTCGTCTTTGTCGTCGGGGTCGAGCTCGGCCCAGCCGTAGGCGGCGAGCACCGCCCGGTCCATGCGCTCCCGCGTCGCGCGCAGGGCGAGGATGCGCGGGTCATCTTCGTGGGGGTCGAGCAGGCGATTGTACAAGTCGGTTAGACCGAGCTGCAGGTCAATTTGCAGCTGGTGGCGTTCGGTGTGCAGCGCCTCGCCGGTCTGCAGCAGCGCGGCCTGCTGGGCCGCCGTCGGTCGTGGGAAGGGGAAGGTCTCGAAGCAGCGGGAGGGGGTGTACCGCATGTCGGTCTTCATCGACGAGCCGAGCAGGCGCGCCCAGTATTCGTGCGTGCGAGACTGGAGTATCGCGAAGCTTGACCAGTCACACATGGCGAAGGTAATTAGCGCTTCTGACAGAGTAATGTCGGTCCGTTGTGCAGCTACCAGCCAGTGTTTACTCACCCGCGCTGCGGAGAAGCATCGGGACAGTGAGCTTATCGCACGACCCAGCCCTGGCGCAGTCTCTGCGAATCTCCACCAGTTAAGGCGCCTTTGCTCGCGGTTGTTTGACTCGCGTTCCGGCTTGACCAACCGCTCGACAATTTCCATTAGCAACGGCCACTCTCGGGCCTGTGCCAGGGTTCGATCGCCAAAGTTGATCACGAACCTATCGTGCGGGACAAAGTCGTTCCCGACTGCTGGCACGTTGTTGTTTAGCTCCTGGCCCCCGATGTAGGCTCGCACGATCTCCTCGTTTCTAGGGTCTGCTTGAATAAGAGCCGCGGCTTCGGCGGGGGTGAGCACAAATCCTTTGCCGAGTGCATAGACTCCAACAAAGCAAAGTGCCCCGTTTGCAGTCAACTCCACCGGCTCCGCCAGCTCATCTCCGGCGCCGAGGCCCGAGTTGATCTCCTTCACCGGCGCCCCATTCAGCTCCACCGCTCCCTTCCACTTCCCCAAAGTGCCCTGCACCACGTCAACCACCACAGCCGCTCCCCGCAACGGCCAGGCCATGTCGGTCACCGCCCGGGTCAGGGTCAGGCCGCCCTCGTTCAGCAAGTGCCGCAGGCCGGTGTCGAGCGTATCCCCCTGCTTGATGGTGTTCGAGGCCACGAGGCCAAAATGACCACCTGGGCGCAAGATCTGCGCAGCGCGCAAGAAGAAGTAGGCGCACAGGTCGGCGTTCCCGTGCGCGTGGGGCCAGAAGGCCTGCAAGAGGCTGATGTAGGCCGACCCATTCTCCTTCAAGATGAGGTTCTTCCCGCCAAATGGCGGGTTCCCCACCACCGCATCAAAACCCTTCGCCTTGCCCGAAAACACCTCAGGGAACTCCATCCACCAATGAAAGGGCCGCATGGGCAGGCCCGCCACCAGCGCCTCACCCTCTGCGGGCAGGGGCGCTTTGGACGGTGAGGGGTACCAGCTCCACACCCGGTCGCGGTAATGGGTCAGCCGGTCCTTCAGGGCCTTTTTGCTGCCGCCGGCCCAGGCGCAGGCGACCAGCAGGTCGCCCAGCCGGCGCTCATCCCAGGTGTGCTCGTCGGCTTGGCCCAGCCAGCCGCGGCGCACGCTGAAGCTGTCGCGGGCGAAGGCCAGCTCTTGTTGGATGGCGGTGATCTTGGCCCGGTCGCTGGCCGCCGCGGCCATCGCGGCCCGAAAGGCCGGCTCTTGGGCGCCGACCTGCTTGCCCGGGTGCAGGTCAAAAGCGGCCATCTGGCCTGGGTCTGCGCCGATCAGGGCGTCGCCCTCGCGCAGGGCGTGGTCGATGAAGGTGAACGGCAGGTCGGCGGCCGAGGTGATGAGCCAGAGGCTCATCCGGGCGAGCTGCACGGCCCGCGGGTTCTTGTCGACCCCATAGAGGCAGCGCTCGGCGATGAAGCGGCGGGCCACCAAGGCGGGCGCGCGGCCGCCGCTGGGCGGGGCGCTGCCCTCGCGGGCCCAGGCGCGGGCGAGGGCGTCGGCGAGCTGGCGGCAGACCTCGGCCAAGAAGGCGCCCGAGCCCATGGCGGGGTCACAGACGCGCAGGGCCAAGATCTGCGCGCTGGTGGGCTTCTCGGGCAGCAGGTTCGCCAGGGTGTGGCGCACCAGGGGCTCGGTCAGCGAGCGGGGCGTGTAGTGGGAGCCCGAGCTGCGGCGGGCGGCGCCGGGCTGCAGGTAGTGGCGGCCGGCGGGCATCGGCGGGCGGCGCGGGTCGAGCAGGGGCCCGAGGGCGGCGGCCACCGCGGCGCGGTCGGCGGCGGGGTCTCCGGTCGGGCGCAGGGCGGCGAGGCCGGGCAGCAGCTTGCGCAGGCGGGCGTTGCGCTCTCCGCTGATGTCTTCGAGCGTGAGGTAGGGCTGCTCTGAATCGGCGAGCACACCGAGCTCGACATAGACCCCGCCCTTGAGCGCGAGGGTCTCGCTGCTGGCCCGGCGCACCTCAAAACCCATCAGGGCCTCGTAGACCGAGCCGAGCTGCTCGACCTCGAGGTTGCGGTACGAGATGCGCTGGCCCTCAAGGTAGAGCAGCCGGTCGAGGGCCTCGCGCAGGGTGGCGTCGTCGAGGGGCGGCACGCGCACGGGGTCGGTGGTGTGGCTGCTCTGGGGCGGGCGGCCCTCTAAGAACGGGAAGCGGTCGGGGTGGAAGAGGTCACCTTGGCGCGGCGGCAGCAGCAGATCGCCGTGGCTGCCGCCCGACCAGACCAGCCGGAAGAGGCTGAGCAGGCGCGGCCAGGCCGAGAAGCGGCGGGTCTGGGCCTCGGCGTGGGTGACCGCGTCTTCGGCCAGCGCCTCGCCCAGGCCGACCACGCTGTAGGCCTCGGCGTAGATGGGGTGCGTGGTGGGCAAAAGCCCGTAGTCCTCAGCATAGAGCAAGAAGATCAGGCGCAACAGCACGGTGCTGAGGCCGTCAAAAAGCGCGGCCTCGTCGACCTGGGCGAGCAGGGCGCCGCCGGTGCGCTGGTTGGCCTCGTCCCAGCCGGCGAGCAGCACGCGCAGGGCCTCTTCGACCTGGGCGGCGAGCTGCTCGGTGACCTGCTCTTGGCGCTCGCGGCTGGCCCGCAGCACGGCGCCGAGGCCACGCTCGGGGCTCGAGCCGAAGACCCGCTCGCTTCCGAGCAGCATGTGCAGGGCGTCGACGAGCAGGCGGCCGTCGGCGGTGCGCAGGGCGGCCACCGGCCAGGTCAGGCGGCCCGGGGCCTCGTTGCTGGGCGCGAAGCAGAGGCGCACGGCGGTGGGGCTGGCGAGCAGGCCGACCGGCGGGCCGCAGCGCGAGAGCAGGCGCTCGAAGCGCTCGGTGTGGGTGGCCGGCCAGCGGTCGCCCTCGGGGGTGGCGTCGAGCGCGCCGTCGATCCACTGCACGAGCAGGCGGCGCTCGCCCTGGGTCGAGACCCCGGCCCCGGTGGGCGCGAGGCTGCCCCCCAGGTCGAGCAGGTCGAGGCTGACCGGCGGCACGAGGGCCGCCGCGGGCACAAAACGCTGGGGCTTCCAGCCCAAAATATCGTGCAGCAGGGTAGACAGGTCGGGGAGGCGCTCACCCTCGGTGGCGGCGCGCAGCCGCTGCTGGGCCTCGAGCGGCTGGGCCACATAGAGGTCGAGCTCTTCGAGCACGGCGACGCTGACCACGAGGCCGTCGGGCTGGAGCATGCCGATCCAGTCGGCGTGGAGCTGCGCGGCGCGGCTCTGGGGGCGTCGGGCGCGGGGCATGGGCTCAGCTCGCGGGCCAGAGGTAAGCGAGCCCGACGGGCTCAAAACGCTGCAGAGCGACGGCGTAGCTCGCCTCAATGGCGGCGGGCTCGGTGTTCAGCTCGGCTTCAAGGTCGTCGAGGCGGCGGAGCAAGAATCGCCGATCGCGCTCAAGCTGCTCGCGCTCGGCCTCGATGGTGGGGAGGAGGGCCCCCTCTTCGGGGCCGCCGACCCGGAGCTGGGCCTCGATGGCCGCGCGCTGCCGCAGCAGCAGGGCGCGCAGGTCGGCCGCCTCGCGCTGACCGCGGGCCTCGAGCAGGCGCTGGGCCTCTTGCGCCGCCATCGCCCCGCGCGCGGCGAGGGTGGGCCACAGCGCGCCAAAGTCACGCAGGGCGCGCTGGCGCACCGCCGTCGCCACCTGGGCGTTGGGGTGCGGCCGCGGGCTGTGGGCGAGGGCCTCGCTCAGGCGCTCGGCGGCCAAGACGGCCTCGGCGCTGTCGGCGGGCAGGGGCAGGGCCTCGTCGGCGGTCAGCGCGGCGGCGAGCACCACGAGGTCTTCGTGCAGGCGGGTGGCCCCGGCGCCAAAGAGGGCGACCCGGCCAAAAACCAGCAGCCGGCGGCTGCTGTCGTGGGTGTTCTCGATGAGGGTCAGGCGTGAGAGGTCGTGGCGGGCCGCGCCCTGGGCCCGAAAACGGGCCACCAGACGCTGCACAAAGGGATGACCCAGGTGCAGCTGCACCGCCGGGGCGTCGAGGCGGTGGTCGGCCCGGAAGGTGACCGGCCGCACCGGGGGCAGCGGGCGGCGCCGCGGGTCGCCCTCGACCTCGCCCTCGGGCTCGCGCAGCAGCTCGAGCACGGGGCCCCAGCTCGGGTCGAGGGTGGGCAGGGCGAAGGCCTCGGGGGCCTGGGCCTGGCCGGCGGGCGTGGGCAGCGGGCCGCTGAGACCGGCGCCGCAGACGGCGATCAGGCCCTCGTGCACCAGCGCGGCGAGGTGCTCGGGGCGGTAGCCGAGCCGCCGCTCAGAGGCGAGCAGCTGGGCTTGGAGCTGCTCGAGATCACCGCGCAGCAGGGCAGCCCCGCGGCCTTCGAGCTCACGCTGGGCGGCGCGGGCCTCGGCGCCGGGCTCGGTCAGGGC
Source organism: Deltaproteobacteria bacterium (assembly GCA_016792625.1). GTDB lineage: Bacteria > Myxococcota_A > UBA796 > UBA796 > UBA2385 > JAEUKK01. The sequence goes on along the minus strand of JAEUKK010000174.1, from coordinate 10,859 downwards.
GCCCAGCTCGGCCTCGGGGATGAGGGCGCCGTCGTCACCGCGCAGGCCGGCGTCGAGGCGGGCGGCCACCTGGGCCGAGACCACCTCGGACAGCGAGCCCAGCTCGTCGCGGATGATGTGCATCTTGCGGACGAGGTAGGTCAGCACCCGGTCTTCCGGGCGGTCGACGCAGTCGAAGTAGTGGCAGCGCACCTGCGGAGAGGGCTGGAGCACCCGGTCGATGCGGCCGTTGCGCTGCTCGATGCGCGAGGGGTTCCAGGGCAGGTCGAAGTGCCAAAGGTCGGCGCAGTGGGCCTGCAGGTTGATGCCCTCACGGGCAGCGTCGGTGCAGATCAACACGCGCAGGGGCGAGCGGTCGGGCGGCTGGTTGAAGGTGGCCTTGAGGCGCTCGCGGGCCTCTTCGCTGAGCCGGCCGGTGTAGCGGGCGATGGCCTCGGGCCGCGGGTCGTGCAAGAGCGGCGGCAGGGCGCGGAGCAGGTAGGCGAGGGTGTCTTCGTACTCGGTGAAGATGACGAGGCGGCGGTCGTGGAAGCGCCCGCCGCGGATCAGGTGCGTGTTGATCCAGGCGGCGAGCGCGCGCACCCGGGCGTCTGGGGTGGCCCGCGCCGCCCCGCTGAGCGCCAGCAGCTCGGCCCGCAGGCCCCGGGCCTGCGCGCCGGCGTCGAAGCTGGCCTCGGCGAGGAACATGGCCTCGTCGGCGTCGCGCTCGTCTTCGGTGCGCTCATCGTCATCTTCGTCGCCCGCCGCCCGCGGGGGCAGCGGGTGGGCCCCGGCCCGCAGGGCCTGCTCGGCGCCGCGGGCGTGCAGCTGCAGGGTCTGGTGAAAAGCCGCCACCGAGGACAGCAGCCGCTTGTGCAGCGTGACGATGACCAAGCTGCGGGCGAGGCGCTGGCGCTCGGGCAGCCCGGCGAGGCAGGCGCGGTAGATGGCGTCGTACTCGGCCAAGAGGCGGCCCAGCCGCATGTCGGCGCTCTCGGCGCCCAGCTCGACCTCGTGGTCGACCAAGATCCGCTCAGGCAGGCCGCTCACGGTCGCGCGCAGGTCGCGCTTGAGGCGGCGCACCATCACCGGGGCCAGCTCGTCGGCCGACTGGATGGGCAGGCCGCGGGTGAAGCGCTGCGGGTCGAGCAGGTGCAACAGGGAGGAGAAGCTCTGGCTGTGGCCGTTGTGCGGCGTGGCGGAGAGGAAGAGGCGGTGGCCGACCCGCTCGGAGACCTGGCGCACCGCGCGGGTGGTGCGCGAGTCGATGGGGTAGACCGCGCCGCCCGCCGGCGCCACTTGGTGGCACTCATCGAGCACAAGCAAGGTGCGGCCGGCCTTCTCGCCCAGCGCGCTCAGCAACAGCTCAAGGTGCTGGGCCGCGCCCCCACGGCCGCGCGCCCCGCGCAGCATGGCGTAGCTGACGATGAAGCGGGGGTGGGTGGTCCACGGGTTGACGCCAAAACCCCGCTCGCGCCGCCGGGCCGAGATGAAGGCGCGGTCGTAGAGCGCAAAACGCAGGCCGAAGCGCTGGGCGAGCTCATCTTGCCACTGCAGGGTGACCGCGGGCGGGCAGATGACCAGCACCCGATCGACGCGCTGGCGCAGCACCAGCTCTTGCATGACCAGCCCGGCCTCGATCGTCTTGCCCAAGCCGACGTCGTCGGCGATGAACAGGTTCACCCGGGGCAGGGCCAGGGCCTTGCGCAGGGGCTCGAGCTGGTAGGGCTTCAGATCGATGCCCGCCCGAAACGGGGCCTGCAGCAAGCCGGGATCGGTGCTGGTGACGGTGTTCCAGCGCATCGCGTGCAGGTAGGCGCCAAAACGCGCCGGCGGGTCGAGCGGCGCGCCCGGCCGCAGCAGCTCGGGGGAGTCGGGCACCAGCTCGGCGTCGAGCTCGTGGCTCCACAGCACGGAGAGGGCCTCGCCGGCGGCATCATCGTCGAGGCAGGCGAGGTGCACCAGGGCCGACTCGAGGTGCCGGCTGCCCGGCACCACCCCGGTGACGAGCCAAGAGCGCTGGCGCGCGCGCACCACGGCGCCAGGGGAGGGCGGAGGGGGCGGCTGCAGCATGGACCCACCGGGGCTGAGGCGTCGAGCGGAGCGGGCCCGGAGGGTAGGGGCGTGGACGCCCGCTTGTCAAGCAGGGCAGGAGGCTGCGCGGGAGCAGCGTCAGCGACGTCGGTTTGGAGGAGCGGCGGGCGAAGGGGAGGGGAGGGGTGGCGCGGGCTGCGGGGAGGGTGGGTGGGCTGGGGAGGGGGCCGGTTCCCCGTCGGTTGGCGTGCCCCAGCGCGGTCTGCGGCGCTCAGGCGCGCGCGGAGCGGGTGCGCGCGAGCGGCCGGCGCGGAACGTGGAAAAAGTTCGACGAGGGTGCTTGCGGTGGCGGAGCGAGCCCGGTATGGTTGCGAATGTGAAGTCGTACTTCACATGGGTCGATGTGCTGAACATGCATGGAGCTCAGATGATGCAGATCAATCGCTACTTCGCAGCCTTGACTCCACGGGATGGCGACGCCCTCGCCGCGCGCCTACCCGCCGAGGCGGGACTTTATTGCCTCGCCCTGCATCTTTCAGACGGTCGGAGTATTCCGTTGCGTGTGGGGATCGCGACTGCGAAGGGTGGGCTACGGTCGCGCATCTGCCTCGCCAGCAGCTCACACTACGCCTCGGTGTGCGCTGATCAGGATGCGTCGATCGCGAGAGCCTATCCGAACTATTGGGGCTTCTTCCGGCGGATCGCCGCGTGGCGGGGGGCCGAGACCAGCTGGACGGTGCTCACCTCGCCGGACCCTTCGGACAAGGCTTGGTCAGAGACGGTGCGGTTACTTGAGCGCGCCCTGATTGACGAGCTGCAGCCCATCTGGGAGGAGCCCCAGTTCAAGAGCAAGCGGGCGTTTGTGGCCGCCCCGCCGGATCTCGGGCCGCTCGTCGAGGCCTGGTGGGCTCGGCACGGCGACAAAGCCCCCTGGGATCAGCGGCTCGACACGCTGCTGCGCGAGTTCGAGGGGCGCACGCCGAATCGGCGAGAGCTGCGGCGGGTCACCCTAGAGCTTAGCCCCGACGCGCTGGATGTCTTGGAGGGCGCCGCGGCCGACCAGCGTCGGTCCATGGCCGAGGTGGTCGAGCTGCTGGTGCGCCGTGAGCTTGGCGACGGGGCTGCAGTGCGCCGCGGCGGCGTCCTGGGTCAGGGTCGCGACGGCGTGGTGAGGGGTGCCTCGAGTGCGGGCGGGGGTCGGCGCATCGCGGAGCTTGAGTGGGCCGAGCTGGAACCTCGGCTGGCGCGGCGCGGCGTGAAGTGGGATGGCGACAAGTCGCGCGGCAAACTCTCGCACCCCCAAGCCGGCCGGGTCATCAGTGATCTAAACATCAAGACCTTGAAGGGCTACATCTACCCCCCTCCAACATACGCCCGGCCGCCCCACCTGACCGTCTACAAGGCAGACAACGCGATCAACGTGCGTGAGCTCACCCTCGACGAGCTCGACGCCCTGCTTGACGCGCTGCAGGTCCCGCGGGTCGTCTCGCCCTGAGCCGAAGCCCGTGGTGGTCTCGTGGCCCTGCAGGGCGCAGGCGCGTGCCCCGCGGCGCGCCTCGGCCCGAACGTGTACACAGCCTTGGCCCTTGTTTTGTCCCATCAATCTTCGGAAGGAGAACCCAATGAAAGTCGCTGACATGACGTGGAGCGAGTTCCTGGACCTGCTTGTCTCTTTTGGCCTGGAGTGGAACGGCGCGGCGGACCGCGGCACGGTGAGCCACCGCGCGACGGGGCACGTCGTGCTCAAGGACGTGTACCCCGGGACGAACCGCGCCTATGGGTACCCGCGCAGCAGCTACCGCCGCCCGGCCCACGCGCGGAGCTACAAGCATGACGTGGCGATCAACCTGCAGGATCTCACGGTCCAAGAGCTCGAGGAGCTGATGCCCGCGCTCGGCGTCCCAAACCTGCGCGCCGGCCGGCGCACGACGATCCGCCGGCCCTGCCCGGCCTGACCCGCGGGTCTGAATTGACGACAGGTCGTCATTGAGGCTCGCCTCGACTCGAAACCAACCGCGAAGGTAAGCTTCTCGATTCGCGCAGGTTCCTTTCGCGCCGCCCGCAACCTTGCCTCGGCGCAGGGCTGCGAGCGGGCTCGGCCGGGGCGCGCGGGCCGCTAACGCTCAGCGCAGGAGGGCTCGGAGGGCCGCCCCGGCCGCCGATGCGTCGTGGGTGTGGAGAACGGCGTGCAGCGGGCTATCCGAGGCGCCGGCCAACGGCTCGTACGCGACCGGGGCGTGCGGCGGCAGGTCCTCGACGGTGCTTCTGCGCTGGGTCGGCGATTCGGTGTGGTCGCCGGCGCGTACGCGGGCGGCTCGTCGATGTTGACGTCTGGCTCGTTGAAGACTGCGGTTTGGCGGGTGAGCCGGAGGGGGTGGGGTGTGGCTCGGCCGGGTCGGGCCGGACCGACGAGACGGATGGCCGCAAGCTGCGGGGGGCCTAGGAGCGGAGAGTACTCACGTCGAGGCCGTTCTCGGCGCACCAGGAGGGGAGCGGGTGCGCCGAAGCGCGCATGTCGGAGGGCTGCTCGGGGGCTTCGCCTTCGGTGATGCGGCGGCGGGGCGCGGACGTGGTGACATCCGGGCGGCGAGCTTAATCGTAGACTCGGAGACCGCCCGATATCAATACGGCGGGACGGTCCGCTAACGTGTGCAAGATCAGACTGATCGCGAACCCGCTACCGTCACTTGCCCATCGCGGCCAATCGCCCCCTCCTCGAACCACCAACTCTGCATCATCACCGTTCACATGGGTGTATCGTGCCTCGATACCTCGACAACAACGTCATCGAAGGAGGCTTCGCCGTAGCCATCGCTACAATGTAATCTCCAACACGAGCCATGCAGCTCAACCAGTATGCCAGCGTTGGCCAACCAAGCGTTCGTACTACCCGACCTCCCGCGCCAACAATTGTACACCAGGAGCTCGCCACTCAGAGCCTTCACCACCCTAAAGTGGGCTTCGTCGGGCGCAGTACTCCGCCAAAACACAAGGTCCCTGTACGGTGCGGTGTCAACCTCGACTCGGGTGTCGCAAATCTGGAGTAAACCTTGCTTGAGGGATAGTCGTACGCCTTGATTCTCGCCTCGTGATCGAATGAACCGTAGGGTAAAGTGATCGCCAACTTGGCAAGGAATCCTGGCCGCCAGTGAGACGGTCTTCCCGTCCACTTCGACCGGCTGACCCTTCGACAGCATAAACAACTCATGCAGTGTCGTCATCGGTGTTTCGATAGCCTCCTATATGGGTCTACGTCAGCGTGCTCGGCAGGCCACCTTTCATGGTAGTTCTTTCCGCCGGCACGCTGGGGGATCGGCTCTGGGCTCACCTGCGCGGTGTCGAACCCCTGCGTCTGCTGCGCCCCGTCGTCGATCACGATGACATTGCCGACGTGGCAGCGCCTGTACTGCAGGTCTTGGAGGATGGCGCTGTCGGCCGCGCGCACCGTGCGCAGGCGGGTCAGCCACAGGCGCTGCGGGTCGTAGGTGGTTGTCGTCGTGGTCGAGCTTGTCGCACCTTCGCCGTCGGTGATGCTCTCGCGCTGGACGCGGGCGTTGCCGCTGCGCAGCTCGGTCACCCACGGCGTGGCAGTGCTGTCGGTGCGCGTCGGGGGCCGGCGGGGCGTCAGCGGGCAAGCGCCGAAGGCGACGTCAGCGACGCTATCTTCGAGTGGTCGTCGGCGCTGGGGGAGCTGGACCACCGGGCCTCCTGTCGGGGTGGGCCGAGCGTAGCACAGGTCGGGCGGCGCGGGTCGGTCGGATCGAGTTGAAGGTGGAGGACGCTCAGCTGCGGAGGGCTCCGGGCGGGAGCGCGGTGGAGGCTTGCGGGGTGAGGGCACGGGTGGACGGGCGGTCGAGATGAGCGGCCAGGGCGTCGTTCGGGACGAGGCGGCGTCGTGCGCGGGAGCGCTGGTGGGGCGAACGCGGGGCGGCGCCGAGGACCGCTGCGACAGGGGCGTGCAGCGATGGGGCCTCGACGGTGCTTCTGCGCTGGGTCGGTGATTCGGTTTGGTCGCAGGTGTGTGGGTGGGCGGCTGGTTGACGTTGACGTCTGGCACGTCGAACACCGCGGCGTGGCGGGTGAGCCGGAGGGGGTGGGGTGTGGCTCGGCCTGCGGCGCCTGCCACTCCAGCGGGCCCAGAGTAGGGCTGCGGTTCGCTTTCCCGAAGCTTCGAACAAGCTGCGATATCTGCAAGTACCTATAGGTCCGCGGAAAGGTCAAAATCAGCGCTCATGGCGGCTGGAGCATGGGCTCCACAAATGGTTCCATGCTCTATCCCGACCGGCGAAGTGGTGCTCCAGTCCTACGATCCAGATCAGCGACGGCCGGCATGATGTGGGCACTACGTACCGACCATCCTTCTCGTATGGTACCCCGGCGGAGCCCGAAGATGGGGCGACCGGAATGGTTCGACGTAAAGCCCGCTTCGCTCAACGGCCTGGATAGCCGAAAGACAGGGTACGGGCAGGCCGATGTAAACATAGTAGTCAAACCCGACATGCAGATAAGCCCTGCCCGGGATGCTCAGCGACCCAAAAGCTTCGTGACGCAGAAGAGCCCTTTGGAAGACCAAACACTGTTCGATGGACAAAGTTGCACCATTCTTCAAGAAGCCGAGTCCTTCCGACTCCAAGTCCTCATGCCAAATTTGCAGGTCTTTCAAGACAAGCCCTGGAATTCGCGCCTCCTCGAGGAAGTAACGAGTGGCTGCCAAGTATAGAGCCTCCACCCTCAAGTACTCCTCTTCTTCCAAACGGACTCCATCAAATTCTTTCCCGACATCAGACTGTTCGGTCCACTCGCTGCGTAGATAGAACCCCCTTGCATCTCGAAACTCTGGGTTGTATTTAGTGACTCGGTATTTGCATCTCACTCTTGAAGCCTCTCTGTTCGAGCGCGTATTCCATCGGCTCGCGCGCTAACCGACCACGATGGCTTATCCAACGGGTTTCTAATGGGGAGGTCTCGGGCGGTGCTGTTGAGCGCCACGCTCTCGAGGTGGTCGCGGTGGTCGCGGGTCGCAACCATGCCGTTGGGCGCGCCAGCACCGGGCAGCACCAGCATGTTGCCGCGGCGGTCGTGGCTGTATTGGCTAATCCAGGTGGTCGGGTCGTCGATGTCTTCGCCGGTCAGGCCCGAGCTTGAGGCCCAGACCTGGCTGTTGCCCGCAGGGACCTGCGCGCGCCGGCGCCAGACCACGCTGCAGCCGACCAGGTGCACGGTCTCGGTCAGGTTGCCCGCGGCTTCATCGACATCGCTCTGGGTGGTGCGGCGCAGCACCGTGTTGGCCCCGCCGCCGTGCGGCAGCAGCTCTACTGGGAGAGGCAGCAGACCGGCTTGGCCCAGGCCCACCCTCTCGCGGCCGGTGGCCGACGACAGCCGGTAGAGCGGGTCGTAGGTGTACGGGCGCTCGGGGCTCACCGGCGCGTTGTCGAACCAGCGCGTCTGCTCCGCCTCGTCGTCGATCTCGATGACGTTGCCGACGTGGTCGCGGCTGTACTGCAGGTCTTGGAGGGTGGCGCTGTCGGCCGCGCGCACCGTGCGCAGGCGCGTCAGCCACAGGCGCTGCGGGTCGTAGGTGCTTGTCGTCGTGGTCGAGCTTGTCGCCCCTTCGCGGTCGGTGATGCGCGCGCGGTGGCCCCGGGCGCTGTCGCTGCGCAGCCCGGTCACCCGGGGCGTGGCGGTGCTGTCAGTGCGCGTCGGGGGCCGGCGGGGCGCCAGCGGGCAAGCGCCGAAGGCGACGTCAGTAACGTCATCTTCGCGTGGACGTCGGCGCTGGGGCAGCTGGACCACCGGGCCTCCTGTCGGGGTGGGCTGAGCGTAGCACAGGGCGGGCGGCGCGGGTCGGTCGGGTCGATGTGAAGGGTGACCCTCACCCCCCAAGGCTGCGCAGCTCCGCGTCCGCCCATGCGCAGAGGGCCGGGTACACGTCGGGCACGCCGCGCGCCGCGGGCGGGGCGGGCAGGTCGAGCCGCTGCGCCTGCAGCGCCAGGGCCGCCCTGAGCCCGGTCGCCTCGACCCGCTGCACCGCGGCGGGCGCGCCGTCGAGGGCGGCGAGACGCAGCCGCAGCTCGACCACCGCGCACGCGGCCGCCCAGCGCACCGGCCGCAGGCCCTCGGCGCCGACGAGCGCGCGCAGGGGCCCCGGCGCCACCAGGCGGAAGGCGTGCGCGTTGCCCCGCGGGTCGCGCGCGGCGAGGCCGGCTTGGTGAAGGTCGGCGAGTACGGCCCCCACCATTCGGCCCGAGTAGCCGAGGTGGCCGAGGTCTGCGCTGCGCTGCCACTGGTCGGGTGCGGCGAGCAGCGCGCCGATCACATCGGCCCGCGCGCCGATGCCACACAGACTCCGCAGGCGCAGCAGCGCCAGGGCCGGCCGCTCGAGGGGCAGCGAGAGCGGCGCCGCCTCAAGCGGCTGGGGCGGCCCCGCGGGGACGGGGGAGGGCAGCGCCAGCCCGCCGGCCGCCCGGACATCGACCGCCAGCTGCGACCAAGCGGCCTGCGCCTCAGCCGTCGCCCCGCGCAGCAGCCCGGTCAGCCGCGTCACCGACAGGCGCCCGCCGTGGTGCACGAGCCAGCGCCCCAGCTGGTCACGCAGCCGTGGGTCGCCCCCGAGCGCCGGCGCGGTCGCCACCCGCGCCACGAGCAGCACCACCGGCTCGGGGTCGAGCGCCGCGCCCGCGTGTGCCCGGCGCAGGCCGGGCGCCCCCAGCTCGGTGAGCAAGCTCCACCCGAGGTCGAGCGCCGCCGCGGTTGGGTCAGACATCTGCGCCGCCCGCGGCCGGGGCCCCGAGAACGCGGAGCACAGGCTGAAGCTGCGCGGTGTCGAAGGGCTCAGAGGGGTCGTGGCTGCGGCACCAGGCCGCGGCGGCGCCCAGCTCTTGCGCGGTGGGGCGCAGCGCACGCAGGTCGGCGAGGTGCCGGCTGTGCCGGGGCCAGTGGTCTGCCGCCGCGTACAGCTTGAGGTGAATTTGGTCGAAACGATCCGCGAGCCACACCTCAAGGGCGCCGTAGTGGCGCCGGTGAGCGCGCGACGCGAAGCCGGCGGGCAGACCCAGCCGCAGCAGTGAGGCTGGGCCGGTGTTGAGCCAGTCGGGCGCGAGGTCGAGGGCCATCGCGACCTCGGCGATCGCCGCTTGCAGCGCGGGGGGCAGAGGCTCAGCCTCGGTCAACGCACCGGTGTCGATCCGCGCCACCACGTCAAGGTCGCGGGTGGAGCGCGCGATGAGCCCGAGCAGCACCAGCGCGCCGCCGCCGACGAGCACGAGCCCGGCAGGCGCGCCCCGGTGGTCGAGCACCGCGCCAAGGGTGTGAAGGGCGTCATCAAGCGTGTCGTGGTTCAGCATGGCTGGAAGATAACCTACCCGGAGCGCGAAGACCATCTGCCAATCATCGGCTGCAGTCGCTCGCCCTCACTGCGGTCCGAACGAGACGACCGTACGTCGTTGCTGGCGTCCCCCACCTGAAGCCTACCGCGAAGGTAACCTTCCCGATCCGCGCGGGTTCCTGTCGCGCGGCTGGGCCACGCCCTTCGCGCGGGGCGCGCGAGCGGCCTCGGTCGGGTCGCGCGGGCGGCGCTCTGTCCTGGGCGCGCGGCGCTGCGGCCGACGTCGCGGCGAAGTGGTGATGCGCGGTGTCGCCCCGGCGCGCGCGGGCGGGCGGCGGGGCGCGGGCACAGTGGCCGTCGGCCGGTGAGGCACAGGTTTTTGGTCGGGGCGGAACCTCTGTCTTGGGGCGCTCAGGACTGCGCGCAACAGAGCGTTGGTCTGGGCCCTGAACTTCGTGGCGTGGGGATTGCGTGGCGTGGGGCTTCTTACTCGTTGTAATCGCCGCTGTACCGAGGACAAGGGCACCTCCGGTCACGACTCCTCTGCCCGCGCGAGCAACTCGTACCCGCGTTCGATCATGAAACGGGAGCCCTTCGCGGCCTCAAGTGTCGCGATGGCCGATTCGAGCCGCCGCGTTGCGTCCGCGCCGTGTCCCTCCAGAATGTCCAGCTCGGCGATATCGAGGTCGACGATTGCACGCTGGTTGGCGCGGGGCCAATGACCCGGCACATCCACCCCGACCTCCACCCAGCTCCGGAAAGCAAGGAAGTCAGCCCGTGCACCTGGTCCGTGTTCACGTTTTCCGACTTGCGCGAGCAGTGATCGGCATCTACCGCGCGTGGTGATCAGGTTTGCCCACCGGGCGCCTGACGAGGCCCCAAGAAGTCGCAATGCCTCCCCCCCGAGAGACTCAGCCTCGATGACTACTGAGGTCATCTCAGCGTCATTCGGCATGCCAATCCGTTGTAGGAGGAGGAAGAGGAGCTGTTCCATAGCATCGAGTTGAGCACCACGAGCGAGGGCAGCTCTAAGCGCGGCTTCCTCAAGGGCGGGCGGTCCCCAAGCACGGCAGGTCTCCGCAAACTCCATGAGCACGCTCGCTTCAGCTTCTGTTTCGAGCAGCGTCGATGCAGACTCGAGCAGTGGTTCCACGCTGTCGATGCTCCCGACCTTTACCAGCCCGCGCACAGACTCAACAATCGAGAGTAGTGTCGCCAAGTGAACCTCACGGTAGCAAATCCATCGCCTTCAAGGTTGCGCCATCGTTCTTGCCGCCGCCGCCGTGCGGCAGCAGCTGCACCGGGAGGGGCAGCACACCCGCTTGGGCCAGGCCCACCATCTCGCGGTCGGTGGCCAACGACAGCCGGTAGAGCGGGCCGTGCGCTCGGGGCTCACCTGCGCGTTGTCGAACCAGCGCGTCTGCTGCGCCTCGTCGTCGATCTCGATGACGTTGCCGAGGTGGTCGCGGCTGTCCTGCAGGTCTTGAAGGATGGCGCTGTCGGCCGCGCGCACCGTGCGCAG
>JAEUKK010000164.1 GCA_016792625.1 Deltaproteobacteria bacterium | reverse complement strand
TCCCCCGCACAGCGCTCCGCCGACGACGGCCTCGCCGCCGACCAGATCCCCAATGAGAACAAGGGCCTGGTCGCCGAGTTCATCGGCTTCATCATCCACAACAAGGCGTGGTGGATGACCCCCATCCTCGTCGTGCTGGCGCTGATGATCGGCTTTATCCTCTATGTCGAGGGCTCCCCGGTCCTGCCCTTCATCTATGCGCTGATCTAGGCTCGCATCGGCGGCTGAGAGGGGGATTGAAAGGGCGATGGGCGGGGGGCCCGCCCCCCGCAACGCCCCCCCACCAACGCGACAGCGCGGATCAGCTGCGTCGCACACCCGCGCCGACCACCCGCGGCGATCAGTACGGCCGCTGCGAGCGACGCAGGTCTTGGCGCCCCAGCCGCGAAGGCTGGGCGTAGGAGTCGGCCTCGAGGTCGCCGAGGCCGCGGTCGGTCGGGTCGGGGCGCAGCAGGCGAAAGCCCAGCGCGACCGGGCCGACGACAAAGCCGTACACGAGGCTCATCGCGACGGCGGCGACCGCGAGGCCCACCGCGCGCAGGCCGGCCTGCAGGCCACGCCAGAGGCCGCGCAAGATCGGCAACAAGAGGGGGAGCAGGACCTGGGCGAGCACGGGGCCTCCTGCGGGCATGGGTCCACTCTACTCCGACCGCAGCGGGAGGGAATGGCCTGGGTCGCCGCGGGTTGCGCCCCGACCGCGCCGCGCCCCCCCGAGGGAGCCGCGCCCGATGGCCGCTTTGCGCGGGGGCCCGCTTTGCGAGGGGGGCCGCTGCGCGCTAAGCCGCCGCCTCGGGGCCACGCGGACCGTTTGCACCGACCGCCTCCGCCGACCGCCCTCCTCCCCCACCGGCGTCGCCCCAGCGGGGCCCTACCGGAGTCTCCGCCTTGACCGCCCCGTCCCCTGCCGGCGCCGCGCGCGCCCTGGCCGCCGCCGCCTACGCTGTCTCGAGCCTCGCAGTCGGCGTCTTCGTCGGCTCTGTGGTCGTCGGGCCCCGCTCCGCCCAGGCCGCCGAGGTGTCGTGGGAGGGCTTTTACCGGGCCCGCGGCGACGTCTTCAATACGCTGTCCTTGTCCGACACGAACACGGCCGCCGAGGGCGCCGCCTGGACGATGGACCACCGCATGCGCCTGCGCCCGGGCTTCTTGCTCAGCGACAAGGTCAGCATCTTCACCCAGGTCGACCTGCTGCCCTTCGTGAAGTGGGGCGACCAGCCCCAGGTCAGCACCGACCCGCTCACCGGCGAAGACATCGCGCTGGTCTACAGCGACGCGGTGACCGCCCCCACCACGGTCGAGGGCGGGTCCACCCCCCAGAACCTGTCGGTGACCCGCCTCTGGGGCGAGGTCAAGCTGCCCTACGGCACGCTGAAGTTTGGCCGCGTGCCCAACGAGTGGGGCACGGGCATGATCTTCAACGCGGGCAACCGGCCGGTCGACGAGTTCGGCGACACCGTCGACCGCGTGCAGTTCACCGGCAAGGTCAAGCAGATCTTCTTGATGGGCGGCATCGAGAACCGGTCTGAGGGCTTCGCCGCCGAAAAAGACGACTACCACGCTGTGGTCGCCTCGGTGCTCTACCAGGGCGAGAAGTCGGGGGTCGGCACCTTCCACACCTACCGCTTCCGCAACGACCCCGACCAGAAGTACACGACCTGGATCGGCGACGTCTGGGGCCGCGCCTCGCTGGGCATGATCGAGGCCGAGCTTGAGCTGGCCGCCATCGTCGGCGGCGGCGACCTCGACGACGGCGTCAATGACATCCGCCAGGCGAGCTTTGGCGGCAACCTGCAGGCCAGCCTCGACACCGAGGGCATCCGCGCCGGGCTGCTGGCTGGCTTCGCCACCGGCGATCAGGACCCGAACGACACCAAGATCCGCACCTTCTCCTACGACCCCGACTTCAACGTCAGCCTCTTCCTTTTCGAAGAGCCGATGCCCATCCTCAAGCCAGCGGTGAGCAACACCGACAACGGCGGCCGCAGCACCGCGGCGGCGCGCACCGGCTACAGCATCAGCAACGCGCTCTTCCTCAAGCCGCGCATCGGCTGGCGCTTCAACGAGCAGCTCACCGTCGACGCGAGCTACCTCGTGGCCACCCAGGCCAAACAAGACCTGCTGACCGTCGGAACCGTCGGCCGCGGCTACGGCGGCGAGGTCAACCTGAACCTGCGGTACGACCCCTTCCCGCACTTCTGGGTCCAGGGCACCGGCGGCGCCTACATGCCGGGCAAGTACATCACCGACTACGTCGATCCCGAGCTCGGCACGGGCTTCAACAAGCCCGCCTTCGGCGGCCGCCTGCTGACCACCGTCGAGTTCTGAGCGGTCGCCGCGGCGGGTCCCTCCCCGGGCCCCCGGTCCTCCCATCCGACCATCGGGGCGCCCCGGCTGGGCCGCGCGCCCCCGCGCCCGCCGCCGCGGGCTTGGAGCCCGTGATGCGCCCTGACCTCGACGCCGCGACCCGCTGGCATGGCGTGCACACCGCGCTGATCACCCCGATGTTGCCCGACGGTGCGCTCGACCTTGAGGCCTGGGGCGCCCTGTGTGAGCGGCAGCTCGACGCAGGTGTGCACGGGCTCGTGCCCTGCGGCACCACCGGCGAGACGCCGACGCTGAGCCCGGCCGAACAAGACTTGCTGGTGCGCGAGGCGGTGGTCCGCGCCCACGCGCGCCCCCACCGGGCCCTGGTCATCGCCGGCGCGGGCAGCAACGACACCCGCCAGACCGTCGTGAACATTGAGCGGGTCGCGCAGCTCGGCGTCGACGCCGCGCTGGTGGTCTTCCCCTACTACAACAAGCCGACGCCCGCGGGCCTGCGCGCGCATGTGCGCGAGCTCACCCGCCCGGGCCTGCCGGTGGTGCTCTACCACGTGCCCGGCCGCACCGGTCAGCGCCTCAGCGTCGAGCTGCTGGCCGAGCTGTGTGAGCAAGACGGCGTGGTGGCGGTCAAAGAGGCCACGGGCGACCTGACCTACGACCAAGAGCTGCTCGGCCGCACCACCTGCCCGGTGCTCTCGGGTGATGACTTCACCTTCGCCCCGCTCACCGTGATGGGCGGCGCTGGCGTCATTTCGGTGCTCAGCAACCTCGCCCCGGCCCTGACCGTGCGCTGGTACACCGCGGCGACCACCGGTGACGTGCCGACCCTGCGGGCCCTGCGCAGCCAGCTGCAGCCGGTGGTGCACGCGCTCTTCGCCGAGAGCAACCCCATCCCCGCCAAAGCGGCCATGGCGGCGATGGGCCTCTGCGGCGACACGCTGCGGCTGCCGCTGGTCGCCAGCCGCTGGCCCCTGCCCGCCGCCCTGCAGGAGCTCGCGTGAGCCCAACCCTCCGCCTCGGGGTGCTCGGGGCGGGCGGCAAGCTCGGGCGCCTGATCTGCGCCGAGGCCTCCGCCCAGCCCGGGGCGTGGGTGGTGGTGCCCATCCCCCGCGTGGGCGCGCTGCCCGCGGTTGACGTGGTGGTCGACGTGAGCCGGCCTGAGGGCCTCGCCGCGCTGCTGCCCCGCCTCGACGGCCAGCCGCTGCTGGTCGGCACCACCGGGGACCTGCCCTGGGCGGCGCTCGAGGCCTACGCGAGCCGCGCCCCGGTCGAGGTCCGGGCCAACTTTAGCGTCGGCGTGCCCCTGCTCATCGAGCTGCTGCGCACCGCCGCCGCGGCCCTACCACCGGGCTGGGACGTCGAGATCGTCGAGTTGCACCACAACCAGAAGGTCGACGCGCCCTCGGGCACCGCGCTGCGCTTGGCCGCCGCCCTCGACCGCCCGGTGGCCCAGCACAGCCTGCGGGCCGGCGACGTGATCGGCGAGCACACCGTCTACCTCTGCGGTCCGGGCGAGCGCCTCGAGCTCAAGCACACCGCCACCCGCCGCGAGGTCTTCGCGATCGGCGCGCTGCGGGCGGCGGCGGCCCTGGTCGGGCGCCCCCCGGGCCTGACCCGCGCGTGAAGGCCGCCCCGCCCGTCGATCCCGCGCTGGCCGAGGCCCTGGCCCGCCTGGGCGCCGCCGCCCGCGCGCCCGCCGCCGACGGCGCGCCCGCGGATGACGCCGCCGCCCCCCTCACCGACGCTGTTTTGTTGCGCGACGCGGTGGTCGCCGCCGCCGAGGCCCTGCGGGCCGGCGCCGACCCGGCGGGCCCCGAAGCCGCGGCCCTCAGCCTGCTGCCTGGCCTGCTGCGGGCCCTGCGCCCGGGCCCCCTGGCCGCGCTGCTCGGCCAAGACTGCCGCTGGGTCGTGGCCGCCGCGGCCCGCCGCGCGCTCGAGCCCCGCCGGCCGGTGCACCACGGCGCCGTTTTGGCCGACGCGCTGGCCCCGCTGGCCCCGCTCTGCCCCGACCTGCTGTTCATCGACCTGCTCGACGCGAGCCCCCGGCCCATCGCGGGGGCCGACCAGCTCCCCCACCGCCTCAAGAACGCGCTGCTCGGCCAAGACGAGGCCGCCGGCCCCTGGGCCGAGCTGCGCCTGCGCCTGCTCACCGACCTGCCCCGCGACCGGGCCCAGCTCGACCGGGCCCAGCCCCGGGCCAAGGCGGGCGAGCTCGACGCCATCCACACCCTGCTCGACGCCGCTTTCGCCGAGCAGCCCCCCGCTGAGGCCGCCGCGGTGGCCCTGCTCTGGGCCGAGCGGGCGAGCCCCGGCGCCGACCGCGACCAGGTGCTCGCCCGGGCCTGGCGCATGGCCTGCCGCGCCCGCCGCCCAGCCCTCGCGGTGGCCATCGCGGCCCGCGCGCTCGGGGCGGCGCCGCAGCTCGCCTGGGTGCTGCGGGCCGGGGCCAGCGCCCTGCCCGAGCATGGGGGCCCGGGCCTGCCCTTGCCCGCCGATCACCCGCTGGCCGCCGATCTCGATCTCTGCCAAGCGGCGCTGGACGCGTCCACCGCGCCCGACGCGCCGGCCCTGCAGGTCGTGATGGAGCTGCTGCGCGGCGATCTCGAGATGGTCGTCGCCCGCCTCACCGCCGCCGACCCGCTCGACGTGCTCCAGCCCGGCCACCCCGCGCCGCTGAGCCTGCCGCCCCTGCTCGTGCTGGCCAGCGGCGGCCTGCCAGGGATCCGCTGCCAGACGCTGCTCCGGAGGATGGACGAGCAGACCCGCGGCCGCCCCCGGCGCCGCCCCGAGGGCCCCGCCGAGCCGCCCCGCCATGAGCGCCTCTGGATCGCCGTCGCGCGGGGAGAGGCCGCCCAGATCCACGCGCCCTGGCTGCGCCTCGTGCTGCGGGCCGAGGTGCTGCGGGCGCTCGACGCCGCCGCCAAGGCCAAGCAAGGCTACGAGGTGGTGACCGCCTGGGTGCGGGCGGTGTCTGAGCTCATCGCCGGCACCGACGGTCAAAAGGCGGCGGACCGCTTCTTGGACGAGGCCATGCGCAGGCACCCGCGGCACAAGGCCCTGATCCGCATGTTGCATGAGGATCTGGTCGCGCCCGACGAGGAGGGGGAGGGCGAAGGCTGAGGCCGTTTAGGCCCCGCACCAGCCCGGTCGCGCGCAGCCCCGGCAGCGCGGCCGCTCGGGGCGCCCGCCGCGCGCCGCCTGCTCGACCGCGAGGCGCCGGGCGCGCCCGCGCCAGAGCCCGGCCAAGGACCCTGGGGTGACCGAGCCGACCACCAGCTCGAGCGCCGTGTCGGCCGGGCAGAGGGTGAGCTTGCCGTCCCAGCTCAAGGTGGGCTCGGCCGCCGGGGCCCCGCAGCGCCGCGGGTCGGGGGCAAGCAAAGGAGCGCCCGCCGCCGCCGCCGCCCGCAGGTGCGCCGCCTGGGCCGCCACCTGCGCGGTGGGGTCCGGCAGGGCGGGCGCCCGCAGCCAGCGCAGGACCGGGGCCGAGAGGCCGGCCAGCGCCGAGACCCCTCCGCCGCCGAAGTGCAGGGGTGCTGGCCGATCCCCCAAGGCCGGCAGGGGGCGCGGGCCGCGCTCCGCCGCCCCCTCCTCGAGCAGGAGCAGGCGGGCCCGGGGAAGCGCGCGGGCGCCCTCCTCCCTCCCCTCAACCAACGACAGCAGCGCGCCCAGGCCCGCGCCATCGCCGCGATCCAGATCCAAGATGATGTCCAGACCGTCAATCTGGCGCAGGGCGTCGACCAGCTCATCGGTCAAGAAACGACCGTCGGTGTGCAGGGCGAGGCGGCCGAAGGGGCGCCGGTTCGGCGCGAGCGCCCCCAGCCAGCGCAGGATGGGCGCGGCCTCGGGGTGCAGCAGGGGCTCGCCGCGCCAGCGCAGGGCGAGGCGCCCAAAACGGAGGCGCTGGTCGACCAGGTCGTCGATGACGCTGCGCAGCACGTCAAAGCCGAGAAAACCGCGCCCGAAGTTCAGGTGGCCGTGGTCGCGCAGCTCGGCCCAGGTCTCGGCCGTGGGGCGGCGGGGCAGGCCGGCGGTCAGCGCCGCCCAGCGGCGGGGCGGCGTGGGGCAGCCCTCGAGATCGCAGGGGCAGACGTCGGTCAGCTCGACGGTGAGGGTGGCCGCGGCCTCGTCCTCCCACCGGCCGGTCAGGGCCCTCCCGCTGAGCTGCCGGCTGCGGTCGGCGA
The DNA here is from genome assembly GCA_016792625.1 of Deltaproteobacteria bacterium. Lineage (GTDB taxonomy): Bacteria > Myxococcota_A > UBA796 > UBA796 > UBA2385 > JAEUKK01. The sequence goes on along the minus strand of JAEUKK010000164.1, from coordinate 9,896 downwards.
GCAGCTTGAGGCCGTCCGCCGCCAGCTCCGCCCCCGAGTCTGAGCTGCCCCGCAGGTAGCAGGTCTGCACGCAGGGCGTGGTGCATGCTTTAACCACCTCGCGGCGGGCGGCGAGCGCTGGGCTCTGCCAGAGCTGGCGCAGGGTCTGGCTGCGCACGTCGCCGAAGGCCCCGTTGAGGAAGTCGAGCTTGCCATCGCACATGATGGCCTTGCCGTCGGCGTTGATGTACAGCTCTTTCCAGCCGGCCCAGCAGGGGGCCTCGAGCGGGCTCAGCGCCTCAAACGTTGACCGGGGGATGAGGGCAAGCTCCTCTACGGTGTTTTGGATGCGGTAGCCCGCCGCGGGCTGGGCCTCGACCCGCGCGATGAGCCGGCCGATGAGGGCCTCAAGCGCGCTGCGGTGGCTGGGGCCGAAGTGCAGGGCCTTGGCCGCCGGCGTGGCGTCAGGCCCGACCCGGAACAGGCTCAAGATCTGCACGCCGTCGAAGCCCAGCGCGGCCTGTGCATCGAGCACGGCCTCGAAGTGGTCGAGGTTGCCCGCGTGCAGCAGGGTGTTGGCCAGCAGCTTGCGGCGGGCGTTGCCGGCCTCGGCGTCGGCCTCGCGCAGGCGCAGGTAGCCGTCGACCGCGCGCCGCCACATGCCCGGGCCGCGCACCAGATCGTTGCTCTCGGCGTCGCCGTCGAGCGAGATGTTGAAGTGCAGGCGATCGGCGGGCACCGCGGCCACGCTGCGGGCCCGGCGGGTGGTGATGAGCGTGCCATTCGTGGTCACGCTGACGTAAAAGCCGCGCCGCACGGCATAGGCGAGCAGCTCTTCGATGTCGGCCCGCATAAAGGGCTCGCCGCCCAGCGGGTTGAAGACCTTGACCCCCCAGGCCGAGGTCTGGTCGATGATGCCCTTGACCTCTTCGGTGCTCAGCTCGGGGCTGTCGTAGCAGGTCGTGCACATCGTGCAGGAGAGGTTGCAGCGCAGCGTGAGGTTGAGGCTGACCCGGTCAGGGGGCGCGAGGCTGCGGTTGAGGCGGCGCGACAGGTGCATGCGCAGGTCGGACCACCATGCCGCGCTCGTCCGGCTCGCCGGCATGCTCCCCCCTCGGTTTGCGCCCCCGCGCGGCTATCCCAGGCGCCGCGCCCCGCACGGGCCGCCGGCCGGGCGCGCCGGGTTAGCCCGCCGCCATGCGCGTCCTCATCGTCCACCACGGCCAGCTCCCCCACGCCGACGCCCCGGTGACCGGCGGCGCGCTGCGCGCCCGCCAGCACGCAAGGGCGCTGGCCGCGGCCGGCCACGAGGTCCACCTGCTCTCGCGGGCCCAAGACGGGCCGGGCGGTTTTCGCAGCGGGGTCGAGCTGCACCTGCGGGCCCGGGGCCTGCGCCCCGACGCCGTGCTCTGCGTGCAGCCCGAAGAGGCCTACGCCCTCGCCGGCCTGGGCTGCCCGGTCATCGTCGACCTCTACGCCCCCCGCCTGCTCGAGGCGCCTTTTGAGGGCAAGCTCGAGGCCGAGCTGCCGGCGCTCCTGCGCGCTTTTGACGTGGGTGACGTCTTCCTCGCCAGCAGCCCCCAAGCGGCCCTACACTGGACGGGCCCGCTGGCCCTCGCCGGCCTCGACCTGCGCACCACGCCGCTCTTGGTGGTGCCCATCGCCGCGCCCCAACCCGGGGATGGCCTGCTCGACGCTGATCTGGCCGAGGGCGCCCCCGAGGCCGAAGCCCCGCTGCTCGTCGGCGGCGGCGTGGCCTGGCCCTGGCAGGATCCGACCGAGGGCCTCGGCCTCGCGCTCGCCGCCCTCGACGCCCACGGCGCGGGCGCGCTGCGCTGGTACGGGGCGCTGCCCGCCCTCCCCGCCGAGATCAGCGCGCACCCGCGCTTTGTGGCCGCCGGCTGGCTGCCCTACCCCGCGCTGCTGCGGGCCTGGGCGCCGGCTTGGCTGGCCCTCGATCTCTGGGCGCCCAACCCGGAGCGGGCCTTGGCCAGCGGTTTTCGCCACGCCGACCAGCTCGGCCTCGGCCTGCCGGTGCTGACCGGGGCCGACACCGCGCTGGGCGCCTTGGTGGGGCCCGCCGGCGCCGGCTTGGCCAGCGCCGACCCTGCAGCCGACCTGCGGCGCCTGCTCGAAGATGGCGCGCTGCGGGCCACCCTCCGCGCCGGCGCCCGCGCGCTGGCCCGTGGCCCCCTGCACCCGGTGGCCGCCGCGGCCCCCCTGCTGCGCTGGCTCGAGGCGCCGGCCCGCCACCCCCGCGGCCGCGCGGCCCTGCTCGACGCCGCCCGCCTCTCCGCCCGGGCCGCCGAGGCCGAGGCCCGCGCCGAGGCCGCCGCCGCCGCCGGCGCCCGCGCCGAAGCCGACGCCGTCCGCACCCGCGAGCAGCTGGCCCAGGCCCAGGCCCAGGTGCACGAGCTGCTGGGCACAACCGGGCGCATGGCCCGGGCGCTCGACGAGGTGGCCGGCTTCAAGCGCGAGGCCGTGGCCTTGCTCGGCGGCCAGTCCGAGCACGCCCGGCGCGCCGAACAAGACGCGCAGCGCGAGATTGGCCTGCTGCGCGCTGACATCGAAAAGAAGAACGCCGAGATCGCCGCGCTCGACGAGCTGCGCGGGCGGCTCGAGGCCGACAACCGCGGCCTGCGGGCCGAGATCTTGTCGCTGCGCCAGCGCAAGGGGCTCTTCCTCGGCGGCGCCTGAGCGGCCGCGGCGCGCCACAGCCGCCGGGGGCGCGCACGGCGAGAGCTCCGCGCCAGGGCCCCACCTCGTCCACCTCCGCCCGCGCTGGCCCCAAGCGGCTACACTCCCCGTGCGCGGGCCCCGGCCCGCCGAAGGCCGGGGCGCTCCCGGCAGCACACACGGTCAAAGGGGCGGTTCATGGCTGGCAAACATGAGCAGGGCGCGGCAGCAGACCCCGGCAAGGCCCGCGGGCCCACCCCTGCGAGCCCGGCCCTGGTCGCCGCCGGTCGGGCCTGGCTGGCGCTCGACCCCGAGCCTGAAGACAAGGCCGCCCTCGAGGCCGCTTTGGCCGCCGCCCCCAAAGATGGGGCCGCCTTGGCCGCGGCCTTCGGCGAGCGGCTGAGCTTCGGCACCGCCGGCATCCGCGGCGAGATGGGCTTTGGCACCGCGCGTATGAACCGCGTGATGGTGCGCCAGACCACCGCCGGCCTCGGCCGCCACCTGTTCTTGCGCGCGCCGACCGCGCCGCAAGCGGGCGTGGTCATCGGCTACGACGGCCGGGCGCGCTCGCGGGCCTTCGCCGAAGACACGGCGGCCGTGCTCTGCGCGATGGGCGTGCGCTGCTACCTTTTCGACGCGGTGGTGCCCACGCCGACCCTGGCCTTCGCGGTCACCGCGCTCGGCTGCGCGGCGGGCGTGATGGTCACCGCCAGCCACAACCCGCCCCAAGACAACGGCTACAAGGTCTACAGCGAGACCGGCGGCCAGATCATCCCGCCCCAAGACGCCGAGATCCTCGCCCAAATTGACGCCGTGGTGGCCGATGGCGGCAAGCCCGCGCTCATGCCGCTGGCCCAGGCCAAAGACAAGGGGCTGCTCTTGGCCGTGCCCGACCGGGTCGGCGCCGCCTACATCCAGGGCGTGCTCGGCCTGCGGGTCCACGGTGACCGCCTGCCCGCGGTGAACGCCGTCTACACCGCCATGCACGGCGTCGGCTACGCGAGCCTGCGCGCCGTGCTCGCCGCCGCGGGCCACGCCCCAGTGGTGCCGGTCGACGCCCAGGTCGAGCCTGACGGCGCCTTTCCCACGGTGAAGTTCCCCAACCCCGAAGAGAAGGGGGCGCTCGATCTCGCCAAGGCCAAGGCCCGCGCGGTGCAGGCGGCGCTGATCATCGCCCACGACCCCGACGCCGACCGCCTCGCCGTGGCCATCCCCGACGCGGCCGCCGAGGGCGGCTACCGGCAGCTCAGCGGCAACGAGGTGGGCCTGCTGCTCGCCGAAGACCTGCTCGCCCACGGCCCGCCCGCGCCGGCCCGCCTGCTCGCCTGCAGCGTGGTCAGCAGCCCCCTGCTGCACCGCATCGCCGCCGCCTGGGGGGCCCGCTCGGTCGACACCCTCACCGGTTTTAAGTGGCTGGCCGACGCGGCCCTGCGCTTCACCGCCCGCACGCCCGGCGGCCGCTTCGTGCTCGGCTTTGAAGAGGCGCTGGGCTACTCGGCCGGCGGCTTGGTGCGCGACAAAGACGGCGTCTCGACCGCCCTGCTCATGCTTGATCTGGCGGCTTGGTGCGCCGCCGGCGGCTGGACCTTGGGCGAACAGCTCGACGCGCTCTACCGCCGCTACGGCCTCGCCGGCAGCGCGCAGCGCAGCGTGAAGGTCGACGGCGTCGACTTCTTGGCCAAGATGGGCCGGATGATGGCCGCCCTGCGCGGCCAGGGCCCGGCCCCGCTGGGCGGGCGCGCGGTGCTCCGCCTGCGCGATCTGGCCGCGGGCACCGACGCCGACCTCGTGACCGGCGCGGTCGGCAGGGTCGATCTCCCCCAAAGTGACGTGCTGATCTACGATCTGCAGCCCCAGGGCGATGAGCTCAGCCTGCGCCTCATCGTGCGCCCCTCGGGCACCGAGCCCAAGGTCAAGGTCTACGTCGACCGCATCGTGAGCGCGGCCCCCGGCCCGCTCGAGCGCCAGCGCGCCGCCGCCGACGGGATCATGGCCGGCCTCGCCGAGCAGGTGGCCGCCGACCTGCGGGCCTTGCTCGCCGCGCCCGCGCCGGCCACGCCTGCTGCCCCGGCTGCAGCCCCGGCCCAGGGCTGAGGAGGACAGGATGAGGAGAGGACTGAGCGCCCTGCTGCTGCTGTTGCCCGGCTGCGTGCTGATCTCGGAGGAGGAGTACGCTTGGCGCACCGACGCCGAGGCCGACGACGGCGCCACCACCGACGGCGCGGACGGGTCCGACGGTGTGGACGGGTCGGACGGGGCGGGTGATGGCGCCGCTGACGGCACAGACTGCCCCGATCCCTTCACCTTCTACGCCGACACCGACGGGGATGGCCTCGGCGACCCCCGCGCGCCGGTCGAGGCCTGCGAGGCGCCCGCCGGCACGGTCAACAACAGCGAGGACTGCGACGACACCGACCCCGGCGTCGGCGCGCTGCGGGCCTGGTACGCCGACGCAGACGGCGACGGCATCGGCGGCGTGGACGCCTCGACCGCCTGCCGACCCCCCGAGGGCTTCGTCGACGAGAACGGCGACTGCGACGATGGGAACGCCGCGCGCACCCCGGGCGCCGCCGAGGTCTGCGATGGCATCGACAACGACTGCGACGAGCTGGTCGACGATGAGGACGCGGACCTCGATCTGAGCACCGCGACCACCTTCTACGGCGACGCCGACGGCGACGGGCGGGGTGACGCCGCCGACCCCCGCCTCGGCTGCCTCGCCCCGATCGGCGCGGTGGCCAATGACCTCGACTGCGACGACGCCGAGCCGCTGGCCGCCTACGACTTCGAGGAGGTCTGCAACGACGGCGTGGACAATGACTGCGACGGGGGGGCCACCGACTGCGCGCTGCGCGGAGAGCTCGACCTGGTCGACGCGCCGGTGCTGCTGCGCGGGCTCGGCACGACCGACAGCGGGGCGGTCTCGGTCGGGGCCGATCTGAGCGGGGATGGCCTGCCCGACCTGCTCATCTCGGCCCCCAATTATGTGGTCAGCGGCCAGCCGACCGGCCGGGTCGGCCTGATGCGGGGCAGCCCGGCGCTGGGCGGGCTCTACAGCGCCTGGTCCGACGGCGACGCCTACATCAGCGCGCCGGCCGTGCGCGACCGCCTGGGCTGGGCCACCCGCACGAGCCCCGACCTGACCGGCGACGGCCTGCCTGACCTGGTGCTGGGCAGCTTGCTCGACAGCACCGTGGTCAGCGAGGCGGGCGGGGCCTGGATCTTGGCCGGGCCGCTGAGCGGCACGCTGAGCGCGGCCAGCGGCGCCCTGGTCCACGGCGGGCAGGCAGGCGAGCGCGCGGCCTCGGCCCTGGCCGAGGGCGGCGACAACAACAACGACGGCGCGGCCGATCTGCTCGTCGGCGCCTACCTGCGCAACAGCGGCAGCATCCCCACCGGCGCCGCCTACCTCGTGCACGGGCCGATCAGCGCGAGCCGCTCCTTGGCCGCGGCCGACGTGACCATCTTCGGCGACGCCCGCTCGGACCGCGCCGGCTTCTCGGTGGCCGGCGGGGGCGACCTGAACGGGGATGGCCTCAGCGACATCGTCATCGGCGCTGACCGCAGCGACGCGGGCGCGGCCGACGGGGGCGCCTTGGCGGTCTTTTATGGCCCGGTGGCCGGCACGCTCACCTTCTCCGACGCCGATGGCCTGCGCACCGGCGGGGTGGCCGGGGCTTGGCTGGGTTTTAGCGCCGAGCTGCTCGGCGACGTCGACGGCGATGGCCTCGACGACCTCGCCGCCGGCGCCACCGGCGAAGAGGGCGGCGGGGGCGCGGTCTACGTCGTCCGGGGCCCGATGAGCGGCGCGATGGTGATCAGCGGCACGGGCACGGCGGTGCGGGCCGGGGCCAGCGATGAGCGCCTCGGCCGGGCCCTGACCCGCGCGCCCGACATGGACGGTGACGGCACCGCCGAGCTGCTCATCGGCGCCCCGGGGCTGGAAGGCGGGGCGGGCGCCGCGGCGCTGTTCTACGGGCCGCTGCCCAGCGGGACCGTGGGCGTGCTCGACGCCGATCTGCTGCTCCGCGGGCAGGTGCTCTCGGGTGCTGGCGACGGCGCGGGCACCTCGGTCAGCGCGGGGGATCTCAATGAGGATGGCGTGCCCGACATCGTGGTCGGCGGCGCCTCGGCGGGCAACGCCTGGATCTTCTTCGGAGGCACCCGATGAGCCGCCCGACGCTGCGCGGGGCCCTGGGCCCCGCCCTCTCCTTCACCCTCGGGCTGCTGCTCGCCTCTCCCGCCCGGGGCCAAGAGCCCTGCGCGGCGGCCACCGCGGGCAGCGAGCTGGCCCAGCACCTCACCGAGCTGGACGTCGCCTTCGGCGAGCTCGACGAGGTGCGCTTCCGCCAAGCCCAGGCGGCGACCAGCCGCAGCGTGCGCTGCCTCGGCGAGCGCCTGAGCACCGGCCAGATCACCGCGCTGTACCGGGCCGAGGCGCTGACCGCCTTTCTCGACCGCGAGCCGGCGCGGGCGGTGGCCGCCCTGCGCTCCCTCGTCGAGATCAGCCCTGGCTACGTGCTCTCCGATGAGATCGCCCCGCCGGGTCACCCGCTGCGCACCTACTATGACATCGCGGTGGGCAGCCCCCGCGTGCCCGGCCGGCCCTTGGCCCGGCCCCGCAGCGGCTGGATCGAGGTCGACGGCACCGCCCAGGGCCAGGCGCCGGTCGACCGGCCTTACCTCTTCCAGCGCATGGACCGGGCGGGCAAGGTGGTCCAGAGCCAGCTGGTCGCGGCGGGCCAGAGCCCCGACGCCTACGAGGCGGTCGACGCCCGCGCCCGGGCCGAGGCCCGCGCGCCCGGCTCACGCGAGCAGCAGCTCGAGGTGCGGCTGCTGGCCACCGCCGGCGTGGCCGCCTTGGCCTCGGGCGGGCTGTACCTCGCCGCCCAGCAGCGCAGCGGCGAGTTCTGGAGCCCCGCGACCCCCAGCTCCGAGCTGCCCGCCCTGCGCACCCAGACCAACACCTTGGGGTGGCTGAGCGCCGGGACCGGCGCGGTGGCCATCTCCACCGGCGCCGCGGCGCTGCTCGTCGGCCGGTGGTGAGCGCCCGCTCCCTGGCGCGTAGCCCCTCCGCTCCCCTCCCGAGGCGAACCCCGTGACTGGCACCCCGAGAACCGGCCTCGGCCTCCCTGTCCGCGCCTATGCCGAGCTCCGCCCTGCCTGGGTCGGCCCGCTGGGCCGGGTCAGCCGCGGGCGGGGGCCCCACCCCGACGAGGGCCTCTGCACGATCTCCGGCCCGGACGCCGCCGACGTGGTCGAGGCCTTCGAGCTGCGCCGCCGCCGCCAAGAGCGGGTGGTCGGCGCCCAGCTGCTGCGCGACCGGGGCGCGTTCCTGGTCCAGGGCGAGGTCACCCTGGTCACCGAGTGGCAGAGCGGCGTGCCCCTCGCCGAGCTGCTGGCCGAGGGGCCGCTGCCGGTGGGGGTGGCCTGCGCGATCTGCCGGGAGATCGGCGCCGCCCTGCACGAGGCCTGGGACCGCACACACCGCCGCCGGCGCGAGCCCCTGCGCCTCATCCACGGAGACCTCAGTCCCCTGGCCGTCTTGGTCCGCGGGACGGGAGAGGTCCGCCTGATGGGCCTGGGCAACCTGCCCGCTGACACCCCCACTGACCGCGACGCCCTCCGCCAGCGCCTGCAGTGGCCCAGCGCGGCGACCGCGCCCGAGGCCCTGCGCGGCGTGTACCTGCACGCCGGCGACGTCTACGCGCTGGGCGCCATCCTCGCGCAGCTGGTCAGCGGCGAGGCCCCGAGCTTCGCCTCGGCGCAGGCCGACTGGCACGAGGCGGCGGTCAGCGGGATCACCGAGCGGGTGCGGCACCTCACCGGGATCGGCGCCTTGGCCGAGCTGGTCGGCTGGAGCCTCAGCTTCGAGCCGCAGGCCCGCCCCATGGCCTCGGAGTTCTGCAGCTGGATCGACAAGGTGCTGCAGGGCCTGCCGCCGGCCCGCTTCGCCGCCTGGTGCGCCGAGCGGGTGCCCGCCGCGCTGGCCCGCTGCGCGGAGGAGCTGGCCGAAGCCGACAGCCTCGCCGCGATCAGCGCGCAGCAGGAGGCCCCCACCACCGCCCTCTCCGACCGCCTGCGCCGCGCCCTGGGCCCCGGCTGGGACCCGGACCCCCGCCGCAGCCACGCGGACCGGCTGGCCAGCGCAGCAGAGCCCGCCACCCAACAGGTGGGGTCGAAGCCATCCGTTGAGGATTGGGGCGCGCCCTCTCTCCCCGAGGATGGCGACGAGCACACCGATGAGCTGCAGACCCAGGTCGTCCGCAGCCCAGAGCCGGCCACGGCGCCCAGCCCGACCCTCGCGCTGCCCCGGGCGCCCGAGGCCGGCGCCCCGCAGGCCGACCCGGCGCCCGAGGATCCGTCCGAGGATCCGTCCGAGGATCCGGCCGCAGCTTCGTCCGAGCACCAGCCCGAGTCTCCGCGCTACATCGTACTGGACGATGTTTTGAACGACCAGGCGCCCCCTGCGGCGGCCGAGGCAGAGGGCGCGCTGCCCCTCGATGCGCCCGAGGCCGAGCGGCCGGCGGCGGCCGCCCCCGCCGGCGAGGGCCCGACCGGCGCCGTCGAGGCCGAGGCCCCCGAAGAAGAGCTGTCCTCGGGGCTGCGCGCCGCGCTGGACCGCGTGCACGCCGCGCCCACCGCCGCCGCCTGGGCGGCCCCGCGCGCCCCGCAGCCCGAGCAGAACGTCTTCGTCTTCGACGAGGTGCCGCTGGACGGCCGGGCCGACGCCGCCCCGCCCGCGCCCGCCGCGCCGCTGCGCCCCGATCCGGCGCTGATGCGCGACGAGCTGCCCCTGCCAGGGGCCATCCCCGAGGATCAGCTCCCCCTGGCCGCCGAGGAGGGGGCCGAGGACGGCGTCGAGGACGACGAAGACGAGCCGCTGCCCACCGAGGGCGAAGAGGAGAGCCACGGCCTCACCTTGCGCCTCGTGCGCCCCGGGGAGGCGCCGAGCGCCGTCGCGCGCCCCGCCGCCTCGGGCCGCGGCGCTGCCCCCCCGGCCGCGCCCGCCCCGCGCCCCGAGGGCCTGGCCGCCGTGCAGCTGGTGGCCCCCAGCCGTCCCGGGCCCGCCGTCGAGCAGGCACCTGTGGATCGGGGCCCGGCGCCGGTGAGCCCCCGCGGGCCAACGGCGCCCACCCGCACGCCGGCCCCCCCTCCGCCCGCGACCGCCCCCACAGCCGAGCGGGCCACCGCCGCGTCCCCTCCGCCCGATCGCACCGAGGCGGGGGCCCGCGACGTCG
>JAEUKK010000104.1 GCA_016792625.1 Deltaproteobacteria bacterium | reverse complement strand
TGGTCGGCTCGCTGCGGGTCAGGGCGGCGGCGGCCGCGCCCGGCGGAGGGACCGCGCCGGCGGACAGCGGGGCGGGCGGCGGCAGCAGCCCCGCGGCGGGGGGCGCGAGGGCCACCTCGGGCGGCGGGGCGGGCTGCACCGGCAGCTCGGGGTCACGCCCAGCGGCCACCGCCTCGAGCATGCGGTCGAGCTCGACCACCGTGCAGCGCTGCTTGGGGTCGACGCGCATCGCGACGGCCAGCACGGCGTTCATGCGGGTGAGCGTGGCCGCGTCTTCGCCGCTGCGCTCAAGCACAGGGGGCAGCGAGTCGCAGAGCAGCTGGAAGCCCTCTTCGGGGTCGAGCCGGTCGGCGAAGCGCGCCACGTGCCGCGCGGTCATGCAGAAGTACATCAGCGCGCCGACCGAGTAGACGTCGGCGGCCTCGGTGACCGTGCCGCCGACAAACTGCTCTGGCGCGGCGTAGTGGGGGGTGCCCACAAAGGCGCCCACCCGGGTCAGGTTGGTGTTCAGGCTGCCCTGGACCTTGGCGATGCCAAAGTCGGCGACCCGGACCACCGGGTCTTCGCCCGCAGGCACCGTGCGGCTGAGCAGCACGTTCTCGGGCTTCAGGTCGCGGTGGACAATACCGCGCTCGTGGGCCTTCTCAAGCGCCCAGCAGATCTGCCGGCCCACCACGCAGGCCGCGCGCACGCTGAGCGTGCCGACCCGGCGCATGTGGTCGAGCAGGCTGCCCCCGCTCTCAAAGCGCGTGAGCAAGAAGGGGCTATGGCCCGCCCGGTGCACAAAGCCCAGGTACTGGACAATATTGGCGTGGTCGAGCTCTTGGATGATCTGCGCCTCGGTCGCCAAGCGCCGCACATAGGGCCCGGCGTCGCGCGCGGCGAGCAGCACCTTGATCGCAAGCCGCGGGCCGGTCTCTTCGCCGTTCGCGTCGATCTCACGGCCCAGGTAGGTCACCCCCGCGCCGCCCACCGCCAACATCTTGTGGATGCGGTAGTTGCGGTCGAAGATGTCGCCCTCGGCGAAGATGACGCCCCAGCCGCGGGTCGGCCGCTTGCGCCGGCACGAGAGGTTGGGGCACTGCTCGTGGTCGGCCTCGAAGGTGTTGAGGCACCGGCTGCAGTACAGGCGCCGCGCTGCCGCTTCGCTCATCGTCGCGCCCCGCCTTCGCCCAGACCTGGCCGGTCGGCCGGCCCCGCGCCGCCCGCCTCGGGCCCGCGCCCGCGCCGTATCCAGCCGCCCGGGCCCCGGACACCCGCGCGCGCCCGCCGCCGGCGCTAAGCTCGGCGCGGAGGTGGGCGATGATGACGACGCAGATCGGCCGGGTGGCCGCGGCGGGGCTCTGGCTGGGGGTCCTGGGCTGCGGTGCGCCCGAGGACAAGGCGGGCGAAGACGACACGGGCGGCGCCGACAGCGGCGGCGCAGACGGCAAAGACAGCGGCCCCACCCTGCGGGCCTTGGCCACCCCAAGCGGCGACTGCCCCGATCTGAGCGCCAGCGGCGGCTTCACCATGACCAGCGCCGGCGTCGAGCGCGCGGGCACGGTGGTGGTGCCCGAGGCCCCCGAAGGCCCGCTCAAGCTCATGTTCTTCCTGCACGGGCTGATGGACCCAGGCAGCACCCCCGACCCGACCGGCGCCATGGTGCGCGGGCTCGCCCTGCAGCAGGTCGCGAACGAGAACAACGCGCTCATCGTACTTCCCCAATCGGGGATCATGGAGCTGTTCGGCTTTCGTTTCTTCTTGTGGGATTTGGTCGTCGAGACTGACGGCGACCTCGTTCTTTTCGACGACCTTCGCGCCTGCGCAGCCGAGCAGCATGAGCTCGATCTGCCGGCCACCTCGGCCTTCGGCTTCTCGGGCGGCGCGCTGTTCACCACGGTGCTCATCCGCGAGCGGGGCGACGCCTTTGCCGCCGCCGTCGAGGCCAGCGGCGGCGCCGACATCAGCGTGCCGATCTGGACCACGCCGGGCGCCGCCTACGGCAGCCCGCCGGCCCCGCTGCCCACCCTGCTCATGTCGGGCGGCGAGGCCGACGTCTGGCCCGACCCGAGCCTGACCGTGGTCGACTTCACCGCCGCCACCGACACCCTCGAAGGCAAGCTGGTGACCGACGGCCACACGGTGGTGCGCTGCCGGCACAGCTCGGGCCATACGCTGCCCCAGCGGGGCTACCAGCTCGCGCTGGAGTGGGCCTTCGGCCATCGCTTCGGCGAAGAGAGCCCCTGGGTCGATGGCCCCGGTGAGGACGCCGACTGGTGCGCCGCGGGCAGCGCGAGCCCGGCGGCCCCGGCGCGCTGAGGTTGTGGGCCCCGCCTCGCGCGCGTGAGGCCGACCGGAGGCCGGCGCGCAGCGCCGGTCGCGCAGCGACCAAGGGCCGGGAGGCCCGCGGCCGGAGGGGGGCCGACGGCGACCCACCGGGGCGCCGGCACGCCCGGACCCAGTACGTGCCCGCGTCAAGCCCCGCTTAGGCGCCCTTGATGAAGCGCTCGAGCGGCATGGTGCAGAAGCCCCAGGTGCTCGCGTCGGACCACTTCACCCGGAAGACATCGAGCCCGCGAGTCGAGGCGCCCGTGTCGAGGCTGTAGCCGCAGCCGGTGTAGCCGGAGCGGTGGTAGGCGATGCGCCCGCCCTCGCGCCCATCGCAGGCGATGACGCCGCCCACGTCTTTCCCGGCTTCGACATCGCCCATGGGCCGGCACATCCAGTCGGCCTGCACGTCGAAGATGACGACCTTGTACTCCTTCTTGGCGCGCCGGCCGCCCCAGCGCGGGGCCATGCCCATGCCCTGCACGAGGCGGGCGCTGTCGGCGCCGTGGTCGCGGACCCACTTGCGCAGGTCTTGCACCCGCACGACCTCGATGGTCGCGCCGGCCCGCACCCGGCGGCCCATCGGCGAGACCCAGGCCACCTGAAGGCCCTCAGGCACGTCAACCACAGCCTGACAGGCCTGGGCTGCGGCGGGGCGCGGGCGCAGCGTGAGCAGCGCGGCCAGCGCGAGGAGGAGGGCGGCGAGGCGGGGGGACATCGGGGCTCCAAGGGGCTGCGCGGGGGCGGATCGAGCCCGACCCGCGCGCACGGGGGAGGTCAACCATTTCAGGCGACGCCAGCCTCGGCGCCGCGGGCGCGCACAAAAGCCGCCAGCGCACGAAAAGCGGGGCCGCCGACCACCGCGCGATCAGGCGCAGGCGGAGGGTTTCGCAAGAAGCGCAGGCGCAGCGCCCACAGCCGACGGGTGGCGTCGAGGGCGGCGCGGTCGAGGGCGGGTTCGGCCTCTTGGCTGCGCACCAGCGCCTCGAAGAGCGCGCCGCTGAGCGTGAGGTCGTGCTCAAAAGAGCGGCCCACACAGAACAAATCGACGGTGGCGCGGGTGGCCAGCTCGACCAGCTCGGGCACCGCCCAGCGCCCCCGCACGGCCTTCATCTCGAGGTCATCGCTGATCACGACGCCGTTGTAGCCGAGGTCGTCGCGCAGCAGGCGCTTGAGGACCTTCTCGGAGAGCGTGGCCGGCAGGTCGCGGTCGAGGTCGGGGAAGAGCACGTGCGAGCTCATCACCATGCCGACCCCCGCCTTCACCATGGCCGCGAAGGGGGGCAGCTCGACCTCGCGGAGCTCACCGAGCTCTTTGTCGACCACCGGCAGAGCGAGGTGGCTGTCGACGCTGGTGTCGCCGTGCCCGGGGAAATGTTTGGCGCAGCCGATCAGGCCGTGGCTGTGCAGGCCCTCGAGGAAAGCGACCGCCTGGGCGGCGACCTCGGCGGGGCGCTTGCCAAAGCTGCGGTCGCCGATGACCGGGTTCTTCGGGTTGCTGTCGACATCGCAGACCGGCGCAAAGTTCAGGTTGAAGCCGGTGGCGCGCAGCTCATCGGCCATCGCCGCCGCGACCTGTCGGGTGGTGGGCAGGTCGGCGAGGTTGCCCAACGCGCGCATCGACGGCCAGGGCGTGTTTTTGAGGCGCTGCACCCGCCCGCCCTCTTGGTCGATCGACAAGAGCGGCGGCCGATCGTCGGGGGAGAGATCGACCAGCTCGCGGTTCAGCTCGGCGATCTGCTCGGCCGACTCGATGTTGCGCGCGAAGTGAATGAAGCCCGCGGGCTGCACCTCGCGGAAAAAACTGCGCTGCTCGTCATCGAGGCTTGGGCCGGCCAAGCCGAGGATGAGGCGCTGCCCCGCCCGGCGCTTGCGCTCGGCGAGGGTCGTCGTGTGGCCGACGGCGCCGCGGACCGCGGACGGGACAGGGGTCGCGGGGGCCATGCGCTCACTCCGCCGCGGGGGGCTGGCTGAGCCGCTGGGTCAGCTCGATGAGCACGCCGTCGGCCGACTTGGGGTGGATGAACACCACCAGCGAGCCGTGGGCGCCCGGGGTCGGGGCCGCGCTGAGGAAGCGGTAGCCCTTGGCGGCGAGGCGCTGCATGTCGCCGTGAATGTCGTCGGTCTCGAAGCATAGGTGGTGCAGGCCCGGGCCCCGCTTCTCAAGGAAACCAGCGACCGGACCCTGCCCGTCGAGCGGGTGGATGAGCTCGATGTGGGTGCCCGGCACCGCGAAGAAGGCGGTGCGGGTCTGGGCCGCGGCCACGTCTTCTTGCCCCTCGAAGTGCAGGCCCAGGTCTTCTTGGAAGCGGCGGATGGCCGCGCTGAGATCGGGCACAGCGACGGCGATGTGGTCAAGTCGGACGAGCATTGGCAGCCCCCAGGCCCGCGCACCTATCCCGAGCGCCCCCGCCCGGCCCGGCCCGCCGCCCCGCTGTTGCAGCGCTTTGCGGTGGGGGACGGCCACCCGGCGCGCCCGCGGGGACCGGATACCAGCGCCCGCCCGACCACCGCACTGCACACCCCGTGGAGCACCGATGACCACCGCCCTGACCCGCTTCCAGTCGCACTATGTCGCCCGCAAGGCCCTGTTCAAGCTGCTCGGCAACGCCTTTCGCATCCACAACACCGACGGCAGCCTCGCCTTCTACGTGAAGCAGAAGGCGTTCAAGCTCAAAGAAGACATCACCGTCTTCGCCGACGAAGGTGAAAAAGACGCGGTGCTGCGCATCAAGGCCCGCAGCGCGCTGGACTTCTCGGCCACCTACGACGTGACCGAGGTGGCCACGGGCGAGAACGTCGGCGCGCTGCAGCGCAAGGGTCTGAAGTCGATCTTGCGCGACGAGTGGGCCATCCTCGACGCGAGCGGCGCCGAGATCGGCAAGGTCCAAGAGGACTCGGCCTTCCTCGCCATTGTCCGCCGCTTCCTCAGCAATCTCGTGCCCCAGTCCTTCACCTTCACCATCGGCGACGTGAACGTGGGCGCGGTCAAGCAGCACTTCAACCCCTTCCGTGTGGGCTACGACGTCGACTTCTCGGCGGGCGCCGGCAAGCTTGATCCGCGCCTCGGCGTAGCGGCGGTCGTCATGCTGCTGGCCATCGAGGGTCGCCAGGCCTGAGCCCGCGGCGCCCGCGCCCGCGACGGCGGGCCACCGGCGCCCCTCCCCTCGCGCCCCGCCGCCCGCCCCACCCGCGGCGGCGGGCGCCGACGGCGGCCCCTCCGCCCGCCCCTGCATCTGGAGGCCTCCGTGGCCCGCGTCCGCATCGCTCTGCTGATCACCCTCACCGCGCTGGCCCTCGGCGCAGGCTGCGGAGGGGGGCCCGAAGGCGGCGGCCCCGGCGGCCAAGGGGGCGGCCCCGGCGCCGAAGAAGAGGAGCCCGGCCCCGAGCGGCGGGTTTTGGTCGAGGCGGCCCCGGCGGCCATCGGGGCGGTGGCCGACCACCTCGTCACCAGCGGTACGCTCGACAGTGACGTGCAGGCCGACATTGTGCCCGAGGCCAACGGGCTCATCACCCAGGTGCTGGTCGAAGAGGGGGCCACGGTCTCGGCCGGCCAGCTGCTCGCCGTGCTGGCCAACCCCAGCCTCGACGCGAACGCCGACCGGGCGAGCATCGAGCTGCAGCGGGTCCGCCAGGCGCTGGCCGAGGCCGAGCGCCTGCACAGCCAAGGTGCCGTCTCGGACGGTGAGCTGCGCACCGCACGCAACTCGATGGCCGCCGCCGAGGCCAGCTTTCAAGAGGCCCGCCGCAGCCGGGGCTTCACCCGCATCACCAGCCCCATCTCGGGCACCCTCACCGTGCGCGACGTGCGGGTGGGCGAGCTGGCGACCAGCGCCAAGCGGGCCTTCCAGGTCGTGGACCTCAGCCGCCTGCGGGTGGTGGTGCAGCTCCCCGAGAAGGACCTCCCTCGCGTCCGCATCGGGCAAAAGGCCGTGCTTGAGGGTGCATACAACGAGAGCGCCCGGGCCACCGCGACGGTCGAGCGCGTGGCCCCGGCGGTCGACGCCACAACCGGCACGGTGAAGGTCACCATCCGCCTCGATCCCGACCAGAGCAGCCTGCTGCCCGGTCAGTTCGTCAAGGTGCGCCTCGAGGTCGACCGCCGCGAGGGCGTGCTGACCATCCCCCGGCGGGCCCTGGTCTACGACGAGGGTGAGCCCGTGACCTGGCGGGTCATCGACGCGCCGCCGCCCAAGGCAGAGGAGCCCGCCGCCGCCGGCGAGGGTGCCCCCGACGCGGCCGAAGACGGGCCGGGCATCTGGGAGCAGATCACCGCGCTGCTGCCCCAAGACGAGGCTACGCCCGAAGGTGAAGAGGGCCAAGAGCCCGAGAAGGACCCTTGGGACGGCATCCCCAAGCGGACGGTCGAGAAGGTGCGCCTCAAGGTCGGTTTTACCGACGCGGACTTCGCGGAGGTCCAAGAGGGGGTCGCGGCGGGTGACCTGGTCGTGACCGTGGGCAACAACAACCTGCGGGCCGAGACCCTGGTCAAGCTCGACGGCGACGCCGACCCGCCGCCGACCCCACCCGGCGAAGGCGGGGACGACAAGGGGGGCGGTGGCCGCCGCAAGGGCAAGCGGGGCGGGGGCTTCCGGTGAGCATCTTCGGCTTCGTCGTCGAGCGGCCCGTGGCCACCTGGATGGTGGCCATCGCCGCCGCGGTCTTCGGCGCGGTCAGCTACCAGCGCCTGCCGCTCAACCTGATGCCCGACCTGGCCTACCCGACCCTCACCGTGCGGACCGAGGTCGAGGGCTACGCGCCGGAGGAGGTCGAGTCCCAGATCAGCCGCCCGATCGAAGAGGCGCTGGCCACCACGCCGGGCCTGCAAGAGCTGGAGAGCCGGTCGCGCGCCGGCCAGAGCGACGTGGTGCTCGAGTTCGCCTGGGGCGCGAACATGGACGACGCGGCCCAGACCGCCCGCGAGCGCCTGCAGACGACCTTTCTGCCCGACGACGCCGAGCGGCCGCTGATCCTGCGCTATGACCCGAGCCAAGCGCCCATCCTGCGGCTCGGCCTCGCGCTCGCCCCCGGGGCGGCGGCGGCCGACGCGCCCGACCGCGGCCTGACCTTGCTGCGGGAGGTCGCCGAGAAGACGCTGAAGCGCGAGCTTGAGGCCCTCGACGGCGTCGCGGCCGTGCGGGTGCGCGGCGGCCTGACCCGCGAGGTGCGGGTCTCGGCCCGCCAAGACTGGCTCGCCGCCCGGGGCGTGAGCATCGACCAGCTGGCGACCACCATCGGCGCCGAGAACGTCAACCTGCCTGGCGGCAGCATCCGCGACGGCGACCACGAGTACCTGGTGCGCACGCTCAACGAGGTGCGCAGCGTCGAGGAGATCGCCGCGCTGCAGATCCGCCGGGCTGACGGCACGCGCGTGCGGGTCGGCGATGTGGCCGAGGTCCGCGAGCTGGCCAAGGACCGCGAGGTCATCAGCCACCTCGACGGCGCCGAGGCGGTCGAGCTCGAGGTCTTCAAGGCCGCCGACGCGAACATCGTCGCGGTGGCCCAAGACCTCTTGGAGCGCCTCGCCCCCGCGAGCCCGATGGCCGCGATGGGCCCGCCGAGCGGCCCCCGCCTCGCAGACCGCCTGCCCGCCGACGTGAAGCTGGTGGTGCTCGAGAACCAGGCGAGCTTCATCGAGGGCTCGATCAACAACCTGCGCAGCACGGCCCTCCAAGGGGCGGTGCTCGCGGTGCTCGTGCTCTTCTTGTTCTTGCGCGACATACGCGCTACCGCGATCATCGCGGCGAGCATCCCCCTGTCGATCATCGTGACCTTCGCGCCGATGTACCTGGGCGGGGTGAGCCTCAACCTGATGTCGCTGGGCGGCTTGGCGCTCGGCGTGGGCATGTTGGTCGACAACGCCGTCGTCGTGCTTGAGAACATCCAGGTCGAGCTCGAGAAGGGGCGCGACCGGCGCGCCGCGGCCATCCATGGGGCGGGCGGCGTTGCGGCCTCGGTCACCGCTTCGACCTTGACCACAGTGGCGGTGTTCTTGCCGATCACCTTCGTCGAGGGCGTGGCCGGGCAGATCTTCGGCGACATGGCCCTCGCGGTCGTGTTCAGCCTCGTCGCCTCGCTGGTGGTGGCCCTCTTCTTCGTGCCCGTGCTCGCGGCGAGCAGCGTCGAGCTGCAGGCCCCCGGCCCCCTGACCCAGCTGAGCCCCGCGGCGCGCTTCGGCTCGCTGCGGCAGCTGCGCGCGGGCTGGGCGGCGCGGGCGGGCTGGCGCCGCCTAGTCTGGCTCCCCTATGGCGTGCTGCGCGGCATTTTGCGCCTCAGCTTCGAGCTGCTGGCCGCGCTCGTGGTCTTCCCCTCTGCCCTGCTCGGCCGCGGCCTCGCCCGCCTCGGCCAGCGCTCGGGCGCGCTCGGCTCTGGGGTCGCCTCCGCCGCCCTCCAGCGCTTTGGCGCGGCCTATGACCGGGTCGCCGGCCGCTACGGGCAGCTCATCGAGGCCCTGCTGGGCCGACCCGGCGCGGTGCTCGGCGCGGCAGCCGCGGCGGTGGCCGTGGCGGCGGTGATGGGCCTCGGCCTGGGCCAGGCGCTCATCCCCGAGCTGCACCAGGGGCGTTTTGTGGCCGAGGTGGCCCTGCCGGTGGGCACGCCGCTGGTGCGCACCGCGGCGCTGGTCTCGGCGGTCGAGGCTGAGCTGGTCGATCACCCCGAGATTGAGCACCTGCACAGCATCATCGGCACCGAGCAGAGCGCCGACAGCCGCGCCGACGAAGGGGAGCACACCGCCCGCCTGATGGTCGAGCTGGCCGGCAGCCACGCGCTGGAGGAGCGCGAGGACGCCTTGATGGAGGTGGTGCGCGCCGCCATCCTCTCCGCCGCCGAGACGGTGGAGACCGAGGCCCCCGCGGTGCAGATGACCCGCCCGAGCGTCTTCTCCTTTAGCACCCCGATGGAGGTGCTCGTCTACGACGATGATCTCGTGCGCCTGCGGGCCTCGTCTGCCGAGGTGCGCGACCGCATGGCGGGCCTGCCCGGCCTCACCGACGTGCGCAGCAGCATGGTCGCCGGCTACCCCGAGCTGCGGGTCGTCTACGATCGCGTGCTGCTCGACCGCTTCGGCCTCGACACCGGCACGATCGCCGGCCGGGTGCGTGACGCAGTGCTCGGCCGCAAGGCCACCGCGCTGACCCGCGGCGACGGCCGGGTCGACCTGACCGTGCGCCTCGCCGAAGAGGACCGCCGCGACACGATGGACCTGCGGCGCATCAACGTGAACCCGAACCTCGTGCCGACGATCCCGCTCGAGGCGGTGGCGACCATCACCGAGGCCGAGGGCCCGAGCGAGATCCGCCGGGTCGACCAGCGCC
Organism: Deltaproteobacteria bacterium; assembly: GCA_016792625.1. Lineage (GTDB taxonomy): Bacteria > Myxococcota_A > UBA796 > UBA796 > UBA2385 > JAEUKK01. Next base: position 83,683 of record JAEUKK010000104.1, on the reverse strand, counting down.
GGGTGGCGGCGATCAGCGCCAACCTCGTCGGCTTCGACATGGCGGGCCAGGCCGACCTGCTGCGCGAGGAGCTGCGCGGCGGGGCGCTGAGCGGCGTGGAGTGGGAGCTGGGCGGCCAGAACCGCGAGATGGAGCGCTCGGTGCGCTCGCTCTACTTCGCCCTGCTGCTCGCCATTTTCCTCGTCTACATCATCATGGCGAGCACCTTTGAGAGCGTGCTGCACCCGCTGGTCATCCTCTTCTCGGTGCCCTTGGCCGTGGTCGGCGTCATCCCCGCGCTGGTGCTCACCGGCACCCCGGTGAGCGTGGTCGTGTTCATCGGCGCCATCGTGCTGGCGGGCGTCGTCGTGAACAACGCCATCGTGCTCGTTGACACGGTCAACACCCTGCGGGCCGAGGGCATGGAGCGCAGCGCCGCCCTGGCCCACGGCGCCCGCATGCGCCTGCGCCCGATCCTCATCACCACGCTGACCACGGTGCTCGGCCTCGTGCCGCTGGCGCTGGGCATCGGCGAGGGCGCCGAGCTGCAGCAGCCCCTGGCCATCACGGTCATCGCGGGCTTGGGCAGCTCGACGCTGCTGACCCTGGGGGTCATCCCGGCGGTCTACCTCGTGCTCACCCGCCTGCTTGAGCGCCCGAGCGCCGCTCCAGCGCCTGATTCTTCCGAAGCGCCGCAGCCCGAGGGGGCCTGAGCATGGAGCGCTGGATCCCGAGCTTCTCGGTCCACCGGCCGATCACCGTGATCATGAGCTTCGTCGCGCTCATGTTGGTCGGCGTGCTCACCTGGCAGGCCATCCCGCTCGAGATGATGCCCAGCTCCTTCTCGCTGAACCGGCTTTGGGTCTGGATCAGCTACGACGGCAGCACGCCGCGCGAGAACGACGCGAACATCATCCAGCCGCTGCAAGAGCAGGTCAGCACCGCGCCCGGGATCAAGTCGATGGGCGCGCGGGCCCGGGCGGGCAGCGCGAGCCTGAGCCTCGAGTTCCACCGCAGCATCTCGATGGACGTCGCCTACAACGCGCTGGTCGACCGCCTCGAGCGGGCCATGCCCGAGCTGCCCGAGGACGTCGAGCGCTACAACATCTGGAAGTGGGACCCGGCCGACGAGCCGATCATCTGGGCCGGCATCAGCATCCCCGACGCGGTCGAGGACGACCACAAGCTGGTCAGCGAGGTCGTGGCCAAGCGGCTGGAGCGCGTGCCCGGGGTCGGTCAGGTCGAGTTCTGGGGCGTGACCGAGCGGCGCATCTTCATCGAGTTCCGCCTCGACCAGCTGGCCGCCCACGGGGTCAACCTGGGCGAGGTGCTCGGGCGCTTGGGCCAGGACAACTTCCAGATGGCCAGCGGCCGGGTCGTGGATGAAGGCCGCGTCGCCTATGTCCGCAGCCTCGCCCGCTGGGAGGACGTCGAGACCCTGCGCGCCTACCCGGTCAAGCCCGGCGTGCGCCTCGGCGACATCGCCGACATCACCTACCGCCCCGACCCGTCACCCGACATCAATCATATCAACGGGAAGGACGGCGCGGCGATCGCCATCAAGAAGGAGTCCGACGCGAACACGGTCGAGGTGGCCGAGCAGGCCGAAGCGGTGATGGCCGAGCTGGAGGCCGATCCGCGCGCGCAGGGCGCCACCTTCGTCAAGTTCTTCTCGCAGGCCGACATGATCACCGACTCGCTCAACGAGCTGCTGTCGAGCACGCTCATCGGCGGGCTCTGCGCGGTGGTCGTGCTCTTCGTGTTCCTGCGCGAGTGGCGGCTGACCTTGCTCATCGCCGCCTGCATCCCGGTCACGCTGCTGATGACCGTCAGCGCGCTCTACTTCACCGGGCACACGCTGAACCTGCTGACGCTCATGGGCCTGATGCTCGCGGTCGGCATGGTGGTGGACAACGCGATCGTCGTGGTCGAGGCCATCTACGAGCGCCGCCAGCGGGGGGAGAGCCTCGCCGCCGCCGCGGTCGACGGGGCCTCTGAGGTCAACCTCGCCATCACGCTGAGCACCCTGACGACGATGGTCGTCTTCCTGCCGATCATCCTCATGTCGCAGGACGCCGACTTCTCCTTCTTTATGGGCGAGCTCGGCATGCCCGTGGTGTGGGCGCTCGGCGCCTCGCTGGTGGTGGCGCTGCTCTACACCCCCCTGGCCACCACCTTCCTCAAGGACAAGGCAGGGACCACCCTGCCCCCGGCGCCCGCCTGGGTCGCTTGGCTCGAGCGCCGCTACCAAAACGGCCTGCGCCGGGCGCTCACCCACCGCACTGACACCCTGCTCGCCGTGGTGGGGATGCTCTTCCTCACGCTGGTGCTGCCCGCCCAGTCGGTGAGCTGCGAAGAGAGCGCAGACGGCAACATCGGCGACTTCGTGGTGCGCCTCGACGTTCCGCTCGAGTTCACCTACGCCGAGCGCCTCAAGGTGATCGAGACCTATGAGCAGTGGGTCGACGCCCATGACGAGAGCTGGGGCGTCCGCACCCACCGGGCCGAGCTCGACGCGACGAGCAGTTTTGGCCGGATCTACGTGTACCTCGACGAAGAGCCCGCCGAGGGCCAGCTCGACCGCACGCTGGTGCTCGAGCAGGCCCGCGCCGAGCTGCCCAAGATCGCCGGCGTCGACGCGGGCATCGGCTGGTCGCAGGGCAGCGGCAACGAGAACACCACCATCACGGTCACCCTGAGCGGCGAGGACGTGGGCACCCTCGAGACGCTGGGCCTCGAGGTGCGGCGCCGGCTCAAGGGTGTGCCCGGGGTGGTCGGGGCGACCAATGACCAAGAAGAGGGCGGCGGCGAGGAGCTGCGCCTGCGCGCCGACCGCGACGCGCTGGCCCGCGGGGGCCTCGACGCCCGGAGCGTCGGCCAGACCGTCGGCTTCGCGCTGCGGGGCACGCTGCTGCCGCGCTACCACGAGGCCGACAAAGAGGTCGATGTGGTCGCCCGCTTCCGCTACGAGGACCGCCAAGACATCGACCGGCTGCTCGACTTCCCCCTGTGGAGCCCGGCCACCGGGGCCAGCCAGCCCCTGCGCACCGTGGTCCAGCCCGAGGTGGCGCCCGGCCTCGGCACCATCCGCCGCGAAGACCGCATCACGAGCTACCCGATCACGGTCGAGCTGAAGCCGGGCACCGAGCCGGGTGAGGTGCAGACCGCCATCGCCGGCGCCCTGCAGGGCCTCGACCTGCCCCGTGGCTACGACTGGACCCTCGACGGCCGCGCCTTTGGCTCGATGGAGGACGACCAGGCCCGCAACCTCGCGCTGCTGCTGTCGATCGTCTTCGTCTTCTTGATCATGGGCGTGCTCTTCGAGAGCTTCTTGCTGCCCTTCTCGATCATCACGAGCATCCCCATGGCGCTGCTCGGCGTGTACTGGACGCTCTACCTGACCGGCACCCCGCTCGATCTGATGGCCGGCGTGGGCTTGGTCATCCTCATCGGCGTCGTGGTCAACAACGGCATCGTGCTCATCGATCTGGTCACCCGGCTGCGGGCCGAGGGCATGAGCCGGGTCGACGCGCTGGTCGAGGCCGGCGGCCGCCGCCTGCGCCCCATCCTGATGACCGCGCTGACCACGATCATCGGGCTCATGCCGATGGCCTTGGGCGACAGCACCTTCGTCGGCATCCCCTACGCGCCGCTCGGGCGGGTGGTCGCCGGCGGCATGGTCACCGGCACCGTGCTGACCTTGTTCCTGGTCCCCTTCCTCTACACCGTGCTGGACGACATCCGCGCGACCGCCGGCCGCTGGCTGGCCTGGATCGCCGCGCGCCCCGCCGCCGCCGCCGCGCGCTGACCCACGCCCGCAGCTCCCCGCCCGAGGCCCTGCGCCCGAGGACTGTATGACCGCCTCTCGCCGCCCCACCCTGCGCCTGCGCGCGCCCCTGCTCGGCCTGCTCTTGGCCACGGGGCCCGCCGCCGCCGCGCCGATCGCCTACGAGGACGCGCTCAAGCTGGCGATGGAGCGCAACCCGGCCCTGCTGGGCGCCGACCAAGACCTGCGCAGCGCCCAAGGCGCGCTGCTCGCCGCCAAGGGGGTCTTCGACCCGAACTTGACCGCCAGCCTCAGCCGCGCCTCGGCCCTTGAGCAGGGGCTGACCTTCGGCTTCCCAACCACGACCGAGAACCGCAGCGGCGCATGGAACCTGGGCGTTAACAAGTACTTCGCCACCGGCACCACCACGGCCCTCAACTGGAGCAACAGCCAGAACAAGACCTTGTACTCGGCCGACAACACCGAGCGCCTCGAGCAGGTGCGCCAGCTCGGCTTCTTGAACGAAGATGAGCTGTTCAGCAGCCGCCTGACCGCGACGGTCACCCAGCCGCTGCTTGAGGGCTTCCGGATGGCGACCAACCTCTCGGCGGTGCGCAGCGCGCGCAGCGCCGAGACCCAGGCCGAGGCCGAGCGGGCCCGGGTGCGGCAGCAGACCCTGTCCGACACCGCGAAGGCCTACTGGGCGCTGCACCGGGCGACCCAGCTCCACGCCCTGGCCCGGGCCTCGCTCGAGGTCGCCCGCGAAGAGCAGCGGGTGGTGGAGGCCAAGGTGGTTGAGGGCTCCTTGGCCCCGCTGGAGCGGGCGCGGGTGGCCGCCGCGGTGGTCCAGGCCGAGAGCGCCCTGATGGACGCCGGGGTCGCCGAGCGCCAGGCCAGCGACGCCCTGCAGCTGCTGGTCGGCGGGCAGCCCGGCGAGGGGCTCGAGGCCACCACCCCGCCCGCCGAGGTGCTCGATCTGCCGATCGACGCCGAGGCGGCGGTGCGGGCGGCGATGGCCCAGAACCCGAGCCTGCAGGCGCTGCGGCTGCGCGTCGACAACGCCGAGCAGGACCTCGGCGACGCCCGGCACCGCATGCTGCCGCAGCTCGACGCCACGGCCAGCTACGGGCTGGCCGGCTTCGAGGTCGGCACCGACACCGACCCGACCAACAGCGCGGTGACCGCGGCGAGCATCTTCGACGGCGAGCAGCGCAGCTGGAGCATCGGCGCAAACCTGAGCGTGCCGATGGGCAACCGGGCGGCCCGCGGCGGCCTCGACCAGCGCGGCGCGGCGCTGCAGCGCCTCAAGCTCGACGAGCAGGCCCTCGCGCGGAGCGTGGAGCAGCAGGTCCGCGCCCAGGTGGACACGCTGCGCGCCGGACGGGCCCGGGTGGCCCTGGCCGAGGCCAACCTGCGCTTCGCCGAGGAAACGCTGGACGCCGAGCGCGCCCTGCAGTCCACCGGCCGGACGGTGCAGCAGAACGTGCTCACCGCCATCAAGAACGTCGACAACGCCAAGATCGCCCTGCAGCAGGCCCGCTCGGACCACCTCGTCGCGATCATCGAGCTCGAGCGCCTCAAGGGGAGCTTGTAGGTCCGCGGATCGGGGCGCAAGGGAAGGCGCCGCGCGGCCCAGGTGTCGCGCCCCCGCCGGCGGCCGCCGCCGCCTCCACCGCACCCCGCGGGGCCCGACCCCGCGGTCCGCCCCGAGGACGTCCCGATGAAGGTCCACGCGCTGCTGCCCTTCGCCCTGGGCGCCGGCATGAGCGCCGGCGCGCTGCTCCTCCTCCCCCAGCTCAACCCGGCGGTGGCCGCGAAGGGGGCCGAGACCAGCGCCCCCGCGGCGCCGCTGACCTACGACCCGAGCCGCAGCCTCGCGCCCCTGGTCGACGAGCTCGGGCCCGCCGTGGTCAACCTGCGGGTGACCCAAGGCGCGCAGGCCCAGCTCGGGGGCTGGTCAGCGCCGGGCCTGCCCGAGGCGCTACGCCAGGGGGCCGGCTCGGGCTTCTTCGTCTCGGCCGACGGCTACCTGGTCACCAACAACCACGTCATCGACGGCGCCCGCAGCGTGACGGTCAACCTCGAGGGCGGGGCCGCGCTGCCCGGCACGGTGGTCGGCGCCGACCCCCGCACCGATCTGGCGCTGGTGAAGGTCGAGCTGCCCAAAGGCCAGACCGTGCCCTTCGTGACCCTGGGCGACAGCGACAAGGCGCGGGTCGGCGACTGGGTGGTGGCGATCGGCGCGCCCTTTGGCCTCGATCACAGCGTCACCGCCGGCATCATCTCGGCGAAGAGCCGCGACATCGGGGCGGGGCCCTACGACGACTTCATCCAGACCGACGCGAGCATCAACCCGGGGAACTCGGGCGGCCCGCTGTTCAACCTCGACGGTGAGGTGGTCGGGGTGAACACCGCCATCAACCCGCGCGGCCAGGGCATCGGCTTCTCTGTGCCCAGCAACGTCGTGCGGGGCGTGATCGAGGCCCTGCGCGCCGACGGCCGCGTGGCCCGCGGGTGGATGGGGGTCGGCCTGACCCCGCTGAGCCCGAGCCTCAAGGAGCGGCTCGCGGTCGAGGCCGACCAAGCGGCGGTGGTGGGCACGGTCTACCCGGGCACGCCGGCGGCCGAGGCGGGGCTCGAGCCGGGCGACGTGATCGTGGCCCTGGACGGCGCGGCGGCCTCGACCACCGACGGGCTGATTCGGGCCATCGGCGCCCGCAAGCCCGGCGAGCAGCTGCGCCTCGAAGTGCTGCGCGACGGCGAGAAGACCGAGCTGAAGGTCACCCTCGCCGAACGCCCCGACGAAGAAGACCTGCAGAGCGGCGCCTTCCTGCCCGGCCGCGGCGGAGGGGGTGAGCGCCGGCCGCCCACGGTCGAAGAGCTGCCCACCCTCGGCCTGCGCCTCAGCGCTGAAGATGAGGGCGGCCCGCGGGTGAGCGGGATCGCACGAAACAGCCCGCTGGCCGGCTATCTCCAGCCGGGTGACCGCCTCGTCGAGGTCAACGGCGCCCCGCTGCGCAGCGCCAAAGAGCTCGCCCGGCGCCTGGGTGGCCTTGAAGGCGGCGCGCTGCTGGTGGTCGAGCGCCAGGGCGCGAGGGTGCTCGTCGAGCTGCCCCCCGCCGCCCGCTGAGGGCCGCGGCGCGCGCGTCCTGTGGGTGATGCCGGGGATCGGCCACGATAGGCCGGCGCGTGTCTGCTCCACCGCCGGCCCGCGCCCCCCTCCGCCCACGCGACTGGCTGCGCTTGGCTTTTGTCGCCGCGCACGTCTGGGCGGTGGCCATCCCGGCCATCCCGAGCCCGCCCAGCCGCCTGAGCGTCGAGGAGCTGAGCAAACGCGGCGCCAAGCGCACGCTGGCCGCATGGCGCGGGATGCTCGCGGCGGCGGGGGTCGAGCTGAGCCACGAGCAGGCGGCGCGGGGCGTGGCCCGGGTCGCGAACCGCGCGATCGCCGCCCGCAACCTGCTGAGCAAGCCGATGGAGCCCTACCGCCGCCTCAGCGGCGCGCGCCAGAGCTGGCGCATGTTCAGCCAGGTGAGCGACCGCACCGCGCGGCTCGAGGTGTGGGAGCGCCGGAATGGCGTACTGGAGCCGCTCTACATCGCGCTGGACCCTGCGCACCAATGGCGCGGGCGCACGCTGCGGGCCGAGCGCATGCGGGCCTACACCAACCTCTTCGTGAGCAAGACCGGCAGGCCGTCCTATGTCGCGCTGGTCGAGTGGCTCGCCTGCCTGCGCAAAGCTGAGCCCGAGGCGGGCGAGGGCATGCGGGTGCAGATGCAGCGGCTGCAGATCCCCAGCCCAGCGAAGCTCGCCGAGACCGGCGCGCTGGTGGTCGATCAGCCCTACTGGCCCGAAGAGCGGAGCTACGCAGCCCTCGACTGCGCGGCCCGCGCCGGGGCGCCCGCCGACGATCCGGGGGAGGAGGAGTGAGCCCGCAGCGCTGGCCCGCCCGCGCCGCCGCCGCCTTGCGGGTCCAAGAGCCGGCCCACGCCCTCGCGCTCACCCGGATTGGCGTCGGAATCACCATTTTGGGCATGTTGGGCGCGATGCTCTGGACCGACAGCGTCAGCCCGGTCTGGCTCGACCCGGCCGACGGGGGCCTGCGCGACCTCGCGCCGCGGCAGTGGCTGGCCCGGGCTGTGGGCGCGCCCACCCCGGCTGCGGTGTCCGGCTTGATGGCGGCGGCGGCCGCGGGCGGCCTGGGCCTGACGCTTGGCCTCGGTGGCCGCCTGAGCGCCTTCGTCGCGCTGCAGGCCCTCTTGGCGCTGTTCTCACTGCACCCGCGCACCGGCGGCGGCCATGACCGCCTCATCAGCAACGCGCTCTGGCTGCTGGTGCTGGCGCCGAGCGACCAGAGCCTCTCGCTGCGCTGCTGGCTGCGCAGCCGCAGCTGGGTGAACCCCGCGCCGGTCGCCGGCTGGGTGCGGTGGCTGGTGATCGGCCAGCTGGTGCTGATGTACGCCGGCACCGGCATGCAGAAGGTGGGGGCCGAGTGGTTCCCCTGGGGGGACTACGCCGCCGTGCAGCGCGCCCTGCTCTCCCCGAGCTGGGCCCGGTGGGACCTGACCGCCGAGGTCGCCGCCGTGGCGCCGCTGATCCAAGCCGCGACCGCCCTGAGCTGGATGTGGGAGGTCGGCTTCGCCGCGCTCCCCCTGCTGCTGTGGTGGCGGGCGACCCGTACGCGGCCCGGCCGCCTGCGCGCAGTGGCGAACCGGCTCGATCTGCGGGCCTGGATGGCCACTTTTGGCCTCGCCCTGCACATCGGCCTGCTGATCACGATGGAGCTCGGCCCCTTCAGCCTCATCTCGATGAGCCTCTACCCCTGCCTCTGGTCGGGGGAGGAGTGGGGCCGCTGGCTCCGTCGGTGGAGCCCGACCCGGCCGGCCTGAGCCGCGCCGCTGATCCCAAAACGACGGAGGGGCGGGCGACTGCGCCCACCCCTCACTCGGGAGCTTCTGCCCTGCCCGGCGACCGCTCTGCGGCGGTCACCGCGCCCGGGCCGGTCGGGTCAGCCCTCGTAGGCCGCGCAGCAGAGCTCAGGGCTCGGCTCGAGCTCGTCCCCGGCGGCGGTGGTGATGCCCAGGTTGCAGTAGTTGTCCCGGGCCTTCTCAATGCCCTCGTTGTTCGGGTCCCACACCTCGTTGAAGGTGTCGCAGGCGTCTTCAGGGGCCTGCTCATCCCAGCACATCGTGGGGTGCAGGCAGCAGAAGTCCTGCATGCGGGCCGAGCAGGAGGCCTCTTCGAGCTCGGGCGTGCAGTCCCGGGCCACCGGGGTGTCGACGGTCGGCTCGAGCGACTCGCCGCGCACGGTGCACTCGTCGACGACGCCCCGGCAGTCACCCTCGACCACCAGCGTGCCATAGGAGAGCACACCGTCGTCGAGCGGCACCGAGAAGGTGTCGAGCACCACCGTGAAGGGCACGCCGTAGCGGCTGCCGATCTCGATGGCGCAGAACTCCGCGGCCGCGCGGCCGGCGTGCGCCGCGTTGAAGCCGCGGCGGGTACCCGAGGCCTGGATGCACTCGCCGTACTCGATCTCGAGCTGGCGCCCGAGCGAGTCGGTGTAGAAGCCCTTGAAGTCACCCAGCTCGACGCCCGGCGAGCCGGTGTAGTAGCTGGTCATGCCCACGAAGAGGTCGAGGTCACCATCATCGTTGGGGAAGTCGGGGAAGGCGTAGGTCTCTTCCCGCTCGGTGGGCGCGATGGACTGGTTCCAGAACACGCTCTCGGGGTCGACGATGACGCAGACCGAGGAGATGGGGTCACCACCGTCGCTCAGCGGGTCGCTCGGGACCTGGAAGGAGTAGGTCGCGCCGCCCCGCACACCGTCGGTCGAGCCGCTGAGCTGGCCGAAGAAGCAGAGGGGGTTGCCCTGCGCGTCGACGTGGGCGGGGTCAGCGCACCAGTCGATGGGCGAGACCACCGCGTCGCCGCCCCGCTCCACGATGACCGCAGACTGGGCAGCGAAGCGGGTGGCCTTGAACTCTTCGAGCTGGTCAAGGCTCATGATGCCCAGCGTGCCGATGTCGACGACCGCGGGGTGATCACCTTGGGCGACGGGGAGGTAGTCGAGGCCCTCGCGATCACAGCCAGTGACCACGAGCAAACCAAAGAGGATCGAGAGGTGTTTGTTACTCATAGCGGAAGTTGATCTCCACCGTGAATTCCTTATCGGGATCATCAATCACGGGCGGATCTTGAACGACCACATCGCCCTGGAAGATGTACTTGCTCGGGAAGTTCAGCAGGTCGATGGGGACCTGCCCGGTGAAGTACTGCTCGTCGTAGTAGAAGACCTGCCAGCCCAGCGAGTCGCCTTCCTGGCAGGTGCTGAAGTCGAAGGTCCGCGAGGGGGTGTCCATCCAGCCCCAGACCACCGCGCCCTCAAGCCAGAGGGTGTGGTAGATGGTCGTCTCGGCCTCGAAGTAGTCACCCATATCTTCGAAGTAGGGCTCGCCGCCGCCGTTCCCGATGAAGCCGACCTCTTGGTCCGAGGTCAGGTAGCCGGTCTCGTAGCAGTGCTCGCGATACTCAATCCCGCTGGTGACCTCGTCACCGAGCTGGTTGATGACCGGGTCGCGCACCTCATCCCGGAAGAACTCGATGACGTCGTCGTAGGACGAGTACCGGCCGGTGATGAGCTTGCAGTTCATGGTCTGGTAGCAGCCCCAGTCCGGGCGGCCGACCGACATGCTGCCGTAGGGGTAGGTGTTCCCCGTCGGGTTGTCGGTGCCCAGCACCGGCCCGACCTCGGGGTGCGGGTAGTCGAACAGCCGGTCATCCACCCCGGAGTAGACGCCCAACCAGATCGGGCCGATGGCGCGCACGTCGTTCTCGATCGTGTAGGCCTCGCCAGTCTCGGGGTCGTTCACCGTGATGGTGGTCATGTCTTTCGGGATGCGCACCTTTCCGCGCACATCGAAGTGCTGGAGGGCGTCCTCGGAGTAAGCGCAGCCCGAGGCGAGCAGCGCGAGCAGCAGCGTGGTGGAGGTGCGCATCAGTAGCTGTACTCCAAGCCGAGGAGGAGGCCCAGCGGATCCTGCCGGCTGGCGATGGACCAACGGTTGTCGGAGGTGAGGCCGCCGTAGCCCTGGCGGTTGTTGAAGACGTTCTGGATCTGCACGCGGGCCGCCATCTCGCCCTTGCGGACCGGGATGTCCTGCTTGGCCTGCAGATCGAAGGACCAGACGGTCTCGGCCCGCGCGTAGGTGCCGATGGTCTGGCGCAGGTAGCCGCCGCCGTTGGGCGCCGCGTTGGCGTAGGCCCGGCTGACCGGGTAGCCGCTCTCGAGGTAGAAGACGAAGCCGAGGTTGGTGGTCCACGGGTCGTCGGGCAGCTCCCAGTAGCCCGAGGCCGTCACGTCGTGACGGATGTCGGTGGGCAGGTTGCCGTTCTCGTAGAAGCGCGCCTGGCTCGGCACCGCGAGGAAGGCGCTCGGCGTGGTCTGCACCGTGCCCATGCTGCGCGAGTACGAGTAGGTGCCGACCGCCGTCCACCGGTGGCTAAGGATCTTCTCAAGGGTGACGTCGGTCCGGTAGTAGGTACGCCGGGCGACCGCTGGGGTCCGCAGGCGGAGGTACTCGTTGACCGTGCCGTCGCTCGTGGCGATCTGGTTGTAGCCATCCTCGTCCCAGTAGTTGTTCAGCTCGTCGAAGGTGAACAAGTTCCGGGTGAAGGTGCCGGTGAAGTAGACGCGGGCGGCGAGGTCTTTGATCACCTCGCGCTCACCGCCGACGTTGAAGCTGTCGGAGCGGGGCGCGGTGATGCCGGGCAGAGCCGTCGTGAAGTTCTGGATTGGCGCGTAGTCGTAGTTGTCGGAGCCGGTGTTGGTGAACCGACCGAAGGCTTCGCCGAGGAAGAGCTTCGAGCCCAGACCCGACTGGTTCAAGTAGCTGGCCACACCGAGGCGCGAGGTGTCGTTGAACCGACCGATGTTGGCCATGACCTTGGTCTTGCCATCACCGAAGGGGTCCCAGATGGCGGCGAAGCGCGGGCCCCAGAGGCCGGTGTCGACCACCGCCTCGCCGAGGTCGTTGCGCACGATCTGGCGGTCGTAGCGGGTACCGTAGCGGAAGGTCAGGTTGTCGATGGGCTTCCAGACGTCCTGCACGAAGGCGCCAAGCGTCTCGGCCGAGGCGGCGAAGGCGAAGGGCCCCGAGTACTCCACCCAGTAGTAGTTGCGGAGGGTGTCGGGGTTGTAGTCGAGCAGGTTGATGTCGTAGTAGAGCAGGTTGCCCATGACACCGAAGGAGCGGTTCCAGTAGTTCAGGTCACCGGAGAAGCCGACCTTGATGTCGTGGGAGCCGAGCGCCTCGACCTGAAGCAGGCTGAACTTGCTCTGCAGCTCAGCGCGCCACCGGTCGTCGAAGTCGTAGTTGGTCTCGTTGCCCGAGTCGAAGGCCGTGCCGAAGCCGATGCGGCCCGGGGTCACGAAGTCGATGCTGTTCTCGTACTCGGTGGGGCTGCAGGGGTTGTACTCGAGGTCGAGGTCGTGTGTGCAGGGCACGCCGTAGCCCTCGAGGTAGGACTTCTGCACCGTCGCCTTGGTCTCAAGGAAGGCCTGGGGCGAGATGAACCAATCCCACTGCAACGAGCCGACCCAGCCGCCCTGCGCCTGCCGACCCTGCGCCTCGGGCGCGATGAAGCGGTCGCCGGCGTAGAGGTTGTCGATGCTGGTCGGGTTGGTCTGCAGGAAGGCGGTGATCCGGTGCTCGGAGGTCGGCTGGAAGGTCAGCTTCGACAGCACGTAGTGGCCGTCGAAGTCACGCGGCAGCTGCACACCGGCGTTCGCGATGAGCGAGCGGGTCATCTGGTAGCTGGCGATGAACCACGCCTTATCGCGCACGATCGGGCCGCTGACCCGGGTGCTGATCTGCCAGGTCTCGAAGCGCGCGCCGAAGTCAGTCGGGGTGAGCTGCCGGCCGTCGGCGCCCCAGCGCCAATCTTGCTTCGGCGACCACGAGCCGTTCTGGTGGTAGACGCCCGAGACCACCTCAAACCGGTTGCTGCCGGTCTGGGTCACGATGTTGATCGAGCCGCCGAGGTTGAAGCCGTACTCGGGGTCGAAGGGGTTCGTGAGGACCTCGACCTGCTCAATCGCGTCGAAGTTGAAGTTCAGCGAGAAGGTGCCGGTCACCGGGTCGGTGACGTTGACACCGTCAAGCATGTAGGTGTTTTCGTTGCTCGCAGCGCCGCCGATGTTCGGGTTGCTGCCGCCCGTGGTGCCCGCGGCGAGCTGCGCGGCCTGCTGGTAGGACCGGCCGGTCGGGATGCGATCCAAGAAGTCTTTGGTCAAGACCGTTCCGCGGTTCGCCGACTCGGTGTCGACGACGGGCTTGGAGTCTACAATCACGATGGCCTCGCCGGCCTCGTCGATCACCATCTCCACGGGGATGGTGAGCGTGCGCCCGACGTTGACCTGCAGGCTCGGCTTGACGATCGTCTTGAACTTGGGCGCTTCGGCCTTGAGCTCGTAGACGCCGGGGGGCAGCTCGACGAAGAGGAACCGACCCTCGCCATCGGTCTGCGCCTGCTTGGTGCCCATCATGTTCTCAGACTTGATGGTGATGAGCACGCCAGGGACGGGCAGACCTTCGGTGTCGACGGTGGTGCCCTTGATGGTGCCCTTGGTCACCGAGGCGAAGGCGACCCCGGGGACCAACATGAGCAGGAGCGCCATCGAGGTCAGGAACTTGAACAAGGGCATCGGGCCGTTCCTTGGGGAAGCGGGGAGGCGCGGAGCGCGGGGGCGATGTCCGAAGCTGGGCGGGCAGCGCGCACAGCGGGCCAGAGCGGAGCCGGCCGGGGGGACCAATCGAGATCGGAGAAGTGACAGGCCCCAGGCGCGCGCGAGGCGGAGGGGCGTAGACCGGCGCACGCTATCTCTCGCGGCGGCCCTTGGGGAGGCCGCGCCCGTCAGGATCACGTGATCGCTCACGGGGACACCGGAGTCGCCGATCCGGCACGGGGTCGTGTCGCCAGGGGCTGCGGTACCCCTGCGGCGCGCCCCCGCACCCGGTGCGGGAGGTGGGCCAAAAAGGCACAGCCGCCCCGCGCCGGCAGGAATAGACGAGGCGCGTGGTGAAGTCAAGCCACGCGGCCACGCGGTCGCGGTCCGGGGCTGGTCAGCCGCCACAACATCGTCCTGCACGATCTCTCCGCTGTTCCCCGACCGGGTGCGCGGGCGATCACCGCGGCGCATCGCCAAAGCGGCGCCGCCTGAGATAGAGTCCCGCTGTCGTTCCCCACCGAGGACCCTGCATGCCCACCACCTCCTCCCCCAGCCCGGTCCTGCGCGCCGCCCCGCGGTCCGCCGGCTCTGCCGGCTCAGCCGGCTCAGCTCTGCGCGGCGCCCTCGCGGCCCTCTGCCTTGCGCTGGCGGCCCCGGGCCTCGCGCCCCAGGCGGCCCACGCGACCACCTTCGCCCCCACCACCCAAGAAGAGCGCATCGACGCCGCCGAGATCATCGTGCGTGGCGTGATCCGCGAGGTGTGGACCGAAGAAGACGCCGGCGGGATGATCTGGACCCGCGCCCAGGTTGACGTGCAGCGCGTGTACAAGGGCAAGGTCACCGAGAACACCTTGATCGTCGAGCAGCTCGGCGGCACCTACGCGGGCCGCACCGTCCGCGTCGACGGCGTCGCCCGCTTCGATGTCGACGAAGACGTCGTGCTGCTGCTCGACCGCCGCAAGAACGGCAACCTGCGCACGGTCGGCATGACCATGGGCAAGTTCACCGTGCGCCTCGACCCCTACACCCGCCGCGAGATCATCCAGCAGGTGCAGATCCCGCTCGAGCGCGCCTACGACCACCGCTTCATCCCCCTGCCGCCAGAGGGCGAGCGCTTCGCGCTCACCGACCTCGAGGCCAAGATCCAGCGCCGCGTGGAGGCCTCCAAATGAGCCCCGCCCTCCTCTTTTTGATCGCCGCGGGGGGCAACGACGCCCACGCTTGGTCCCACACCGGCAACGTGTGGCCGCGCCGCGAGCTCCCCATCGTCTGGGCCTACGCCGACATCGAAGAAGACTCGATGGCGTGGGAAGACGTGAACACCGCCATCGAGAACTCCTGGGGCATCTGGACGGGCGACGCCGCGGCCTGCGCCGACCTCAACGTCGAGCGCTACGACCAGAACGAGGGCATCCGCAGCGGCTACCGCTACGGCTTCCGCGCCGACGATGTGCCGATCCTGTCCTTTGAGGACCCCGAAGATCAGCTCGGCATCGGCGGCGTGCTCGCCGCGACGGTCTGCTGGCCGGGCGGCACGGCCTTCGACCTCGAGGGCAAAACCTACACCTACACCACCGACTGCGACATCGTGTACAGCAGCACGGTGAACTGGACCTCTGCCGAGGCCATCGACAACAACCAGTGCTCGGGCGAGTTCTCGCTCCAAGCGGTGACCACCCACGAGATGGGCCACCTCTGGGGCCTCGGCCACTCCTGCGACGACCCCAACGACGTCGATGACCGCGGCCGCAGCAACTACGACAACTACGCCGGTGTGGCGCCGACCGAGACCAAGAACTGCAACAACGGCAACCTCCGCGACGCGATCATGTTCTGGTCGGTCGGGCCCTGCGACAACGGCCCCCGCGGCGGCTTCACTGACGACGACATCACCGGCCTCTACGCGCTCTACGGCCCCTTCTGCTCTTTCGCGGCCACCGAAGACAGCGAGGTGCGCGGCGGCGTCGCCAACGGCGGGCTTGAGGTCTGCTTTGAACTGAGCTGCAACGAAGAGCCCTCGGCGGTCGAGTTCGACTTCGGCGACGGCAACACGCTGACCGAGCCCAACGGCGACGGGGTGTACTGCAACAACTACACCACCGACGGCCAGTTCTCGGTCAACCTCAACATCAGCGGCTCGGGCGAGACCTGCGGCGAGTGGGAGTACACCCAGCGCGCCCCCGCCGCCGTGCTGGTCTGCGGCGAGCCGGCCCCGGCCGAGGGCTTCGACGGCCTGTTCACCTACGAGGGCTTCGACGGCCTGCTCTACCAGATGGTGAACCAGGTCGACACCTCGGTCTATGGCTGCGTCGAGCAGATCGAGTGGCACGTCTTTGCGGGCACCGACACCTCGGGCGAGCCCGACCAGGTCGTCGCCGCGTGGTCCCCCAAGATCGAGTTCCCCGCCGAGGGCACCTACACGGTGGTCCTCAACGTCGGTGGCCCGGGCGGCATCAAGGCGCACGCCCTCGAGATCGACGTGGTCGAGGTCAAGGGCCAGGGCGGCTGCTCGACGATGCCGCTGGGCGCCGGCCTCGCCGGCCTCGCGGTCGCAGCGGGCGCCGCGCTCCGCCGCCGCCGTCGCTGAGCTCCTCCGCGCTCGACCGAGACCGCCTGCCCCCCGGCAGGCGGTTTTTGTTTCCCCCTCCGCCCGCGAGCCCCCATGACGCGCCGCGCCCCCGGCCAACTCCGCGGCCCCGCGCTCTCCCTCGCCCTGGCCCTCCTCTCCTGCGGCGGAGGGCCAGGCCCCGGCGCACCCGGGCGGATCGCCCTCGGTTTTGAGGCCGCGGGCCCCGCGCTGCAGCTCCCCGCCCGCAGCCGCCCCGACCTGCCCACCCTGCACCCCGTGCCCGGCCCTTGGGTCGAGGTCGACCACAAAGGGGGCGCGGTGCAGCTCGAGGCGCCGCTGCCCGTCCGCCTCCGTACGCTCTTCTTGCACCGCCCGCCCGACGACATGGCCCTGCTGCGCGCCAATCCCGGTGAGGTCGATCCGATAGAGCTCCGGCATGGCCGGGCGCCGCGCCCCGGGAACTGGACCTTCACCGAGGAGCGCCTCCGGGTTTGGCAGCCGGCGGACGCGCCGCTGCCCGGGCCCACAGAGCTGCAGCTCCGCTACAGCCCCGCCGCCGACCGTGAGCGTGCGCTCCAGCTCGAGCCCTCGGGTCTCGGCCCAACGGACTTCGCCCTGCGCAGCATGCAGCTCGGGACGACCACCCGGCGGGGCCTCCTCCTGCCGGCCCCCGCCGAGGCCCGCTGGACGGTGCTGGTCCCCCAAGATGGCGTGCTGGCGCTATCTCCGGCCTTGATGCCCCCCGAGAGCGCCCCCGCCGGCCCCGGCTCGGACGGCGCGCGCCTGATCGTCGAGCTGGTCGACGCGGCCGGCAAGGTTCACGAGCTGGAGCGGGTCGAGCTCCGCCCGGGCGGGGCGGCCGAGGCGCTGGGCAGCCCGCTGCGCCACAGCCTGCGGGCCTACGGCGGCCAGACGGTGGAGCTACGCCTGCGGTCTGAGCCAGTGGGGAACAGCGACTACGACTACGTCTTCGTGGCCGATCCCCTGCTGTACACGCCGGTCGAGGCCCCGCCGCGGATCGTGTTGTTGCTGATCGACACGCTGCGCGCCGACGCGCTCGGCCTCTACGGGGCGGCCCGCCCCACCTCACCCCAGATCGACGCCTGGGCCGCCGGCGGCGCGATCTTCACCGGCGCCCACACCCTCGCCCCGTGGACGCTGCCCAGCGTGCGCGCCCTGGTGAGCGGCGCGCCGCCCGAGTCCTGGGGCGCGGTCGACGACCTGCCCCGACGCCTCGGCGCCGCCGGCTGGTACACCGGGATGTTCGCTGGGAACATCTACCTGTCGAGCAATTTCGACATGTCCGAGGGCTGGACCGAGCACCGCTGCACCAACTGGCCGGCCGCCGAGACCCAGGTGGCCGAGGCGGCGGCGGCCCTCGCCCGCTGGCCGGATCGCCCCGCCTTTGTCGTGGTGCACTTCATGGACGCGCACCTGCCCTACCATGAGCCCGAGCCCTGGCGCGACCGCTTCGCCGGCGAGCCGCCGGCGCGTTTCTCTCGACGCGAATTTCACCGCAACGACGTGCTGCAGGCCGAGCACCGGCTGACCGACGAGGAGCGGGCCTGGATTCGTGACCGCTACGACAACAACGTGGCCTACATCGATCACAGCGTGGGCGCGCTGCTCGAGACCCTGCCCTCCGACGCCACGGTGATCCTCACCGCCGACCACGGCGAGGAGTTCTGGGACCACGGCGGCTTTGAGCACGGCCACAGCCTGCACGAAGAGCTGCTGCGCATCCCTTTGATCGCGAAGGGGCCAGCCATCGCCGCCACCCGCAGCGACGCGCCGACCAGCCTGCTCGACGTGGCGCCGACGGTGTTGACCGCCGCGGGCCTGACCGCCGCCGACCTGCCCGGCACCCCCCTTCAGACCGTGGCGGCCGCGCCGCCGGCGCCCCGCCCCTTGGTCGTCGGTCGCCCCCTCTACGGCAACCGCCGGTGGGGGGTCTATGCTGAGGGCGAAAAGTACACGCTGCACGCCCATGACGAGCGGGTCACCACCTTGGCCGCCGACCCGGCCGAGACGGCGCTGCGGGTGCCCACCGACCCTGCGGCCTGGCGCGCGCGCCTCGGAGCGGGCCTGGGGCGCCCCGTGGGCCCCGCCCTGCGGATCGCCCCGGGCTCGGTGCTGCTCCACAACGACCTCGTGATCACCGTGCGCGCCCCTGGGGGGATCGCCTGGGCCGAGCACAGCGACGATCCGACCCGCATGTCGGTGCACGAGGCGGCGGTGGAGGGGGACACGGCGACCCTGCGCTGGAGCGGGAGCTCCCGTGCGGCGGCGGAGGGCTGGGTCCTGCCCCGCCTGGGCTGGGGCAGCGAAGACATTGAGATCACCGTGGTGAACGGCGATAACCCACCGCTCCGGCACACCCTGCGGGCCGATCAGCTCGCCGCGACCAACGCCCGCCCCCTCGCCCCGCTGCGGGCGCTGGTCGGGGAGGATCCCAAAGGCCCGCGGATCGTGCTCGGCCTCGCGCCCACACCCGCGCCGGCGGCCAGCGACCAGGCCACCCCCGGCCTGAACGAAGAGGTGCGCGGCGAGCTGGAGGCCCTCGGCTACGTGCAGCCCGAGGCGCCCGGCCCCTGAGCCCGGCTCAAGGCAGCAGCACGACCTGAGCAGCTTCGAGCCGGTATACGCTGCTCACATAGCCGTCGGCGTCGCGATCTTCGCCGACGCTCAGCTGCCCGGTCACCTGCACCGGCGCCCCGCTGTGGTGCGGCAGGCCCCGCAGGCGCACGACCACGGCTTGGTGCAGCTCGGGCGCCTTGCCAAAACAGCAGTCCCAGAGGCTCTCGACGAGCAGGTACCAGACCTCGCCGTCGACCTCTTCGAGGGGGAGGAGGGCGCCGCGCAGGCTGACCCGCTGGTCGTCGAGCGCCTGCACCGCGGCGGGGAGCTCCGCCCCTTCGACGTAGGGGAAGCCGCCGAGGGTAGCCCAGTCGACGCTCTTCCCGGCGCCCCCGGGCACGTTGACCACGGCCGGCGCACCCGGCGCGCCCCGGACCCGCGCGGCGAACTGGCCCGCGACCCCGCGCACCGCTTGGGCCTGCATCGCCGAGGCATGGGCCGGGCCGGCCCGGCGCACCGCGGCGATGGCGTCGTCGACCAAGCGGGTGGCCTCAGCGCGGACCCGCGCGGCGTCGGCGCCCGAGCCTGCGGCCTCGACCAGGCCCGCGATCAGCGCGTCGCGGGGCAGGGCGTCCGGGGCGGCGGCGCGCGCGATCTGGGCGAGGGTGGCCTCGGCCCGCAGGGCGAGCGGATCGGGCGCCGCGGCGGCCACCGGCGCAGAGATCGCGGGCAAGCCCGGCTCGCCGCCTTGGGGGCCGCCGACGCAGCCGGCGAACAACACGGGGATGCACAGCAGCGCGCGCAGGGCGGCTCCCGCGCCGCGCGCCCCCCGCGGGCCGCGAGGGGCGGCGACGGCTTAGCGGTACTGGTCGAGCAGGAAGGTGTAGCCGTCGTAGCGCACGGCCTTGAACACGGTCTTGCCGTCGGCCTTCGGCGGCACGTAGACCGTCGCCACATAGCGCCCGCCGTTGAGGTCGAAGGCGATCAGGTTCGGCGCGCCGCTGCCCGAGCTCAGGCCGATCGAGAAGTACTTCGGATACCCGGCGTCGAGATCAATGACATAGGCGCTCGGGTTCGGCATAGCGGCGCTGGTGATGAGCACCGCCTCTTTCTTCTCATCGCGGTCGAGGTCGACCATCCACCCGGCGATGACCTCACCGCCGCGGCCGTTGGTCAGCTTGTTGATGTCGGCGGTCCAGGCGGCGAGCTGGTCCTTCGAGGGGGCCTCGGTGGGCACGGCGGTCGCGCCCTCGGGCATCTCGGCCAAGTAGGTGCCCGCGGCGTCCTTCTTGAAGGGCGTGGTCTGGGGCAGCTCGAGCGAGCGCTGGCCGACCTGGGGCAGCGTGCCCATCGGCCAGGCGATCGCCGTCGGGGCGGCCTCAAGGGTGCCCATGCGCACCTGACGGCCCTCGGGGCCCTTCAGCGTCATGGTCACCCGGTTGTCTTTGGCGGGCTCGCTGGCCAGCTCAAAGCCAGCCGGGGGCGCGGCGAGCCCGGTGAGCAGCGCGCTGACCGGCTGGGCGCCCGCGGTCGGGGGGCCAGCCTTCCAGTACAGGCCGCCGCCCATGCTGACCACGTTGGTGCCGTTGGTGAGCGGGTACTCGAAGCCCTCGGCCGACCAGACCACCTTCTCGGCGGGGAAGCCGACCGCGGCGCTGCGCCCGTCGGTCCAGATGTAGGCCTTGGTGCCGACCTGGGCGACCATGCCCTGGCCGGTGAGCGTCAGCTTGTCGCGCTCGACCACGACCCGCTCTTTGCGCTCGACCTCTTGTTTGCCCTTGCCCTTCCCTTTGCCCTTGCCTTTGCCTTTCTCGGCGTCGGCCTCGGCGCCCGCGGCGACCTCTTTCTTGGGCTTGTCGCCGTCCATGCAGCTGCCGCAGCCCGCGGCGGTGACGGCCACGCCGGCGAGGGCGAGGGTGGGGAGGAGGCGGTGAACGGAGGGACGGACGCGCATGGGCACTCCAAGGAGGTGGGGGCCAGAGGCCAAACGGACCAAAATAACAGGAGGCAGGTCGGCGCAGGCGCCGCGCCGGAGGGGGCGCGACCGCCCCGGAGGGCGCCGAGCCGCGTGCTGCAGAGCAGCCTGGGGCGCGCGGAGGTGGGACCCGGCCGCGCGGAGCGGCGTGCTAACCAGCGCGGGGAGGCCCGCCCAAAGGCAGCCACCCCGCGCGGACCGCGGCCGAGCACCCGAGCCGGGCCGAAGCGTCCCTCGGCTCAGGCCGTGGCGGCCGGCGTCGAGCCGCGGGCCCGCACCTTCTCCATGACCCGGCCCATCGCGACCTCAAGATCGATGCCCTGCTGGTTCGCCATGCAGAGCACGATCCAGAGCACATCGGCGAGCTCGTCCTCAATCTCGCGCAGGCCCTCGCCGGCCTTCACCCGCTTGCCGCCGAAGCGGGTGTTGTAGGCGCGGGCGACCTCGCCCACCTCTTCGCTCAGCCGGGCGAGCAAGGACAGCTCGGACCAGTAGCCCCCGTTCGCCCGCACCCACACGTCAATCTCCTGCTGGATGGCCCGGATCTGCATCGGCTCCCCTCGCTGCGGGCAGGGCCCGCGTGTGGCCTCGGTGGCGATCACGCATCACCCGCCGTGCTTCGGCCGGCCGCGCCTTGTGCGGCCACCGACCGCCCGTTAGACGCCGGCCATCTGGAGGTTTCCCCTTGGCGACTGACGACCTGATTGCCATCGACGGCGTGATTGATGAGGTGTACCCCGGCGGCACCTTCCAAGTGAAGACCGAGGCCGGCATGGCAGTGCACGCGCACCTGTCGGGCCGCCTGCGGCGCCACCGCATCCGCGTCGTGCTCGGTGATCGCGTGCGCGTCGAGGTCAGCCCCTACGACCTCACCAAGGGCCGCATCACCTACCGCCACAAGTAGCCCCTGCGTGGCCGCGCGCGCACCCGCGTGGTCGCTAGCGTGGTCATCCAATGGCGCTCCCGCCCGCGTGCACCCGCCTCCGGCCTCGCCGGCGGCGGGTGTGTCTTTTTCCGACCCGACCGGCGCGCCAGTGCCCGCGCTCTCGCTTCGCGGGCTCCACGTCCAGACCCCCGCGGGCGCGCCCCTCCTCTCTCTGCCCTTGCTCGAGCTCGACCGGGGGGCGGCCCTGGGCCTGCATGGTCCCTCGGGCTGCGGAAAGTCGACCCTGCTCCGCGTGATCGCCGGGCTTGAGGCTGTCGCTGCCGGCGAGGTCTGGGTGGCTGGGGCGCCGGTCCACGCCCTCCATCCCGCCGAGCGCGCCGCCCTGCGCGCGGCCCAGCTGGGCTTCATCCCCCAAGGGCTGCACCTGCACCCGGGCCTGAGCGCGGTCGAGAATGTCCTGCTCGGGGGCATCTTCGCAAAGACCTCCCCCGATGAGCGCCGCGACCGGCCGGCCCGGGCCCGCGCCCTGCTCTCCGCCCTCGGCCTGGGCGCCCGCGCCGACGTGCCGCCCGCCGCCCTCTCGCTGGGCGAGCAGCAGCGGGTCGCGGTGGCCCGCGCGCTGGTGCACCGGCCGGCTGTGGTGCTCGCCGACGAGCCCACCGCCAGCCTCGACCTCGCGGCGGCGCAGGCCGTGATCGACCTGCTGCAGGGCCTCTGCGCCGAGCAGGGCACGGCCCTGCTGTTGGTCAGCCACGATCCGCGCGCGCTGGCCGCCTTGCCCGCGCAGCAGGCCCTGGCCCGGGTGCCCAGTTGAGCGACCGATCACCCGACCGCCCGATGACGCTGCGCCGCTTGATGTGGGCGGGGCTCTGGCACCGGCGCCGGCCGGCGGCCCTGCTCGGGCTCAGCCTCGGGCTGAGCGCCGCCCTGCTCAGCCTCGGCCTGCACGCCGCGTCGGCGATCCACACCCGCACCCAGCCGCCCCCGGCGCTCGGCGCGCTGATCGTCGGCCCGCCCGGGGGCGGCCTGCCCTTGGCCCTCTGCGGGGCGTGGTTCCTCCTCCCCTGCCCAGGGCTGATGCCGCCGGGCGCCCTCGCCGCGGTCGAAGCCGAGCCCTCCCTCCGCCAAGCGGTGCCCTTCGCCGCCGGTGACGCGCTGGGCGCCCAGCCGGTGATCGCCACGGTGACCGAGGCCTTCGCCGAAGGCCCCGGCGGCCTGCGCCTGATCGCCGGCGCGCCCCTGCCCACCGCCCGCGCCGCGCTGCAGCCCTGGCTCGACGGCGGCCCGGCCCCCGCCGCGACCCCCGCCCTGGTCTTGGGCGCGCGCGCCGCCGCCCGCCTCGGGCTCGGCATCGGCGGCGCCGCCGCCCTTCAGCACGGCGCAGAGGGGGCCGCGCACGGCCCGCCCTGGACCGTGGTCGGCCTGCTCGCCCCCACCGGCGGCCCGGTCGACGAGGTCGCCTTCGCCGACCTGGGCGCCTTTGTCGGAATGGACGCCCACCAGGGCGGCGGCAGAGGTGTCTCGGGCGCATGGCTGCGCCCCCGAAGCGGCGTGCACAAGGCCATCCTGCGCGCGCGGCTCAGCGCCATGCCCGGCCTCGGGGTCGCCGACCTGCTGCTGGAGCGCCAGCGCCTCGCCGACCGCCTGGGCCTGGGCGCCCAGCTGGCGGGCCTGATCGCCGCGCTGGGCCTGCTCGCGCTCAGCCTCGCCGCGGCCGCCGCCGCCGCTGCGGGGGTCGAGGCCCGCCGCCGTGAGCTCGCGCTCTATGTGCTGCTCGGCGCGCGCCCCGCGCAGCTCCGCGCGCTTTTGCTCGGGGAGTCCGCGCTGCTCGGCCTCGCGGCGGGCCTCAGCGGGGCCCTGCTCGCCCGGGTGCTCTGGGCGGCGCTGCGCAGCCCGGCCCTGCGCGGCCCGGGCCTCAGCTTGCCCTCGGGGGCGGGCCCCTCCCTTGATCTGGTGGTGGCCGTCTTTTTCGCCGCGCTGAGCGCCGTTGCGGCCTTGCCGGTGGCATGGCGCGCCGCCCGGGGCCGCGCGCAAGATGAGCTCGGCGCGGCGGGCTGAGGCACCCCCGGCCTCAGAGGTGGACGGTGCCGCCCGAGAACACCGCGCCTGGGGACGTGTTCTCCCAACAGGCCCAGACGTCTTCGACCGGCAAGTCGAGGGCCAGCGCCGCCGCCTCGGCCACCGCCTGCAGGGCCGAGGCCACCGCGGTGGTCGACCGGCCGGGCCGGGCGCGGATCACGATGGCCGGGCAGTGGCCGTCAAAGCCCTGGGGCCGCTCGCCGATGTGCATGGCCCGCACGTCGACCCAGTGGGCCCAGACCGTGTCGGGCGCGCAGTGGATCGCCGCGGTGATCGCGTGCACCACGGCGCTCAGGCACACGTCGACCCGCTCGGGCTCGGGCGGGGGCAGCGCGTAGATGAAGACCACCGGCATCCGAGCAGCTCCGCGGCGCACGAGGGCGGGCCCTGTATCCGCTCCGCCGGCGTCCTCCGGCTGCGCCGCACAAACGACACGCGCGGGATCAGGGCAGCTCGGGCAGCGGCCGGCGGGGCGGAGCCTCCCCCTCGGCGCGCAGCAGGCCCGCGAGGTGGAGGCCCTCGCCCCGGCGCAGCCCCGCGGCCAGCGCGGTGATGTCGCGGGGCCCCAGCTCGAGCACGTGGGCCGCGTCGGCGAAGCTCAGCCGGGGGAGCTGGTTGCTGCGCTGGGCGCCGGCGAGCGCGAAGCCCGCCGCGGCGAGCGCCTCGGTCACCAAGCTGAGCTCGGCGCGGGCGGCGTCGGGGCCGCCGAGGGCCGCCCAGGCGCGCAGGGCAGCCTCAGCCGGACCGGGGGAGGAGCTGCTGCTCATCGTCACCTCCGCGCGGCGCAGGGTGCGCGCGCCGCGCCCCCCACCTAGCGTCCCCGCTGTGCCCGGGGGCGCGCCGGACAGAGTAGGGGTGCGGCGGAGGTCCCATGCCAAGCACCCCAGGGCGCGCCGATCTGCTGGTCAGCGGCATCTCCACGCTCTACACCCTGGATGCGACCGCCCACCCCGACGAAGAGGGCCTCGGCCGCCTCCACGACGTCAGCGTGGCCTTCAAAGACGGCGAGCTGTGGTGGTTGGGCCCGGCCGCCCACGCCCCCGACGCCGACGAGATCATCGACGGCGAGGGCCTCATCGGCCTGCCGGGCCTGGTCGACCCCCACACCCACGCGGTCTGGGCGGGCAGCCGGGCCGACGAGTTCTCGCGCCGCCTCTCTGGCGTGCCCTACGCGCAGATCTTGGAAGAGGGCGGCGGCATCCACTCCACCGTGGCCGCCACCCGCCGCGCCCCCCGCGACGAGCTGGCCGAGGCCGCCCGCGCCCGCCTCGCCGGGCTGCGCTCCCACGGGGTCACGACGGTCGAGGTCAAGTCGGGCTACGGCCTCGACCCGGCCACCGAGCTACGCTTGCTGCGGGTCGCCGCCGATCTGAACGACACGGTGCGGGTGGTGCCGACCTTCCTCGGCGCCCACACCATCCCCGCCGAGTGGCGGGGCGATCGGGCGGCCTACGTCCGCCAGATCATCGACGAGCAGCTGCCCCTCGTCGCCGCGCACGCCGACTTCATCGACGTGTACTGTGATCGCGGGGCCTTCACCCTCGACGAGGCGGTGGCCATCCTCTCGGCGGGCAAGGCGGCCGGCCTGCGCATCAAGGCCCACGCCGAGCAGGTCGCCCACACGGGCATCGCCGCCGCCGCCGCCGCGCTGGGCGCCACCAGCGTCGAGCACCTCGAGCGCCTCGACGCAGCGGGCGTCGAAGCCCTGGCCCAACATGGCGTGGTGGCCGTTCTTTTGCCCGGCGCCCAGCTATATTTGCGCGACGTGGCCCCGCCGGTGGCCGCCCTGCGCGAAGCCGGCGTGCCCATCGCGCTGGGCACCGACCTCAACCCCGGCAGCGCGCCGGTGCACGATCCCTGGGCGGTGGCGACCTTGGCCACGCTGATCCAGGGCCTGACCGTGGCCGAGGCCGTGCGCGGCCTGACCCTGCACGCCGCCCGCGCCCTCGCCCTGCCCGACCGCGGCTGGCTCGGGCCGGGCAGCGCCGCCGACCTCGCCCTCTTCGCCCCGCCGCCGGGTGAGCCCCCGCGGGTCGACGCCCTGGTGCAGCACCTGGGCGGGCACCGGGTCGCCCACCTCGTGATGCACGGCGAGCGGGTGCTGGGGTGAGCGGCGCCACCGCCCTGCGCTGGCGCCCGGGCTGCCTCGAGCTGCTCGACCAGCGCGCCCTGCCCGCCGCCGAGCGCTGGCTGCCCCACAGCACCGCCGCCGAGGTCGCCGCGTCCATTCGTGACATGGTCGTGCGGGGCGCCCCGGCGATCGGGATCACCGCTGCCTACGGGCTCGCCCTCACCCGCTGGTCGGGCGAAGACCGGGCCGCCGCCGACCGCGCGCTGCGGGCCAGCCGGCCGACGGCGGTGAACCTCGCCTGGGCCCTCGACCGCCTGATTGGCGTGCCCGACGCCGCCCTCGCCGAGGTCGCGGGCCAGCTCTGGGCCGAGGACCGCGCCGCCAACGAGGCGATGGGCGCCCAGGCCGCCCACCTGCTGACCGGGGGTGTGCTGACCATCTGCAACACTGGGGCGCTGGCCACCGGGGGCCATGGCACGGCGCTCGGCGTGGTGCGCAGCGCCCGGGCGGCGGGCGCAGCCGTCGAGGTCTTCGCGCTCGAGACCCGCCCCTACCTGCAGGGCGCGCGGCTCACCGCCTGGGAGTGCGCCCGCGACGGCATCCCCTGCACGCTGCTCACCGACGGCATGGCCGGCGCGCTGATGGCCAGCGGCCGCGTCCACGCGGTGATCGTCGGCTGCGACCGCGTGGCGGCCAACGGCGACACGGCCAACAAGATCGGCACCTACGGCCTCGCCGTGCTGGCGCAGGCCCACGGCCTGCCCTTCTACGTCGCGATGCCGACCAGCACGCTGGATCGGGCCACGCCCACCGCTGCCCAGATCCCCATCGAGAGCCGCCCAGCCGATGAGCTGCGGCGGCTGGGCGGCGCGCTGATCTGCCCCGCCGACACGCCGGTCTGGAACCCTGGCTTTGACCTGACGCCCGCGAAATTGGTCACGGCGTGGCTGACCGAGCACGGGGTCTGGCGGTTACCCTTCCCCGCGCCCGCCGCCTGAGGTGGTCCGCCGCGCCTTCGGAGCCCCCATGCCCGCCGCCCTGCCCGCCCTCGCCGACCTGTCCCTGCCCCTGGCCTGGATGCCCGGCCCGTGGGAGCTCGTGCTGATCCTGGTCATCATCTTGATCTTCTTCGGCGTCGGCAAGCTGCCCCGCGTGCTCTCGCAGATGGGCAAGGGTGTGAAGGCGTTCAAACAAGGCATGGGCGAGGGCGAAGACGAGGGCCTCGCCGAGCTCGAAGACGGCGGCCCCAAGCCCAAGAAGCGGGCCCGCGAGGCCGTGCACGAGGCCGACGAGGTCTGAGGCCCCGCCCGCTCAGGGCAGGTCCAGCTCACCCACCGGGCCAGCGGGCGCCCCCGCCGCCGGTCGCGCGCCCTCCCGCCCCTCGGCGGATGGCCCCGCAGCAGCGCCTTCCGCAGCGGCCCCCACAGACGGCTCCTCTGCGCCGCTCTCCTCGTCGTTCGCGCCGAGCGCGGCGAGCAGCGCCTCAATCTCCCCCGGATCGACCTCGTCCGCGTCGATCTCGGTGGGCGCCTGCCGCTGGCGGGCGGCGAGCAGGGCCGGCACCTCACGCGCGAGCGCCGGCACCAAGGCGCCCGCGGCTTGCACATGCCGCAGGTCTTGCACGAGCAGGGTGGGCAGCAGCCGGCGGGCGATCACCAGCGGCAGGTGCGGGTTGCAGCACAGGGCCTTGCGGACCGCCGGGCGGGTCGACCAGCGCGGGTGCTGCGCGACGACCTGCAGCACCTCGGGCCGGGTCGGGCGCAGGGCAGCGACCACGATGACGTCGCGCTCGGTCAGGCGCGGGTTGTCGAGCAGCAGGCTGATCACGCGCCAGTCCTGGTCGCGCAGCAAGCGGTCAAGGGCGAAGCGGTCCTGCGCCCGCGCAGCGGCCCGGCGCACCCCAAGCGGCAGGTCCAAGGCCGGGTTCTCGCGGGCCTCGTCGGCGCGGTCGAGCTCGGCCAGCTCACCCTGCAGAAGGCGCCCGACACCGCCCAGCCCCGCCGAGGCCGCCAGCCGCGCCGCCTCCGCCGCCACCGCCGGGTCAAGCTGGGCGTAGGCCACCGGCTCCAAGGCGAGCTGCTGCAGCACCACACGGGCCAGCGCGCCGCCGGCGCGGGCGCGCCCAAGCAGCAGCACCAACGCCGCGACCAAGGGCGCCGGCGGCAGATCGACCAGCCAAGCCGCGCAGACCGCCCGCCGCATCGGGCCCTCGCGCAGCCCGCTGACCCGGCGCTCGAGCGCGGCGAGCTGGGCCTCGACCTCGGCCCGGCCGGCGGCGCCGAGCAGCTGGTCGGCGGCCCGCAGGCCGTCGAGGAGGTGCGCCTCGCTCGCCATGCTGCCCCCCGGTGCCCGGTCCGCCACAGATCGACCGCCGCCCCTTCGGATAAGGGCGCGCAGAGGCCCGCGCCAGCGCGGCGCCCGCCGGAGGGTCCATGCTGCTGCGCCACCGCCCCCTGCTCCTCGCCTCTGTCGCGCTGCTCGCCGCCGGGCTGGGCCTCGGCTGGTGGCTGAGCCAGACACCCGCGCCCGAAGCCCCGCCCGACCGGGCCGAGACCGAAGAGATGATGCGCGAGATTGGGTACGTCCAATGAGGTCCCGGGCAGCGAAGGCCGCCGCGCTCGCCGCCCTGCTGCTCGTGCTCCTTGGCGTCTACGCCGTCATGATCGAGCCGATGCGGCTCGTGGTCACCACCCACCGGGTGGCCTTACCGGGTCTGGCGGCGCCGGTGCGGGCCCTGCTCATCGGCGACCCGCAGCCCATGTGGCCCTGGTGGGACAAGGCGCGCCTCGAGCGCACCATGGCCGAGGCCGCGGCCCTGCGGCCCGACGTGGTCTTCTTCGTGGGCGACTATGCCTATGAGAACAAGAACCTCAAGCGCCTCGGCTGGGGTGCGCCCTTCTTTGTGCAGCCCGCAGACACCGTGGCGGCGATGGCCCAGATCAGCGCGCCGATGGGCGCCTACGCGGTCATGGGCAACCACGACTGGTGGTGGGATGGGCCCGAGGTCCTGCGCCTGCTCGGTCAGACCCACATCCGCGTGCTGATGGACGAGGCGGTGCGGGTCGAGGCCGGCGGCGCCGCGCTGTGGGTGGTCGGCCTCGAAGATATGGCGACCCCCCGCCGGGTCGACCTGCAGCGGGCCTTCGCGCCGGTCGACGGCAGCGCGCCGGTGGTGGTACTGAGCCACACGCCCGACATTTTCCGGTCACTTCCCGAGAACGCCGCGCTTCTGGTCGCCGGCCACACCCACGGCGGGCAGGTCTGGCTGCCCCTGCTCGGGCGGCCGGTCGTGCCGATCACAGACACCCGCTTCGCCTATGGGCACGTGCAAGCGGATGGCCGACAGGCCGTTGTCACCGGGGGCCTGGGCATGAGCATCCTGCCCGTGCGATTTATGACCCCACCCGAGCTGACGCTCATCGAGCTGGTCCCCGCCGCGGGCTAAGGGCAACAGGGAGCGGGCAACGGGCAGGGCGCCTGCGGCCGCCCCCTGGGGCGTCGCCGGGGCCCCGGCCCGCGCCGCGCCGCTGCGCGTCGGGTCGCGGTCCGCCCGGCTCGGCCGCTGCGCGGCCGCGGCTGCGCCGCGCCCCCGGGTCGGCCGGGCGCGGGGGCTCCCCAGCGGCGGGCGCCGGGCTTAGAGGCCCCCGCGGCGCGGAGGCGCCCAGGTTGGCACCGGTCATCGAGGAGCGAGAATATGCACGGCGTCGTTGTCGAGAGCGACTTTCGCCCGGCCTGGTGGCTGCCCGGGGCCCACGCGCAGACCATCGGGGCCCAGGTGCGGCGGGCGGTCCCCCTCCCCCTCGAGTGGGAGGAATTCACCCTCCCCGACGGCGACTTCCTCGAGCTCGGCTGGACGGGCCCGACCGAGGGCCCGGTGGTGGTGCTGATCCACGGCCTCGGCGGCTCCTATGAGAGCGTGCACATCCGCGGGCTCGCGCGGGCCATGGCCGGGGCGGGCTGGCGGGTCTGCCTCTTCCACTTCCGCGGCTGCGCCCGGCGACCCAACCGCAGCCTCATCACCTACCACAACGGCATGACCAGCGATCTGGACGTTGTTTTCCACGAGCTGGCCCGGCGCTACCCCAACCGGCCGCGGGCGGCGGTGGGCATCTCCCTCGGCGGAAACGCGCTGCTCAAGCTGCTCGGTGAGCGCGCCGAGGCGGTGCCGCTGCACGGCGCGGCGGCGATCAGCGTGGCCCTCGAGCTGCGGCCCTGCGTCGACCGCCTCAACAGCGGCTTCTCCCGCTTCTACCAGGGGCTCCTCCTGCGGCGGCTCAAGCGGCGCCTAGCCCAGCGCCGCGCCCTCATCTCCCAGCACCTCGACTGGGACCGCATCGTCGCCGCCCGCCGCTTCCCGACCTTCGACGACGCGTTCACCGCGCCGGTGCACGGCTTCGCCGACGCCGAGGACTACTACGCGCGGGCGAGCAGCCGGCCGCAGCTGCACCGCGTGCGGGTGCCCACGCTGATCTTGGTCGCGGCCGACGACCCCTTCCTCGCGCCCGCCGCCTTGCCCCGCGCCGAGGACCTCAGCCCCGCGATCCGCGCCGAGGTCTCGACCGGGGGCGGGCACGTCGGCTTTGTGGCCGGCCCGCCGCACAAGCCGGTCTACTGGCTCGAGCCACGGATCGTGCGCTGGCTCGAGGGGCTCGCCCCGCGCTGAGCCACCCGCGGCAGAAATTCCATCGCACGCAACCGATTTCAGTTGCACACAACTGAATGGGGGCTATGGCCGCGGCATGGATCTGCGCACGCCCACCGCCCCGCCGCCTTCGCCGACCACGGGCCACGACGACGACGACGCCCACGCGCTGCTGCGGCTCGACGCCCAGCTCTGCTTCCCGCTGTATGCGGCGAGCAACCTCGTGACCCGGGCCTACCGCCCGCTGCTCGAGCCGCTCGGGCTCACCTACCCGCAGTACATCGCCCTGCTCGCCTTGTGGGAGGGTGGGGCCCTCAGCGTGCGCGCGCTGGGCGAGCGCCTGCTGCTCGACAGCGGCACCCTCTCGCCGCTGCTCAGCCGCCTCGAGCAGCGCGGCCTCGTCTCCCGCGCGCCCCACCCCGGCGACCGACGCCAAGTGGTGGTCCGGCCCACAGCCGCCGGCTGGGCCCTGCGCGCGCAGGCGGCGGGCGTACCCCAAGCCCTGCTCTGCCGGGTCTTTGGCGGGCGACCGCCCGAGAGCGACGACGAGCGCGCCGCCCTCCTCGCGCTGCGCGGCCAGCTCCAGCAGCTGGTCGTCGCCTTGCAGCGCGCGGTCGACCCCGTCGATCCCCTCCCCCCGCCCGAACCCACCGCCTGAGCCCCCCTGTCCGAGGCCACTGCCTCAAAGGAGCCCCCATGAGCCTCTATGATGTCGAGGTCCGCACCATCACCGGTGAGGCGAAGACCCTGCGCGACTTCGCCGACAAGACCTTGCTGGTCGTCAATGTCGCGAGCAAGTGCGGCTTCACCCCCCAGTACAAGGGGCTCGAAGAGCTGCACCAGCGCTACAAAGACCGCGGCTTGGTGGTGCTCGGCTTTCCTTGCGACCAGTTCGGGCACCAAGAGCCGGGCGACGAGGCCGAGATCCAGCGCTTCTGCAGCCTCACCTATGACGTCAGCTTCCCCATGTTCGCCAAGGTCGAGGTCAACGGCGCCGGCGCCCACCCGCTGTTCGTGCAGCTCAAGAAGGCCGCGCCGGGCCTGCTGGGCACCCAGGCGATCAAGTGGAACTTCACGAAGTTCCTCGTGCGCCCCGATGGCCGCACCATCACGCGCTTCAGCCCCCGTGACGAGCCGGCGAGCCTCGCGGGCGAGATCGAGCGCGCCCTGCCCCGGGGCGCCTAAGCGCGGGTTCGACCCACGAGATGACTGATTTGCGTCAGCCCGACCGCCCCGACCATGGTAGCCTTGGGCCGCGGCCCCGCCGCGGGAGGGACCATGGACAACGTCCGGCTGTTCTTGGACAACCTGAGCCGCGAGCAGCTCCTTGACCGGCTCGGGCTCGCCCTCGACGGCGGTGATCTCGGCATCTGGGACTGGGACCTGCGCGACAACAGCGTGCAGTTTGACCGCCGCTGGTGCGAGATGCTCGGCCTCGACCACGCCGCCACCCCCATGGTGATCGAGACCTGGTCGGCGCGGGTGCACCCCGACGACATGGCGCGGTGCTCCGCCGACATCGAGGCGCACCTCAGCGGGCAGACCGCGCGGTACGAGAACATCCACCGCATGCGGCACGCCAACGGCGAGTGGGTCTACATCCTCGACCGGGGGCGGGTGGCCGAGCGTGACCCGACCGGCCGCCCGGTGCGCTTCACCGGCACCCACGTCGACGTCACCGCCACCGAGCGCGCCCGGGCGCTGCTCCAGAGCCAAGAGCGGCGGCTGCGCCACATCCTCGAAGAGCTGCCCGCGGGCATCGCCCTGCTCGACGCCGACGACGTGGTGCGGGCGGCGAGCCCCCGTTGGGCCCGTGAGCTGGGCCTGCCGCCGGGGCCGGTCGAGGGGCAGGCGCTCGCGGCGCAGGCGCCCGGGCTGGCCGCCGCGCTGGCCCCGGTCCTCGCCCGCGCCCGCGCGGGCTCTGCGCAGATCGCTGAGGCAGAGGCCTTCCTGCGCGTGGATGGTGGGCAGGCTTGGCTGCGCTGGCATGTGCAGCCCTGGTCCGAAGTGCCCGGCCAGCTCCTGCTCATGGTCGAGGACGTGACCGCGGCGGTCGAGGCCCGCGCCGTCGCCCAGCGCGAGCAAGAGGCCCGGGTCGCCTCGCTCGCCCTCTTCGCCGGGGGCATCGCGCACGAGCTGAACAGCCCGCTGCAGATCATCCTCGCCGAGGCCGAGCTGGCCGAGGCCGTCGCCGACGAAGGTGAGCCCACCGACCTCGCCGCCCTGCGCCGCTCCATCAACGTCATCCGCCAGACCGCGGCGCGGGCGGCGGCGATCACCCGCGCGCTCCGCACGCTCTCCCGCGACGCGCGGGCCGACCCGCCGGGCCCGGTCTCCGCCGCGCGCCTGGTCGATGACGCGGCGGCGCTGCTGAACAGCCGCTTCGCCTCCGGGGGGGTCCGCTTGGTGGTCGAGCCCCCCGACCGCGAGCTGCAGGTGCGTGGGCGGGCCGCCGAGCTGCTGCACGTCTTGCTCAACCTCCTGCACAACGGCTATGACGCCGTACGCGAGGCTGCCGCGGCGGACTCCCCCCGCGGGCAGGTCCGCCTCCGCTGCTCCGCTGAGGGGGGCGAGGTGGTGTTCTGGGTCGAAGACGGCGGCGACGGCGTGGCCCTCGCGCACCGGGCGCGCATCTTCGACCCCTTCTTCACCACCAAGCCGGTGGGCGCGGGCACCGGCCTCGGCTTGGCGATCGCCCAGCGGCTCGCCGCCCGCGACGGGGGCAGCGTCCAGCTCGTCGAAGGCGCCGCGCAGACCACCTTTGCGCTCCGCCTGCCGGTGCACCGTGGTCCATAGCGCTGTCCCTCCGCTGCGCGTGCTGCTGGTCGACGACGAGCCTCTGCTCGTCGACGCCTTGGGTCGGCTGCTCCGCCGGGCGGGGCTGCGGGTGACCGAGGCGGCCGACGGCGTTGAGGCGCTCCAGCGCCTCCGCGACGAGCGGGTCGACGTCATCCTCTCCGACGTGCGCATGCCGCAGCTCGACGGTCCGGGGCTGCTGCGCGCGCTGCGCGCGGGCAACGACCCCACCCCCTTGGTCTTCCTCACCGGCTACGGCGACTACGGCGACCACGACCTGCTCACCCTCGGCGCCAGCGAGGTGCTGAGCAAGCCGGTCACCCTGCCCCGGCTGCTCGCCGCGCTCGACCGCGCGGTCCACGGCGGGCAGCCCGCGCCCTGAGGCGGCCAGCTCGGGCCACCCGCCAGCGCCGCAGGGCTCCCCCGGCCTCAGTGACCGACCACCTGGGCGAGCTGCTCCAGGGGGCTCGGTCGGCCCGGCGCGCCCAGGTCGAGGGTCGAGGTGTCCCCCCGCACCTCTTCGCCGCGGGCCAGCGCGCGCAGCAAGCGCCGCATGATCTTGCCCGAGCGGGTCTTGGGCAGGGCCTCGACGAAGCGCAGCTCGCGGGGCTTGGCGATCGGGCTGATCTCGTGGGCCACCCAGGCGCGCAGGGCCGCGGCCAGCGCGGCCGCCGCCTCGCCCGCGGGCACCGCGCCCTTGAGCGTCACAAAAGCCACGATGGCCTCGCCGGTGATGGGGTCGGGCGCGCCGACCACCGCCGCCTCGGCCACCGCGGGGTGGCTGACCAGGGCAGACTCGACCTCCATCGTGCCGAGGCGGTGGCCCGAGACGTTGAGCACGTCGTCAATCCGGCCGGTGATGGTAAAGTATCCCGTCTCGGGGTCTCGTACGGCGCCGTCTCCGGCGAGGTACGCACCGCCCAGCTCTGGAGGGAAATAGGTGCGCACAAATCGCTCAGGGTCACCCCAAATCGTCCGCAGCATCGACGGGAAGGGTCGGCGGATCACGAGCAAACCACCCTGACCATGGGGGACCGGCTGACCCGCCTCGTCCACGACCTCTGCGTCGATCCCCGGGAAGGGCAGGGTGCACGAGCCGGGCTGCAGCGGGGTCAGCCCGGGCAAGGGGGTGATCACGTGCCCGCCGGTCTCGGTCTGCCAGAAGGTGTCGACGATCGGGCACCGCCCGCCGCCCACCTCGGCGTGGTACCAGCGCCAGACCTCAGGGTTGATCGGCTCGCCCACCGACCCCAGCAAACGGAGGCCCTGCAGATCGTACTGACCCGGTGCGTGCTCGGGGTGGTCGTGGCTGGCCTTGATCAGCGCGCGGATGGCCGTCGGCGCCGTGTAGAAGATGGTCACGCCGTGCCGCTGGATCACCTCGTAGACCCGACCGAAGTGCGGGTACGAGGGCACCCCCTCGAAGATGACCTGGGTGAGACCAGCGGCCAGCGGCCCATAGGCGACGTAGGTGTGCCCGGTGATCCACCCCACGTCGGCCGTGCACCAAAACACATCCGCGGCCTTGGCGTCGAAGGTCCACCGTGTGGTGAGCAGCGCGTGCAGCAGGTAGCCCGCCGCGCTGTGCTGCACACCCTTGGGCTTGCCCGTCGAGCCCGAGGTGTACAGCACGAACAGCGGGTGCTCGGCGGGCAGGCGCGGCGCGGCGTGCTGCTCGGCTTGGCCCGCGATGACCGCCGCGAGATCGACCTCGCGCGGGTCGGTCCCGGCCAGGCTCAACCCGAGCCGCCGCCAGACGATGACCTCGCGCACCGAGGCGCACCCGCCCAGGGTCAGGGCCTCCTGCACGGCGGGCAGCAGGGGCAGCGCCCGGCCGCCGCGGCGCTGGCCGTCGGCGCAGATGACCAGCGTGGCGCCGAGATCGTCGATCCGCTCGTGCAGCGCCTTGGCCGAGAAGCCACCAAAAACCACCGAGTGGGTGATGCCGAGGCGCGCGCAGGCCTGCATCACGACGATCGCCTCGATCGACATGGGCAGGTAGAGGATCGCCCGGTCGCCTCGCCCATAGCCACGGGCGGCCAGCCCGTTGGCCAGCGCGCAGACCCGGGCGTGCAGCGCCCGGAAGCTGATCGGCGTGACGTACCCATCGTCATCTTCAAAGATCAGCGCCGGCGCGTCGGCCCGGGGGCCGTCGAGGTGCCGGTCGAGGCAGTTGGCCGAGACGTTGAGGGTGCCGTCGGCGAACCAGCGAAAAAACGGCGGGTTTTGCGCATCCAGCGCCACTGTGAAGGGCTGATCCCACCGCAGCAGCTCCCGCGCCCGGTCCGCCCACCAGGCGACCGGGTCGGCCGCGGCGGCGGCCCGGTGCGCGGCCTCCGCCGACCGGTCGAGCACGGCGGCGGCCGCGAAGGCCTCGGGCGGGGAGATCAAGGTGGGCATCGGGGGCTCCGGTCGCGGGGTGCAGCCCGAGCCTACCAGAGGTGGCCCGCGCCGAGAGGTCGGCGCGACCCGCGGGCCTCGGCCCCAGGTCATCGGCCCGACACCAGCCAAAGCCACGGTTGGTCTTGTGTTCCAGCGGCCAACACCGATCCGTTCTCTGGTGGGGCGCGGGCTCCGGTAGCATGGCCCGAGGAGCGGCTCATGCCCGAACACCAGCTCGCCAACCAGACCACCTCCCAGCAAGGCGAGGCCCTGCAGCAGACCACGGCGGCCGGCCCGGCCGCGGCCAGCGGGGGCGCGGGCAACGCCGCGGCCCAAGGCGTGATGCAGCGCAAGCAGGTCATTGACGGCATCAAGACCTGGCTGGTGACCGAGGGCGCAGCGCTCGCGGCGCTCCAGGGCGCGGCGAAGGTGCGCCGCATCGAGGGCATCCTCGGCGTGGTCGAGCGGGCCTCGGCAGCGCTGATGGCGGGCCAGCCCTTCGATCTGCAGACCTTGCCCACCGCGCCTGAGGGGGCGGGCGCGGCGCTGGGCGCGGCCATCGCACCCGAGCTCATCTTCAGCGTGCGCCCGCTGGTCTCGGCCCTCGAGGGCCCCATCGCCCAAGCCCAAGAGGTGCAGGGCGGCGGCGGCGCCGAGGGCTCGCGCTACACGGCCACCGAGTGGAACACCCGCCTCGGCCTGCCCGAGTACCGCACCCAGTCCGACAACCTCGCCGCGCCCGAGGCCACCTGCAATGTCACCAGCTTCTCGATGGTGCTCGAGCGCCTGGGCGTGGGGCGCGCCGAGCTGATGCAGCAGGCCGAAGAGAAGGTCCGGAGCTCCTGGATTGACGCCCAGGTCGCCGCCCGCAAGATGACCCGGGCCCGCGGGGCCGAGCTCAAGGCCGACCCCTCGCTGCTGGCCGCCGAGCCCAGCTGGGACCCAGACGCCGCCTGGAGGGCCGAGGCCCGCAAGTACATCGACGCGACGATGAACGACGTGGGCTACCGCCGGGTGCGCGGCCAACACAGCGTCAGCGCCGCTGATCGCGACGCGATGGCCGGGGCCTTCCGCGCCGACGCCCAGATGGAAGACGTGCTCGACTTCCTGCTCCACAAGGCCGGGGTCTCGCGCACCAGCATCATGGGCGACGCCGCCAGCACCCTGAACACCCTCGGCATGGGCGCAAAAGCCGAGACCGAGACCCTCTGGAACGGCACCTGGGCCGACATCAGCGCCAAGGTGCAGGCGGCCCTCGAGGCGGGCGGCGGGGCCGCGCTCAGCTTTCGCCACAAGGGCACCCAAGATCGCGGCGCCACGCACATCGTGGCCATCCAGGCGGTCGAGGGCGACGGTTTTCGGGTCGACGACCCCTATGGCGCGGTGCGGGCCGACTACAACCCGCGGGCCAGCGACGACGCCTACTGGCACAAAGAGCTGCGCCGGGTGCGCGACCCCAAGACCGGCAAGCCGGTGATGCGCGAGGGCCTGGTCACCGAGCGCAGCGTGCAGAAGAACAGCGTGAACGGGCTCAATGACTGGGGCGCGGCCTCGGCCCGCCAGCTCGAAGCCGAAGAGAGCAAGGGCGCCTCGAGCTTCATCTCGTCCGACATCGTGGTGAAGGGGATGCAGTACATCCAGATCTTCAACCGCCCCAAGCCGGTCAACGTGCCCCTGCCGCGGCCGCGGCCCGCCGGGCACTGATGGCCTGGGCCTCGGGCCGTCGGGCTTCGGGCCGTCGGGCGTCGCGGCCGCGGGGCCCGCGCGCCGCCCGCGCTTAGAGGTCGACCGGCTCGGCGCGCAGCCGATCCGCGAGCAGGTCGGCGATCTCGTCGGCCTCGTCCACCAAGAGGCCGTTGTCGCTGGCGTCGGCCTCAAGGCTCAAAAAGACGCCGTCGCCGTCCATGTCGTAGAGAGACAGCTCGACGGTGCCGCCGGCCTCCCGGTCCTCTTCCCAGTCGTCGGGATCGGCGTTGGCGTCGAGATCGGCCTCAAGCGCGCTGTCTTGCTCGGGCGCGGCCGGGGCTTCGG
The DNA here is from genome assembly GCA_016792625.1 of Deltaproteobacteria bacterium. GTDB lineage: Bacteria > Myxococcota_A > UBA796 > UBA796 > UBA2385 > JAEUKK01. Next base: position 46,200 of record JAEUKK010000104.1, on the reverse strand, counting down.
GCGTGGGCGTCGCCTCGGCCCCGTCGGCGGGCGCCGCGCGCGCCAGTCGAACCCGCAGCTCATCGGGGCTCGGAATGTCGAAGAAGGCGGTGTGGGTGTCGGTGTCCTCGGCCTCGACCCGCACCTCGACGCCGGCGTAGCGGGCGGCGACCGCGACGCAGGCCTCACGGAACAGGACGAGGTCAAGGCGGCGCCAGGGCAAGCGCCAGGTGCGGTCAGCGGCGATGGGGGCAGACATGGGGACCTCCGGGAGGCCGCGGCCTAACCTGCAGGCGCCCACCCCTCCCGGCCACGCCTACCGCCAGCCCCTACTACCCTCGCGAGAACAGCGCTCAGGTGAAGATGATCTGCGCGCCGGGGGTCATGTCGTAAAAATCGCCCACGGTGATGACCCCGTCCACGCCCTCGATGAGGTCCTTCTCGGTGCGGCTGAACATCTTCATCGCCAGCTCACAGGCGTAGAGCTTGGTGCCCAGGTCGTGCAGCATGCGCAGGGTCTCGCGCGCGCCGGGCAGGTCTAGGTCGGCCATGCGCTTTTGCATCATCACCGCAGCGAGGTTCTCCATCCCCGGCAGGCCGGTGAGCACCGTGGGCAGGGGGATGGCCGGGTTGCCGGCGAGGTTGACGTGCAGGTGGTCCACCTTGGACTCGGTGATCGCGTCGAGGCCCCAGAAGGTGAAGAAAATGAAGCAGGGGATGCCGGCCTGCCGGGCGCCCGTCGCCAAAATGAGCGCCGGGTACACCTCATCGAGGCCGCCCTTGCTGCAGATGATGGCCACGGTGCGGGGGGCAGGCGCGGCGGCGGTATCGGGTGTGGGCGCGCTGCCGGTGAGCGGAAGGAACATGGTCCACCTCAATGGTCAAGGTCAACGAGGGGCGCCGGTGAAGGACCGCGCGCAGAGGGAGCTCACACGCAGCCGACCGGCTTGGGCAGGCCGCTCACCCGGGCCACCGCCCGCGCCGGAGCGGTCGGGAACAGCGCATAGAGCTCGGCGGTGCCCACCCCCGACGCGGCGGCGATCCGGCGGATGTTGGGCGTCTGGCCGCTGCGCGCGTGCTCCTCGCGGGCGAAGCGGATCACGGCCCAGTGCCGCGGGCCGAGGGCCGGCACGCCGACGGTCGGCGCGAGCTTCTCGGCCAGGGCCTCGGTCCAGCCCTCGGGCTGGAGCAAGGTGCCGTCTGCGCGGAAGCGCAGCCCCTCAAACACGACCTCTGCAGCCGGATCTGCGCCGGCCGGCGCCGGGGCCGACGCCTTGGCAGCGGCGGGCGCCGCCACGTGCCCGGGGGCCGCCGCCGGGGCGCGCAGGGGCGCCGCGGCTCGGGGGGCGCGGGTCGCGGGGCGCGGGGCCTGCTCGCCGAGCTGGCGGCCGGCCCGGCCAAGGCCGCGCAGCAGCTCGACCAGCACCGCGACGCCGCGCTGCACGTCATCCTCGCGGCTGATGCGCACCAGATCGGTCAGGCCGATCGGGGCCAGCTCGTCGGGGGCGCGCAGCCGGTCCGCCGCGGCCACCAGCACGTCGAGCACCTCGGGCTGGGTCAGGGCTTCGGTGGCCTGCAGCAAGCGCACCAGCCGCGGCCCGAGCTGCGCGAGCTCCTCGGGGGGCGTGCTCTCGGCCACCTGATCCGCGGCCGCCGCGAGGCCACCGGCGAGGCGCATCCAGCCCCGGGCCTCGGCCTGCTCGAGCCGGCTCACCGCCGCGCCCATCACCGCGCGGCCGATCGGCATGGCCTCGTCCCAGGCCTCGCCGACCATGTCCCGCACCCGCCGCTGCTCGGCGAGCTGCGCGGCGCTCCGAAGGGTCAGCTCGTCGAGCAGAGCCTCGATGCGCACGAGCCGCGCGGCGCTGTCCATCCCCTGTTCGTCTTCCATCTCGCCTCCATCGGGCGGCGCGTCGCCGCGCACCCGCCCCGTCAGGAGCCCGCAGGCCCCGGCTGTGCACGCTCAGGCGGACCGCTTGCCGGCCATGAGCATCCGGTGGTCCAGCGGCAGCTCTTTGCCCCGCAGCAGCAGGTTCCAATAGATCCACCGGAAGGCCCGCTTGCCCCAGTGGTTGACCTCGCTCTCTTCCAGCAGGGTGAAGGGGCCGATGCCCGGCAGCGGGAAGCGCCCCGGCAGCGGCTCGGTCTCGTAGTTGAAGTCGAGCAACATGGCCTTGCCGTCGCCGCTCTCGATGAAGCAGTTGGCGTGCCCATCAAAGGCCGGCAGGGCGGGCAGGCCCTCGATGGCCCGCAGCACGTTCTCAAAGAGCACCTCACCCTGGAAGTGCGCCACCGCGCCGGCCTTGCTGGTCGGGGCGTCGGTGCCGTCACCGAGGGCGAAGACCCGCTCCTGGCCCTTGACCTCGAGGGTGTGCTTGTCGATGTGTACGAAACCGGCGTCATCGGCGATGGGGTGCCCGCGCAAGAAGCCTGCGCCATAGTGCAGGGGAACACTGACCAGCAGGTCATAGTCCTCTTTGGCGCCGCCCCAGCTGTGGATCTGGCGCCGCTGCCCATCGACCTTGGCCAAGGAGAAGTCGGGCACCACGCGGATCTGCCGGCGCTCGAGCAGCTCCCCCAGCAGCCGGCTGGCCACCGGCTTGGTGAAGGCGCCGCTGAGCGGGGTGACGTAGACGATCTCGACCCCAGCCCGCCGTCCGTCGGCGCGCAGGTGGGCGTCGGCCAACAGCGCGAACTCCAGCGCGGCGACCGGGCACTTGATCGGCAGCTCGGCGATGTTCACGACGAGGCGCCCGCCGCGCAGGCCGGCGAGCATGCCGCGCAGCCGCTCGCTCCCGGCCATGGTGTAAAAGTCACTGGCGGTCTGGCCCCAGCCCTCGCCGGTCAGCCCCTCGGTCAAGCCCGGCTCGACCTGGGTGCCGGTGGCGAGGATGAGCACATCGTAGGGCAGCAGCTCGCCCGCGCGGGTCCGCACTTGGCGCTTGTCGGTGTCCAGCGCGACGACCCCGTCGAGGTTGAGCTCGACCCCCTCGGGCAGCAGGGCGCGGCGGCTGCGGCGGTCATCCGCCGCGCGGTCCAAGCCAAAGGGGATGAACAGCAGCCCCGGCTGGTAGATGTGATCATCGTCCTGATCAATGATCAGGATTCGCCACGCGGTGGGCGCCAGCGCCGCGCGGAGCTTGTGGGCCATGAGCGTCCCGGCTGTGCCGGCGCCGAGGATGAGCAGCGTTCGCATTCCGCCTCCGGCGCGGGACAGAGCAAGGCCCGTGCCCAGCCGCGGCCGGTCGAAGCGGCGGACCGCGGCCCGCACAGCGCCCGCACAGCGCCCGCAGAGCTTCGGCGCCGACCGCGCCAAAGGGGCGCAGCGCCGCCCCCGCGCCTGTGTGAGAGCGCACAGGCGCAGCTGTGCCGGGCCGCCCGCCCTCAGCGCCGGCGGATCTGCACGTCGGGCCGGCGCTGCAGCAGCGGCCAGACCAGCTCCCCTTCGCGGCCGTGCGGGCGCCGGTCCACGGTGACCGTCGCTCCAAAAGGCAGGGTCTCGGCCAAGCGCAGGCCCTCTGCCCGCAAGGTGCTGGCCCCCTCGGTGCTCGCTTCGTCAAATAGGGCCCGCGCGTCGACCGCGGGGGCCTCGACCACCGGCAGGCGGGGGACCCCGGCGGCCGGGTCGGCGGCGGCGCGGTGGGCGGCGACCTGCGTGATCAGCGCCGCAGCGGGCCAGAGCTGCGCGCCCTCCAGGCCCAGCGGCCAGCGGCGGCCGAGCCAGGGCAGGGCCGCGGCCAGCAGGGGGGCGAGGTAGCGGGGCTCCAGGCGCGATCCAAAGAGCGCGGCGAGCACCAGCAGCCCCACCGGCAGCAGGAGGCCGCCCACCCGCAGCGCCAGCGGCGCGTCGACCGCCGCAGCCGCGGGCGCCGGACCGCCCCGCGCCCAGGCCCACAGCAGCCCGACCGACCGGCGCAGCGGGGGCAGCGGCAGCAGGGCGCTGAGCGGCGCGAGCACGATCAGCGGCCAGAGCGTCCACAGCGGCGCGGCGCCCAGCGCCTCGACCCCGCCCTGCAGCCAAGCCGCCGGCGCCGATGGCGGCGCGCCGCCCGAGGCCACCCACCAGCTCCCCAGCAGGCCCCCCTGCGGTCGCGGGCGCAGGAGGGGGTCGAGCCAGCGATGAAAGACCACGAGGCCGAGGCCCGCGCCGACCAGGGCCCGGGGCCGCAGCAGCAGGAGCACGAGCGCCGGCAGGGCCACCGGCTTGACCAGCACGCTGCTCGCGGCGACCAGCCCGCCGAGCAGCGGCCCACCCCAGGCGCGGAGCCCACGGACCGCTCCGCCGCACAGGGCGCGGACGAGGGCGGCCGGCGCCAGCGGATCGGGAGGGGGCCCCCCTTCAGCCGGGGGCGCCGATCCACCGGCAGCGCCCACGGTTGCGAGAACAGCGCCCAGCACAACAACAAGCAGCGCCGGCGCGTCGCCCGCCGAGAGCGCGCCGGTGTAGACCAAGAGCGGGCTCATCGCGGCGATCCAGCCGCCGGCCCCGCCGAGCCCCACCCGCTTGCCGAGCAGGCCGAGCAGGGCGCAGCTGAGCCCGCCGCTGAGCACCGACAGGGCCCGCCCCGAGCCGACGAGGCCGATGAGCAGCGGGTGCAGCGGGTAGAGGTGGCCGCCCAGGTCCACCGCGGCCTCGGCCCCCGTGCCATCCGGGCCAAAAGGCGCGCCGCCGCCGAGCGCCCAGCAGGCCAGCCCGCGCAGCCCCAAGGCCAGCGCAGCGAGGGCGGCCAGCTCGACCCCATCGGCGCGCCCGAGCCGCGGCGGGGGCGCGGGCAAGGCAGGGGCGGAGGGTGAGCGGCGGGGGGCGCGGGCGGCGGGCACTCCCCCTCCTCAAGCTGGGCGCGGCGCCGCAGTCTGCCACGTCAGCGCCAGCGGCGGGGAGCTCAGCCGCCGACGGCCAAGGGGGCCTCGGCGCCGCGGGGGCCTTGCCCGCCCGAGGCGCCGCCGCCCTGCGACGGGCCTTTGCCGCCAGACGGGCCTTTGCCGCCAGACGGGCCCTTGCCCCCGGGCGGGCCTTTGTTCCCAGGTGGGCCTTTGCCGCCCGGCGGGCCTTTGCCACCGGGCGAAGCTTTGCCGCCCGGGGGTGGCGCGCCGCCCAGCGACTCGAGCCAGGGCGGCGGGCGCCCTTCGAGCAGCTCTGGGGCCTCGGCCGCCACCATCGGCCCGAGCCCGAGGTGGACCCGGGCCGCGTCGAGCCCCGCCCGCACCGGCACCATATCACCCAGCCGGGCCGATCGGCCGGCCAGCACGTCGTTCTGGTCGGCCACGGCGCGCACGATCTCGACCGGCCAGCCGCTCAGCGCGGCCACCTCGGCGTCCCATCGCGGGCGGTCGGCCGCGGCGACCCGCAGCGCCTCCTCCACCAGGGCGACCAGGCGGGCGGCGCGCGGGGGCCCCGCCTCCCCCTGGGGTCGTAGGGCGCTGCGCCCGCCGAGCGCCCAGTGGCCCCCGACCATCAGCACCGAGTGAAAGGGCCGGTCATAGACCACCTTCAGCCCCGAGGCCTCGGCCGCGCTCACCCACGGGTCCCAGCTCACCATCAAGTCGAGCGCGCCGCTCTGCACGCCGTCCAGCAGAACTTCAGTCGAGGTGGGCACCACCACCGTGGGGGTCCCGCGGCTCCACCGGGTCCAGTCCAAGGCCGGCGTGCTGCCCGGGCTGAGCCCGACCCGGGCCCCCGCGGCCGGCGGGGCGGCGGCGCGGCCCAGCGCGGCGATGCGCCCGAGCGCGCCGGGGGTGGCGACGAGGCCCGCGTCGGGCCGGGTGCGGGCCATCTCGATCGCCGGCAGCTCGCAGCTGAACCACGCGTCGAGGCGCCCGGCGGCGACGTCATCACCCTGGGGGCCGCCGCGCACATAGGGGTGCAGCTCGACCCGCAGGCCGTGGCGGGCCGCCCTGCCCGGATCGGCCTGCAGCACGGCGAGCACGTGGGCGTGCACCGGCGTGAGGCTTGAGATCCCGAGGCGGACCGTGTCCTCGGTGGCGGCGGGCGGGGGCCCGCCCACCGGGGGCGTCGGGGCAGCTGGCGGCAAACCCGGCAGCAGGTCACGCAGGACCAGCTCGGCGGCCACCTGCTCAGCGAGGCGGCGGTGCCCCCGGGCGTTGGGGTGAAAGACGTGGCCGAGGATGTGCAGGCCCGCCTCGCGGCTGCGGGCCCAGCGATCATCGACGTCGATCACCGGCGGCGCGGCCCCCGCGGCCGCCGCGGCGAAGATCTGCGCACGGTCGTCATAGTTGACGTAACGCTCGACCAGCTCGGGCTGGGTGCGGTTGATCGGCATGTTGAGCCAGACCACCCCAAAGCCGTGCGCGGCGCCCAGCGCCTGCATCGCCCGCAGGTTGTCGAGGGTCTGCTCCACCGGCACCCGTGGCTGCAGGCTCGCGCGGTGATCGGCGTCCAGCGCGCCATAGACAGGCCGCTCCCCTGCGGCGCGCCGGCTCGCCGCGGCCCGGGCGCTTGGATGCAGGGCCCGCGCCACCCCGAGCACCCCGGCGCGGGCGAGCAGGTAGAGCTCCGAGCGCCACAGCACGGCGTTCACACGCGGGGCCCCCGCCACTGCGCGCGCGGCGTCGGACATGGTCTCGGGGCCAGAGTCGTTGTTAAAGCCCGCGATCACGAGATCGGGCGCATAAGCCAAGCCGACGCGCTCGAGCTGCAGCCGCCCCTGGTAGGTGGTCCAGCCGGGCACCGCGGCGTTGAGCACCCGCAGCTCGGCGCCGGCGCCCGCGAAGGTGGGCTGCAAAAGGGCCTCGAGCTGGGCGCTCCAGACCTCGGCCCCGCTGACCCCCTGCCCAAAGTTCGACGAGTCGCCCAGCACCAGCACCCGCAGCTGCCCCGGCGGCTTGGCCCGGGGCACGGCCACCTCGCGCAGGCCATCGGCGTTGGTGTTCAAAACGGTGTCGCCGGTGCCATAGACGTAAGCCCGCAGCTTCGGCCGCAGCTCCCAGTGCAAGGTCGGGTGCGGTCGGTACCAGGTCGGCAGGCGCCAGGCCGAGGCGAGTGAGACGGAGAGCTCGCCGCCACCGAGGCCCACCAGCAGCGCCGCGGGCGGGCCGAGCGCGCGGGCCGCGCCCCGCAGCGCACGTTGGCACCAGAAGCTCATCAGCAGGTAGAGGTCGAGGGCGACCACACCGCCAAGTACAGTGAACAGCAGGGCGTTCTCGGGGGCATAGGGGCTGGCGGGGTCGACCAAGGGCCCCTTCTCCCAAGCCGAGACCAGCGCCCCGCGCGAGAGCAGCGCGACGCCCAGCACCACGCCGTGCAGGGCGATCCCGACGAGCAGGGCCCACAGCCATGCGCCGCCCGACCTCAACGTGGCCCCGCCGCCAGCCGTCGCGCGGCCGGGAGGCCGGGGCCCCGCATGAGGTGACGGGCCTCGACCCGCCTCTTGACTTCACCATGACGCATGTCTCGGATTGTAACACAGGTCGCGCCGTGAAGGGACAAGGCGCCCCGCCGCCGCCCGCGGGCGGCGACGGCGGGCCCCCTGCGGGCGCGGCGCTGCGCGCCTTGGTCGCTGCGCGACGGCGGAGGCCGGCGGCCGGGGCCGCGCGGCCCCCGCCCCCTCCGGTCGCCCTGGCGCGGGGGCCGCTGCGTCGGCCGCGCCGCCCCGCCCGGGTGCGGCTCAGCGCTCGAGCGCCCCCTTGCCGGCGAGGATGTGCGGGCGGGCCTTGAGGATGCGCGCCACCCGCGTCTCGGCCTTCTTCGCGCCGCTCAACAAGATCACGTAGCTGCGCTGGCGCCCCGGGGTGAGCCGGGCGAAGGCCGCGCCCAGCTCGGGGTCGGCCTCGAGCGCCTCGACCAGCTCGTCGGGCAGCTCAATCTCTTGCGGCTGCTTGACCGGCAGGGTGCCTGCGGCGGCGTAGCCCATGGCCTCGATCAAGTAGCGGCGCACGCTGGCCTCGCGCGCCCGCACCTGCCCGGCGTCGGTGAAGCACAGCACATCGGGGTGCTGCGTATTGGGCCCTTGTTTGACCAGAAGCCCCTCGGGGTCGGTCATCAGCGCCGCGTGGAAAAAACCAAGGCGGTAGTCTTCGCGTAACGCGCCGATTAACGCGATGTTACGGCCGGCGTGCATATAGCAGGGGTGCCCCCACTTCACCGTCTCGACCAGGCCGAGGTCGCGGCAGATGCGCCGCAGGTCGGCGATGCCGACCGACCAGCGCAGGGCTGAGCAGGCAGGGGTGTCGAAGCGCTCGCAGCGCCCGCAGCCTTTGCTGAAGAAGTCTTCAATCTCGGTGATCATCGACGCTCCGCTGGGGCCATCGCGTATCGCGCCAGCCTGCGCTCAGGGCAGGGCGCAGCCCGGCAGGGGGCCGCGCGCGCTGGAGAGTCGGTGCCAGCGGCGCCAGGGCCCCGGCCCGCCACGGTCGAGAGCGACCGGCTCGAGGGCAAAGAGCGCGCGCATGCGGGCCGCGCGCTCGTCGAGGCCGCGGCTCTGCCAGCGGCTGTGCTCGGGGCCCTCGGCCCAGACGAGGCAGGGCGGGGCCGGGTCGAGGGCGGCGCAGCCCCCGGGCCAGACCGCAGCCCACGAGGGGCGGGGCTGCCCGGGGATGGGCGGCTCGTCGCTGATCTCGATGCAGGCGGCCGGCGGGCGCAGCGGCAGGCTCTGCGGGGGCGGCGCGGGCGGATCGGCCAGCCAGCGCGCGGCGAGCCCCGGCAGGGCGAGCGCCCAGGCGAGGCCGAGGGCCAGGGCCAAGCTCAGCCGCAGCCGCCCGCCGAGGCCGCAGGCGAGGGCGAGGGGCAGCAGCAGGTGCCGCACGCCGAGGTCATAGAAGGGCAAGGGCAAGGCCACGAGCAGCAGGCCGCGGTGGGCCCAGCCCGCCGCGCCGCGGCCGCCGACGGCGCCGCCCAGCGCCAGCAGCAGCAGGCCCGAGACCGGCGCGAGGGTGGGCAGGGCGAGCAGGTTCGCCGCCACCGCCCGCGCGGGGGGCCCGCCCCAGGCCGGCGCGCCCGCGGCCAGCAGGGCCGCGCCCAAGGCCGCCGCGGGCAGACCCGGGGCGCCGAGGAGCAGGGCGGCGGCCAAGCCCAGCTCGGCGCGCTGGCTCGCGGCGACCAGCGCCAAAATGACGCGCATCGGGTTGCCCTGGGCCCCCAAGGCCAGCAGCAGCAGCAGCAGGGGCACCACCACCGGCGCGGGGCTGGTCGACCACAGGGCGTGCGCCGGCAGGACCGCGAGCAGCGCGCCCGCCCGCAGCCCCGCGCCCGCCCCCCACCGGCGCCCCGCGGCCCAGGCCAGGGCCGGCGCGGAGGCCGCGCCCGCGAGCAGCGGCACCAGCAGGCCCCACAGCGCGCTCGGCGGGCCAGAGCCCGGGGTCAGGCCGCGGGCCAGCGCCCCGATGCCCGCCCAGAGCGCCCGCTGGCCCGGCCAAAAGGCGGGCCCGGCGTCGTCCAGCCCGCAGCCGACCAGGGCCCGCGCCGCGGCCCCCTCGTGGCCGTCAAAGACCCGGCGGGCGGGGCCCGACGGCGCGGGCCCGCAGAGGGCCAGCAGCTCGGCCGCGTCGAGAGCGGCGTGCCGCGCACCACCTTCGGCGAGCGCGAGGCGCAGGCCGAAGGCCAGCGCGAACAGGCCGAGCAAGGCGGCGCCGCGGGGCCGGCGCGCCGGACCGCCCTGGCCGGGCGCGGCCAGAGCGCGGCGCAGCGACGAGAGGGCAGACGGGGGCAGGCGGCGCTCCGGCGCGGGGGGCGGCCCGCGCAGCCGAGGCTACACGGCGCGGGGCCCCCGCGCGCCCCGGAGGCCCCCTTGCCCGCCGACCCTCCGCCCTCCGCCCTGCCCAAGTTGCGGGACGCCGACGCCTGGCCCCGCCTCGAGGCCACGCCCCTGGCCCTGCTCGCGGTGGGCAGCGCGTCCTGCGGGGCCTGCCGGCGTCTGCGCGCGCTGCTACCGGGCCTCTCGGCCGGGGTGGGGCTGCCCGCGCTCTGGGCCGAGGCCGAAGACGCGCCCGGCCTCATCGCCGAGCTCGAGGTCTTTCATCTGCCCGCGCTCTTTGTGGTCGCGGCCGGTGAGCCGCTGGGCGAGGTGCAGGCCCCGCTTCAGGCAGAGGCGCTGCGCGCCGCCGTCGAGGCCCTCCTGCGGGCGCGCTGAGCGAGGCGGGGCCCCGCGCCGGGCCCGCGCGCGCCATGGCCCGAACCCGCCTCGCGGCGGCAGGGGGCCGCCGGGCCGCGCCCCGGCGCGGGTCGGCCGCAGGCCGACGGAGCGCAGCGAACCCCAGGGCGGCGCCCGCCCGGCGCCCCGCGCCGGGGCCGCCCCTCATGCAATTGGCGGCGGTTCCGTTCCCCTGCCCGGCCGCGGGCGCGGCGAGGGGGCGCGATGACGCGGCTGCAGGTCATGCGGGGCGAAGAGCTGCTGGTCGAGCACCGGCTCAGCGGCGGCCGGACCACGATCGGCCGGGCCGATCACACCGACCTCGCCCTGCCCGGCGCCGAGATCAGCCGGGTGCACTGCCACCTGCAAGCCGAGGAGGACGGCTGGGTCGTCGTCGACCGCAGCCGCCACGGCTGCTTCATCGACGGCCACAAGGTCGAGGGCCGGGCCCCGTTTCCCCCGGGGTCAACCTTATTGGTGGGCCCATATAGCCTGCGCCTGCGGTCCACCGACGAGGGGGCGATCCCCACCGCCGCCGCGGCGCCGGAGCGCGCCTTTGAGCGGGTCGAGGCCGAAGACGGAGCGGTGCGCGTCGAGCGCCTCTGCTTGCGCATGTGCACCGGGCCCGAGGCCGGCGCCCGCCTCGCCCTGCGCGCCGCCCGGATGAGCGTCGGCGGCCCCGGCTCGCAGCTGGTCGTGGCCCGCGACGGTCTGCTCGCCCAGCACGCCTTTTTGCGCTTGAGTCAAGGCCGGGTGATGGTCGAGCCCGGCGCGGGCGCCACCTTCGTGAACAACGTCCGGGTGCGCGACATCACGCCGCTGTGGCCGGGTGAGCCGCTCCGCCTCGGCCACATCGAGATGGCGGTCGAGGTCGAGGCCGCCGGCCCCGCCGCGCCGGGCGAGCGCTTCGGCGAGCTGCGGGCCCGCGCGCCCGAGATGCAGCGCCTCATCGGCACCCTGCGGCGCATGGCCGGCCACCACTTCACCGTGCTGGTCGTCGGAGAGAGCGGCACGGGCAAGGAGCTGATCGCGCGGGGTGTGCACGAGGCGAGCCCCCGCGCCCGCGGCCCCTACGTGCCCCTCAACTGCGGGGCGATCAGCCCGGCGCTCTTCGAGTCGGCGCTCTTCGGCCACGAGAAGGGGGCCTTTACCGGCGCCGACACCCGCCGCGACGGCGCTTTTCACCAAGCCGAGGGCGGCACGCTCTTCCTTGACGAGGTCGGCGAGCTGCCCGAAGAGGCCCAGGCCAAGCTGCTGCGCGCGCTGGAGACCGGCGAGGTGCGCCGCGTGGGCTCGGCCGAGGTCAGCTGGCCCGACGTGCGCGTGGTCGCGGCGACCAACCGCGACCTGCCGGCCATGGTGCGCGCCGGGCGCTTCCGCGAAGATCTGTACTACCGGCTGGCTGTGCTCAGCGTCGAGGTGCCGCCCCTGCGCGAGCGCATGGAGGACCTGCCCCTTCTGGTCGAGAGCGTCTGCCACCGCCTGCACCCCGCCTTGCAGGTCGATCGCGGCGCGATGGAGCGGCTCAGCGCCCACAGCTGGCCCGGAAACGTGCGGGAGCTGCGCAACGTGCTCACCCGGGCCTGGGTGCTCGGGGGCAACCCCATCCGCGCGGCGCACTTGAGCATCAGCCCGGTGGTCGCCGCCGAGCCGCCGCCGCCCGACGAGTACGAGCTCGACCCCGACGTGGAGCGCGCCAAGCTGGTCGAGGTGCTGCACCAGGTCGGCGAGAACCGCTCGGCGGCGGCCCGCGCGCTGGGGATCCCCCGCACGAGCCTGCACTACCGCCTCAAGCGCCACGGCCTCACCTGAGCGGCTAACGGCGCCCCACCGAGGTGCGCCCTGCCCCCACCGCCTGACCGCCCGGCGCCCCGCCCTGCCGCCTCCGCCCCGCCCGGGGGCGGCGTCGACGAGGTGGGCCTGCCGCCGGGCGTTGACGAGGCCCTGCGCGGTCTGCTCGACCCATGGACCACCGGCTCGGCGAGCGGCGGTACGGTCAGCGGGTCCACGCCCGCCTCGGGGCCCCCGCCGGCGCCCCCTCCTGACGAGCAGCCCACCGCGGCGCGCCCGCCCGCCCCGCGGCGCGCGGCCCCTCCGCCCGATCCAGCCTCGACCGCCGCGTGGGAGCGGACCGCCGCCGGCCCCCTGCGCCCCACTCGGCCGCCCGAGCCCGCTGAGCGCACCGGGCCCGCCCAAGTCGCGCCGGGCCCCGCCTGGAGCGCCCTGCTGCACGCCATTGCCGACCTGCGGGCGGCCACCCCACAGGGGGCGCCGGGTGAGCTGCGGCCGAGCCCGGGGGTCAAGGCGGCGATCGCCAACGAGCCGCTGGATCTGGTGCCCCTGCCTGATGGCCTCATCGAGCTCGAGCTGCGCGCGCTGCACGCCGCCCTCGGCCAGGGCCCCACGACCGAGGGCCCGCCGGCCGACGCCGATCCGCCGACCGCGGCGCCGGCTGCGCCCGCACCGTCTGCCGTGTCCGAAGCGCGGCCACCCGCGCAGGACGAGCCGCCGACGGTCGTGCACCCGCCCGGGCCGCCGCAGACAGACCCCCGCCTGACCTTATTGGTCGGGCTGCTGGTCGGCGCGGCGCTGGGCGTGGGGATCTCTGCGCTGCTCTGGTGGGACTGAGGGCGGGTCAAACAGACCCCTGCACCCGGGGCGACCGATGACCCGCCCCCTCAGCTGCGGCGGGTGTGCAGCTCGAGCAGGTGCTCTTGGGCCGAGAAGGGGCGCGGCCCCACCGGCGCCCGCTTGCGCGAGGTGCCGTCGGGCAGCATCACCCAGGTCTGGGTGTCGTCGCGGTCATAGAGCTCAAAAAGCTCTGCGCGCAGGCGCTGCTTGAGGCGGTGGTCTTCGATGGGGAAGGCGACCTCGACGCGGCGGTAGAGGTTGCGCTCCATCCAGTCGGCCGAGGCGAGGTACATCACCTCGTCGCCCTCGGCGTGGAACCAGTAGCAGCGGCTGTGCTCGAGGAAGCGCCCCACCGTGCTGTGCACCTGGATGGTCTCAGAGAGGCCGGGCACGCCCGGGCGCAGCCGGCACATGCCCCGCACCTTGAGGCGGATGGGCACCCCCGCTTGGCTGGCCCGGTACAGCGCGGCGATCAGGGCCGGGTCGACGAGGGCGTTGAGCTTGAGCGCGATGCCGCTGCTGCGGCCGGCGCGGGCGGCGTCGGCCTCGGCGTCTACCCGGGCGGTGACCTCACGGGCGAGGGTGAACGGGGACTGCAACAGCTTCTGGAGTGGCTCTGCGACGCCAATCCCGGTGAGCTGGTTGAACAGGGTGTGCACGTCGGCCCCCATGATGGGGTCGGCGGTCATGAACGAGATGTCGGTGTAGGCCTTGCTGGTGCCCGGGTGGTAGTTGCCCGTGCCGAGGTGCACGTAGCGGCGCAGCTTGCCCGCCTCGCGGCGCACCACGAGCAGCACCTTGGCGTGGGCCTTGAACCCGACGATGCCGTAGACCACGCTCGCGCCCGCCTCTTTGAGCCGGGTGGCGATCTGGATGTTGTCCTCTTCGTCGAAGCGGGCCCGCAGCTCGATGACCGCGGTGACCGCCTTGCCGTTGCGCGCCGCCTCGATGAGCGCCTCGACCACCGGTGAGCGCAGAACAGTGCGGTAGAGGGTCATCTTAATCGCCAGCACCTCGCTGTCGGCGGCGGCCTGGCGCAGCAGCTCGGTGACCGGCCCGAAGCTCTGGTAGGGGTGGTGCAGCAGCAGCTCACCCTCGCTGATCGTACGGAAAATATCCTCACTCTGGGTCACGCGGGTCGGGACGCTGGGCGTAAACGGCCGAAACTTGAGATCGGGCCGATCGACCATATCGTAGAGCGCGGCGAGCCGGTTGAGGTTCACCGGCCCGTTCACCCGGAAGAGGTGGCGCTCGTCGAGGCCAAATTGGTGGAGCAAAAAGTGGACCTTGTGGTCCTCTGCGGTGTCAGCCACCTCGAGGCGCACCGCGTCGCCAAAGTTGCGGCGGGGGAGCTCGAGCTGAATGGCCCGCAGCAGGTCTTCTTCTTCCTCTTCGTCGACCCACAGGTCAGAGTTGCGGGTCACCCGGAACTGGTGGCAGCCCCGCACCCGCATGCCCGGGAAGAGCTTGTCGACGTTGGCGTGGATGACCGAGCTGATCATCACGAACTCGTGCCGGGCCTGACAGAGCTCGGGCGGCAGGCGGATGAGCCGCGGCAAGCAGCGCGGCACCTGCACCACGGCGAGGCCGACCCCGCGGCCAAAGGCGTCTTTGCCGTCAAGGCCCACGATGAAGCTCAGCGCCTTGTTCTGCACCGTCGGGAAGGGGTGGCTGAGATCGAGGCCCAGCGGGGTGAGCACGGGCAGGGCCTGCTCTTCAAACCAGGACTCGACCCACTGCCGCTGGGCCGGGTTGAGCTGGGTGCGGCGGCGCAGCAGGATGCCCTCGTCAGCCAAGGCGGGCAGCAGCACGCTGTTGAGGTGCCGGTACTGCTCGGCGATGAGCTCATGCAGCTCGGTGCTCACCCGCCGCAGCAGCTCGGGCAGGTCGGCCCCGTCGGCGGCGCGGCGGCGCAGCTCGACCTCGTGCAGCAGGCCGGCGACCCGCACCTCGTAGAACTCGTCGACGATGCGGCTGACGATCGTCAGGAAGCGCAGCCGCTCGAGCAGGGGCACACCCGGGTCTTGGGCCTGGGCGAGCACCCGCCGGTGGAACTGGATGAGGCTCAGCTCGCGGTCAATGAGCGCGGCAGGGTCATCGGCGGCCGGCGCGGGCCCCTCGCGGCGGGGCTGCAGCGCGGGCGGGCAGGGGGCGGGCCAGATGGCGGGCATGGGGGGCCTCCGTTCGGGGCCACAGCGGTCCGCCCCGCCCGTGCCCCTAACGAGCCCAGGCCCACCCGGGCGCGCGCGGGCCCAGCGGGTCGGGCCCCAGGGGCAGGCCCAGGCGCAGCGGGCGCCCCGGCGTGCCCGCGGCCGGGGCGAAGGCAGGGGGCGCCTCGGCCTCGTCGCGGGTGGCGACGAAGATGCGATTGCGGATGTACTTCGCCGGCCCCTCGCTCACTCCAGCCGGCCGGAGGAAGCTCAGGTCGATGGTCATGCCCTGCACCTCCCAAAAGAAGGTGCGGGGGCCCCAGACCTCGAGCGTGCGGGTGTAGGGGATGCCGAGGCTGTCGAGCAGCGGGCAGTCGACCACCAAGCTGCCGCCCTCTTCGCTGACGATCATGTCGCCGACGTTGTAGACGTCTTTGTAGGCACCCACGAAGTCGGCCCACTGGCTCGGGTCGGGCGCGACCACGGGCGGGGCGCGCAGCGGGCCGAGAGCGTCAACCGCCTCGAGGGCCGCCCGGGTCGTGGCGCTGAGATCGGCCCCGTAGGCGCTGGCGAGCACGCTGACCACCACGCCATCTTCGGGGATGAGCGTAAAGGCGCTGGTGTGCCCGAGCGTGTTGCCGCCGTGGTCGATGCGCAGCTTGTCGCTGAACTCCGTCTCGCTCAGCGCGAAGCCCTGGTCGATGAACAGACCAAAGCCGTAGGTCTGGAGGCCCGGCTCGACGTAGCCCAGATCGATCTGGGGCCGCAGCAGCTCGGCCCGCACACCCTCGGACAGCACCTCGGGGTGGCCCCCGAGCAGGGCCCAGCCCCAGGTGACCATGTCGGTGGGGGTGCACCAGACCAGCCCGGCCGGCCGCGCGAAGGCCGGGTCGAAGTCGGCCGGGCCCACATCGCGGGCCAAGCCCGAGAGGCCGATGCCCGCCCCGACGGTGTAGTCGCCGTCGGCCAGCGCGTCGACGCCCCGCCCGACGCAGCGCTCCATGCCCAGGGGCGCGAACAGATCGTCGTGGACGATGTCGGCCCAGGGCCGCCCCGCCGGGTCGACCTGCTCGGTCATCAGCCCGGCGATGGAGAAGTTGGGGTTGCTGTAGTTCCAGATCTCGCCGGGGACGGCCATTTGGTAGGCCGCGGCCGAGAAGCCGCCCAGCGCGTCGCTCTCAAGGGCCCCGTCGTCGGGATCGCCGCGCCAGTCGAGCCAGTCGTTGGTGCCGCCGCTGTGCATCAACAGCTGGCGCAGGGTGGCGCCGGGGAGCAGCTCGGCGTTGGGCGGGGTCAGCGCGGGCAAGGTGGCCGCGACCGGCGCCTCGAGGCTTAGGCGGCCGGCCTCGACCTCACGCAGCGCGAGGGCGGCGGCCATGTTCTTGGTGGTCGAGCCGATGCCGAAGAGGGTGGCGGGGCTGACCGGGTCGCCGCCGGCGCCGTCGCGGGCCCCGAAGGCCCCCGCATAGAGCAGCTCGCCGTCTTTCAGCACAGCGACGCTGATCGCGTAAGCCCCGCTCGCGGCCATGTCGGCCTCGGCCGCCGCGACCAGCGGGGCCCAGCGCGGGTCCTCCCCGCCATCGGACCCATCGGTGCCATCGGTGCCATCCGCACCGTCGGACCCATCCACGCCATCGGACCCATCCACGCCATCGGACCCATCCGCGCCGTCGGACCCATCCACGCCGTCGGACCCGTCTGCGCCGTCGACGGCGCCCCCGTCGGCGGCCCCGCTGTCCTTGGGGTCGGCCGCGCAGGCGGCGAGGGGGAGCAGGGCGAACAGGAGGCGGCGCATCGGGGCTCCAGGGCGCGCGGGGGTGCGGGGCGCGCGCGCTGAAGGTGTCCCGCCGGCGGAGCGCTGCAAAGGGCCCGATGAACCACGACCGGCCAGGGGGGGGGGATCAGCGCCGCGGCGGGGGCTGGACCGGCGCGGTGGGCGGCTCTTCGGCGGCGCCGTCCTCCCACAGGCGCCAGTCATCGGCGTCGAGGTCCCAGCTCGCCAAAGCGTCGACCTGGACCACCAGCGCGGTGGTGTTGTCGGTGCCCCCGTTGGCCATGGCCTGGTCGGTCAGCCAGAGCGCCGCCTGCGCGGGATCAGCCGCCCGCTGCATGATCTCGGCGAGCTGAGCGGGGGGCACCGGGCCGTGCACGCCGTCGGTGCTCAGCAGCAGCCGGTCGCCGACCTGCAGTGTCAAGGTGCCGCTGTCGAGCCCCTTGTCGAGCCGCAGCCGCTCGTCATCGCCGAGGTTGCGGGAGCCGAAGATGAAGTTCTGGGTCAGGCTGTGGGCCGCGTGCGGCGGTGGGCGCCCATCGCGGCGCGCGAACTCACCACGGGTATGGTCGCGGCTCAGCTGGCTGAGCTGGCCGCCCCGCAGCAGGTAGAGCCGGCTGTCGCCCACGTGCACCCAGGCCAGGGTGCGCTCGGCCGCCCAGATCGTGGTCAGGGTGCAGCCCATATTGCCCGCCCCGCGGGCCCGCGCCCGGTCGCGCAGCCGGGCGTGGGCGGTCTGCACAAAGCCCAGCAGGGCGTCTTCGGCGGAGTGGGGCCGCCCCCGGTCGTAGAGCCGCAGCAGGGCCTGCACCGCCGCCGCGCTGGCCAGCTCGCCGTTGTCGTGCCCGCCCATGCCGTCGGCCACCGCGCAGAGCAGGCCGACGCCCGCCCCGAGCTGGCGCCGCTCGCCGCCCCCGTCGCGAAAACGGACCCGGCCGTCTTGGGCGATGAGGAAGTTGTCTTCGTTGCGGGCGCGACCACCCCGGTCCGGTCCGACCCCCCGGGAGCAGCTCACCGCCACGCTGAGGCGGTCTCGCCCAGCGCCGCTCACCCGCGGGCCCCGTCCGTCGAGAAGACCCACAGCGCGCCCTCGAGCAACAGCCGGTCGCCCGGCGCGAGGCGCAGCGGCGCGCCATCTTCGGGCAGGGTGCGGAAGGGGCGGCCCCCTTGCTGGGCGAAGAGGGCCCGGTAGCCCCCGCCGGGCGTGCGGTAATCGGGCAGGTAGCCGCTGAGCTGGAGCTGCTGGCCGTCAAAGAGGGCGGTGAGCTCGACCGCGCCCAGGCGCAGCCGCCGCGTCGCCCGCAGGGGGAGGCCAGCGGTGAACAGCGCGCCCACCATCAGGTCGCGATCCGAGATGGACAGCAGGCGCGCCCGGGGATCGGGCAGGCTCGGGTCATCTACCACGGCCATCACGACGCGGAAGTCCTCTTGACCAAAGGGGTCGCGGCGAATCACCTCGATGCGGCACTGCTCGGGGGACTGGCTATGGTCCACCCGTTGATCCCCTTGGTAGAGGGCAGCCTCCCCCTGGCTGAGCAAGATGAGGCGCCCGCTGCGGCCGCGCAGGCTGAGGCGCAGGTAGTCGACCCGGCCGAAGCTCTGCCCGGGCTCGGCGCGGTTCTCGGGCACGCAGACCGCGGCCTCGTCGTGGTTGCCGATGGTGACCTCGCCGGCCACCATCCAGCCGACTAGGCGCAAGCGGGCCGGGCGACCGAGCTCGAGCTTCCAGCCCTCTTCATCGACCACCTGCACCCCGCGGGGGCGCGGCGGCCCGGGGGGCGCGACCGGGGCCTCGGGCGCGAAGGTGGCGCCAACGAGGCTGTCTTCGCGCGCGAGGCCCAGCGGCAGGGGCAGGGCGACAGGCGGCGGCGGGCCGGCGGGCAGGTCGGCGGCGTCGGCGGTCTGGCGCGCGGCGGCCTCCAAGATCCCATCGGCGGGCTCGTCATCGAGCCAATCTTCGCCCCGGCGGGGCGGCGCGGCCACCGCCGGGGGCGGCTCATCGAGCATCATCAGCGGCGCAGGGCCTGGATCGGCGGGCACCAGCGAGGGTCGGGCCGGCGCAGGGCCCCGCTCGCCGAGGCCCCGGGCGGTCGGGGGGTCGGTCGGCCCCGGGGCCTTGCCCAAGCGCGGGAGCGCGAGGGGGGCGGCCGCGTCGAGCGCGCTGTCGTCGAGCTCGTCCATGGCCGCGGCCAGCTCGGCGGCGCTCAGCGGCGGCGCATAGGCCCCAGAGGGATACCCATCGGCAGAGATGCCTGAGCTCGGCGGGTAGCTGACCGAGAGCACGCAGTTCCCGATGAGCAGCTCATCATCGGGCAACAGGTCGAGGTTGGGCGGCGGAGCGTCGCCAAGCGAGCCCCGGGTCGGCGGCAGGGGGAGCAGCTGCCCCGCCCGGCGCACGAAGGTGTAGCAGTCTCGGGCGAGGCCATAGAGCACGGGCTCGCGCCGCAGGTCGATCTCGGCGTGCTCCGAGGCGACCATGATCGAGTCGAGGTAAAAGCGCGCCTTGGGGATCTCTCCGTTGCGGGAGCGGATGGTGTCGCCCGCGGACAGATCGGGCCGCCAGACGAGGTTCCCGTTGTGGGGCTCATCGGGCAGGCGCACGGCGCAGCGAGGCTCGCGCCCGACCTTGTGGCGCGCGCCGAACACGAGGTGCAGGGTCGCGCCGGGGCGCCGCAGCTCGGCGAGGTAGGGCCAGCCCTGCTGCTCGACGCCCCGCAGGTCCCGAAAAGCGAGGGTGTGGCGATCCACGGCGATGCGGTGGTCGCCGCGTAGGTTGAGCCGGGCGCCCGCGGCGACCGGGTCACCGTCCACGCGCAGGTTGGCGTGGTGCACGTGCAGCTCGAGCTCGGCGCCCCGCACGGCCAGCGTGGCCGCAGGGTCGGCCATGGCCGTGCCGATCTCTCCCGCGGGGCCGATGTAAACATCGTAGCCGACCATAAATCGGGAGAAGTGCACCCGCTGCAGCAGCACCCCGCGCTCGTGTAGGGTCAGGATGCGCTCCTCGACCTCGACCGGCACGACGGTGCGGCTCTGCAGCCCGCCGGTGGCCTGGGGCGCCTTGACCGGCCCCACAAAGGTCGCCGAGGCACGAAAGGGGTCGGGTACGCCCCCGAGGCTCTGGGTGTCCTCCATAAAGATTGGGTCGCGGACGGGGTCGACCTCGACCAGCACGAGGTGGGCGAGGGTCTCTCCGCCGATGGCGGCCAGGGTGAGCACGCTGGCCGCGCCGGCCTCGGCCTCGCGGCGCACGTGGATCTGCTCGGCGAGGTCGGGGCTGATCAGGTGGACGAAGCTGCCGTCCGACAGCTGCTGCAGGCGGTAGAGCGCCGGGGCCCGCAGCGCGGGGTGCTGGAAGTTGTCGAGCCAGTGGTTGCCCAGCGTGAACAACACCTGGTCAGAGTAGAGCCGCCCGACCTCGCGGTAGCCCTCCCACGCGCCGGGGATGTGCACGTGCACGGCGACCACGGGCCGAGAGCTCGCGCCCACCCCGCCATAAAAGTTGGGCAGCAGGCCGGTGACGAACTCTCCCGGGCCCAGGTGCAGGCGCCCGCCCCGAAGCTCGGCGCCGCCGTCCATCACCGCCTTCACCCCCATCGACCGCTGGGGAAAGACGCGGTGCATGTCATTCTCGACGCAGAAGCGCTCGAAGCGCGCGCGCAGCAGCGCAGCGACCTGCTCGGTCCACGGCTGGTCGAGGCGGCCGAGGCTGCGGGCCCAATCGGGCGCGTTGATCACCACCAGCAGGTCAGACCAACGCGCGAGGCCATCGCCGAGGTTCGCCGCGAGGTGGGCCTCGAGCCCCACCCGCCGCCCGCCGGCCCGCCACAGCTGGGCCGGGTCGGCGACGAGGTCATCGGCGGCGCGGTGGCGGCGCAGCCGGTCATTGTAGAAGGCGAGGCTCGGGTCTTGGGGGAGCACCCGATCGGCGTCGCCGGACAGGCCGCGGGTGCCATTGGGCCCCACGAGGCGCGAGAGGAGCTCTCCGAGCTGGAATTCGCCGAGCCGGGACATCTGCACCCTCCGCGGCGCGCGCGCCCGCGCCCCGCCCGTCGATAACGCCGGGGCCGCGCCCTGACCCGCGGCCGGGGCGCTCGACGGGGCCGGCGGTTAGGCCCCGGCCCCGTCCCGCACCAGGAGGCCCCGATGGCCCAGCTCCGCCCCTTCCCCGGCCTGCGCCCCGCCGACCACCTCGCCGGCGAGGTCATCGCCCCGCCCTACGACGTGCTCAACCGCGCCGAGGCCCGCGCCATCCTGGCCCGCCTGCCCAGGTCCTTCCTGCAGGTGACCCGGGCCGACGCCGCCGTGCCCGAGAGCGTCGACGAGCACGCGCCCGAGGTCTACGCGGCCGCGCGGGCCAACCTGCACCGCCTCGAGGCCGAGGGCGTGGTCATCCAAGACCCGGCCCCGCGCTACTACCTCTACCGGCAGAGCTGGCGCGGCCGCAGCCAAGTGGCGCTGATGGCCCTCTGCAGCGTCGAAGAGTACGACACGGGCAAGATCAAGCGCCACGAGCTGACCCGCCCCGACAAAGAGAAGGACCGGGTCGACCACATCGAGGCCACCGATGTGCAGACCGGCCTCGTCTTCCTCGCCTACCGCGACAACAATGACGTGCTGCGCGCCCTGCTCGCCAAGGCCGCCGAGGCGCCGGTCGCCTGGACCGCCACCACCGACGACGGGGTCGAGCACCAGCTCCAGGTGGTCGATGACGCGGCGCTCATCGACCAGATCACCGACGAGGCGGCCAAGCTGCCCGCGCTCTATGTGGCCGACGGCCACCACCGCTCGGCGGCGGCCAGCCGGGTGAACGCGGCCCGCGGCGGGGCGGGCAGCAGCGGCTGGTTCCTGGCGGGGGTCTTCCCCGATAGCCAGCTTGAGATCATGGCCTACAACCGCCAGGTCGCCGATCTGTTCGGCCACAGCCCCGAGGCGCTGCGGGCGGCCATCGGCGCGCACTTCGTCCTCACCCCCGGCGTCGACCCGCTGCCCACCGCCCGCGGTCGCTGGACCATGTACCTTGATGGGCAGTGGTGGGGCCTCGAGGCCCGCCCCGGTGTGGTGCCGACCGACGACCCGGTGGCCAGCCTCGACGTGGCCGTGCTGCAAGACCGCGTGCTCGGCCCGCTGCTCGGGGTGGCCGACCCGCGCACCGACAAGCGCATCCAGTTCGTGGGCGGCGTGCGCGGCTGGCAAGCGCTGCAGAGCGCGGTGGACCGCGGCGAGGCGGCGGTGGCCTTCCACCTCTACCCGACCGGCCTCGACCAGCTCTTCGCCGTGGCCGACGCTGGCCTGCTCATGCCGCCGAAGTCGACCTGGTTTGAGCCGAAGCTGCGCGGCGGCGTCGTCGCCCATCGCATCGCCTGAGCATGGGCCGCCTGCCCGCCCCGCTGGTCGGGGCGCTGGCCTTCGGTCGCGCCGTGCTGGCCGGCTGGGGGCGGCACGATGGCGAGCGCATGGCCGCGGCGATGGCCTTCTACGCGCTGTTCTCCATCGCCCCGGCCCTGCTGGTCACCACCTCGCTCATGGGCTTCTGGATGGGCGAGGTGGCGGCCAAGGGCCAGCTCGCCGCCCAGCTGCTGCAGTGGATGGGCCCCGAGATGACCGCCACGGTGCTGAGCCTCGTGCAGCGGGCCCACCAGCCCAAGGCCGAGCTGACCGCGGCGGGCCTCGGCTTGCTCACCCTCGCCTGGTCGGCCACCCGCGGCTTCGCGCAGCTTCAGTCCGCGCTGGACGACATCTTCGAGGTCGACACTGAAGGCAAGGCCCTGGTCGGCGCGCTGCGCCAGCGGGCCCTGGCCTTTGTGCTCGTGCTCGGCATGGGCCTGCTGATGGGCGTGTCGGCGATGGTCAACGCGGCGATCAGCGCCCTGTCCCGCTGGACCGATGGGGTGCTGCCGATGCCGGGCTGGGTCGCCTACGGCATCGGCGACCTGAGCAGCTTCCTGACCCTCAGCCTCGGTTACCTCGGCGTCTACCAGCTGCTGCCCCAGCGGCGCGCCCCCCTGAGCGACGCGCTCGTGGGGGCCTGCGCGGCCGCGGCCCTGTTCACCGCCGGCCGGCACGGGCTGGGCCTCTACCTGTCCAAGGCCGACCCGGGCAGCGCGTATGGGGCCTCTGGGTCCTTGGTGGTGCTGCTGTTGTGGCTCTACTACTCAGCCCTCAGCCTGCTGCTCGGCGCCGAGGTGGTCGCGACCCGGGCGCGGCTGCGGCGGGCGCAGGCCGAGCCGCCGCCCGCGACAGAGCCGGTGGCCGCCACGCCCAGCGCCTGAGCCGCGGGGCGCGCCAGATCCGCTGCCCGCCGCCGGTCAGGCCCGCGGGAAGGGGCCGCGCCGCCGACGCCGGGCGCCCGCGACCAGCAGGCCCGCCGCCCAGAGCGCGCCGAGGCCGCGGCCCGCCGCCGCGCAGCCCCCGCTGCCCTTGTTGCACTCGGCGTCGAAGCCGTCGACAAAGCCGTCGCAGTCATCGTCTTTGTCATTTCCGCAGACCTCTTCGGCGCCGGGCAGCACCGCGGGGTCGGCGTCATCGCAGTCCTCACCTTGCGGGACACCGTCACCGTCGCGATCTTCGGGGTCGGTCCACCCGTCGTCGGCACCGTCTGCGCCGTCGGCCCCCTCCGCGCCGTCCGCGCCGTCCGTGCCGCCGCTGTCAGCGTCGGCGACCCCGTCTGCGCCGTCGCAGTCCTGGTCCAGGCCGTCTCCCTCGGGGTCAGCGGCGCCCGGAAAGACGCTGGGGTCGGCGTCGGCGCAGTCCTCGGGCGCGGGGCTCCCGTCGAGATCGGCGTCGTCGTCGTCCCCTCCCGCGCAGTCGCCGTCGACCCCGTCATACCAGACCTCAGCGGCGCCCGGGAAGGTGGCCGGGTCGGCGTCGGCGCAGTCGCCTTCGCTGCGCAGCACACCATCCCCGTCGGCGTCGCCGTCGAGCGCCGCCCCGCCGCCGCGGTGCCCCGGGTCAGAGCGGCTGCCGTCGAGGTCCACCTGGGCCGGGTCACCTTGATCTCGGCAGGCGGAGGGGGCGCCGAAGTAGAGCTGATCGTCGTCAGGATCACCGTTCCGGAGCAGGGCCGCCCACGAGCAGCGCAGCTCGCCGTTGCCCGCCCCCGCGCTGGCCGCGGCGGGGCCGGCGGCGCCCGCCCAAGCGGTCGTATTGCCCCCCGCTTGGGTGTAGCTGAGCGTCAGCGCCGTATCCGCGCGCAGCCCCGCGCCCACGTTGCCCTCCAGCACGCTGTTGTGCAGGCTGGCGCCCGCGCCAAAGAGCCGCAGCCCATCCCCGGTGTTCGCCAATACGCTGAGCTGGTCGAGCACCAGGGCCTCTCCGCCCGCCTCGGCCCACAGGCCCCCAGCGTCGGGGGCGCTGTTCTCCCACAGCGCGCTCCAGGACAGCTCAAGCGGACCGGCGAGGCTGCGCAGCAGCAGCCCCCCCGCGCTCGTGGTGGCGATGTTGCCGGCGACCTCGAGGTGGCGCAGCAGGCCCGCGCTCCCGCTGACCGAGAGGCCTGCGGCGGTCGGGGCGGTGTTTCCGCGCACCAGGCCGCCCTGCCAGTCCAGATCAGCGAGGTCGGCGAGGTGGGCGCCCCCTCCGTCAAAGCCGGCGGTGTTGCCCACGAGCTCGAGCCCGACCACCAGCAGGGCCGCCGCCGCGTCGATCCAGAGGCCCCCGCCCTCGGCGGTCGCGCTGCAGCCCTCGAGCCGCAGGTCGCTCAAGCTGTGGCGCTGGGCCCCATCGCCCCGGACCGCCACGCAGCCGCCGGTCGCCGCCCGCCCGCCGCTGATCTCGCTGTCGGACAGCGTCAGGTTGCCGGTCAGCACGGCGAAGGCGCCCCCGAGGCTCGCCGCGCGGTCGCCGTCGAGCGCGGCCCGCACCACCACCAGGTTGCTCTCGGCCCGGATGGCCCCGCCTTCGCCGCTGAGCGCGACGTTGTCGCCGCCGAGCAGCCCGCGCACGGTCAGGGGCACCGCGGCGTCGATGCCCCCGCCCTCGGCCGCGACATTGCCCTCCAGCTCGAGATCGACGGCCAGGGCGGCCGCCCCGCCGCCGCTGCGGGTCAGGCGGGCGCCGCCGCCGCCGTCCGTGGCGCTGTTGTCGCGCAGGGAGACCCGGGTCAGGGTCAGGGCGACGTCGAGGGTCCACAGCCCGCCGCCGCGCGCCCCGGCGGTGTTCGTGATCAGCTCGGCGTCGCTCAGCCCGAGGCTCAGATCGGTGGCGTAGAGGCCGCCGCCATCGCCAGCCGCCTCGTTGCCCGAGAGGGTCAGGGCCAAGCTGGCGCCCGCGCTGGCCTGCCCGCGCAGCGCGCCGCCGCCGCCCGCGGCGCCGCTGAGGTTGTCCTCCCAGGCGCCGCCGGCCCAGTCCACGTCGCTGTCGGCGGCCGAGAGGCCCCCGCCGCGCCCGTCGGCGATGTTGCCCCGCAAGGTGGTGTCGACCGCGACCAGCACGCTGCCGTCGCCGATGTAGACGCCCCCGCCCTGGTCGGCGGCGCTGTTGTCCTCGACCAGGAGGCCGTCGAGGCTGAGCGTGGCCCGCTGGGCGAAGAGGGCGCCGCCGCTGTCGCCGGCGTTGCCGATCCACAGGCCGTCGATGACGGTCAGCGCGCTGTCTTCGACGAAGACCGCCCCGCCATCCCAGCCGGTGCCCGCCGCGTTGTCGCGCAGCTCGACCCGGGTGAGGGTGGCGGTCGCGCCCCCGCTCAGCTCGACGCCCGCGCCGGCGCCGCCCCCGCTCATGCCGGTGATCAGCAGGTCGGTGGCGGTCAGCGTGCTCCCGCGCACCTCGACGCCCTGCCCGGCCCCGGTCAAGCTCAGATCACTCAGCGTGACCCGCTCGCCCCGGCTGATCGTGATCAGCGTGCTGCCCGCCGTGCTGGTGCGCAGGGTGGTGCTGCCGCTGCCCGCCCCGCGGATGGTCAGCGCCTTGCCCCGGGTGTCGATGGCCCCGGTGAAGGTGCCCGCCCGCACGCTGATCACATCGCCCGAGCTCGCGGCGTTGATCGCGGCCTGGACGGTGCTGTAGCCGCCCGACCCCCCGACGGTGAGGGTCGCCGCCGCGCCGACCCCCGGAAAAAGCAGCGCCGCGGCGCAGAGGAGGGCAGGGGTGCGGGCGCGCATGGGGGGCTCCGGGCAGGGTCGCCGCAGCCTACACCCCGCGCGCCGCCGCCGATCAGCCGCCGGGCGTCGATCCCTGGGCCGCGGGCAGCACCTTCCACAGCTGCAATGGCCCGACCTCGACCGGGCCGGCCAGGGCCGGGTCGGCGGCGAGGTTGGCCCGCAGCTGATCCCACGCGGGGCGCGCGTCGCAGAGCACATAGTCGGCGCCGATGACCGCGCGGAGCTGGGCGCCGGGCGCCTCGACCGGGGCGTGCAGCAGGTCGAACCAGAGCTGGTACGCGGCGGGATCTCCGCGCCAGAACAGCACAGGGTCGAGCGCGAACAAGAAGCGCCGGTCGGGCAGGGCCAACATCGCCTCCCCCACGGTCAGCCAGTCGCAGTGAAAGACCATCGCCCCGCTGGGGATGAGCTGCTGCACGGCCTCCTCGACCGGCGGCGGGTAAATGACCGAGCGCCCGGCGAGCATGCGCAGGGGGTGGCTGCCGACGGCCACGGTCCACCCCAGGCCCAGCACCAGCAGCCCGAGCGGCAGCCGATCACCCGCCGCCGCCCGCAGCAGCCAGGCCGGGCCGCCCGCCCCGCGCTGGGCCACGGCCAGGGCGAGCAGCGAAAAGGGCGCGAGGTACTCAATGAAGCGCTGTGTTTTCAGCGTCATCACCGCCATACCCAGGCCGGCGAGGCTGGCCGCTGCCGCGACCGGGTCGAGGCCCGCCGGCGACAGCGCCGCCCGCAGGCCGCCCGCCGCCCGCAGGCGCTGAAGCTGCGCCACCACCGCCAGCCCGAGGCAGGCCAGCGGCAGGCTCAAGTAGCGCAGGCCGCCGCGGGGCGAGAAGGGCTGAAATTCGCCGCCGAGCTCAAAGCCGGGCCGGTCGGCCCAGGCGGTCTGCAACAAGACCTCGACGTTTTGGATCCAGAAGAAGCTGAGGTTGTTGGGGAAGTTTGGGTGCAAGAGCACGCCGAGGCAGAGGGCCCCGCCCGCCACCGGCAGGGCCAGCGCCGCCCGCCGACCCTGAACGGGCAGGCCGGCGACCGCGCCGATGACGGCCAGCGCCAAGGTGAGGTGCCAGGCGGTGTAGGCGAAGGGGAAGATGAAGCAGCCGAGCGCCAGGGCGAGCCATCGCCCGCGGGCCGCCGCCCACAGCACCAGCACGGCGAGGGTGATGCTCATCAGGTGCGGGCGCACGAGCACGAAGCGGTGGGTGAAGGCCCCCGAGAGCACGAGCAGGCTGAGCGCCCAGACCCCGGCGCGGTTGACGCCTTCGACGCGCAGCACGCCATAGAGCGCGGTCAGCAGCGCCCCACCCATCAGCCCGCCGGCGAGGCGCGCGGCGAGGTTGTGGTCGAGCAGGCTCAGCGGCGCGAGCAGCAGGTGGAGGAGCAGCTCTTTGTCAGCGTAGTGCTGCCCCAGCCAAGAGCGGGGCGTCCAGGGGAAGTCCTGCAAGATCCCGTGCTGGAGGGTGTAGTGGCCCACGGCGATGTGGTAGCCCGTATCCCCGTCGAAGTAATTCTCGGACTGCAGGCCCTGGAGCAGCAGCGCGACGGCGAAGAGCAGCGCGGCCCAGCCCAGATCTGCGCGCTGGGGCCCCGCCACGGCTCAGCCCCGCCCGAGGCTGCGGCGGGCCCGCGGCAGCAGCCGGGTGCGGACCCCCGAGGCGAGGATGACCTGCAGCGCACGCACCCCGTCTCGCCAGCCGATCTTCTTGCCCTCGTCGTAGTCGCGCCCCGAGTAGCTGATCGGCACCTCGTAGACCTTGAAGCCGGCGGCGGCGACCTCAGCGGTGAACTCGGGCTCAAAACCGAAGCGGTCCTCGCGCAGGCTGATCTGGTCGAGGACCTCGCGCCGGAAGACCTTGTAGCAGGTCTCCATATCGGTGAGGTTCAGGTTGGTGAACAGGTTGTTCAGCAGGGTCAGGCCGCGGTTCGCCACGTAGTGGTGAAAGTTGAGCACCCGGTGCGGGCCGCCCAAAAATCGGCTGCCGTAGCAGACGTCGGCCCGGCCATCGCAGAGCGGGCCGAGCAGCAGGCCCAGATCGGCGGGGTCGTACTCGAGATCGGCGTCTTGGATGGCGATCAGCTCGCCCCGGGCCGCCGCGAAGCCCGCCCGCAGCGCCGCCCCCTTGCCCTGGTTCTGCGGCAGGCGTAGGGCGCGCAGGTCGGGAAGCTCGTCGGCCAGCGCCGCGAGGACGGCCGCCGACCCATCGGTGGAGCCATCGTCCACCACGATGATCTCTTTGCGCCAAGGCTGGGCCACCACCCGACCGATGAGCACGCGGAGCGTCGCCTCTTCGTTGAAGACCGGCACGACGACCGAGACGAGGGGGTCGGTGAGGGGCGTGGGCACGGGGCTCCTGCCGCGCGGGCCGGCGCATGTAGCGTGCTACGTGCCCGCCGCCAGGAGCCCCCATGCCCATTCCCCGCCATCCTCCCCGCCGCGCCCGCGCCGCCCTCATCGGGCTGCTGGCCTTGGCCTGCGGGGACCTGCGCCCACCCGGCAACGCCAAACGCGCCGCCAAAGAGGTCGCCTACGCCGTTGAGCCGGGCCACCCGACCCCGCCCGGCGGGCTCGACGCCCGCGCGCCCGGGCGCGCCGGCACGTGGTACGCGGGCACGCCGACCGCGCTCGACGCCCAGATTGACGCGCTGATCGAGGCCACCGGGGCCAGCCCGGGCGGCCAAGCCCGCGTACTGCTCACACCCCACGGGGGCCTCAAGTACAGCGGGCGGGCAGCGGCCGAGGTCTGGGCCCGGGTCGAGGTCGCCCCCTTGGTCATCATCCTCGCGCCCAACCACTTCAAAGAAGGTGAGCGCCTCGCCATCTGGACCGAAGGCCCCTGGATGGTGCCCGGCCACGCGCTGCAGGTCGACGCGGCCCTGACCGCGCGGGCGCGCCTGCACATGCCCCAGCTCGTGCCCGACCGCGGCGCCTTCTCGCACCACGAGATGGAGCTGCAGATGCCCTTTCTGCAGCGCAAGCGGCCCGACGCCCGCATGGTGCTCATCTCCATCCGCGACAGCGAGAAGCAGCACTTCCCGCTGCCGGCGGCCGAGGTCCAGCGCCTCGGCGAGGGTCTCGCCGCCTTCCTCAAGGAGCTCGAGGCCGAGGGCACGCCGACCACGCTGGTGCTGACCACCGATCTGGTCCACTACGTGCCGCTGGCCCAGAGCGACGAGCAGGACGCCGAGCTGATGCGGCTCATCACCTCCTACGACGTCGACGGCCTGCGCCGCTACGTGAGCAAGGAGCGGGTGAGCATCTGCGGCGAGGTGCCGGTCGCCGTGGGTATGACCGCGCTCGCCGCGCTGGGCAAGCCCACTTTTGGCTGGCAGAGCCGCAGCAACAGCCTGCACTACGCCCAAGACCCAGAGGCGGTCGTCGGTTATCCTGGAGGTGTAATTTGGCGCTGACCCGACCCCTCACCACCTTGGTCCTGGGCCTCGGGCTGCTGTCCTGCGCCGGCGAGCCATCCCCTGGTGACCAGGCAACCACCAAGCAGGGCAAAGGCCAGGGGGCCTGCGCGGGGCCCGACTTCGGCCCCGCCACCTACGGCCCAGCGGTGAGCCCCACCGTCGACGCCGCAGCGCTGGCGGGCCCCCTCCCCTTCCCGCTCACCGGGGCCGACGCAGGCCTGCAGACCGTCACCTACAGCGCGGCGCTGATGGGCTACTACATGCTCGGCGTGCAGCGCCCCGAGGGCTGCGTCGACGACGCGGGCAAGCCCTGCATGCCCTTCGTTTACGAGTATGACCCCCGGGTGCACGCGGCGACCTCCGAAGAGATGATCCACCGCCAGGTGGTCGGCGCCCTTGGCCTCGCTTGGTTGTACAAGGTGACCGGCCGGCCCGAGTTCGGGCAGGCGGTGCGGGTGGCGGCGGGGCTGCTGCTGCCCCGGGTCAAACCCCACAGCGGCGGGGGCGCCCTGCTCACCGACCTCGGCGCGACCGCGCTGATGAGCATGACGCTCAGCGTGCTCGCCGAGGCCGACCAAGACCGCAGCTACGACGCCCAGCTCGCCAACTTCGGCGCGGCCATCCTCAACGCGCAGCGCCCCGACGGCGGCTTCCGCTCGGGCAGCCCCCTGCAGTGGATGCAGCTGCACAACGCCCTGTGGCGCCTGCACGTACACACCAAAGACCCGGCCTACCTCGAGGCCCTGCGCGCCGCGGGCAAGAACGCCGCCGGTCGCACCCAAGAGACCGGCAAGGGGCAGTATTTTGAGTACCCCTATCTCTATGGGCTCTGGGCCCTCGAGCCGCTGACCGAGCTGGTCAAACGCCACCCAGAGGACGCCGCTTGGGCCAGCCCGCTGGTCTGGCTGGTCGCCGACGGCCTGGTCGCCGACCAATACACGGTCAAAAACACCAAGAGCTGCGCGTGGGTCGGTGGGTTCAAGCCGAACAGCGGCAAGGGCCCCCCGAGCTGGAACCACGTGATCAAGCTCGAGGCGATGGCCGACGCGGTGCGCTACGCCCAGCAGGTCGGCGACACGACCCGGGCGGCGAAGTACCGCAAGAGCGCTGAGCTGGGCGCCTTCTTCACCATCAACTTCCAACATCGGGCTGGCGAGACCGACATCTACCCGGTGCCCGCGCAGGCCATCGGCGGGGTCCCCCTGTTTATGGACAACCCAAACGTCCGCATCGATATCCCCGGTCATGGGGCCGTCGCGATGCTCAAGGTCGCGACCTACCTCGGCACCGAGACGGTCGAGCGCGCGGCGCCGGCCGCGCCGCCGCCGCCCGCGCCTGAAGGGGGCGCGGTTGGGGCCCCCTGAGCAGCTCGCGCTGGGCCCACGGGCCCGCGCGGCGTGGAGCGTCGCGCTGGTGCTGATCTTCGGGCTCCAGATCGGGCTCGGGCTGCGGTCGCGCCTGCACGACGACGACCGCTACGGCTTCGCGATGTTCCACGAGTTCACACGCTACAAGATCGACTACCAGTGGCGTCTTGTCGACGGCAGCGCGCGCAAGTTCAGCTTCCCGGTGGCGCTGCCCAAACGGTCCGCCGCCGTCCGGGGTGGTCGCCACCAGGTCGAGGTTTTTGGCGCCGGGACCACCCGCCTGCAGCTGCGGGGCGCCCTGCGCTATCTCTGGGCCGCCCACCGCCCCGATGACGCTGTCGCCGTCGAGGCGGTCTATCGCTGGCGCCGCAACGACCACCCCGAAGAGACCGTCGAGCAGCTGCGCTGGCCACCTGAGGGGGGGCCATGAGCCGCCTGCGCGCCGCCTGGGACCGGCTCTGGTTCGCGCCGGCCCCCACCGAGACCCTCGGCCTGGTGCGGCTCTTCGTCGGCCTGACCCTCGTGCTCAAGTTCACCGGCGTCTGGGGCATCTACCGCGGCTGGGGGGCGCTCAACCTGCGCCTGCCCTTCCATGACGGCCTGCAGCACGGCCGCTTCCGCCTGCCCGTGCCCGGCTTCGACTGGCTGCCCCCGATGACCGCGGCCAGCCAGCGCCTTTGGGATGGGCTGGCCCTCGCCCTCGCCGTGCTGCTCACGCTGGGCCTGGGCACCCGGGCGGTGAGCGTGGGCTTGGCCCTGCTGCTGCTCTATGCGCTGCTCGAGAGCCAGTTCAATTACCTCCACCACGTCAATGTCTATGTCTGGGTGATCTGTATTTTCGCCCTCTCTCCCATGGGTGATCACTACAGCCTCGACGCGGTCCTGCGGCGGCTGTGGGCCCGCGCCCGGGGCCTGCGCCCGGTCCGGCCGATCCGCCCCATCCTCTACCAGCGGATGTTGCAGGTCTTTCTCAGCGTGCTGTATCTGACCACCACCATCGGCAAGCTCACGCCGGACTGGTTCGACGGCAGCATCTTCGGCGCGCTGGCCAACGGTGGCTTCCTCAAGGGGCCGTTCAAGGCCACGCTGCTCGGCCTGTTTCCCCCGATGTTTATGGCGTGGTGGACGTTGTTCGCAGAGAGCCTGCTCGCGGTCGGGCTCTGGCACCCCAAGTCGCGCCGGGTGACCGCTTGGTGTGGGGTCGCCCTTCACCTCGGCATCGACGCGATGATGAACGTCACGACCTTCAGCTACCTGATGATCTCGCTGTACCTCAGCTTCGCATCGCCGGCGACCGGGCAGACCTCTCTCTCGGTCGACCCGGGCCAGCCCCTCTCTCGTGGCCTCGGCCTGCTCGTGCGCGCCCTGGACTGGACGCAGCGCATCCGCCTCGTATCGGCGCCCGGCCCCATGCGCCTGCACAGCCCCGAGGGCGAGGTCTTGGGCGGCGTGCACGCGCTCGGCCGCGTGCTGGGCCTGCTGCCGCTGACCTTCATGGCCGGGCTCTGGGTCGATCTGGGGCTCGGGCTGCTGCGCCGCCTTCGGCCCCCTGCACCGATAGGGTGATCTGTGGGCGGGGGGCCCGCCCCCCGCAACGCCCCCGGGGGTCAGCTCAGCGCCAGCGCGGCGGTGGCCGTCGCCGGCTGCCGTGGCGGGCCAGCACCCGGGCGCTCTCCCGCCAGATCGCCGGGTCGGCCCGCAGCTCGGACAGCTCGGCCCGGCTCTCCTGCTGGGTCTGTCGTGGGTCGACCAGCGGCAGGGGGTAGTCTCTCCCCGCTTGAAAACCCAAGCTCAGCGCGAGCAGGGGCGGGGTCTCCCACGGTCGGTGCACAAAGGGCACCGGCAGGCGGCTGAGCTCGGGCACCCAGCGCTTGATGAACACACCCTCAGGGTCTTGATCTTCCGCCTGCTTGGTCGGGTTGTACAGCCGGGGCGTATTGATGCCGACCAGACCCGCCTGCATCTGCACCTGGGCCCAGTGAATGCCCGGCTCATAGTCGAGGAAGGCCCGCCCCAAGAGCTGCCCCACCGGCCGCCAGTCGAGGTGAAAGGTCCAGGTGGCCACCGAAACCAACATGGCCCGCGCCCGAAAGTTGAGCCAGCCCGTGGCCAAAACACAGCGCAGGCAGGCGTCGATGAAGGGGAAGCCGGTCTCGCCGCGGGCGAAGGCCGCCCAGCGCGCGGGGCGGTGCAGGCCCGCGCGCAGCTCGGCGTAGCCGGCGTGGATGGGCTCGCGGTCGAGGGTGGGGAAGTCCTCCAGCCGCTGCATGAAGTGGCAGCGCCAGCGCAGCCGCTTGTGAAAAGAGCGCAGGCTGGCCTCCCACCGTGGGTCGACCGGCTCACCGGCCCGCCGTGCCCGGTCGACCTGGCCCTCGCGCCGCCAGGTCGCGTGCAGGGCTTGGCGGGCCGAGAGCGTGCCGAAGGCGAGGTGCGGCGAGAGGCGCGAGCAGCCCGTCCAGCCGCTCAAGGGGCTGGCCATATCGGCGCGGTAATTGACGCCGCGGGCGGTGAAGAAGGTGCGCAGGGTCTCCCAGGCCGCGGCCTCGCCCCCCGGCTGCCGCTCGACCCGGGCCAGGGCGCCCACGCCCAGCGCCGCGGGCTCGACCAGCGCGCCCAGCGGGCCCGGCGGCGGCCGCGCGCCCACCGCCCGGGCCGGCGCGGGGATCATCGGCTGGCCGACCACCCGCTCCCAGTCGGCGGCCCAGTCGTCGCGGTCGGGGTTCGGGCGCCGCACCCCGCCCTGGGGCAGCTCGACCCAGCGCACCCCCGCCGCCCGCGCCCAGCGCGCGACGGCCCGGTCGCGCTGAAATGACTCCCAGACGCCCACCTCGAGGTGGCTCCAGATGTGGGTGAAGCCGAGCTGGGTATGCAGCGCCCCCAAGACCTCGACCGCCCGGCCCACGCGCAGCAGCAGCTGCACCCCGAGCGCGCCGAGCGCGGCGCGCAGCTCGGCCAGCGACTCGTTGATGAAGAGGAGCTGAGCGGCGTCAACCTCGGGGGCGTCAAGCAGGCGTGGCTCATAGAGGTAGAGCCCGATGACCGGCCCGCGCCGGGCCGCTTGGGTCAGGGGCAGGTGGTCGCGCACGCGCAGGTCACGCTTGAACCAGACCAGCTGCACATCGGCTTGCCGGGGGGTCGGCTCGTCCATCTCCCGCTCCGTGCGTCTGTGGGTGTGGGTACAGGTCGCCGATGCGCCCGCACATCCCTCCGCCCCTATCGCCCGTCGAGCACCCGCCCAGCGAGCGCCGCGCCGCTGCGCAGGGCCGCCTCGACCCGCGGCCCCTCCAGCCAGTCGCCGCAGGCGCCGATGCCCAGCGCCCCACCCCACAAGCAGCCCTGCGGGGCCAAGCCTTCGTGGGGCCGGGCGTACCGCCAGCGGTGGGCGGTGGCCTCGAGCACCGGCGGCAGCGCCCCGCCCAGCGCGCCCAGCGCCTCGGCGAAGGCCTCGACCAGCGCCGAAGCGACCAGCTCTGGCGGATCTTCGAGGTGGGCCGCTGCCCAGTCCGCGCTGCTCAGCAGCACCCAGCCCGGCCCGGCCGGGCGCCCCGGGCGGCTGGCGCAGCGCGCCGCCCAGGCCAGCGGCCCCTCCGCGCCCCGCCAGAGATCGACCGGCGCCTCGACCGGGTCGAGCAGGCGCAGCAGCACGGTCAAGTTGGGCTCCATCAGCCGCTCTGCGGCCGCCGCGCGCAGCTGGGGTGCGGCGGCGAGCAGGGGCGCGGCTTGTGGCGCCGGCGTGGCGATGACCACCACCTCGGCCTCGGTGAGCAGCGCCGATTCAGCCGCGCTCCCCACACGACCATAGAGCTTCCACCCGCTGCCCACCCGCTCGACCCGGTCGACCAGGGTCGAGAACTGGGGCTCCTCCTCGACGCAGAGGTGCTGGATCAGCGCGCTCATGCCTGGCACGGGCACCAGCCAGGGGGTCGAGGGCAAGGTGGCGCCGGGGCCGGCTTGGCGGGGCTCCCACGGCTGGAGCAGGCCCCGGGCGCGCCAGGCGGCGAACCACCGCCCGATCGCCGGGTCGCGGGTGGTGAGGAACTGGGCGCCGTGGTCGAAGCGCTCACCCTCGATGCGCCGGGTCGACAAGCGCCCGCCCGGGCCGCGCCCCTTGTCGAAGATGCTGACCTCGAGGCCATGATCACGCAGCACCCGCGCGCAGGCCAGGCCCGCCGGGCCCGCGCCGACGATGGCGACCCGGGGGGCCGGCGCGCGGCGCGGGCGGCGCACCACCGCGCCATAGCTGGCCAGATCGAGGCGGGCGGCGTGATCGGCGGTCGGTCGGGGCCGCAGCGCGCCGGTCACCGGGCGCTCCGGGGTGAACGGGCGGTCAAAGAGCCCGAGGCACCAGTACAGCCCGCCGTAGGAGGCGGGGTCGCGCCCATCGAGCGCGCAGCGGTGGTTGATCGAGACGAGGCGGTCGATCGCCGCTTGGGGGTCGGGCGTCCAGCCGACGATGGCCTTGCCCCAGGTCATGCGCACGTTGTTGTGCAGCTCGCCGTGGCGCAGCAAGCCCTGCTGGGCGAGGTCAAACAGAGGGTCACCGGTGCGGCCGCGCTCGATCTGCTCCCCATCGGGGCAGGTGCGGGGGTCACGGGCGTGGACGAGCAGGGTGCGCCGGGCCCACAGCGGCAGGGCGTCCACGCTGTGCAGGGCCGGCTGGCGGGCGCACCAATGCCAGGCGAGCTCACGCCAGACCAGCAGCTCGTCGGCAAACTTGTCGGCGCCGGGCCCGCCGATGGCGTCCACCGCGTCGATCAGCTCAAAAGACGAGACCGCCCCGACATGCAGGTGGGCCGACATGCGGCTCACGCCCGGCTGGTCGGCGTCGTTGCGCAGCCGCGCGTAGGCCTCGACCCCACCTTGGGCGAGGAAGGCCCGCCAGCGCGCCAAGGCCGCGGTGCGCCCGCCCGGGGTGTCGTGCACCCGGCCCAGCGTGGGGTCGACGCCCGCCGCGGCGACCAGGGCGCCGATGCCCTCGGGGTCCTCGCCCACCGTCGCCCAGTCCAGGGGGGCAAAAGGCAGGGTGGCGGGACGGAACCCAGGCCGCCGCACCAGGGCATCGGCGCGCGGCAGGGCCCGGCGCCGGGCGCGCTCGAGGCTGTGCCGGTCACGAAAGGCCGTCGCCCGCTCGTGCACCGGGCCGGCCCACCGCATGGGCACGAGGTTGTGGCAGTCCACCCCGAGCACCGGCGCGGGCCCGGCGGCGAGGCCGGCGAGCCAGCGGTCGAGCGGCGGCACCGGCACCTCATCGGCGATGACCGCGCAGGCCTCAGCGGCCAGCTCCCGCAGCACCGGGCGCTCCTGCCCGGGCAGCTCAAGGTGAAAGGCCGCGCCGATCCCCCGCGCAGCCAGCCCCGCAGACAGGTCGCGGTGGGCCTCGAGCAAGAACCAGTGGCTGCGGGCGGTCGCCCAGGGCCTGCGGTGGGTGAGCGCGTGGTAGACGAAAACCGGCACGCCGAGGGCATCGGCGAGGTAGAGCGCCACGTCCAGCGCGGGGTTGTCGACGGCCCGCAGGCTCTGGCGCAGCCAGCAGAGCACAAAGGCGCCCGGCGTGGGCGCGCCGCCGCTGTGGGCACGCACCCGCCCCTCGAGGTAGGCGGGCAGCCCTGCGAGCGCGCGCTCAGCCGGCGTCGTCATCAAAACTCCAGGCGGGCGCGGGGGCGGCGAGCAGCCGGGCGCGGGCGGCGTCGGCAGCGGCGCGGATCGCCGCGCGCTCCTCGTCGCCGAAGCGGTCATAGGTGCCGTAGAGGGCGCCGAGGCGCGGGTGCCGGGCGAAGCGCGCGCGGTGGCGGGCCATAAAGTCCCAATACAGCGGATTAAACGGGCAGGCGTCGGGCCCGGTGCGGCGCTTGACGTCATAGCGGCAGCCCGCGCAGTGGTTCGACATCCGGTGGATATAGGCGCCCGAGGCCGCATAGGGCTTGGAGGCGAAGCTCGGGTCGGCGAAGAGCGCCATGCCGTGCACATTGGGCAGCTCGACCCACTCATAGGCGTCAACGAAGGCCGAGAAGAACCAACGCGAGAGCTCAATCGGCCGCACGCCGAGCAGCAGCCCCAGGTTGCCCAGCA
Organism: Deltaproteobacteria bacterium; assembly: GCA_016792625.1. Classification (GTDB taxonomy): domain Bacteria; phylum Myxococcota_A; class UBA796; order UBA796; family UBA2385; genus JAEUKK01. Next base: position 9,642 of record JAEUKK010000104.1, on the reverse strand, counting down.
CCATCAGCCGCACGATGTGGTGGGTGTAGCCCGTGTCGTGCACCGCCCGGGTCGCGGCGCCCAAACAGGCCATGTCGGTCTGGGTGGGGTCCCAGTACGCGGCGGGCAGCGGGGCCTCGGCCTCGAGCTGGTTGGCCCCGCGCAGCGCCGGCATGCGCAGCAGGTAGACCGCGCGGATAAACTCGCGCCAGCCGATGATCTGGCGAACGAAGCCCTCGACCGCGTTCAGCGGCGCCGTGCCGGCGCGCAGCGCGGCCACCGCCGCCTCGACGCACTCGAGCGGGCGGAGCAGGCCGAGGTTGAGGGCGGGCGAGAGGGCCGCGTGCCAGAGCAGGGGCTCGCCCTCGACCATCGCGTCCTCGTAGTCCCCGAACAGGGGCAGCCGCTCATCGATGAAGCGGGCCAAGGCGTCGAGGGCCTGGGCCCGGCTCACCGGCCAGCCAAAAGGGCGGGCGGCGCCCCAGCCGATGCCCCAGCCCTCTACCTCATCGAGCGCGGCCGCGGTCAGGGCGTCGGGCGGGTAGCGGGGGGCCGGCGGCGGGCGCTCGCCCTTGGGCACCTTGCGGTTGTCTTCGTCAAAGCTCCACTTGCCGCCGAGGGGCTGGTCGCCGTCCATCAAGATGTCGAGCCGGCGGCGCATGAAGCGGTAGAAGAGGTCCATCCGCAAGTTCGCCCGGCCGGCGGCCCAGGCCCGGGCCTCGTCGCGGGACAACAAGAAGCGCCCGCCCGGCCCGCCATCGGGCAGCAGGCGCAGGGGGGCGCCGAGCAGGCCCGCGGCGGCGGCGGCGCGCAGGCTCTGCTCGATACCGTGCTCGGGCGGCTCCAGCGCGATCACCTCGGCGGCGCCCGTCCGGCGCACGCCCTCGGCCACGCCCAGCGCGTAGGTCGGCGCGCGAATCTGCAGCACCTCGAAACCATCAGCGCGCAGCTCATCGGCGAAGTGGCGCTGCGCCGCGACGATCAGCGCGAGCTTCTGCCGGTGAAAGGGCATGGCGCGGCTGCGGGCGACGCTCTCGACGAGCAACACGGGGCCATCGGCCGGGCGGCGCGGGCAGCAGGCGAGCCCGCGGTCGAGGTCCCACGGCAAGATGAGGTGGAGGCTTCGCCTCGCCTGCTCAGACACGTGCGCTCTCCCGCGGGCGGGCGCGCCGGGGCGCCGTTGAGCCCCTCCGCTATCGCTCTGTATACGCTGCGCACAGGCTCTGCGTACAGATTGCGCGGACGCGCGGCAGGGCCCGCCGCCGAGGCTCAGCCTGCGCGGAGCGGCGGGAAGCGGGGCCCCCGCCGCAGCCGGATGGGCCCGCGGGCGTGGTCGGGGTCGACCACCGCGCCCCCTTGGGTCAGCTCGACCAGCCCGGCGGCGACGAGGCGCCGGGCGGCGGAGCGGACCTCCTCCATGTGGGGGCGCCAGTCCTCCCAGCGCGCCCGGGCGAGCTCCGAGGGGCAGACGGTGGCCTCGCGCGCGCGGGCGGCGAGCGCGTCGAGGATGTCGCGCTCCAGGGGATCATCGACGGCGGGCTTGGCGCGCCGGCAGCGCGCGGAGCAGTAGCGCACCGCCGCCCAGTCCCGCGCCCACTTCGCCCGGTAGCTGAAGCTGCGGCCGCAGGCGGCGCAGGTCTTGTCGGGCGGCGCGGCGGCCATGCTCCTCCCCCGTGAGCGCGCAGCCGCGGCCCCGCGGTCGGGCTAGCCTCGCCCGGCGGCAGGTCAACGCCGCGGAGGCCCGATTGCCCACCACCGACCCGCTGCGCCTGCCCGCCGGCGCCTTCATCGGCGTGGTGGCCGACACCCACGGGCTGCTCCGCCCCGAAGCGGCGGCGGCGCTGCGGGGCGCGGCGCTCATCCTGCACTGCGGCGACGTCGGCGCGCCGGCCGTGCTCGCGGGCCTCAGCGCCCTGGCCCCCCTCGTCGCGGTGCGGGGCAACGTCGACCGCGGGGCCTGGGCCGCGGCCTTGCCCGAGGTGGCCGCGCTCTGGCTGAACCTCCCGCTCGGCCTCGTGGAGATCCGCCTGCAGCACGTCCTGCCCGCCGATCCCCCTCCACCCCAGGGCCGCGGCCCGGCCCTGCTGCTCGCCGGCCACAGCCACCAGTGGCGCGACGTGACCTGCGGCCCCTGGCGGCACATCAACCCCGGGAGCGCCGGCCCGCGGCGTTTTCGCCTGCCGGTGACCCTCGGCCGGCTCTGGGTCGACGACCTGCGGGTCGAGCGGGTCGAGCTGCGCGGCCCGCCCGCCGGCTGAGGGCCCGGGTCAGCGCAGCACGGGCGCCTCGACGCAGACCGCACCGGAGCGCCTGGTGATGGGGCTCCTCGGGGCCGTCATGGCCGGGGCTCCGCCGCGGTGGCGCAGGCCCACAGCCGGGCCGGGGTGATAGCCGCGCCGGCCCGGGCCCGACAGCCCCACACGCCGAGGTGAACGTGCCGCAGCCCCCTCCCGACGCCGCGCCCGTCCCCTTGCAGCTGCGCGCCGCCGATGGTCGGTCGCTGGCCGCCCTCATCGACGCGCCGGTCGGCCCGCCGCGGGCGAGCCTGGTCATCATCCCCGCTTTTGGCGTGCCGATGCGCTACTACCGGCACTTCGCCGCCTGGATGGCCCGGCACCAGATCGCCGTGCTGCGGGTCGATCTGCGCGGGGTCGGCGACTCGGCCGACCGCCCGCTGCGCGAAGACCCCGCCACGATGGAGGAGTGGGGGCGCCTCGACCAGACCGCCGCGCTGCAGGCCGCCGCCGAGCGCTGGCCTGAGGCGCCGCGCTGGGCCTTGGGCCACAGCTTTGGCGGGCAGGCCCTGGGCATGAGCCCCGCCGCGCTGGGCGTGGCGGGCGCGCTGGTCGTGGCCGCCGCCGTGGGCGACCTGCGCCTCTTCCCCACCTGGGACCGCTGGCGCTACAGCCTGCTGCTGCGCGGGGTGGTGCCCGCGGTGGTCGGGGCGCTGGGCTACGGGCCGCGCTGGCTGCAGCTCGGCGAGCCGCTGCCGGCCAGCGCCCTGCGCCAGTGGGCGCGCTGGGCGGGCACGCCCGAGTACCTGCGGGGTGCCCTGCCGGCCGACAGCCTATACTACGACCAGATCACTGCGCGGATGACCTTCTTCGAGCTGAGCGACGACCGCATGGTCGCGCCCGCGGCCGCCGCCCGCCTGCGCGCCTGGTACCCGCGCGCGACCGTCCGACGCCGCTTGGTCGCGCCCGCCGAATTGGGCCTGCGCCACATCGGGCACTTCGGCTTCTTCCGGCCCGGCCCGACCGAGGCGCTGTGGGCCGAGTGCCGCGACGAGGTCCTGGCCGCACCGGCCTGAGATGGGGCGCCTACGGCCCTCGGCTGGGCGGCGCCGGGGCCCCGGGCGGCGCTCCGCCTGCGGCGGGCTCGCCGCCCGCCCGGCTGGGTCGCTGCGCGACCGGCGGCTGCGCCGCCGCCCGCCGTCCGGCCGGGCGCGGGCGGGCCCACGATAGACCCCCGCCCCCGGAGGCCCGATGCACCCCCTCCCCACCCTGATCGACCGCCTCGGCCCCACCCAGCGCCCCGCGGGCCCGCCCCAAGGTTTTCACCAGTGGCGGCAGCTGCTCTTCGTGCACTGGGAGCTCGACCCAGCGCTGCTCCACGCCACCCTGCCCGCCGGGCTGCGGCTCGACACCCATGAGGGCCGGGCCTATGTCGGGCTGGTCCTGTTCACGATGCGGGGCATCCGCCCGACCCGCTTCTTGCCGCCCTTGCCCGGGGTCTCGGCTTTTCACGAGACCAACGTGCGCACCTATGTGCTGGGGCCCGACGGGCGGCCGGGCGTGTGGTTCTACAGCCTCGACGCCGCCAACAGCCTCGCCGTGCGGGCGGCGCGCTGGGGCTGGCACCTGCCCTACTTCCGCGCCGACATGCAGCTCGAGCAGCAGGACGACCGCCTGCGCTACGCCTCGACCCGCCGCTGGCCGCCGCCGGCCCCCGCCCACGCGGCGGTGCAGGCGAGCATCGGCGCGCCCGTGGGGCCGGTCGACCCCGATGGGCTGACCTTCTTCTTGGCCGAGCGCTACCTGCTCTACGCCTGCGCGCCCAGCGGGGCGCTCTCGGTCGGGCAGGTGCACCACGCGCCCTATCCGCTGCACCACGCCACCCTCGACGCCCTCGACGAAGATCTGCTCGCCGCCGCCGGCCTGGTCCGGCCCGCTGAGCCCCTCCCGGCGCTGTACAGCCCCGGGGTCGACGTCGAGGTCTTCCCCCTCCAGCCCGCCTGAAGCCCCGTCCTTGAGGTCCCCATGACTAGCCCCTCCACCCGCTTCTCCGGCCACCGCGCCCTCGTCACCGGCGCCAGCAGCGGCATCGGCCGCGCCACCGCCGTGGCCTTGGCCCAGGCCGGCGCCCGCGTGGCCGCCGTTGCCCGCGACCGCGCCACCCTCGAGGCCCTGGCCGCCGATCTGCAGGTCGATGGCGACGAGCTGCACGTCATCTGCGCCGATCTGCGCGACCCAGCGGCCCGGGCGGGCGCGGTCGAGGCCAGCCTCGAGGCCCTGGGCGGCCTCGACCTGCTGGTCAACGCCGCGGGGGTCATCGGCTCGGGCACCATCGAGAGCACCACGCCCGAGGCCCTCTCGGCCATGATGGAGCTCAACGTCACCGCGCCGATGGACCTCATCCAGCGCTGCCTTCCCGCGCTGAGCGCCCGCCCGGGCAGCGTGATCAACGTGTCGAGCGTGACCGGCCTGCGGGCCTTCCCCGGCGTGCTCGCCTACGCCACCAGCAAGGCGGCCCTCGACCAGCTCACCCGCTGCGCCGCGCTCGAGCTGGCCCCGCGCGGGGTGCGGGTCAACGCGGTCAACCCGGGGGTGGTGCGCACCGCGCTGCACCGGCGCGGCGGCATGGATGAGGAGCGCTACGCCGCCTTCGTCGAGCACAGCCGGGGCACCCACCCGCTGGGCCGGATCGGCACCCCCGAAGAGGTGGCCGCGGTCATCCTCTACTTGGCCTCGGATGAGGCGGCGTGGATGACCGGGGTGACCCTTCCCGTGGATGGGGGTCGGCAGCTCACTTGCGCCCGCTGACCCATCAGCTCAAACGCCGGCGCGGCCCGGGTCGCGACGGTGGGCGGCGAAGGTGGCCGCGACCTCGGCGCCCGCGGGCACCCAGAGTACGGCATAGCCGTTGACGCAGTGGCGCTGGCCGGTGGGGGTCTGGGGCGCGTCGTCGAAGATGTGCCCCAAGTGACCCTCACAGCGGGCGCAGCGCATCTCGGTGCGCACCATCCAGTGGCTGCGGTCGACCACGGTGCGCAGCGCGCCGGGCTCGACCTCATCCCAGAAGCTCGGCCAGCCGCAGCCCGCGTGGAATTTGTGGTCGGCGCTGTAGAGGCGGGCGCCGCAGCCGGCGCAGTGAAAAGCGCCCGGGCCGGGGTCGCTGAGGTAACGCCCCGTGCCCGCCCGCTCGGTCGCCGACTCGCGCAGGATGGCGTACTCGAGGGGGCTCAGCAGGGCCCGCCAGTCCTCGGGCCGCAGGCGGCGCGGGTCGAGCGCCGGGTTTTGGGCGGGGTCGGTCGACGGGTCGAGCGGGGTCGGCATGGGGGCCTCTCTCGAAAGGGGTAACGAAGCTCAGGGGGTGAGCTGGTACAGGGTACCCTGCCCGAAGTCGGCGACGTAGAGCTCACCTTGGGGGTCGCGGGCAAAGGTCGACGGCAGGATGGCCCACTTGCCCAGCAGCTCGGCGCTGACCAGGGGGCCAGCGGAGCCAGCGGAGCCAGCGGAGCCAGCGGAGCCAGCGGGCAGGGGCACGCTCCACAGCCGGCCGCTCAAGAAGTCGCCGAAGACATAGCGGCCGGCCAGGGCCGGGATGGCCGACCCGGTGTAGACATAGCCCCCGGTCACGCTGCCATCGCCGTCCTTGTGGGGGTACTCATAGAAGGGCTCGACCAGCCCCTCGGCGCTGCACGTGGCCTCAGCAGGGAAGCAGCGGCGGCCCTCGCGCACCGCCCAGCCGAGGTTGTCGCCGGCCTTGGCGATCGACAGCTCCTCCCAGGCGTACTGGCCGACGTCGGCGATGACCATGCGCCCGTCGGGGGCGAAGCCAAAACGCCACGGGTTGCGCAGGCCGATCGCCCAGGTCTCCGGCGGCGCGCCGGGGATCTTGGGGTTGTCGCTGGGCACCGACCAGGCCCGGCCGCCGTCGGGCCGCCGCGGGTCAATGCGCAGCATCGAGCCGAGCAGCGTGGCGGGGTCTTGGCCGTGGCCGTGCGGGTCTTCGCGCCAGCCGCCATCGCCGAGGCCGACATAGAGCAAACCATCGGGCCCAAAGACGATCTGCCCCGCGTTGTGGTTGGCGTAGGGCTGCGGCACCTCGAGCAGGACCTCGGGGGGCCCGGCCGTCCACCGACCGGCCTCGACCCTCACCGCGACCCGGCCCACCTGGGTGCAGCCCTCGGGGCTGGCGCAGCTGCGGGTGGCGTTCCAGTACAACGCGCCGCCGGCGGGCCCAAAGTCGGGCGCGAAGGCCAGCCCGAGCAGCCCCTGCTCGCTGCGGGTCAGCACGTCGAGCGCGAACAGCGGCCCGAGCGGGCGGGCCTCGGCCCCGCTCAGGTCAAAGAGCAGCGCGCTGCCGGCCTTCTCGGCGATGAGCACGAGCCCGGGGTGGGCGGGCGAGAACTGGGCGTCGGTCGGCTGCTGCAGCCCGGTGACCCGCGGCTTGAGCTGCACCCGCTGCGGCGGCTGGGCCTGGGCCTCGCCGCCCTCGGCCACCGGCGCGTAGTCGCTCGGGTAGACGTTGATGATCATCGCGCGCAGGCCATCGCAGCCGGGCAGCGCGCTGGCGATGAGGGTGGCGGAGAGCAGGCGGCGGAGCGGGCGGTGGCGGCGCATGAGACCTCGCCCCGCGGGGCTATCCCCGCCGGCGGGCGCCGCTGGGCCGCGGCGCAGGCTCAAGGCGGGTCGGGGCGCCACCAGAGCACAAGGGCCGCCCCCCGCCGCTCGATCTGCAGCGCCCCCCGGGCCGCCAGCCGGGCGGGCAGGGCCTCGACCAGGGCCGGTCGGTCGCGGTGGTGTAGCAAGACCAGGGCCACCCGCGGGTGGCTGGCCCCGAGCAGCTCGATGCTCGGTCGGGCCTCGTCGTGGACGTATACCACGTGCTGCGCGCCATCCTCGCGGGTGTGCAGGCGGGGTTGGCCCAGCCGGTGGTCGCTGTGGGGGGCCGGCGCGCCGTCGGGCCCGCGGGGCCGCACCCGGGGCAGCGGCCGCCAGGGGTCCAGCGCCCAGAGCCCGGCGCTGAACCGCCGCTTGTCGTCGTCATTGGGCGGGGCGGGCCGCAGCAGCACCAGGGCCTCGCCGCCGCAGGCCCGGTCGGGCGGCCCGTCACCGCAGGCCCAGCCCGGGCCGAGCGCCGCCAGCGCCGCCCGGACCGCCTGGGCCTCGTCCCCGGCCCGCGCGGCCCACAGGCGCCCGAGCTGCAGCCCCTCGACCCGGGCGGTCGCCCCCGCCGCGAGCAACCCGAGCGCGAGCACCGCCGCGCGCAGGGCCGGGCGCCCCCGCGCCGCCGCCGCCAAGCCCAGCGCGGCCGGCGGGCCAAAGAGCAGCAGCGGACCATACTGGTGGGGCGCCGCAGCGCCCGCCCCGAGCAGCAGGACCAGCCCGAGCGCGGGCACCACCAGCGGGGCCCGGGGCAGCGCCGCCGCCGGTCCACCCCGCCCCGGCCCCGGGGCGAGCAGCAGGCCAGCCAGGCTGAGGACCAGCCCCAGCACGCCAAAACGCTCAACGAGGTCGGCGGCGATGAGCACGGGCTTGAGCGGCGGCTGGCGAAAGCTGCTGGGGTCCGCCAGCCGGCCCAGCGCGCCGGGGACCAGCGGCGCCGCCGCGAGCGCGAGCAGCCCCACCCGCGCCCAGCGCCCGCGGCGCGCGCGCAGGGCCCAGCCGGCGGCGCTCAGCGCGCCCAGCGCGTGGGTCCAGCAGAGCAGGGCCGCCCAGCCGACGCCCGCGGTGGGGCCCGCGCCGGGCCGGGCCAGGGCCGCCCACAGGCCCGCGAGGCCGAAGGCCAGCAGCGGGTAGCTGTTCAGCTCGGCGCTGTAGTGCACCTGCAGCGCCCCGCCGGCGAGCAGCAGCCCGGCCAGCGGGGCCCGGCGGGCGACCAGGGCCACCGCCGCGGTGGAGAGCAGCGCGCTCCAGGCCACCCAGGCCAGGGGCCGCGGCAGCAGCAGCTCAAATGTGGCCTGCTGCAGCGACCAGAGCGGCGGGTGCAGGCCGGTCCAGGTGATGAGGGCAGCGACCAGATCGCCCGCCGCAAGCGCGTCAACGGTGGCCGAGGGGTAGGCGCTGTAGAGCGCGGCGACCTCTTCCCAGCGCTGGGGGGCGTGGGCCGCGCGCAGCCCTGCCGCGATCCCGACCACGAGGCCGACCAGCAGCAGGCGGGGCGGGCCGGGGCGCGGGTCGATGGGGCACCGGGCCCGCGCGGGGGCGGCGGTCCGCGGCAGGCGCGCGGGCCTAACCGGCGGGCGGTCGGGGCCGCCTCAGGCTGCGAGGCGGTCAGGCACGGCATCCTCGTGGGCGGTGCCCCTGCGCCCGGCCGCTGCTGGGTCGAAGGCCGGATCAGGCGCGACCTTGGTCCACCAACCCGGCGCATGGTCGCCGACCAGGCGGCCCCTTGGTTCACCAACCCGGCGCATGGTCTCAGACCAGGCGGCCCCTGGGTCCACCAACCCGGCGCATGGTCGCAGACCAGGCGGCCCCTGGGTCCACCAACCCGGCGCATGGTCGCAGACCAGGCGGCCCCTGGGTTCACCAACCCGGCGCATGGCCGCAGACCAGGCGGCCCCTTGGTCAACCAACCCGGCGCGTGGTCTTAGACCAGGCGGCCCCTTGGTCAAGCAACCCGGCGCATGGTCGCAGACCAGGCGGCCCCTTGGTCAACCAACCCGGCGCATGGCCGCAGACCAGGCGGCCCCTGGGTTCACCTGCCCGGCGCATGGTCTTAGACCGGGCGGCCCCTTGGTCCACCAACCCGGCGCATGGTCTCAGACCAGGCGGCCCCTGGGTCCACCCACCCAGCGCATGGTCTCAGACCAGGCGGCCCCTTGGTCCACCAACCCGGCGCATGGTCTTAGACCAGGCGGCCCCTGGGTCCACCCACCCGGCGCATGGTCTTAGACCAGGCGGCCCCTTGGTCTACCCACCCGGCGCATGGTCTCAGAGCAGGCGGCCCCTGGGTCAACCCACCCGGCGCATGGTCTGGCCCGCCCGCCCTCGGCCGCTCCGGGCGACCACGGCAAGCCGGAGCCCACTGGACCGCCCGCGTCCGGCCGACCGCAGGGCGGGTCCGCGCGGCCCCATGCAGGCTGCTCCGTGGGCCGGCGGCGGCCAGACCTGCTGCGCCGCCAACGGCCCCCACGATCAGCCGAGCGCGTCGGGGTCGAAGCCGAGCGCCCGCAGCTTGGCGCGGAGGGCCTCCGCCCGCGCCCGCTCGGCGACCAGCGCCGCCTCGGCCCGCGCCCGCTCGGCGACCAGGGCCGCCTCGGCCTGCTCGGCCCGCGCCCGCTCGCCCTCCGCCTCAGCCCGCAGCTCGGCCATGTCGTCTTTGATGGTCTGCTCTATCGACAGCTGCTTGCAGTAGGCCTCGTATAAGGCCCGCTCTTTGGGGTCGGCGCGGATGTTGTGCAGCAGGGTCATTGCGGCCTCCAAGGGCTTGGAGTGT
>JAEUKK010000095.1 GCA_016792625.1 Deltaproteobacteria bacterium | reverse complement strand
CGACGTGCGCGGCGGGTGGTCCGCGGAGGGGCTCGCGGCCCGCCGGGGCGATCAACAGCTTCAAGCTGGGTGGCGAGCGCCTAACAGTGCGTTGCAGCTGACGGCCTTCGGCCGCAGCTGAACGCTGGACGTTAGGCACGGGAGCGTAGGCGTGCTCTACGGGTAGGTGGTGCTGGGGCGTGGCGGCAGGGTTGGCGTGAATGACACCAATCTCGTCGAGCATGGGGGCGGCATCCTCGACGAACTGGCTCTCGGCCGTCCGACCGCCCGTTCGCGCCGAGGTTGATGTGCCGCACGTTGTCGTTGACGGCCCAGCGCGTTCGGTGGGGCGAGGTTTGGGTGTGGCGTGCTGGTGGAAGTGGCTTGCGGTCGGCCGGTCGGCGACGCGCATCGGGGGTGATGTGTTGCGCGTCATACTCGTCGGTCCGGCGCGGTCGACGCGGTGAAGCTCGGGCGCGTCCGGGTGGTCGAAGCGGCTCGCGGCCGGCCGATGGGTGTGGCGAGTCGAAGTTTACGTGTCGCACGTTGTAGTCGCCGGCCCGTTGCGGCCGCTGTGCTGAAGTCCGAGCGCGGCTGGGTGGTCCAAGGGGCTCGCCACCGGCACCGGCCGGGCGCGGATATGCGTTGAGGTGGTCCTGCCGCACGTTGTTGTCCCCAGCCCGGCGCTGTCGATGTGTCCAGGCTCGGGTGCGGCGTGCTGGTCAAAGTGGCTCGCGGTCGGCCGAGGTCCGATGCGCATCGAGGTTGATGTGCTGCACGTTGTAGTCGTCGGCTCGGCGCAGTCGATGTGTCAAGGCTTGAGTGCGGCGTGCTGGTAGAAGTGGCTCGCGGTGGGCCTAGCGGCGATACGCATCGAGGTTGACGTGCGGCACGTTGTCCTCACCACGCGGGGGTCGGCGTCGTGCGAGGCCTGCGCACGGCGCGGTGGTCGAGGTGGCTCGCGACCGGCCGGGTGCTGATGTGCGGTGAGGTTGGTCTGCCGCACGTTGTAGTCGCGAACCCCGCGCGGTATCCGTGCTGAAGTTCAGGCACGGCTTGCAGGTCGAAGTGGCTCGCGGCTGGCGGAACGCTCGGTGGGTCGAGGGTGGCCTGCCGCACGTTGTAGTCCTCCGCCCGGCGCGCCTGCTGTGCTGAAGCCCGGGCGCGGCTCGGTGGTCGACGTGGCTCGCAACCGACTGCGGCCACCGTGCTTGTGGTAAGCTCGCCCAGGTCAGGCGGCGTGGCGGGTGGTCCGCCGAGGGGCTCGCGGCCCGCCGGGTTGACGGTCCGATGAACCCCGACCGCAGCAAGCCTAATTGACGTTAGGTTGCATGAAACCAAGGAGGCATACGAAGTATGAAACGTCATCTTGATAAGCTCGGGGCAATCGGCGCGGTCTTAGGTGCGCTTGCAGCAGCCCCCGCTTGTTGCCTCCCCCTCCTCGCGGCGGCTGGCGCCTCTGTCGGCCTTGGCGCGCTGGCTCCATACCAAGGCACCCTAGCCTATGTCTTTGAGGCTTTCGTTGCCTTGGCCGTCGTCGGTGCCTTCATCGGCTTTCGCGCTCATCGCAAGTGGGGGCCGCTGGTCTTGGCGGCGGCAAGCGCAGTGGGCATCTTCTATGGCTTCAATGTCTCGCTGTCACAGGTGCTGGTCTTTTGCAGCCTCGGCGGTCTGGTCTTGGCGGCGGTCTGGAACACCATCGAGGGCCGGAGGTGCAGCACCTGCGTGCCGCAATCCTCCGCCGAGAACCAATCCACCATTACGTGTCCATCCTGTGGGCATCAGCGCACCGAGACCATGCCCACAGACTCATGTTTAGTCTTCTATGAGTGCACGGCCTGCAAGGCCATGCTCCGGCCCAAGCCGGGAGATTGCTGCGTGTTCTGTACATACGGCACGGTCAAGTGCCCGCCAAAGCAAGCTGAGGCATGCGCGTGCTAGCCATGCAACCTAACAACTGGTTGTAGCGGACGGTCCGCTGCGCGGCCCGCCGCTGAACCGGAGCGTTAGGCACGGGAGCGTAGGTGTGCTCTCCGGGTAGGTGGTGCCGGGGCGTCGCGATAGGCGGCGTGGCTCTTAGTTTGCGTCGCCGTGGCTCAGGGCGTCCGATGTGCTGAAGGGGTCGGATTGACGTTGTTGTCGCGATTTCGAAGTTGCCCCGTCTCAGTGTTTTGGTGTCGAGTTGGAAGTGGGGTTGCGGGTCGGTCTTTGAAAGTATAGAGACACCACCGCGGTGAAGGCGGCCTACAAGACGTTGTAGTTGCTCCCTCGGCGGTCTGGTTGTTGAAGGCAGGCTTGTGCTCTCCGGGTAGGTGGTGCCGGGGCGTGGCGGCAGGGTTGGCGTGAATGACGCCAATCTCGTCGAGCATGGGGGCGGCATCCTCGACGACCTGGCTCGCGGCCGTCCGACCGCCCGTTCGCGCCGAGGTTGATGTGCCGCACGTTGTCGTCGACGGCCCAGCGCGTTCGATTGGGCGAGGCTTGGGTGTGGCGTGCTGGTCGAAGTGGCTTGCGGTCGGCCGGGCGGCGACGCGCATCGAGGGTGATGTGCTGCGCGTCATGCTCGTCGACCCGGCGCAGTCGACGCGGTGAAGCTCGGGCGCGTCCGGGTGGTCGAAGCGGCTCGCTGCCGGCCGATGGGTGTAGCGAGTCGAAGTTTACGTGCCGCACGTTGTAGTCGCCGGCCCGTTGCGGCCGCCGTGCTGAAGTTGGTGCGCGGCTGGCTGGTCCAAGGGGCTCGCCACCGGCCGGGCGCGGATATGCGTTGAGGTTGTCCTGCCGCACGTTGTTGTCACCAGCCCGGCGCTGTCGATGTGTCCACGCTCGGGTGCGGCGTGCTGGTCGAAGTGGCTCGCAGTCGGCCGAGCTCCGAGGCGCATCGAGGTTGATGTGCTGCACGTTGTAGTCGTCGGCCCGGCGCGGTCGAGTGGTTAAGGCTTGGGTGAGGCGTGCTGGTCGAAGTGGCTCACGGTGGGCCGACCGGCGACACGCATCGAGGGTGATGTGCTGCACGTTGTCCTCACCACTTCGGTGTCGGCGTCGTGCGAAAGCTCGGGCACGGCGCGGTGGTCGAGGTGGCTCGCGACCGGCCGGGTGCTGATGTGCGGCGAGGTTGGTCTGCCGCACGTTGTAGTCGCCAACCCGGCGCGGTATCGGTGCTGAAGCTCGGGTGCGGCGTGCAGGTCGAAGTGGCTCGCTGCCGTCCGAGCGCTCGGCGGGTCGAGGTTGGCCTGCCGCACGTAGTCGTCATCCGCCCGGCGCGCTTGCTGTGCTGAACCCCGGGCGCAGCTCGCTGGTCGAAGGCGCTCGCGATCAACCGCGGCCAGCGTGCTTGTGGTAGGCTCGCGCTGGTCAGGCGGCGTGGCGGGTGGTCCGCCGAAGGCCTTGCGGCCTGCCAGGTTCACGTTCCGGTGAACCCCAACCGCAGCATGCCTAACGATGCATTGCAGCCGACGGCCTTCGGCCGCGGCTGAATGCTGGACGTTAGGCCCGCGAGCGTAGGGTGGTGCTCTCCGGGTGGGGTGTGCCGGGGCGCGGCGGGAGGCGGCGTGGCCTTTAGGTTGTGGTTCGT
>JAEUKK010000060.1 GCA_016792625.1 Deltaproteobacteria bacterium | reverse complement strand
CCAGCCGTCGCCGGTCATGTCGCCGGTGACCTCGCCCTGGCTGCCCCAGTCTTCGACCGCGGTGTTGCGGAAGGTGATCTCGGCGCTGGCCGCGAAGCGGTGGCCACCGAAGGGGGCGAGGAAGATGTAGGCTTCGTTGTTGCCAGAGTACCCCGGGCCGCACGTACAGCTCTCCCCCCAACCCTCGCCAGCCGTGACGAAAAGGTCGGCCCGCCCATCACCGTCAAGGTCGCGGCGCATGTCAATCTGGCCACCCAGGTCCGTCCAGGGGGCGTTGCTCTGAATTTCCGTTGCCGATTCGTTCAACAGCAGACTGCGACTCAGCGGCCCCAGGAAGACCGATGCCCGGCCAGCATGCCAGCCAGCCTCTTCGTCAAACTCAGCCCAATCGATAAAGTTGGGGTCGGCGACCGCGAGGTCTGCATAGCCGTCGCCGTCGGCATCGCCAGCCGACAGGCCCCACCCGGCCTGTGATATGCCCTCTGTGTAGGGGTCAACCACCTCAGCAGTGAGCCGCAGCGCGGCGTCCTCTGGCCCCAGCGTGCCTCGCACCGGCCCGGGATAGACGAGGACATAGGGCGCGCGGTCGACACCCTCCACTCCGTTGGCCTTCGGTGCCCCGACCACCAGATCGGCGACGCCGTCGCCGGTCAGGTCGGCGTCGGCGTGCAGCCCGCCCCCAAAACCTTCCCGCCAACCGAGGCCGCTCTGCAGCCGGGCGATGGGCGTGGGCAGCCCCTCGCCGTCGCGAAGGGAAACGCCCTCATAGACCAGCACGAGGTCGGCGCAGGGGTTGCCCAAGACCACGTCAGGGCGACCGTCGCCGCTCAGGTCGGGGCTGCTGGCCGACCCGTGGCTGGCGCAGCCTCCGGCCGGCTCGCTGTAGATGAGCTGGGCCTCGGCCATGTCGGTGAAGGTCGGGCCCGAGGCCAGCCAGACCATGTCGGGGCTGCCCAGGTTGCCGAAGATGAGCTCGCCATATCCATCGCCGTCGAGGTCACCCATGCCGGCGATGCCGGCGCCGATGCGGTCAGCTTCGTCGACCCCGTAGACCGCCTCGGGCTGGCTAAACGTGCGCACCGGGTCACCGTAGCGCGACCGGGCCAGCGGCCCGGGCAGCACCAGCACGCTGCCCCGAGGGCTGTAGTCATAGACGATCTCGCCGGTAGACCAGTCGAGGTGCTCGCCGACCTGCACGGCATCGTCCTTCTGGCCAGCCCCTAGGTCGTGAACTCCATCACCGTTGAGGTCACCGAGGTCGGCGATGGTGAAGCGGTCATCGCGGTCGTAGCGGTCCGAAAACTTGAAGGTCGCAAAGGCGTCTTCGGTGCCGTCCACCTCGACGCACAGCTCGGCGGTCGCGCCTGCCGCGCGTCGCAGGCAGTCGTTGACCACCCCGTCACAGCGCTCTTCTGCGTTGGGGTAGACGCCCCCGTTGCGGTCGTCACAGTCAGCCGGCGCCGCGAAGCCGTCGTGGTCGAGGTCCTGTGGGGGGATCTCGGTCACGTGGCCGTCCGCGAGGGGCGGGTCGTGCCTGGGGTTGGGTGTGGCTTTCGACCCGCCCCCGCAAGCAGAAGCGAGGAGGACAGCGAAGCTTCGCGTGGCGGCCCTCACCATGGCAAGCTCGGCGGCGAGGGCGGGGCCGAGGGGTGCGCGGCCATCCCGCAACCGCCGACGTCCCCCTCGATGAGGTAGCAGGTGAGCTTTTGGTACCATCCCTCGACGAGCGGGTGTACGCTGATCTCGGGAGCGGTGCGCGACGGTACACAACCCGGGGGAGGCAATACGAACCACGACAAGCTGGCGCGCTGGTCACCGAGCTCAGGGTCGCCCGGGTTCGGCTTTACCTCCCAGCCGACCCGTAGGGCGTCGATGTCGGTCTCGCTCGCATCGTAGACCCAGGCCACCGCGGTCCGAGGCTCTGTGAGCGGCGGGGTTGCGGTCGCGTCGAGCACGCGACGGGTGTGCACATAGGACCCAATCCAGTAGGTCCCCGGCAGAGTCTGGTGCACATCCGTTGGCTCGAGCGTCGTCAAGGCGCGCGCAGTGCCGGGCATGTAGGGATCCGCTTGGTCTTCGAGTTCGATAGCGAACTCGAACGCCTCCTCGCCAACCTCGTGTCTTTCTAACACCGGTCCATAGGTCGGCGTCGCCAACGACGCGTGAATGTGGTAGCCGAGCTCCCATTCGGCGTTGCAGGCGGGGTTCAACGCGCGGTCCCACGCAAAGGTCCAGGTCTGCCGCTCACCGGGATGGGGCTTGGTGTGGCGCGGCAGGTAGTTGAGCAGCCGATGGCTGCGGGCGAACTCCACCGAGGTGTACCGACCACCAGTCCCGCCGTTGAGGTCGCGGTAATCCCAGTAGGGCGGCCGGTCATCGAAGCGCCCCCCGGGTGTGAGCATGGGACCCGCTCCGGCGGTGGTGCCGTAGCTGTAGCCCGCGTCGGCCAGCTCGACGGCCAGGAACGTGTTGACCTCGCCATCGCCCCGGGTGCGCCCGGTGTCGATGCGGAACACCGCCTCATCGTAATTGAGCAGATCCAGCTCATCGACCTCGGCGAGGTAGTGGCGCTCGTCCACCAAGCACCGCGCCGGCGAACCCGGCCGCTTGTGAATGGTGTCACACGTGTACTCGATAAAGCGGCTCCACGCGACTGAGTAGGGCATGCCGCTGATGGTCGGCTGCCCCGCCCACTCGAAGTTAATGTCATGCGCGATGCTCACGCCATCGAGATCGGGGCTGATCAGGTATTCGCTGTTGTCGGTGCAAATTGCCGGGGTGTCGGACCCGTCGCCGTCCCCGCAGGGGACAGCGGCTGGGGTGACCATCCCAGGGGTGCCCGTGACCGTGAAGACTGCGTCCTCGGGATCGAGCGTGTATTCGTAGACCTTATGCACGGTCGTCTGATCAACGGGGTCCAGCTCCTTGAAGGTCACGCGCGCCCCGAAGACCGTCGCCGTAATTTGGGTCGTAGGTTCGGGCTCATCGACGCTCTCGACGCTCTCGACGCTCTCGACCCTCTCGACCCGCACCTGAACCCGGTTTGGGACGAGCTCTTCGACCTCCCAAGGCCAAATCGCATGGGGCATGAACGGCCGCCGCACGACCGCGGCGCTGTATTGAATGCTCCGTCGCCCTGGCGAGCCTTGGCGAAGGGTCAGGGCAGGCTGGTCGATGCCATTGATCGACACGACCAGCTTTGCGTCGTTGGAATCATCGGGCGTATTGAGGTTGGCCAACAGATCGACGCTGATTTGTACATTATCCCAGTTGAGGCGCGGGT
This sequence comes from Deltaproteobacteria bacterium, assembly GCA_016792625.1. Lineage (GTDB taxonomy): Bacteria > Myxococcota_A > UBA796 > UBA796 > UBA2385 > JAEUKK01. The sequence goes on along the minus strand of JAEUKK010000060.1, from coordinate 1,381 downwards.
CCGAGGGCTTGGTCCACACCACCCACTCCGCGCGAACCGACTCACCGGGCTCCATGCGGTGATCCGCCCCGCTGATTGTCGGGCCGCCCACGGGGCGGCCCATCACGCCGATGGTGACGCTGGGCACGATGATGCGAGGCACTGCGGCAGCCGAGATTCGAGCCCACAGCTCAACTGGCGCCTCCGCCGCGGGGCTAAGCGCTGTCGCGGGGTCGTAGCCGGCGAATACAGCGAGCTCGGAGTCGACGCCGCCGTTCCATCGCGCATCCAGCGCGGCATTGCACGCTGCGCGCTGCCCGCCATCGGTTTCCTGAGCGAGCGCGCTGAGCACGGAGACCGCTTCACCCGACCACTTGGCCACCGACCAGTAGTTGTCGGGGCTCCGCACCAGTCGGTGTAGCTCGTCAAAAATCACTAGCTTGTGGATCTGTGGATGATCGGCCGCCTCTTGCCGGGCCCGCACGATGGCGTCGCGGTACCGGCAAGCGTGCAGCGCTTGCGTCTCCTCGGGCTCGTTGTACCAGAACCAATCCGCCGTCGGGGGCGCGTCCGGCTCCTCGTCTTCGTCGGGGCCATCCGGCGTCTCTGGCATCGGCACCCAGGTGCCCAAAATTAGACCCGTGTGGATTGGCTCTGTGCCCTCGGGCATCTGCGCCAGGGCGGCCTGGATCTCATCGTTCAGCGCCGAGAGGTTGTGCCATTGGCAGGACCAGTCAGCGCGCTCGCTCACACCAAGTACGATTCCGGCGTCCGACTCGTGGAGGTACAGGTTCAGGTTCAGGTTGATCATCTGCTCGAGCGTGCGCCCAGGGGCGTTGCGTGACCAGTCGACAGCGTCTGGGTCATTGTTCTCGACCGCGGTGAACGGCCAGTCGACGAGAGGATCACCGATGGCAGGGTCGTCGTTGTCGAGCACACACCCGTTGTCGCGTCGTGTGAGGCCGCCATCCTCCAACTTTAGGCTGCCGCTCCACACCGCCGACACCCCACCTATCGCCCAAGGAAAGATGGGCCGCCATGGCAGCTCAGGTCCACCCCCCGGATCCGGATCCGGCGGCAAGGGCGGCGGGGGCGGCTCCGGCGGCGGGGGCGGCGTCGGCGGGCCCGACGGCTCAGGGCCTGTAAACGAACCTCCCGCCGAGGCCCCGAACGGGTGATCTTCCCGTATGGACCCTCGCCCCCGCCTCCGCCGCCCTGACCGCAACCAGCTGCACCTCCGCGCCTTCGATCTGGAAGAGCTCGTGCCGCCCGACCACCTCGCCCGGGCCATCTGGGCCGTCGTCGAGAAGGTTGATCTGCGCGAATTGTACGAGAAGATCGGCTCCGTCGAGGGTGGTCCGGGGGCGCCTGCGACGGACCCAGCGGTGCTCCTCGCGCTCTG
>JAEUKK010000015.1 GCA_016792625.1 Deltaproteobacteria bacterium | reverse complement strand
CTCGCCCTGGACCTCGTAGCCCCAGCGCGGCTTGGCGGTCTGGTCGTCGTCGTCGCCGGGCGCGCCGACCTCTTTGCCGAGGATGAGCTGGGGGTGGTCCTTGAAGAAGCCGCCGCCGAGGATGCTCGCGTCGTCGGGGTGCACCGCATCGAGCGTGCCCGGCCGCTTTTGCAGGAACACGAGGTCGGTGACGAGCGAGGCGCCCGGGAAGAGCCCGGTCGGCAAGCGGAAGGCCGTGACGAGGTGGTGGTTGCGCAGGACGTTCTCGCGCAGGCTGCGCAGCTCTTCGGTCTGGCCGGACAGAAAACCCGAGGGGATGAGGAAGACCCCGAGCCCGCCTGGAGCGAGCAGGTCGGCCGCCCGACGCAGGAAGTAGGCGTAGGCCTTCTTCTCGCGGTAGCTGCGGTCGCTGTCCTCGGTCAGCGCGGCCCCGCGGGCGCCATAGGGCGGGTTGCTCAGCACGAGGCCGAGCTTGCCGGCGACCTTGGGGCTGTGTTCCCGCACCCAGCGCTCAAAGGGGCCGTGCCAGACGTGGACGTCGGGCCGCATGGCCGCGAGCATCTTCGAGGACAGCGCGCTGTACTCCACCGCCGTCCAGGCGAGGTCGGGCAGCTGCTTGGTGGCGTTGACGAAGCGGCCAATGCCAGCGCTCGGCTCCAACGCAAGCACCTTGCCCTTCACCCGGGGAAGCTCGGCCAAGAAGCCGCTGACCGCCCGGGCCACCTCTGTGGCGACCAGGGTGGGCGTGTAGTACTCGTGAATGAGGCCGCGGGTCTCGGGCCGGGGGAAGTCGGCGGGCAGCTTGGCGAGCTGCGGGGCGACCTTGTCGATGGAGAGGCCGCCCCAGCCGCTGTAGCGGCTGAGCAGGGCAAGGTCTTCGGCCGCCATCTCGGCGGGAGCCTTGGTGGCGGCGAGCTGCATCGCGGCGAGGTTGGCGGTGGTGCGGGCGGTGGGCGTCCAGGCGTCAGGTGCTGGGCCGTCGGGGACATTGGCTGTATCGGCGCTTGGCTTGGCCACCTGCGGCTGGCTGGTCACGAGGCCGATGAGGTCGCCGCGGCGCCGGCCCACGAAGCTGAGCAGGTAGGCCAGCGAGACACCCGGCGGAAGGCGGGTACCGAGCAGAACAATGGCGCGCTCAAGGGTGGTCTCGGCGGGCTTGGGGATCATGTTCATCGGGCGGTCCTCCGGCTGAGCGTGCGGCGCAAGCCCGCGAGCGCGCGCAGAAGCGCGAGCAGGTCATCACTGTCGACGTACTCGTCCTCAGCCGAGCGCGCGAAGACCTCGCGGATGTCGGCGCCGAGCGCGGCGGCGCTGGCCGGCAGGTGCGGGACCGCCTCGATCAGCAGGTTCAAGGCGTCGCCGGTGTCGAGCGAGCCCTCGTCGCCGGACTGCCGCAGCAGGTCTTGGGCGGCGCGGGAGTAGGGCTGCACCGCGGCGGCCTCGTCGGCGCGCGAGGCGGGCAGGCGCTCCTCGAGGGCGTAGGCCGCGGCGGGCGCGCCGAGCAGCTCGGCCAGCGCCTCGCGGAAGGCCTTCATCAGCAGGGCGTCCTTCGCGGGGTCGACCGGCGGGGCCTTGGCCTCGAGCCGCGCGAGC
>JAEUKK010000012.1 GCA_016792625.1 Deltaproteobacteria bacterium | reverse complement strand
CGCCACGCGCGCCGGCCGCGCTCCTGCCCGCGCCGCGCTTGACCGTGCGCCGCCGCACCCGGGCCCGCCCCGCCACCCGCGCGCCCCGCCGCGCCCGCTGGCCCCGCCTTGGCCCGCCAGGTCGCTGGACAAGATAGGACTCCCCAGCGGGGCGCGGCCGCTCGGGCCAGGCCGGCTTCGGCCCGCCCGGCGGCCCGAGCGGCCATCTTGTTGATCACAAGCACATCAGACCTATGATGCCCCGATCAACCGTTCGATCGGCACCACACGGCACCCTTGAAGCCCCGATCAATCGTTCGATCGCCACCACACGGCACCCTTGAAGCCCCAATCAATCGTTCGATCACCACCACACGGCACCCTTGAAGCCCCGATCAATCGTTCGATCGCCACCACACGGCACCCTTGAAGCCCCGATCAATCGTTCGATCACCACCACACGGCACCCTTGAAGCCCCGATCAACCGTTCGATCACCACATCAAGGCACCCTTGATGCCCCGATCAAACGCCTGATCGCCCGTACACGGCCCGCCGACCACGCCGGGCCTGCGCCCACCAGCGCCTGGGGCCCATCCGAACCGTGGCTGGTCAACATCTTACCGTCACTTTGAGCATCAACCGGCGCCGGGGTGACCGCGCTGTCCGGGCCGACGGCGCCGCGCAACCCGCGCGCCGCGCTGCATCCGGGCACCCCCGCCGGTGATGCGCGCTGGGCGCGGCCCGCTTGACCGCTGCGTCTCGGCATGACCTGCTCGATGTGCCCGCGCGCCGCGGGCGCCGCGCACCGCGCCCGCGCTGGGCGTGGGCGACCGGCCCGACCCCGATCACCCCCTCCGCTGGAGCCCTCATGCCCGCCTACAGCAACAAGACCCGCGTCGCCCTGCTCGCCATGGCCGCCCCCCTTGTCCACAGCGCCCGCGCCCTGTTCACCGCCCCTGACCTGCGGGCGGCGGCCGACGAGGTCGAGGCGGCGGCGGTCGAGCTCGAGCTGCTGGTCAACGGCCGGCTCAGCGTCGGCCACGCGCTCAGCGGCAAGGCCGCCGAGGTGGGCGCCGCCGAGCAGAGCCTCGACCGCCGGGTCGGCGGCCTGTCCCGCGGCCTCGACGGCCTCGCCGACCTCGGCCTGCGCGAGGCCGAGGCGCTGCGCGACGCGCTCTTCCCCGAGGGCCTCGCCGTGGTCATCGGCCCGCGGGGCAAGGCCCAGGCGCCCCAGTACACGTTGCTGGCCGAGCGCCTGCACAGCGCCCGCGACCTGCCCTTCGCCCTGCGCCTCGAAGACGAGCTGAGCGCCCTGCGCGCCGACCTGCTGGCCTGGGTCGACGAGACCCTGGCCAAAGAAGACGTGCACCGCGGCCAGCGCCGGGCGGTGGCCGACGCCAGCGCGGCCGCCGAGGCCCTGCGCACGGCCCTGCAGCGCCTCGACCGCGAGGTCGAGCGGGCAGCCGGCGGGCCGCGGGCCGACGCCTACCTGAGCTGGGCGGCGGCGGTGCGCGGGGTCGCCTGAGGTGCGGCTCGAGCGCCTCCTCCTCGCCGGGGTCTCGCTGCTGCTGGTGGGCGGCTTCGGCCTGCTCGGCGTGGGCCTCGGCGGCGGTCGGCCCGACCTGCTGCCCGCGGGGCGGCTGATGGTCGGCGCGGCGGTGGCGCTGGCCTGCCTGCCCTTGGTGGCGCTGGGGATCACCGTGGGGGTGGAGCGCCTGCGCGGGCGGGCTGGGGGTGGCGGGCGCTGAGGCTGACCGTCGTGGTCGAGCGCTTGCGCGCTACGGGCCGCGTGTGCTGCTGCTCGGGTTAGCGAGCAAGCGGGGGAGCGACCATGGCGAGCTATCGAGGCATCGACGACACCATCACCGAATACGAGAACGCGCGCGCCGCCCGCCTCGCCGAGGGGCGGGTGCTTGCCACCTCCACCGGGCCGCAGGCGCCCAACACCGACGCTGGGGCAGCGTACCTGTTGGGCTACGTCGCAGAGGCAGCGCTCAAGAGCGCGTACTTCAGGGTGATCCAGCACGGTCTGCAGGCGCGCATCGACCATGCGATGCTCAAGACGGCGAAGGTCCAGGCCAAGGCGCTGGGGGTCTCGACCGATCCCGAGTCGTACCACAGCGTCAAGTTCTGGTGTGACGCCTTGATCGCCCAACGGGCCCAGCGTCGGATGTCTTTCACTTCCGCGTTTCAGGCCTTGCTGCAACGCAACACCGACATCATCTACAACCACTGGTGGGTTGAGCTCCGGTACAAAACGCCGCGCACCACCCCCGCCGAGCGGCAGGATGTCGAGGATGCCGCCCTGTGGTATGATCACAATTACATTGCCCTCTACCGGTGAGCCGCCCATGCCCGTCTACGCGAACGCCGCCCGCATCCGCCCACCACGGCACGACGAGCTGCGTGAAGAGCTCGTCCGGCACCTCCGCGGGGGGCCCGGGCTGCCGAAGGTCCCCAAGATCTACGAAGAGCCCATCCTCGATTCGCCCAACATTGCCGTGACGGTCATTTGGTCGGAGTGGCGGCCGCTGACCGACGAAGAGCGCATCGCCATCATCCTGCAGGCCTACGCGCAGGCGCGCGGAGAGCGAGCGAGCTGGGCAATCTCCTCCGCGGTCGGCCTGACCCCGCGCGAAGCCAAAGAGCTGGGGGTCAGCTTCGCGGTCTGATTTCGCGGCGGCGGGGCCTGCCGCCGCTGGTGGCCGGCCGAGCGCCTATGAAGTGGCCCAGGCTCGCCGGTATGTCGAAGAGCACGCCGAGCACCTGCTCGACGGTGATCCCATCCCGCCTGCTGACGCTGTCGCTGCGTCCCACGCCGCCTTCGCGAGGCGCCGATGAGCCTCAAAAGCTGCCAGAACTGCGCCTTCAACCCCCTGCAGTACGGCCGGCTGGGCATCGCGGTGGGCGACTCCGTCGAGCACCAGCGCCTGCTGCAGGACGCGGAGCACACCACCTGCGGCCGCCTGCTGCGCAAAGACCTGCAGCTCGCCTCGGCGGAGGCCGAGGCGGCCCACCACAGCGCCCGCTTTCCCCTCGACGAGGTCGTGCGCCTGCGCCGCAGCGGCGGGCACGAGCCTGCCGGCGCCCACGCGGCCACCGCCGTGCCTGAGCCGCCGGCCCGGCCCCGCAAGGGCGCGGCGGTGCCCGACCCGGTGCTCAGCACCGTCACCGAGTACGGCGAGCTCGGGTCGAAGATCGAGTCCCTGGCCGCGCTGCGCCGCGTGCCGGGCCCCCGAGCGGCGCTGGCCCGCTACGCGCTGGGCCGGGCGTATGTGCGGCGCTGCCGGCTGAACCGCGGCGCGTGGACGGCCGGGCTGCACCAGCTCTGGTGGGCCCTCGAAGAGCTCGACGCCCATCCCGAGGTGCAGCTCACCGACCTGCGCAGCGCCGAGCCAGCCGTGGCGCTCACGCGCCAGGTCGAGCTCGCGGCGTGGTCGCTGGTCATGCTGCGGCTGACCTTCGTCGCCGACGTGGCCACGAACGCGGCGGGCGCCGACCCCGAGGTGGCCCCGCTGGCGGGCCTGCCCGAGCAGGCCGCCGCCGCCGCGGGCACCGACCTCAGCAAGCTGCTGCGCTGGACGGCGCGAGAGGGGCGCCGCCTCGCCGACGCAGCCCTCCCCCGGGCCCGCTACCAACAGCTGGCCCGCCGCCTGCACGTCGAGGCCGAGACCGGCGCGGCCTGAGGGCCTGTAAACGAACCCCGGCACAACTCCCGCGGCCATACCCGTGCGTATGGTGAGCCCCGCCACGCGCTCGGTGTCTGGTACGCCGGCTGTCACGGCCTTTGATGCAGCGCCCGCGCGCGGCCTCGCGGGGCGTG
>JAEUKK010000188.1 GCA_016792625.1 Deltaproteobacteria bacterium | reverse complement strand
CCGCTGCGCTCCGGTCGGCCCGCCCGCCTGGGGTTCGCCGGGGCCCCGGGGCCGGCCGCGGCCTGCGGCGCGCGTCCCGCCCCGCCCGGCTCCGTCGGGCTGCGCCCGACCGCCTGCGGCGCCCGCGGGGGGCCTGGCGCGGGGCCCACCATCGCAGCGCTCAACCTGTCGGATCACCGGGCCCGGGGCGCGTCGGGTGCGCCCGCCCGCGCGAGAGCCGCAGGCCCAGGCCGGGGGCGCGCCGCGACGGCGGGCCCGCGAGGCGACAGGCCGCGCGCACGAACCGCGCGTGCCAGACCCAGGAGCCGCCGCGGTGCGCGCGGGATGGGCCGGCGACACCGAGCGGGTCCACGCGCGCGCCCCCGGGGTACCCTTCAAGGAACCCGACGGCGTCGGCGCACCACTCCCACACGTTGCCCAGGGTGTCGTACAGACCCCAGGCGTTCGGCGCCTTCTGTTTGACGACCCGCGTGCCCGCCCGGGTGTGCGGGTGCTGCTTCTGGGGCCACGTGCTGCTGTCGACGCCGCCCGCGAGGTCATAGCCGACGCCGCTGTTGCCGCCGTACCAGGCGATGGCGTCAAGTTCAGGTGCGTCATGTGCGCCCCGCAGCGTCAGGTCGCCGGCGTAGGTGGCGGTATCTGTGCCCGCCCGGCATGCATACTCCCACTCGGCCTCGCTCGGCAGTCGAAAGCAGAGCCCGTCGTCGGCGAGACCAGCGCGCTGCAGCCGCTCTTCGAGCAGGGCGCAGAAGTGGACGGCCTGAAACCAGTCCACCGACTCCACCGGCCGATCGAGGTGGGCCGGGTCGGAGAATTCGCTCGGGTTCTCCCCCATCACCGCCAGCCAGAGCGCCTGGGTCACCGGGCTGTCGGCCATCCAGTAGCCCGCGGTGAGGGTCACCTCGTGCCGCGGGCCCTCGTCGTCGTTGCGACCACCCTCGACCGCGCGCGCCCATCCAAAAGCGCCCCGGTGGGCACCACCGAAAGCGCTGGATGACGCCATCGACGTCAATCTCAGCGAAGGGGCCGAAGCTGTCGTGGCCGGTGGTCGTGGCCCAAGGGGCGGGCGGCGGGGTGGGCATCAGACCTCCGCCCGCCTCCTAACTGAGCCCATCAGCGGCCCCCACACCAGCGCGCTGCAGACCATCTTCGCCACGCGCATCTCCGCCGACACCGCCGCGCACAGGCCCCAAGACCGGCCCCACGCAGAGCCGCAGGCCCTGGTCGTCGCTGCGGTCCCAGGGCTCGCCGGAGTGCCGGGCGGTCGGGCGCCAAGCCCCACCCGGCGCGCGGGCCCAGCGGTCATGCCAAGCCCCGCCGCGCAGCGCCCGGCGCCGCCCCCGCCGGGCCAGCGGGTCGACCGTGGGCGCGCCCGCCCAGCGCCCGCCCAGGGGCGCGCGCAGCGAGACCGCGTCGGCGCACCACTCCCACACATTGCCCCCGAGGTCGAACAGCCCCCAGGGGTTCGGCCGACCGCGGCGGACGGGCTGGGTGCCGCTCAACGCCACCGCCTCGACAGACCCCGCCGAACCCCCAGCCTGATCCCCCGCGGGCGCATCACCGACCCGGCCTGAGGGACCCACCGCGCCGCCCGCCCGGCAGGCGTACTCCCACTCGGCCTCGGTGGGCAAGCGCAGGGCCCAGCCCGGCCCCAGCGCGCCCGCCGCCGGCAGCCCGCGCAGGGCGCCCAAGCGGAGGCAGAAGGCCTCGGCCTCGACCCACGACACCTGCTCGACCGGCAGATCGGGCGCCGCCGGGTCATCAACACCGCTGGGACGCTGGCCGGTGACCGCCGCCCACAGGGCCTGGGTGACCGGGCAGTCGGCCATCCACAGCCCGTGGCGCAGGCGGACGGGGCGCGGGGGCCCCTCCCACTCCTGGGCCCCGGGCGCGCCGAGGGGGGCGCCCATCAAGAAGTGGCCCGGCGGGCACAAGCGAAAGCGCTGGATGACGCCATCGACGTCAATCTCGGAGAAGGGGCCGAAGCCGTCATGGCCGGTGCTCGATGCCCAAGGGGCGGGCGGCGGGGTGGGCATCAGACCTCCTCCCGGGGGATAACCTGCGCGTCGCCGCTCACCCAAAGCAGCGCGCTGCAGGCCCGCTTCGCGTCACCGCTCCTCTGGGCGCCCCCTCCGCTGCGCTCCGGTCGGCCCGCCCGCCTGGGGTTCGCCGGGGCCCCGGGGCCGGCCGCGGCCTGCGGCGCGCGTCCCGCCCCGCCCGGCTCCGTCGGGCTGCGCCCGACCGCCTGCGGCGCCCGCGGGG
>JAEUKK010000187.1 GCA_016792625.1 Deltaproteobacteria bacterium | reverse complement strand
CCTCCGCTGCGCTCCGGGCGGCCCGCCCGCCTGGGGTTCGCCGGGGCCCCGGGGCCGGCCGCGGCCTGCGGCGCGCGTCCCGCCCCGCCCGGCTCCGTCGGGCGAGGCCCGACCGCCTGCGGCGCCCGCGGGGGGCCTGGCGCGGGGGTGGTGACGCGGGCGAGGCGCGCCTTCACCTGCCACCCGTCCCGCGCCCGCCGCGTTAAACGGCCCCCTCCCCGAAGCTGCGAGCGCCCCGTGCCTCAGACCCCGCACCGCCCGACCGCGCTCCACAGCCTCGAGCTTCACAACTTCCGCTCCTTCGACCACCTCCACATCACGCTGCACCCGAGGCTCACGGTGCTTGTGGCGCGCAATGGCGTCGGCAAAACGGCGGTGCTCGACGCGTGCGCCCTCGCATGGCGCCCCTTCGTCGACACGATGTGCGGCGCGACCACCTCGACCGGCTTTGTCCGCGCCGACGTGCGCCGCACCCGCGCCGCTGCCGGGCAGATGGTCGACCAGCTGCCGCTCTCGCTGACCGCCTCGGGTACGGTGGGCGGCGAGGCGCTGAGCTGGCGCCGCGCGCTGTTGACCGCCCGGGCACGCACACGCTCCGCCGAGTCAGCGCGCCTGCGCGACCAGGCCGTCGCGCTCCTCGGGCAGCTCCGCACCTCCGCCGACGGCGCAGCAACCGCCCCTCCCGAGCTCCCGCTGCTGGCCTTCTACGGCACCGGTCGCCTGTGGAGCACGGGGCGCACCACCGCGCGACGACCGCCCGTCACCCAGCGCTTCGACACACCGGCCGATGCGTACCTCGACTGCCTCGACCCGCGCTCGACCTTCCACGCCTTCGAGGCTTGGTTCGAGCGCATCAGCCGCGAAGCGCAGCGCCGGGCCGCCGACGGCAGCCCCGCCGCGCCGCGTGCGACGACCTACATCGAGGCGGTCCGCGCAGCGACAAGTCCCCTCCTCGCGCCCACCGGTTGGGGGCACCTCGACTGGAGCTTCATCAGCCAGTGCATCGTGGCCACCCACCCCGTGGCGGGCGAGCTCCCGGTCGCACAGCTGAGCGACGGCGTGCGCAACACCCTCGGCCTGGTCGCTGACCTCGCGCACCGCTGCGTGCGCCTGAACCCGCACCACGGCGCGGCGGCAATCGCGCGCACCTCGGGCGTGGTGATGATCGACGAGGTCGACATGCACCTGCACCCCGGCTGGCAGCAGCAGGTGGTGCCCGCGCTGCTCGACGCCTTCCCGCGCCTCCAGTTCGTCGTCAGCACACATAGCCCGCACGTGCTGAGCACCGTTCCCCGCGAGTGTATTCGTGTCCTTGAGCCGGCCGACCCCGGCACCGAGGGCCCCACCCTCGTCCGCACGCCCGCGCTGCAGACCCAAGGTGTGCCCTCATCCGACGTGCTGGCGTCCGTGATGCACGTCGATCCCGCGCCCGACATACCCATCCGAAAGACGCTGGCCGACTACCGCGCGCTCATCCAAGACCGGTCGCACGACAGCCCCGAAGGCCTCGCGCTGCGGGCCGCGCTCGACGCGCACTACGGCCTGCAGCACCCCGAGATCCTCGACCTCGACCGCCTGATCCGCTTTCGCCGGGCGCTGGCCCCGCGCCCCGACGGGCGGCCCGCGTGAGGGCCCTCACCCGCCCAGCACCAGGGCCCACCGCGCTCGCCACCTATCAGCACGGCCGCGACCAGTGGGACGAGGTCACGGGCACCGACCGCGAACAGATCTAGCAGCACCTTCGGCCGATGCAAAAGGGGCTGTGTGCCTACTGTGAGGCGGGGCTCGAACAACAGGGCCAGCACATCGACCACCACCGCCCACGCCACCGCTTCCCCCAGGGCACCTTCGCGAGCTCATTGACCCGTCTGCCGAAGACCCAGACACCCTGCTGGTCATCCGCGACACTGGGCGCGTCGAGCCGCGGCCGGGCCTCTCTGCCCGCGATCAGCGGCGCGCCGCCCTGACCATCGACGCGCTGCAGCTCAACCTCGGCTGGAAGCTCGCCGAGCGGGGGCGCCGCCTCCAGTTCTATATGGGCGACGAGCCCGACATCATAACCGCGCTCGCCGAGCTCGATGAGGGTGACCGCCAGGCCTTCGTTCGCGACGAGCTGGCCCAGACCGAAGCCGAGCCCTACCCCAGCATCATTCGGCACTTCTTGACGGGCTGAGGCGTGGGGCCGTCCGGGCGGCCGAAGGGCGCAGGCTCGGGCCTCTGCATCGGCGAACCCAACGTCACGCACGCCATCCTCGCGACTGCGCTCCCCTCGGGCGCCCCCTCCGCTGCGCTCCGGTCGGCCCGCCCGCCTGGGGTTCGCCGGGGCCCCGGGGCCGGCCGCGGCCTGCGGCGCGCGTCCCGCCCCGCCCGGCTCCGTCGGGCTGCGCCCGACCGCCTGCGGCGCCCGCGGGG
>JAEUKK010000183.1 GCA_016792625.1 Deltaproteobacteria bacterium | reverse complement strand
CGGGCTCGGCGGGGGGGGGGCTTTGACTAGACACAGGCGCAGACCTCGGCGGCGCGCAGAGTAGCACAGGCGCCGTCGTCTGCCTGCGGTGGCCGGGCTCCGGGGGCGCGCCGGAGATAATGCGCCGAGCGGGCGCGGGGCCTTGCCGACCGCCGCTGCCGCGCGCAAGGCAGCCCCTCCCCTCGCCCCGCCGGAGCCGCCGATGGCTGACAAGCACCCCAACCCTGACAAGGTGCTCACCGGCGAGGTCCTCGACACGCGGGGCCGCCCCGTCGCCCCCGCGCCCCGGGCCCGCCGGGCGGCGCGGCCTGAGGCCGACGACGAGGCCGAGACCAACGAAGAGAGCACTGGCGAGGTCGATGTCGAGCTGAAGCTCCCCGCCCGACGCGAGCCGGGCGCGGCGCGGCGTGACGACCTGCTCGGCTACTACTTGGCCGAGGCCCGCCGCTACCCGCTGCTCGACCCCGATGAGGAGCGCGCGCTGGCCGTGCGCTATCAACAAGAGGGCGACCCCGACGCCGCCAACCGCTTGGTGACCGCCAACCTGCGCTTGGTGGTCAAGCTGGCCTTCCAGTACCACCGGCAGTGGTCGAACGTGCTCGACCTCATCCAAGAGGGCAACGTCGGCCTGGTCGAGGCGCTGAACCGCTACGACCCCTACCGGGGCATCCGCTTCTCCAGCTACGCCCAGTACTGGATCCGGGCGATGATCCTCCGCTTTTTGATGGACAACTACCGCATCGTCCGCTTGGGGAGCACCCGCCACGGCCGCAAGCTGTTCTTCCAGCTCCAAAAAGAGCGCGACCGCCTCATTCGTGAGGGCGTGCACCCCTCCACCTTGGCCCTCTCCCGCGCGCTCGACGTGCCCGAGCACGAGGTGGTCATCGTCGATCAGCACCTGTCCGCGCCGGCCCTCTCGCTCAACGCGCCGGTCGGGGGCCCCGAGGGTCGCCCGCTGGCCGAGATCGTGTCCGACGGCGGCGCCGACCCCGAGGACATCGTCGCGCGCCAGCAGATGAGCGAGGTCTTTCAAGCCCAGCTCGCCATCTTCGCCAAAGACCTGCGCGACGAGCGCGAGCTCGCCATCTGGCAAGAGCGCCTCACCGCCCAAGAGCCCGCCTCCCTCAGCGATCTCGGCGACCGCTTCGGCGTCAGCAAAGAGCGCATCCGCCAGGTCGAGGCGCGCATGAAGAAGCGCCTCAAAGACCACCTGACCACGGCGCTCGGCGACGAGATCCCGATCTACCTCGAATCTCCCGACGACTGAGCGCCCCCAAGGCAGTGCCCGCCGACGGCCTGCGCCCGAACGGGGCCGACCGCCCGCCCGCCGCTCAGGCCCGCGGGAACTGCTCGAGCAGCTTGTTGATCTCGAGCTCGGCTTCGGCCGCTGCGCGCAGGTCGAGGCCGGTGGCCTCGAGGGCCGAGATGTCCTGCGCGATGTTCTCGAGCGCGCTGTCGGCCAAGGCGCGGTCACCGAAGTCGCTCAGGTCGTTGAGCGCGGTCAGGGCCTCATTGACCTCGTGCAGCATGTCTTCGGTGCCCGTCTCGCCGTTCATGGTCACCGAGGCGCCCTCGACCACCTTGCGGGTGTGGCAGCGGTCGCCCAGGTAGCTCAGGGTGTCGGCGAGCCGATCCATCTGATTTTGCAAGGCGCGGTAGGTCTCTTCGGCGTGCTCGAGCTCCTTGGCGACCGCGGCCTTGTCCTCGGGGCTGACCGCCGCGCCGGGCAGCGGGGCAGGCACCGCGAGGCGCAGATCACCCCGCCGCTGCTCAATCTCGATGACAAAGCGGCGCACACCATCCGAGGCCGCGTCGTAGGCCTCGGCGGCCCGCGACAGCTCGGCGGACCGAATCTCGCCCGCCGGCAGGTGCTCGAGGCCCGGGCGGCGACGGGCGGTGACCGCCACATGGGCCCGCAGCAGCAAGATCCCGCGGGTGCGCCAGACCAGCGCCATCACCCGGCGCATGTTCTCGACCCGGGCGCTCAGCATCTGGGCGTCGCGGTCATACCGCTCGGCGATCTCGGCCCGGTCTTCTTTCTGGGCGACCTTGTCGCGCCGCACGCGCAGGTGGTCGGCCTGGTCGCTGGCCTCGCGGGCGGCTGCCGAGAGCTGATGCTCGAGCTGGCCCAAGCGCTCGGGGTAGCGCAGCAGGTCGTCACCCCGGGCATAGGCGGGGCTGGAGGTGGGCGGCGGCGTTGTGGGCCGGGCGCTCGGCCGGGCCCCACCGCTGGGCAGGGCGGGCGCGGGGTGGGCGCCCTCAAGCCGCTCCCGCGCGCGCACGCGGCGGACCGCGGCGGCCACGCCGACCCCCGCGAGGCCCAAGAGCCCCACCACCACCAACAGCACATAGTGAACGACCATGAGCATCAGACCGCCGCTCCCCACGGGCTCTATCCCGAGCCGCCCGGGCCCGAGCCCGGCGCGCGCTGTAGAGTGCACCGTCTCGGCCAGCCCCCGCCCGCCGCTTGGAGGCGTCCATGCAGCTCACCCGCCGACACTTCCTCGGCCTCGCCGCGGCCGCCACGGGCGCTGGCGCGCTCGCCCTCGGCGCGGCAGGTGTCACGATCTCGACGTGGTGGGATCAGCCTGTGGCGCCTGGTTTTCGTCATATGAGCGTCGACGAAGCGGCCTTTGTGCGCGCGCTGGCCACGGCGGCCTTCCCGAGCACCCCGCAGGTGCCTTTTGACGCCGAGACCGCCGAGCTGGACCACTTCGTCGACGCCTCGATGGACAGCCTCGCCCCCGAGATCCGCAAGGCCCTGCGCGCGCTGCTGCACGGCCTCGACGCCTTCACGCTGCCCACCCACGGCGCCCACCTCTCCGCCCTGCCCCTGGCCGAGCGCCAAGCCGTGCTGATGGGCTGGCTGCGCTCCGACAACGCCGAGCTGCGCGGCGTCGGCAACATGCTGACCTTGATCCTCGGCATGGGCTACACGACCCACCCCACCGTGGCGCCGTACTTTCGGGCCATGCACGGCTGCGCGTTCGGCCGGGAGTACGGCGCATGAGCTACGACTACGGCCACGTCGAGGTCCCGAGCTACCCGGTCCCCGATCCGGCGGCGGTCATCGGCCCCGAGGCCCCCGCCGACGGCTGGGAGCAGGCGCGCGGCGGCCGGCGCATCGACTGTGACGTGTGCATCGTCGGATCCGGGCCGGGCGGCGCCAGCGCGGCCCGCGTGCTCGCCCGGGCGGGCCTCAAAGTGGTGGTGCTCGAAGAGGGCCCTGCGCGCCAGAACTTCCGACCCAACCAGCAGCACACCGCCCGCTACCACATGCAAGAGGGCGGGGTGATGATCGCCCGGGGCCGCATCGGCTTCCCGATCGCCGCGGGCCGTGGGGTGGGCGGCGGCACGCTGATCAACTCGGCGCTCAGCTTTCGCACGCCGACCACCGTGCTGAACCACTGGGTCGACCTGCTCAAAGACCCGCGCTGGTCGCCCGCCTCGCTGGCCGAGGTCTACGCCGAGGTCGAGCGCATCGCCGGCGTGGGCATCACCCCAGCCGAGGTCGCCGGCCGCAACAACCAGATCGTGGTCGAGGGTGTGCGCAAGCTCGGGCTCCCTGGCGGCTTGGCGCCCCGGTCCACCCCGGGCTGTAAGGGCTGCGGCATTTGCAACTGGGGCTGCCCAACGCGGGGCAAGGCCAGCACCAACCTGACCTTTTTGCCCGACGCCGTCTCGAACGGGGCGCTCATCCAGGCCGACACCAAGGTCTTCGACGTGCGCACCGCCGGGGGAAAGGTGGTCGGGGTGGTCGGCCGCGCGCTGCACCCTGACACCGGCGAAGAGGTCGGCCTCGTCGAGGTCAATGCCGCACGCGTCATTTTGAGCGCGGGCGCCATCGGCACGCCGCGCCTGCTCTGGCACGCCGGCCTCGCCGAGCGCATGGGCGCGGGCGTGGGCACCGGCCTGCACGTGCACGCCGGCAGCGCTGTCTTGGGTGTTCACGACGACCCCGTCCACCTCTGGACCGGCGCGACCCAAGGCGCCTACTTTAGTCACCCCAACCTGCCCGGCGTGCTGCCCCACACCTTCACCGCCCCACCCGAGGCCTGCTTGGCCACATTGGGCAAGGTCGGCCCCACCCTCGCCGAGGGCCTCGACCTGCTGCCCCGCCTCTCGGGCCTCATCGTGCTCGTGTCTGACGAGTCCACCGGCACCGTGCGCGCCTGGGGCGATGGGCGCGCCGATGTGGTCTATGACGTGCTGGACGTCGATCTACAGCGCACCATCGTCGGTCTAGTCGAGTCGAGCAAGGTGCTCTTCGCGGGCGGCGCCAAGCAGGTGACCGCGCCCATCCACGGGGTCGGCTTCCACACCAGCCCCGAGAGCTTCCACGCAGCGCTGAAGACCCGCAAAGTCAGCGATCTGACGATGTACGCCGCGCACCCGATGTCGAGCTGCCGCATGGGCCTCGACCCCGCCACCAACCCCGTCGGCCCCGATGGACAATCCCATCATATCAAGGGCCTCTACATCTCTGACGCCAGCATCTACCCCACGAGCCTGGGGGTCAACCCCCAGCTCACCACCATGGCCGCCGGCACCCTCATCGCCCGTGGCATGGTCGGGGCGGCCTAGGGCGTGCGGCCGCTCGAAGCGGGCCTGAGCCTGCGGAGCTGGCGCCTCGAGCGCCGCCTCGGGGTGGGTAGCGCGGGTGAGGTCTGGCTCGCCCGGGACGGGAGGGGTGCCGTGGTGGCGCTCAAGGCCTCTCCGCGCCTCGACAACGAGCAGGAGCAGGCCTTTCGCCGGGAGTTTGAGCAGCTCCGCACCCTCCGCCTGCCCAACGTGGTGCGGGTCTTCGACTGCGGCGGAGACCAGGGCTACGTCTTCTTTACGATGGATGTGGCCGAGGGCGAGCCCTTCGACAAACACGTGCAGCGCGGCTCTTCGCTCGCCTCGCGTGTGCGACGCTTGGCCAGCGCGGGCGCACAGGTGGCGCGGGCCCTCGCCTCGATCCACCGCTTGGAGCTGGCCCACCGCGACATCAAGCCGGCCAACGTGCACGTCAGCCCCGACGGGCGGGCGACGGTGCTCGACTTCGGCACCGCCCGCTTCGGCACGGCCCCCGACCAGGGCGAGCTGGTCGGCACCGCCGCCTACATGGCGCCTGAGCAGCGGGTCGGCCTACCCCACGACCACCGTGTCGATCTGTACGCGCTGGGCGTTGTTTTGCACGAGGCGCTCAGCGGCGTGCCGGCCAGCCGCCACATCCCGGGGCGGCCGCGCAGCCCGCTGCTCCTGCTTGGCGCGGCGGTGCCCCGCGCGCTGAGCTGGCTGGTCGACCGCCTGCTCTCCCTTGACCCTGCCGCCCGCCCGCGGGCCGAGGAGTGTGAGGCCCTGCTCAGCGCCGTCGCCGCCCGCGCGCCGCTGGCCCCCGCGCCCTGGCCCGAGCCGCCGGTCTATGTGGGGGATCCCACCCGCTTGCTCGCCGGGAGCGGCGTGGTGGTGGGCGCTCCGGGCTCGGGTCGGCGCCGCATGGTGCAAGAGGCGCGCTGGCACTGGTTCCGGAAGGGCTACCGCTCCCTCGCCGGGCACTGCCGCGCCGACCAACCTTTTGGCGCGCTCCGCCAGATCTTGCGCGAGCTGTTCGCGGTGGCCGACCCCGCCGCCCGCCGGGCCCTCGCCGGCCCCGAGGCCGCCGTGCTGCAGGCCATCTGGCCCGACCTGCCCGTGCAAGTCGACCAGCCCGCCGCTTGGCCCCCCGATCCCAATGAGGCCGCCGCCGCCTTGGCCGCGACCTTTGGCCGCGCGGGCCCGCTCGCCGTGGTGCTCTGGCAAGCCGATCAGGCCGACATCGGCACAGCGACCCTGCTGCCGCCCCTCGCCCGGGCCCTGCCCGACACCGTGCCGCTCTGGGCCACCGCCCGCCGCCCGATCGCCGGCCTGCGGCCCATTCAGCCGCCGCCCTGGGGCGCAGCCGAGGAGGCCGAGGTCGTCGGCGCGCTGCTCCCGCCCGGGGCCACGCTGCCGCCGGGCGAGTCCAAGGCACCCCTGTGGAGCTGCGCACGGGCCTGGCGTGCGCTGGCCGCATCCCGGGGTGAGGCCGGCCCCTTCATCGAGCTGAGCGGAGAGCGCTCTGGTTGGGACCTCCCCCTCCTCTCTTTGCTCGAAGAGCCCTTCCCTGCGGTGCTCGCGCACACCCTCTCCCCCAACGTCGCCGCGCTGATCGAGGCCGGCCACCTCACGCCGACCACCCCCGATGGGGCGCCGCGCCCGACCGGGGGCCGCGATGACGACGCCGAGGCCACCGACACCACCGACCTGCTCAAGGGCGCGGGCGCGCGCGGCGCCGGCCACCTGCGTTTCGCCGACCGGGGCACCCGAAAACTCGCCGCGGCCCTCGCAGATCGCCTGCCTGACGCCACGCTGCGCGTGGCCCAGGCGACGCTGCACATGCCGCCGAGCCCCGACCGCGCGCTGCGCGTCGCCCAAGAGGCGCTGGACGCCGGGCTCATCCGCCCCGAGCAGCTCGCCGCCGCGGTGCGCGTGGCGCTCGACCGCGGCAACCCCGCCGAGCTCGACCGCTGGCTGCAGCTGCAAGAGCTGCACGGTGGGGCCGACGACTGGCTGAGCGACTATGCCCGCCTCATCGTCAATTTCGAGCGCCTGCCCCCGCCGGTGCGCCGGGCAGAGCTGCGCCAGCTCGCCGGCCGCGCCGAGAGCGACGAGCAGCGCGCGCTCTCGATCTACCTGCAGGTGCGCGACGAGGCGCGGTCCGGCGACCCCCGCTTGGCCGTCCAGCTCGCCTTGCCCGCCGCGGCGCAGCTCTCGGCCGGCGCGCCCCGCATCGCCTCGATGCTGCTGCGTGAGGTCGCCCTCTGCCGCCTCGAGCTGGGCGCCCACGAAGAGGCGGTGGACGAGGCCCTGCAAGCCCGCCAGCTCGCCCGCATCGCCGCGGGCGGCCGGGGCGCGCCGCTGAGCCACGCCGAGGTCGAGGCGGGCACAACGCTGTCTGCGGCGTTGATCTACACGGGGCGCTTGGGTCAGGCGGCCGAGTTCTGCGCCGCCGAGGCCGAGCGCTGCGCCGAGGCCGGGCTGCCCCGCGGCGAGGGCGCGCTGCAGGCCAACCTCGCCATCGCCCAGCTCTACGCTGGGGATCGCGCGGGCGCGGCCGACGCGGCGGCCCGCTGCCGGGCCGTGCAGGCCCGCCACGGTGACCCGCTGGTCGCGGCGATCAACATGGTCACCTCGGCCCGCTTGGCCGTCGAGCTCGGCGATCTGGTCGAGGGCCACACGCGGCTCGACGAGGCGCTGACCCTCGCCCGCGCGCTCAGCCTGCCCAGCCAGCAGTGGGAGTGCCACGCCATCGCGCTCGAGAGCGCCCTGCAGCGCGCCGATCAGGTCGAGGCCCGCCGCACGCTGCGGGCCGCGGCCGCCCTGCCCCAGCGCGGCGAGCTCGACCCCTGGCCCGCCGCCCTCGGCCGCTGGCGCTGGATGACCGGCGACCTCGCCGGCGCGCTCGAAGCGACCGCCCTGCCCCGGCGCGGGCACGGGGCCGCCGCCGCCCACGTTGAGCGGGCCCGGCTCTGGTTGGTGAGCGGGCAGTACGAGCGCGCCGGCGATGAGGCCGAGGCCGCCGCCGTCTTGTGCGCCGCCGCGGGCTTCGCCGAGCTGCAGCGCTTCGCCGAGCTGGTCGCCGCCGCCGCCGCCGCCGTGGACGACCCGACCTGGGCCCAGCGGGCCCGCGGCACCGGCCAGAGCCGCTGGGTGCACCTGTACTTGGGCGCCCTGCACCTCGACGCCATCCGCCGCCGGCTGCGCCGCGAGAACGTCGACGCGCTGCTGCGGGTGCTGCGCCAGCGGGCCCAAGACGTCGGCCACAAGCTGTACGAGGCGCTGGCCCGGGAAGAGGGCTGGTAGCCCCACCCGCAACCGCTCAGTCTCCGATCAGGGGGGCGGTGGCCCGGCAGAGATCCCCGCTGAGCCGCAGCGCACCCCGGGCGTTGAGGTGGTCGGCATCGATGAACAGGCCCTCCTCATCGGGCCAGGCCCGGGCTCGGTCGAGCGCCGGCAGGCCCGGCGCGGCGGCCTGCAGCCAGGCCTTGAAGTTGGCCTCGGCCTCGCCGGGCACCTCGGCGGCATAGGCAGCGCTCAGCGGCATGAGCAGGATGATGAGCTGCGCGTCGTGTTCGGCGAGGAGGGCGCGCAGACGCTCCCAGGCGGTGGTCTGGGGCGGCCCGATGCGGAAGCCGGCGAAGCGCTCGCTGCGCACCTTGGGGATGACCTCTGCGCGCCGGTCGGACCGCCGCCGCTCGAGCACGGCCTCAAAGCGGGCGTTGTGGGCCCGGCAGGCCGGGCTACCGAAGCAGAACTGGCCGCCGCGGGCGTGGATCGCCATCCACCGCAGCTGGGGAGGGGCCGGGTCATGGCGCTGATCGAGGAAGGCGAGCGACTCGAGCGGGCGGGTCAGCGCGCTGAGGCAGGCGTCCACCCCGGCGAGGCCCGACGCGCCGGCGAGGCAGTCGGGCAGGTCCTCGGGCAAAATGCCGCTGCGCGCGCTGGTCTCGTGCCCGTAGTGGCGCACGCTCATCATCTCTGGGGAGAGCTCCAGCGCCACCACCCGCGGTCGCAGCCGGGGCACCGCCGCGCGGGCGAGCTGCTCGAGTGACCAGAGCCCGGCGCTGGCGCGGGTCCACGACCAGCTGCGCGCCGGCCGGCCCAAAGCCTCGGAGAGGCAGGGGTCGATGGCGGTCGGGGCCAGCCCGAAGCCCGCGCGGCTGGTGCCGAGGACGAGCAGGTCGACCTCGCCCGGATCGACGTACTGCAGGGCATACAGATCGCTGGGCCAGCGGATGGCGCCGAGCTGCTGCAGCCGGCCCGCGCGGCTGAGCGCGTGGCTGAGCCCGAGGAGGAGGAGCAGCCACAGGCCAATGTGGAGGAGCCGGCGCCCGTGCTCCGCCTGGGGATCGACCGCGGTCATGGCGCCCCCGCCGGGGGAGCAGTGGGCGGGGCCGACCGCCGACCCTTCCCCCGGCGACCCTCGCGGTGCCGCCGCAGGTGGCCGCTCTCGGGGGCGGGCACCTCGCCCGCGGGCGCGGCTTGTTGGGCCCGGATCTGCGCCTCGTCCAAGGCCGGCAAGCGGAGCACCCAGGCCGAGAGCAACGTGAGGCAGGCCAAGGTCAGCGCCAGCCAGGCCGACCGCGGGCCCGCCGCCCGCAGGGCAGGGGCCCGGGCCTCGGGTGGGTCTACAACCGGGATGGGACGTGGCACAGACACCCAAAATCCCCCTTAGAACTGCAGGTACACGAAGCGCGAGGCTTGCGGGGCGAAGCGCAGGGCCAGGGCCACCGCCCCGAGCAGCGCCAAGGCCAGCGCTGGCGCGGGCGCTGCGCCGAGGCCCTCGATCAGCCGCCCCTTCCACGCCGGCGGGCTCAGGTGCAGCGCCACCGCGAGCCCGAGCCAGGCCCAACCTTGGGCCTCGGGCAGCCCGGCCGCACCTGCGTCGACGCGGCCGAGGCCGGCGAGCAGATCGAGCGGGGTGGAGAGGGGGCCCGGGCGGAGAAAAAGCAGGCTCAAGGCGGTGAGGCAGAGGGTCAGCCCGACCTCGACCGCCCGGAGCAGCGGGTGGCGCGCGGCCCGGGGCCGCAGGGTGCGCCATCCCACGTAGAGAACAGCGTTCCACAGGCCCATCACGAGGAAGGACCAGCCCGCCCCATGCCACACGCCAGCGGCGACGAAGGTGAGCCCCCCGGCCAGGGGCGCCCGCCAGGCCGGCGCGCCGAGACCGCCGGCCAAAGGCTTGTAGAGGGCGTCGGCGAGCAGCTGGTTCAGGGTCATGTGCCAGCGGCGCCAGTGCTCCATCGGTGAGGGGGAGAGGGCCGGCCGGGCGAAGTTCTCGGGGAGGCGGAGGCCGAGGGCCCGGCCCGCGCCCACCGCGAGGTCGGTGTAGGCGGAGAAGTCATTGTAAATGGCGAAGTAGAGCCCAAGCGCGCCGATCAGGGTGCCCGCCGGCCCAGCCCCGCCGCGGGTCATGGGCAGGGCGACCGTCTCGGTGAGCATGTCGGCCACGGCGATCTTCTTGACGATGCCCACCGCCATGCGGGCGAGGCCGGCGCCGAGGTCTTGGGCCGAGGGCCGGGGCGCGGCCAACAGCTGGGGCAAGAAGTCGCGCGCCCGCACGATCGGCCCGGCGACGAGCTGGGGGAAAAAGCTCACGTAGAGGGCGAAGTCGAGGAAGGACCGCGCGGGCGGCACCCGGCCCCGGTAGCGGTCCAGCGTGTAGGACAGCGTCTGGAAGGTGTAGAAGCTGATCCCGACCGGCAGCGCGCCGTCGATGCGGCCCAGCTGCATCGGCGCGCCCAGGGCCGCCGCCGCGGCCTCGACCAGCCCGGCGGCCATGTCGCCGAGCTTGAACCAGCCCAGCGCGCCGAGGTTGAGCCCGAGCGAGAGGGCCAGCCAGCCGCGCCGCGCCCACACCGACCCCGACCGTGCGAGCTGGGCCCCCACCACGTAGTCGAGAAGGGTTGAGGCGAAGATCAGCCACAGATAGCGCGGCTCTAAGGCGGCGTAGAAGGTGATGCTGACCACGAGCAGCCACAGCCTTCGGGCGCGATCCTGCCCGTGCAGCGCGTGCGCCACCCCCAGGGTGAGGGCGAAGGTGAGGGCGGCGCTGAGGGCGAGGCTGGGCACGGGCTCCCCGTCGGGCCCAGGCCCGGCAGCGCGGCGCCCTAACCCCTCGGCCCGCTGGCTATCGGAACAACCAAAGCAACGACGCTGACGCGACCCTCGCCGCCCGAATGCCGAGGAGGGGCGCGCGGGCTATGCTGCCCAACGCCGCCGGGGAGCCGCCTTGCCTGAGAGCCCGCCCAACCCAACCTTCGGAGCCGCTGGCCTCGGCGCCGGCGGCCTCGCCCAGACCGCCTTCGGCAAGTACCGAATTTTGGAGCGGGTGGCGGTCGGCGGCACCGCCGAGATCTACAAGGCGCGCCTCGACGGCATCGGCGGCTTCCACCGCACCTTCGCCATCAAGCGCATCCTGCCGCACCTGTCGGCCCGGCCCGAATTCGTCGAGATGTTGGTGGAAGAGGCGAAGATCGCGGGCCTGCTCAGCCACGCGAACATCGTCCAGATCATGGATCTGGGGCAGGTGAGCGGCGCCTACTACATCGCGATGGAGTACGTCGACGGCCCCGACCTGGGCCGGGTGATGGTCCGCTGCCGCGAGAAGGGCATCAACCTGCCGGTGCCGCACGCGGTCTTCATCGGCATCGAGATGCTCAAGGGCCTCGAGTACGCCCACCAGCGCCAGGTGATGCGCGGCGGCAAGCTCGAGCCGCTGCAGGTGGTGCACCGCGACGTCTCGCCGGCCAACGTGCTGGTCAGCCTGCAGGGCGAGGTCAAGCTCACCGACTTCGGCATCGCCAAGGCCAGCGTCAAGGCGCTGCAGACGGTCAGCGGGGTGATCAAGGGCCGCTTCAACTACATGAGCCCCGAGCAGGCCGCCGGCGCCGACGTCGACCTGCGCACCGACCTCTTCGCCACCGGGGTCGTGCTCTACGAGATGTTGACCGGGCGCCACCCGTTCACCCAGCCCAACGAGGCGGCGACCCTCGACGCCATCCGCGATGGGGTCTACGCGCCGATCAGCGCGGTGAACACCGATGTGCCCTACGCGCTGGAGCAGATCATCGACCGGGCGCTGAGCCCCAACCGCGACCGCCGCTGGGCGAGCGCGACCGAGATGAAAGACGCGCTCGACCGCTTCTGGCATGACGCCGGCTTTATCTTCAGCCACTCGACGCTGGCCGCCTTCCTCAAGGGCCTCTTCCCCGAGGCCGCCCGCAGCGCCGACCGCGGCCGCGGGCTCTCCCAAGGCGGCGACACCCGGCCGCTGGTGCGCGGGCAACCTGAGGATGAGCACCGGCCGACCATGGTCAGCGACGGGCCGCCGCCCAACCTCGGGCAGGCCGAGACGAGCATCCGACCCATCCCCCGGCCCTCGTTGCTCGACAACCTTCAAGACATGTCGCACTCGGTGGCGCTGGGCCCCGTGGCTGGCCTCGGCGAAGAGAGCACGCTCATCCGCAGCAGCCCGCTGCCCGACGAGGACGATTGGCGTGACGCGAACACCCGCATCCGGCCGAGCCCGTTGAAGGTCGGCGAGCCCGAGGTCGACGGGATTGACCTGCCTGAGCCCGATCCCGAGGACTGGGGCGGCGACGCGCAGACCCGCATCCGGCCGCCCCCGCGCGAAGAAGCGGCGCCCGCTGCGGCGCCCCGCCCCGCCGCCCCGCCGCCGCGGGCCGCCGCTCCGACGCCGAGCCCCCCCGCGCCCGCGCGCCCTGCCCCCGCGCGGCCCGCCGCCGAGGGCCCGACCAGCGCGGTCCAGCAGCTGACCTACCTCGCCGCTGGCATCGTCCTGACCATGCTGGTGCTGCTGGTGGGCGTGCTCATCGGCGTGCGCGTGGGCCCGATGATCGCGCCGGGCGACGGGCCGGGCGTGACGGTGAGCTTCCCCTTCGAGCGCGACCAGGTCCTCTCGGTCAACGGCGAGCCGATGGACACCCCGACCTTCAGCCTGCGACCCGGCGCCTACACGGTGCGGGTCAGCGGCGCGCCCGCCGGGCGCTGCGCCGAGGCGCGGGTCACCGTGCACGCCGAAGGCATCCACGAGATCGCGCTTCAGCCGCAGGCAAACTGCGCCGATGCAAGGCGCTGAGCGCAGGAGCAGGACTTGAGCGACACCGCCCCCGCCCCAGACCCTGGGGCCACTCCGCCGCGTGGCCCGTCCGGAGCAGGCGACCTGCTGCTGGCGATGGTCCAAGGCCTCCGCCCCAAACAATGGGCGAAGAACGTTTTTGTATTGGCCGCCATCCTGTTCTCGATGAACTTTGGCCGGGCCGACATGTGGGTGAAGGTGCTCGCCGCCTTCGCCACCTTCTCGATGTTCTCGAGCGCCGGCTACCTGTTCAACGACGCCAGCGACGTCGAAGCGGACCGCAAGCACCCCACCAAACGGAAGCGGGCGATCGCCTCGGGGCGCCTGCCATTGCCGGTCGCCTATGCCGAGATGGTGGGCTTGCTCATCGTCGGTGGCGCGCTGGGCTGGTGGGTCTCGCCCTGGCTGGTGCTCATCGCCTCGCTCTACCTCGTCACCACCCTGAGCTACTCGTTCTACTTCAAGCACGTCGTCATCCTCGACGTGATGTTCATCTCGGCGGGGTTTTTGTGGCGCGCGGCGGCCGGCGCGGTGGCGATCGACGTGGCCATCTCGCCGTGGTTGATGACCTGCACGGCCTTCGTCTCGCTGTTCTTCGGCTTCAACAAGCGCCGGGGTGAGCTCACCTTGATGGAGGAGCAGGCCAAGACCACGCGGAAGATCCTAAGCGAGTACAGCCACGACCTCGTGGTCGAGTTCCAAGCCATCACGACCAGCGGCACCATCATCAGCTACGCGCTCTACTGCGTGCAGGGCTCGCCTACGCCCTGGCTTTTGCTGACCTTGCCCATCGTCGTGTATTGTGTGCTCCGGTACATGTACTTGGTGTCCGCGCGCAACGAAGGCGGCGCGCCCGACGAGACGTTGTTCAAAGACGCGCCGATCTTGGCCGCCGGGCTGCTCTACGGCCTCACGGTGGTGGGCGTGCTCATGCTCGCCCCCCACAAGGGCGCCTGAGCGGCGTGATCCCGGCGCGACCGGGCCCAAGCTGGAGCGCCTGAGTGCGGCGCACGCGCGCCCTCGCCCTGCTTAGCGGGCTGCTTCTGCTGATCACGTGGCCGGTGATCCCGCAGATCGGCCAGGCGATCTGGTCTGACCCCGCCGGCGAGGCCGCCGCCCACCTCTGGGGCCACCACGCCGCCCTCGCCGGCGAGGGCCCCCTGTGGATCCACAGCCAGGCCCTCGGCTTCCCGTCGGGGCAGGCCTTCCCGCTCATCGACCCAGGCTCCCTGCCCGTGGTCGGCCTCGGCTGGGCGCTCGGGGGCCCGGCGCTCGCGCACAACCTGCTCGCGCTCACCGGGGTGGCCCTGGCCGGGCTGGCTGGGTGGAGGTGGGCGGCGCGGATCGGCGCCCCGCCGCTGCCCGCCGCTGCCTTCGCGATGGCGAGCCCGCCGCTGCTCTCGGCGAGCGCCACCGGGATGACCGAGCACTACCTCGTGGCGGTCTGCGCGCTGCAGCTCGAGCTCGCCGCCCGGGCCAGCCGGCGCCCGCTCGGGGGCACCGCCGCGCTCGCCGCCGGTGTGCTCGCGCTCTGCCCGGCGCTGGGCCCCTACAATGGCCTCTGGGCCGCGCTGCTCAACCTCGGGCTGCTCGCCCACCGCGCGGCGCTGCGGGGCCCGGCCGGCTGGGCTCCCGCCCTGCGCCTGATCGGGATCAACGCGCTGGGGCTGCTCCTGGCCCTGCCCGTGGTGCTCGGCGCCTTGGCCGACCGCCTGGGGATGAGCGGGGGCGCCCAGCAGCGAGGCCTGCCGCCGGTGGAGCTTCTGCCCGAGACCTTCCGTGGTGGCATGCAGCGGGGCGCCGACCTGCTCGACCTCTTGTTGCCCTTCCCCCTCACCGGCGGCGCGGCGCCCGCCCCGCACAGCGCCTACCTGGGCGGGGGCGTGCTGCTGCTCGCGCTGCTCGCCGTGGCGCGCCGTCCGGCGCTGCGTGGCGCAGCGGCAGGGGTCGGGGTCTGCCTCGCTCTCAGCTTGGGCGCATGGGTACAGCTGGGCGGGCTGCCGGTCGGCGGCCACGAAGACCCGCTGCAGGGCCCGGTCGGCCTGCTGACCAGCGCCTGGCCGGCGCTGGGTCGGATCAGCCGGTGGGGCCGGGCAGCGGCTCTGGCGGCGCTGGCCCTGGCCCCCCTCGCCGCGGCGGGCCTGCCGCGTGCACGGGACGCGCGCGCGCTCCTGACGACCGTGCTGCTCATCGATCTGGTGGCCCTGTCTCCCTTGCCGTGGCCGGCCCGGCTGGCCCCCCTGCCCGCCGTGCCCGCCGCGGTCCTCGCCCCGCTGCCCGCGGCGCGGCCAGCCGTCTTCACCTGGCCGCCCTCGACCACCGGCGCGCCGCCACCTGGGCGCTGGCGCGACGAGACCGCCCTCGCTCAGCTGATCCACGGCCACCCGGTCGGGGGCACCATCATGAACGGGCCGATGAGCCCCGAGGTGGAGCGGGCTTTTGCGC
The DNA here is from genome assembly GCA_016792625.1 of Deltaproteobacteria bacterium. Classification (GTDB taxonomy): domain Bacteria; phylum Myxococcota_A; class UBA796; order UBA796; family UBA2385; genus JAEUKK01. The sequence goes on along the minus strand of JAEUKK010000183.1, from coordinate 25,567 downwards.
GGCTGCAGCGGGCGCTCCCGGCGGGAGCAGACCTGCGCCCCTCCCTGCGCCCCCTGGCCGAGGCGGGCTTCGGGCGCCTGTGGATCGATCTGGGGCGGGTGCACCTGCCACCGGAGAGCCGGGCGGCCCTCGCCGCCTGCCTCGGCCCCCCGGTCGAGGAGAGCCCCCTCGCCCTGGTCTGGGAGCTCGCCCCGCGGGGCTGCCTCGCCCCTCCCCTGCCCGTTCAGAACAATGTGATTGACGCCAATCTCAACCACACCACACGCCCGTAGCCCCGTTGACAGCGCGAGGTCCTCGCACTAAGACCGCGCCTTGGCATACACTCCCGCGGCCCTGGCGCACGTGCCGCGGCGACGCGCCAGCTTCAGGGCTGGCCGGGCGGGCCCGGGCGACGGCGCCCACCCTCCCCTGCACCATCCACCGCGCGCGGCCCTGCCGGCGCGGACCTCGGGGCCACCATGCGGGTCGTCTGCGACAACTGCAGCGCGAGCTACAACATCCCAGACCACAAGCTGAGCAAGGCGGTCAACAAGGCCACCTGCCGCAAGTGTGGCCACCGCATGCTCATTCCGCGGCCGGGCCCTGGCGCGGGGCCGGTGCCCTCGGTCGACGAGAAGACCCAGATCACCGACATTCCGGCGCAGCACGGCGGCGAGCTCGCGCTCAGCGCGGCCGACGAAGAGCTGCACGAAGAGCGCCCCACCGTCGCGGTCGACCTCGCGCCGCCCCCCGCGCCGGTCCGCGCCCGCCAGAGCGCGCCGGCGATGCCCTCCCCCGCCGCACCCGCGCCCGCCTCGGCGGCCCCCGCGCCGGTCGGGGGCCATGACCCCGGCGGCGACCTCGGCGTGGTGCTCGGCGGCAGCTTGATCGCCGCGGTCGGCGCGATGACCCTCGCTGTGAACATCGGCGGCGACGCCACTCTGCGCGTGGTCGGCCTGCTGCTGGCCCTGGCCGGCGCCCTGAGCGGGCTGTTCGTGCTGGTCACCGGCGACCGCGGCCGCCGGCCGGCGAGCGTCGGCGCGAGCGTCGGCCTCGCCGTGGTCTTCGCCGCGCTGGGCGCGGGCGGCGTGCACGCCGTCGCCTCGAGCCTGAGCGCGCCCGAGCCCATTACGGTCGCCGCTTCGCCGCCCCCGCCGCCGGCCCCGAAGCCGACCCCGGCGCCGGCCGCCGCCTCGACCCTGGCCGCCGAAGAGCCCGAGCCCGCCCCCGCGCCGGTCGAGGCGCCCGCGCCCGCCGTGGCGGCAGCGCCGCGCCCCGCCCCCGTCGAGGCGGTGCCTGTGCGGGGCAGCGGCCGCGACGTGGCGGCGACCCCTGCGCCCGCCCCCCGCGCCGAGCCCGCGCCCCGGCCCGAGCCCGCGCCGGCCCCCGCGCCCGCGTCGGCCCCCGCGCGCAGCGGCCCGCCGGTCGACCCCACCGTGATGCACACCATCATCAGCAACAACAGCAAGGTGAAGCGTTGCTACATGGATCAAAAGCAGCGCACTGGCGAGCTGCCACGGGTCGTGCGCATGAACCTGAGCGTGCAGCCCAGCGGCGCGGTGAGCAAGGCGCGGGTGGTCACCGCCGAATTCAAGGGCACCGAGTTCGACGTCTGCCTCTCGGCGGCGGTGCGCTCGCTGAACTTCCCGCCCTTTGAGGGCAGCTCGGCGTATACGACCGACTACCAGCTCACGCTCTGAGCCCCGGGGGGTCCCCCGCCGAGGCCCCGCCCAGCACGCCTGGTCGGGGCCTGTTTGCGTCAGGCCGTCCTCGGGGTGGTGCGCGCTGAAGGCGCATGAATCCAGGCTAGGCCCGCGCCCGGCCGACCGGCGCGCGCCGCGCAGCGGCGGTCGCGCAGCGGCGGTCGCGCAGCGGCGGCCGCGCAGCGACCGAGCCGGGCGGGCGGCGATCCCGCCGCAGGCGGAGCGCCGACCGGGGCCCCGGCGACGCGCGAAAGGGGGGCCGCAGGCGCCCCCCTCTCAACGTTGGCCTGATGCGGCCGATTTTGTTTCGCCGAGGAGCTGGCCGGCGGTCGGGCCGCCGGCGCTGGGCTCAGTCCTTGTCGCCGCGGACCACGCTGCGCAGGTTGCCGGCCAGCTGCTTCTTGCGGATGCGGATGTAGTTCGGCGTGATCTCGACCAGCTCGTCTTCGGCCATGAACTCGAGCGCCTTCTCCATCGTGAGCTGGACCGGCGGGGCGAGGATGAGCTTCTCGTCGGCGCCGGCCGAGCGCACGTTGGTGAGCTGCTTGGGGCGGCAGGCGTTGACGTTCATGTCGTTCTCGCGGCTGTTCTCGCCGACGATCATGCCCTCGTAGACCTCGGTCTGGGGGCCGACGAACAGCTTGCCGCGGGGCTGCAGGTGGAAGAGCGCGTAGGCCGTGGTCGGGCCCTTGCGATCAGCCACCAAGCTGCCGTTCTTGCGGAAGGGGATGTAGCCCTGGTGCTCGTCCCAGCCGCCGAAGAGGGTGTTGATGATGCCCTGGCCGCGGGTGTCGCTGAGGTACTCGCCGCGGAAGCCGATGAGGCCGCGGGAGGGCACGTAGAACTCGACCCGCACGCGGCCGCTGCCGGCCATGCGCATCGAGGTCATGCGGCCCTTGCGCAGCGACATCTTCTCGGTCACCACGCCCATGTACATCTCGGGGAAGTCGAGGAGCGCGTTCTCAAAAGGCTCCATCGTCTTGCCGTCGATCTCGCGGGTGACGACCTCGGGCTTGCTGACGGTGAACTCCCAACCTTCGCGGCGGAGCTGCTCCATCAGGATGGCGATCTGCAGCTCGCCGCGGCCAAAGAGGCGGATCGAGTCCGAGGGGCTGTCGGGGTCGATCTTCATCGCCACGTTGCGCTGCACTTCGCGCTCGAGCCGCTCGCGAATCTGGCGCGCGGTCATGTACTTGCCGTCTTGGCCGGCCAGCGGGCTCGTGTTGGCGAGGAACATGACGCCGATGGTCGGCTCTTCGACCTTGACCCGGGGCAGCGGCTTGGGGTCGAGCAGATCGGTGATGGTGTCGCCGATGTCGAGCTCTTCGATGCCGGCGATGGCGCAGATCTCGCCGGTGCAGACCGTGTCGGTCTCGACCCGCTTGAGGCCCTCAAAACCGTAGAGCTGAGCCACGCGGATCTTCTTCTGGCCGTCGACCGAGGCGAGCGTGGCGTCCATGTTGCGGCGCAGCATGCCATTGACCACCCGGCCGATCGCGATGCGGCCCAGGTAGTTGTCGTAGTCGAGCTGGGTGACCAGCACCTGCAGCGTGTTCTCGGGCCGGCCCTTGGGCGGCGGGATGTGCTTGACAATGGCGTCGAACAGCGGCTTCAGGTTGCCCGGCTCGAGCTTGCAGGTCTCGTGGCAGTAGCCCTCACGCGCGACCGCGTAGAGCACCGGGAACTCGATCTGCTTGTCGTCGGCGTCGAGATCGATGAACAGGTCGTAGACCTCGCTCAGCACCTCTTCGGCGCGGGCGTCGGGCCGGTCGATCTTGTTCACGCAGACCATGACCTCGAGGCCGGCCTCGAGCGCCTTGCCGAGCACGAAGCGGGTCTGGGGCAGCGGGCCTTCGCTCGCGTCGACGAGCAGCAGGGCGCCGTCGACCATCTTGAGCACCCGCTCGACCTCGCCGCCGAAGTCGGCGTGCCCAGGGGTGTCGACGATGTTGATCTTGTGGCCTTCGTACCAGACCGCGGTGTTCTTCGCGAGGATGGTGATGCCCCGCTCGCGCTCCAGATCCATGCTGTCCATGACCCGGTCGACCACCGCCTCGTTGTCGCGGAAGGTGCCCTGCTGGCGGAGCATGTGATCAACCAGCGTCGTCTTGCCGTGGTCGACGTGGGCGATGATGGCGATGTTGCGGATCTGGCTCGGTTCCAGCATTGCGGTCCTCTACGTTGGCCTGCGCTTTTGGACGACCGTGTGGCCGACCTCGCGGGGCTGGGGCCCTATTGCGGGCCCGCCGCCGCGGCCCAGGGTGCCCGCGGGGCGTTCCCGTGACGGCGCGGCCCGCTCAGCGCGGCGACCAGGCCGCGGGGGGCCGCAGCGGCGCCGGCCCGACGCGCCCGGTCTGGGCCCGCAGGCGCAGCAGCTGATCGCAGAGCACGAGCAGCACCATCGCCTCGACCATGGGCACGGCTCGGGGCAGCACGCAGGGGTCATGGCGCCCCCGCGCCCGCAGCTCGACGGGCTCGCCGGCGGTGTTGATGGTCTGCTGCGGGCTAAAGATGGTGGCCACCGGCTTGAAGGCCACCGCACCGGTTACGGGCATTCCGTTGGAGATCCCCCCTTGCACCCCACCCGATCGGTTGGAGCTCGTGCGCGCGCCCCCCGCGCCGTCGGGCACAAAGGGGTCGTTGTGGGCGCTGCCGGTGAGCTCGGCCCCCGCAAAACCGCTGCCGCTCTCGAAGCCCTTGGCCGCTGGCAGGCTGAGCAGGGCCTTGGCCAGCTCGGCCTCGAGCTTGTCAAAGACGGGCTCGCCCAGGCCCGCGGGCACCCCCTGGGCGCGGAAGTGAATGACGCCGCCCACGGTGTCGCCGCGGGCGCGCACCTCTTCGATGCGCGCGACCATCGCCGCGCTGGCCACCGGGTCGGGGCAGCGCACCAATGAGGCCTCGATCTGCGCTCGGCTGAGGGTCTGTTCATCGACCAGCGCGCTGATCCCGCCGAGGCGGGCCACCCAGGCGAGCACCTCGAGGCCAGGGCAGAGCGCGGCGAGGACCTGGTCGGCCACCGCGCCGGCGGCCACCCGGGCCACGGTCTCGCGGGCCGAGGCGCGCCCGCCGCCTTGCCACGTGCTGTGCCCATACTTGACCGCGACGCTGTAGTCGGCGTGCGAGGGGCGAAATTGATCGGCGGTCAGGGCATAAGCCCGCGGGTCGGCGTCGGCGTTGCGGACGAGCAGGGTCAGCGGCCCGCCCAAGGTGCGATCGGCGAACAGCCCCGAGACGACCTCGACCACATCGGGCTCGCGGCGCGCGCTCACCAGGGGTGAGGCCCCAGGGCGGCGGCGGTCGAGCGCGGCCTGCACCGCAGCGAGGTCGAGCGGCAGGTCGGGCGGGCAGCCGTCGATGACCACCCCGAGGGCGCCCCCGTGGCTCTCGCCGAAGGTCGTGATCCGAAACGCCTGCCCAAAGCTGTTACCCGCCACGGCCACCTCCGCGCGCGGGCTAGCGCCGCGCCGACCACGGCGCCACGCCGCACCGGAGCGCCCATCCCCTCCCCTCGCCTCTCGGCCCTGGTGGTGACGGCCTTCGGCGGGCCCCGGCTGCGGGCCTGCTTGGCCAGCCTCGCCCGGCAGGCCCGCCCGCTCGACCGGGTGCTCGTGGCCGCCGCCCGCCCGGCCGGGGTGCCCATCGATCCGGGCGTCGAGGTGGTCCACACGGCGCGCGCCGAGGGCTTCGCCCGCACCGCCAACCTGGGCCTCGAGGCGCTGCGCGCCGACGGCCCGGTGCTGCTGCTCAACGACGACACCCTCTGTGATGTGCAGCTCAGCGCCCGCCTGCTCGAGGCAGTCGAGGCCCGCGGCGAGGGCATTTACCAGCCGCGCATCCTGCTCGACGACGGGAGCGGGCGCGTCGACAACAGCGGTCACCGCCTCTTTCTGGACGGCTTCAACCTCGCCCGCGAGCGGGGGCTGCGGCAAGAGGCCGCCCGGGCCCCGGCCTGCGGCGAGGTGGGCGCCTTCTCGGGCGCGGCGGCCCTGCTGACCCCGGCGGTCCTGCGCGAGACCGGCGGCTTTGACGGCGACTTCGGCGCCTTCGGCGAGGACCTCGACCTCAGCCTGCGCGCCCGGCGGCTGGGCTTCCGCGTCTTTTTCGTCGAGGGGGCGCTCGTGCACCACGCGCTCGGGGCCAGCTATGGCCGCGGGGGCCCGGCCAAGTCCTTCTGGGTCGAGCGCAACCGCCTGCGAGCCGCCGCGCGCTCATTGCCGACCAGCGCGTTGCTCTCGATGCCCCTATGGACGGGGGCGCGCCTCTGCGCGCTCGGCCTCGCCGCCGCCCTGGGCCGCGGGATCGGCGCCCAGGCCGGGCCGCTGGGCGCGGTGGGGGCGGCGGCGGGCGGGATCGCCGGGCTGGCCGACCTGCCCGCCGCGCTGCGCAAGCGCCGGACCGACCAAGCCCGCTGGCGGGCCGGCGAGGTCGAGATGTGGCGCCACCTGCTGCGCCACCACGTCCGCCCCGACGATCTGCTCCGCCGCCCGGCCGGCGCCGCCGCGGGGGCCCCGTGAGCCCCGCGCGGATCGCCGTGGTGATCCCCACCCTCGACACACCCGGCCCGCTGGCCCGCGTGCTCGCCGAGCTGGCCGATTGGGAGCGGCGCAGCGGCCGCGAGCTGCTGCCCTACGTGGTCGACGACGGGAGCGCGCGCCCACTTGCCCTGAGCCAGCCGCGGCCCGCCGAGACCCGGCTGCTGCGCCACGCCCAGAACCGCGGCTACGGCGGCGCACAAAAGACGGGCTTCGCGGCTGCGTTGGCCCGGGGTTGCGGCGCAGTGGTGCTGCTGCACGGCGACGGCCAATACGCGACCGCGGCCACGGTCAACCTCGCGCTGCAGCTCGAGGACAGCGGCGCTGACGCCATGCTCGGCAGCCGCTTCTTGCCCGGGCCCGCGACGCCCATCCCCGGTTGGCGCCGGTTGGGGAACCGCGGGCTCACCCGCTTGGCCAACCTGCGCTTCGGCGCCCAGCTCTCGGAGCTGCACACCGGGGCGCGGGCCTACGCCGCGGCGCGCCTCAACGCGCTGCCTTTTGACCAGTACAGCGACAACTACGTGTTTGACCACGAGGTGCTCGCCGCGCTGCTGCACAGCGGCGCCCACATCGGCGAGGCGCCCGTGGCCGCCCGCTACGACGAGACGGTGCGGTCGATCCCTCCGCTGCGGGCCGTGCGCTACGGCCTCGGCTGCCTGCGGACCTTGCTCTTCCCGCCGAAGGCCGCGGCGCCGACGGCCAGCCCGCGGCGAAGCGCACAGCCGACCCGGCCACCCGCGGGCCCGCGGGAGGGCTGAAGATTCCCGCAGAAAAGCCCCCCAAACGGGCCATCGGGCTGGGCACACTGGGCGCACCCCAAAGCGCACCCCTGAGGAGCCCCCATGCAGCCTCCCCCCTCCAGCAGCGCCCTCCCCCTGCAGCACCAGCTCGCCGTCCTCTGGGCCGCTGACCCCGGCCTGACCCTGCCCGAGGCGGCGGCGCGCCTGCAGCGCCCCGAGGCGTTGCTCATGGCCGCCCGCGTCGGCGCCGACGTGGTGCGCCTCGACGACGACCTCCCCGGTCTGCTGCGTGGCCTCGCCGATCTTGGCACGCTCACCCTGCACGTCGACTGCCGGGTCGGCCTGCACCGCAAGGTGGTCGCGCTGCGTGACATCGGCGCCGCTGAGATCACGGCCATCTGCCGCGGCGAGCAGACCGAGCTGCGGCTGCTGCTCTCGCGCTGGGCGGCCGGCTTCGCGGTCTGCACCCCCGGCGTTCCGGCCTCGCCGATGGGCCTGCACTTCTACGACCGCCACGGCGACAGCGCGCTGCGCGTGCTCCTCTCGGTGGGCAGCGACCGCGCCGCCTTCGCGCGCCTGGTCGCCAAGCACCGCGCCGCCGACCAGAAGGCCACGCCGCCCACTGAGGCGCTGCCCACGCCCCCCGTCGAGCAGCTGCCACAGATCAGCGCCGCCCAGCTGCGGGTCGAGTGGCAAGAGCTGCGCGACGCCCGCGACTTCTTCCGCCTGCTGCAGCGGCACAACCTCAGCCGCGCCCAGTGCTACCGCCTGGTCGGCGAGACCTTCGCCGAGCCGATCAGCGTCGCTGGCGTCGTTCACGCGCTCGAGCGCTGCGCCGCCGACGCCGTGCCGCTCAGCCTCGCGGTGGGCAACCGGGCCGCGATCCACGTGCACCAGGGCGTGATCGAGTGCATCAGCCAGGTGGGCGCGGTCTGCGCGCTGACCGATCCGGGCCACACGCTGCTCCTGCACCTCGACCGGGTGCACAGCGCCTGGGTGGTGCACAAGGTCGGCCTCGAGGGCGCCCAGACCACCATCGAGCTGCTCACCGCCCACGGCGATGTGGTCGGCACCATCCGCCCCGCCGACCTCAACGACTGGCGCTGGCGCCGCCTGACCACCCACACCGCGCTGCGGCACAAGGTGGCCTGAGCCGGCCCCGCTTCAGCCCGGGCTCTCGGTCGCTGCTTCGGCCTCGATCCGCGCTTGGTGGGCCTGCAGCAGGGCGCGCAGCTCGAGCCGGCTGTTCCGCCGCAGCTCGGCCTCACGCTGCCGGCGCACCGCCAGCGGGGCCGACCCGGGGTCGAGCGCGGGCACCTGCACCGGTCGGCCGCGCGCATCGAGCTTCACGAAGGTCAGGTAGGCGCTGCAGCAGTGCTGGCGCTGGCCGGTCGCAGGGTCCTCGGCGTCGACCCGCACGCCCACCTCCATCGAGGTGCGCCACGCTTGGTTGACCCGCGCCTGCAGCACCACGACCATGCCCCGGCGCACCGGCCGCAAAAAGTGGAGCTGGTCCATCGAGGCGGTGACCACCGGCCCCCGACAGAAGCGCTGCGCGGCCACCGCCGCGCAAATGTCGACCCAGGCGGCGATCTGGCCACCAAAGGCGTCACCCAGCGCGTTGGTGTGCCCGGGCAGCAAGATCTGGGTCATCTCGGTCAGGGTGCGGTCGCCGAGCACCCGCGCCTCTGCCACCGCCACGCTGCCCCCTGCGCCCTCGCTCATCCGCACCTCCGGCTGGCGGCTATCGCGCCGGCGCCGCGCGCCGAGCGCCCGCCCACTGGCCCCAGAGCTCGCCGAGGCCCGCCGCGATCTCCTCCGGATCATCGATCTGGTGGGCGATCAGGCCCATCGAGACGCGCAGGGCCGCGCGGAGGCTGGTCACCTGCGGCGGGCGCCCCATGCGCACCAGCTCGGCGCTGATCGCCGCCTCCCGCGCAAAGAGCGCGCCGGCCCGGCGCGGGTGGGAGTGCAGGACGGGCGCGCCGACCGCGCGGACCAGCCGGCGGCCCAAGCTCCACCAGGCGTCCTCGGCGATCGGCGCGGCGGGCAGCGGCCCGCACCGCAGCGCGGCGGACCGCCAGACCGTGGCGACGTGGTCAGCTTGCGCGGCGAGGCCCGGCCAAGGTGGTGTCCACTGGCGGATCCGCGCGCGGGTGACCGGGTCAGCGTCGGGCCAGGGCACCTGCCGACAGACCGCCCCGTCCGCCGCCCCCGCGTCCAGCGCCCGCGCCGCGGCGGCCGCCCATCCACTCCCCAAGGGTCGCGCGTCATCGCTCAAAAATGCGACCAGCTCCGTGTCCACATAGGACAGGGCCTCGAGCCGGGTCGGGCCGTGGCCCCGCCAGGGGAGCCGCAGCGCCCGGACCGCCGGGGGGAGCGGCGGCGCGACCGGGCCGTTGAGCACCACCAGCACCTGCACGGCCGGCCGTTGGGCGAGCAGGGCGCGCAGACCCCAGGGCGGGCGGTCTTTTTCGGTGGGGATGACCACGGTGAGGGAGAGGGGAGGGCCGGGCTCACCCGCCGGCGCGCCGAGGCGCAGCCAAGGGGAGGAGGGAGGCGCGCCCCGCACCGCCGAGAACAGCGGCGCGAGCTGATCCACGGGCAGCGCGGGCAAGGGGAGCGGCGCGCGAAGATCCAGCTCGATGGCCCGCTCCGCGCGGAGGGCCTCGGCGAGCGCGGCCGCGCGCGGGTCGGGCCTCACCGCCGGGCGCAGCGGGCGGCGTGCCAAACGACGGTCGCCGCGAGCCCCTCGGCGAAGTTGGTGCACGGCGCCCAGCCGAGGCGGGCGCGGGAGGCCCGGTCATCCAGCGCATAGGCGGCGTCTTGACCCGGCCGCGCCGGACCGCAGCGCACCGGCGCGCCGCCGCAGAGCGCGGCCACCGCCTCGGCCACCGCGCGGTTGCTGCGCGGATCGCGCCCGGCGAGGTGATCGACCGCCCCTGGCTCAAAGTGGTCGAGAGCGGCGAGCAGGCCCGCGGCGCAGTCCTCGACGGCCAGCCAGTCGCGGGTCGGGCTGCCATCGCCGTGGATGACCACCACGCCCTGCTCGACGGCCATGCGCACCCAGCAGGGGATGGCCTTCTCAGCGTGCTGGCGCGGGCCATAGTTGTTGGTCGTGCGGACCATCGCCACCGGCAGATCGAAGCTGTGGCGCCAGGCCCAGATCAGCGCCTCAGCCGCTGCTTTGCTCGCCGCGTAGGGGTTGCCTGGGCGGTGGCGGTCGCCCACCCCAAAGGCCACGCCCGGGGGAGCGGCGCCGAAGACCTCGTCGGTGCTCATGTGCAGGAGGCGGGGCAGGCCCACCCGGCGGGCCGCGGCGAGCACCGCAGCGGTGCCGTCGACGTTCACCCCGATGAACCCGCGCGGATCGCCGAGGCTGCGGCTGACGTGGCTCTCGGCGGCGAGGTGCAGGCAGGCGTCCACGCCGTCCATCGCGGCGCAGACGGCGCCTTCATCGCGGATGTCGCCGACGACCAGCTCGAGCTCGAGGCCGGCGAGGTGCGCGCGCTCGCCGCCGGTGCGGAGCGCGTCGAACACCCGCACCGCGTCACCCCGGGCCCGCAGCGCGCGCACGACCGCGCTGCCGATGAACCCGGCCCCGCCCGTGACGAGCACCAGCCCCACAACCACCCCCGCACCCGCGCGCCACGCTGCCCCGCGCCACGCTACGCGCTCGCGGGCGCCGCCTGCACCGAAAAAGCGCCCTGCTGGATAACCTCTCCGGGCCCGCCAGCTTGTGCCCGCGCACCGGCGCCGGCCCCCGCGCTCCGCCCTGTGCCAGAGTCTCGCCGACCGACGGCCGAGCGCGCCGTCTCCCCTTCGTCGAGGTCTCCGCGCAGATGTCCGCCCGCCGCCCTGTCGCCGTGCTGCTCAGCCTGCAGGCGGTCGCGCTGCTGCTGCTCACCGCGGCCGCCACTGCCACGTGGTGGAACGAGCGCGCGACCGTGGGCGCTGAGGTCGACTCGATCCAGCGCCGCGCCCGCGAGATCCGCGGCCAGGCGGCGATCGCCGCGCTCGAGCCCTATGCGTATGGCAGCGACCGCGACCCCAAGCACATCGTCGCGGCAGAAGAGGCGGTCGCGCGGGCCCGGGGCCTGGTCGACAGCCTCGCCCAAGACATGCCCGCGCAGGCCCCCGCCTTCGTCAACATGGGCGAAGCGCTGGCCGACATGACCGAGGTGATCGCGGTGATGGGCCGCGTCTCGCCCGAGGCTGACCTCACCGGCGCCCTCAACGAGCTGACCACCGCCCGGGTCGAGCTCGGGTCCAGCCTCAGCGTGGTCGAGGACGCCTCTGCTGCGCTCTCGCGCGACCACTTCGACCAATACATGCAGATCAACATGTTGCTGTGGGGCAGCTTGTTGTTGACCATGTTGGCCACGGGCTTGGCCGCCCGGCGCGGGGCCGTCGCCAACGACCTCGACGTCGAGCGCGAGCAGCGGCAGGTCAACCGCGGCTTGGCCGAGGCGCTCGACGCGGCGGTCGAGGGCAAGCCGGCAGAAGAGGGCGGGCAGCTTCGCCCGGTCGAGAGCTTCCGCCCCGTCTACGACGCGGTCACGCGCACCATCGCGCTGCTGGCCGATCTGCGCGCCCAGAACCTCAAAATGCAGCGCCGCACCAGCTTCCTCAAGGACATCCAGGACGCCCTGTCGATGACCGAGACCGAAGACCAGGTGATGTCGACCGCCTACCGGGCCGCCAACCAGGCCTACCCAGCCGCTGACTTTGCCATGCTGCTCGTCGATCCCGGCAAGGGCAGAATGGCGGCCCACCGTGATGAGCACAAGCGGCCCTGCGGGGTGACCAACCCCGAGCAGTGCCCGGCGGTGCACAAGGGCCGCACGCTGCACCACAAGGGCGGCGATGGGCCTGAGACCTTGGCCCGCTGCCCCCACATCCGCGAGCCCGGGGTCAGCGTGAGCTGCGCGCCGGTGCACGTCGTGGGCAACCCGGCGGCGATCGCCCAGCTCAGCCGCTACCAGATCGACGAGACCGGCTTTGACGACCTCGAGGCCCTCGCCCTCGCCGTGGCCAGCCGCCTGGGCGTGGTGCGCTCCTTGGCCGAGCGTGAGCTCGAAGCGGGGACCGACCCCCTCACCGGCTTGGCCAACCGGCGCATCCTCAACGACCGCCTCGCCGGCCTCGACTCGGCGAACATCCCCTACACCATCGTGCTGTGCGACCTCGACCACTTCAAGCGGCTCAACGACAGCTATGGGCACGACGTCGGCGACAAGTGCCTCGTGACCTTCGCCGAGGTGCTGCGCCGGGCCTGCCGCGACAGCGACGTGCCCTGCCGCCTCGGCGGCGAAGAGTTCGTCTTGCTGCTGCCCGGCGCCAACATGAAGGCCGGCCTCAGCGTCGCGCTGCGCATCCGCACCTTCCTCGCCGAGGCCAGCGCGCGCATCCAGCTGCCGTACACCGCGAGCATCGGCGTGGCCAGCAAGCCCGACCACGGGAACACCGGCGAGGCCGTGCTCCGCGCCGCCGACGCGGCGATGTACGACGCCAAAGAGGGCGGCCGCGACCAGGTCGTCCCTGCCCGGGCGCTTCCTCTGCTCGAGGCCGCGCGCTGAGCCAGCCGCCGCGGTCCCGCGCCGACGCCCCAGCCCAGGCCCCGCACCGGTCTGCCCGCCCCTCGCCCAGCACAGGGCGACAGGCCCGGGATCGGCTCGCTCACGCGGTCCTCGCCGGATAGACCACCGGCGAGACCCCATCCCGCCGGAGCGCCCGTGGCCACCATCTTGTCGGTCGAAGACATCCCCGAGAACCAGCTGTTGATGAAGCGCAAGCTCGAGCGCGCGGGCCACACCGTGCTGACCGCCGAGAACGGCGTAGAGGCGATCGCCGTCGCCCGGGCCGAGGCCATCGACCTCATCTTGATGGACCTGAACATGCCCGTGATGGACGGCTTCGACGCCACGCGCATCCTCAAGTCCCAGGCGGCGACCCAGCAGATCCCGGTCATCGCGGTCAGCGCCTACGTGAACCTGCAGGCCGAGGCCACCGCGGCCGGCTGTGACGCCTTCCAAGGCAAGCCGATCGACTGGGCCGCCTTCCTCGACCGGATCAGCGCGCTCATCGCGGCGCGCGCCGGCGCGTGAGGGCCGGGGGTGGTCGCCGCCCGCGCTCACCCCTCTGAATGACCGTCCAGCTCGTCATACTTGAGCAGGCGCCCCTGGGCGGCGGCCACCGGGTACTTGGCCGCGTTGGCCCGGAGCTTGGCCTCGACCGCGGCCAACAGATCGACCTCGGCGTGGGCGCAGAGGTTCAACAGGCAGATCAACACGTCTGCGGCCTCGGCGGCGACCCGGGGCCGGCGGGCCTCGACCGGGGGCTGCGGGCCGCCGTCGGCGCTCCACAGGTAGAGCGCGAGCAGCTCGCCCGCCTCGACCGAGAGGGCCATCGCGAGGTTGCGCGGGCTGTGGAACTGCCCCCAGTCCCGCGCGGCGTTGAACGCGGCCAGGGCTGCCTGCACCTCGGCCAGGCGGGTGTGGCCGTCTGACCAGCCCGCGGGGCCCGGGCCCCCTCCTTCCTCTGCCATCAGCACCTCCAGCAGAGGCCGCCACCAGCCGCGGTTTGGCGGCCTGCCGGGCCATGTGCTAATGCGGCGCGGGGCCGCTGGGCGGGGCGCTCCACCGCGGCCTGCGCGGGTCGGTGCGCCACCTTCGGTCGCGCGGGGTGGGCCTGGCGGGTGGGTCCACCGGGCTCAGTCCGGCGCGGGCATCCCCCGCTCGTCTGGGCCGGCCCGCGGGGCCTCGGCGTGAACAGCGCCGCCGCTCCGCGCACCCCTCCGGCGACACCACCGCCCGTCCGCCGCCCTGGAGCCCCCGTGCCTCTCTCCTCCGCACGCTTCGTCCGCCCGCTCACCCTGACCGTCGCCGCGCTGGGCCTGTCGGCCCGGGCCGAGGCCCGGCCGATGATCGACGCGCACCCGAGCCTGCCACCGCGGCCCACGACCTACCTGGTCGACGACAAGGTCAGCGAGGGCAAGATCGAGAACTTCCGGTCGCTCTACGTGAAGCCCGACCAAGTCAACGGGCTGATCGGGGCAGACGCGAAGGCCCGCGCCCCCACGCTGCAGTCCTTGCCCATCAACAACGAGTTCAGCTCCTACGCCGAGATCAGCGTTGATGGCGTGCGAATCGGCGTGATCGACCCGATGAGCAACGGGGCCATCCACGAGCTGCCTGCGGGCATCTACCGCGTCAGCTTCAAGCTCCAGAACGGCTACGTCGAAGAGCGCAGCCTGCGCACGGTGGTGGTCAAGGGGCCGATCGTCCCCGGCGGCCGGCCCGCCCAGACCGTGGTCAGCGCGGGCGCGATGCCCAGCTGGCACACCGACCCCACGCTTGGCCTGGTCGCCCCGCCGCCGCCCGAGAAGCCCCGGGCCCGGCGCGCGCAGCTCGCCGCCAAGCGCATCGAGATCAACGAGGCCGTGCACTTCGCCCTGGGCAGCGCCGAGATCGACGCCCAGAGCCACGCGCTGCTCGACGAGGTCGCCGAGATCCTCACCGCCAACCCCTCGATCACCAAGCTCGAGGTCCAAGGCCACACCGACAGCAGCGGCGACCCAGCCCAGAACCGCGCCCTGAGCCAGGCGCGGGCCGAGGCGGTGGTGGGCTACCTCGTCGGGAAGGGCGTCGCCGCCGACCGCTTGAGCGCCAAGGGCTTTGGGCCCGACATGCCGCTCGGCCCCGAGGCCTCCGAAGAGGCCAAGGCCGCCAACCGCCGGGTCGAGCTCCACGTGCTCGCCCAGGCCAGCGCAGAGCCGGCGCCCGCTCCGCCGGCCGCGCCGCCGCAGCCCTGACCTCGGTGCGCGCAGCGGTCCCCCTCGGCGGCCTGGTCGGGGCCCTCACGCTGGCCCCCGCCTGCCGCACGACCTGCACCGGGCCGGGCTGCGACGCCTCGTTCAACGCGGGCCTGATCGGCGTGCACCTCAGTGATCCCGACCGACAGGCCGGCGCCTACAGCCCGCTCGACCCCTGGGCGCAGCTGCGCGGGGGCGAGGAGCTCGGCCCGAACCTCTCGGCCGCGCTCACCCCCGGCGCGCTCTGGGTCGGCAGCCCCAAGGTCGAGGCGGTCACCCGCTTCGGCATGCGCGCGGGCAGCGCCCACGCCCCCGAGGGCTTCGGGCGCGCGACCATCCGCAGCGCGCGCGCCGGCGACCGCTTCGGCGACCGCATCGGCCTGCTGCCCGACCTCGACGGCGACGGCGGCGCCGAGCTGCTCATCTCGTCGCCGAGCTGGCCCCGGGGTGACGCGGCGCGGGAAGGCGGCGCGGTCCACATCTTCGCCGACCTCGACCTGGAGCGCGGCGACGCTCTCCCCAGCGCCGGCCTGACCACCCAAGACGCGCTCATCCGGGTGGAGGGCGCCGAGAACGGCGCGCGGCTGGGCGAGGTCTTCGCCGGCTGCCCCGACCTGAGCGGAGATGGCGCCGGCGAGCTGCTCGTCGCCAGCCCCTGGGCCAACGGCGACAGCGCGCTCGAGGGCGAGGTCAGCTTGTTGACCAGCGAAGAGCTGCGCGCCGGCCCGAACGTGATCGACGCGTCGGGCGCCGCGCTCCGCTGGACCGGCGGCGGCGTGGGCGCCCGCGCCGGCAGCGCGCTCTCCTGCACCCACGACCTGATCGGCGACGCCCGGCCCGATCTGGTGATCGGCGTGCCCTTCGCCGACGGCGACCACGAGGCCGGCGGCGAGGTGTGGATCCTCGACGGCGGGGCCCTGCCCGCGGCGGGGCCGCTGGCCCGCACCGGCGCGCTGGTGTTGCCCGGCCCGGGCACCGACGCCTGGGCGGGTTGGTCGGTCGCCACGGGCGACCTCGACGGAGACGGCGCGGCGGACCTCGTCGTGGGGGCGCCTGGCAGCCCCGCAGCCCGCGACGCGGGGGGAGAGGCGGCCGGGCTCGCCCTGGTCTACGACGGCGCCGCGCTGCGGGCCGGCGAGACGGCGCCCCGGGCCCGCATCCGGGCGGCCGACCCCGGCGACGCGCTGGGCCGCGCCGTGGCGATGGTTGACGTGAACGTTGATGGGTACGATGATCTGCTCATCGGTGCCCCGCGGCGCAACCCCGAGCCCGACACCAACCGCTCCTTCGACAGCGGCGCAATGTACGTCTTTTTCGGCGCGCCCCGCTGGGTCAGCCTGCGCCCGAGCCTCGACCCCGCCGACGCCGATCAGACCTACGCGCTGAGCCGCCAGTATCTGCGCACCGGCCAGCGGATCACCCTTGGGGACGTCGATGACGACGGGTCCCCCGACTTCGCCCTCCACCATCGGGTGGAGCCCAACTGAGCCGCCCCGCCGGCCGGAGCCCCATGTCCACCACCACCCTCTCCCCCGACCGCGCCGAAGCCCTGCTCGAGGTGGCCACCGCCGCCGCGGTCGCCGCCGGCGCCGCCATCCGCGGCTTCTACAAAGACGCGTACACGATCAAAGACAAGGGTGAGGACAACCCCCTCACCGACGCCGATCTGGCCGCAAATGATGTGCTTGAGGCCCAGCTGCGGGCCGCCCTGCCCGAGGCGGGCTGGCTGTCTGAGGAGACCGCCGACAGCCCCGAGCGCCTCGGCAAAGACCTCGTCTGGATCGTCGATCCCCTCGACGGCACCAAAGAGTTCACCCTGGGCATCCCCGAGTTTGTGGTGAGCGTCGCCCTGGTGGAGAAGGGTGAGGCCCGCCTCGGGGTGCTCTACAACCCCATCCAGGAGCAGCTCTTCGTCGGCATCAAGGGCGGGGTCGGCGGTGACCGCGCCACGCTCAACGGCGCACCGATCCGCACCAGCGCGCACGCGGCCCTGCCCGGCGCGCGGGTGGTCTGCTCCCGCACCGAGATGAAGAAGGGCTGGTTCGACGCCTACGCGGCGGACGGGGTCCAGCCGGTGCCCGTGGGCTCGGTGGCCTACAAGTTCGGCCTCGTCGCCGCGGGCATGGCCGAGGCCACCTTCACCCCGCAGCCGCGCTCCGAGTGGGACATCGCCGGCGGCGTGGCCCTGGTCGAGGCCGCCGGCGGGCGCTGCAGCGACCGGCACGGCCAGCCCTACCGCTTCAACGCGGCCAAGCCCCTGGTCGACGGCGTGGTCGGCACGAACGGCCCGACCCACGCCGCGATCTTGGGGCTGGTCCAGCGCTGAGGCACCGCTCCGCCCGCCGGATAGGCCCGCGCACCCGGCGGCTGCGCCGTCGTCGAAGGGGAGCCCGTGTTCCGAACCCTCCTGCCTGTGCTGCTGACGGTCTTCCTCGACCTCATCGGCTTTGGCGTCGTCATCCCGCTGCTGAGCTTCTACGCGGGCGAGCACGGCGCCACGCCGCTCCAGATCACCCTGCTGATGGCCGTCTACAGCCTCGCGCAGTTCGTCATGGCCCCGGTCTGGGGGGCGCTGTCTGACCGCTATGGTCGGCGCCCGATCCTCCTGCTCAGCGTCGGCGCCACCGCGATCTGCCTGTTCGGCTTCTCCCTGGCCGACAGCGTGCCGATGCTCTTCCTCTTCCGCACGCTGCATGGGGTCGCGACCGCCAACATCTCCACCGCCCAAGCCGCCGTGGCCGACGTCACGCCCCCCGAGAAGCGGGCCATGGGCATGGGGCTCATCGGGGCCGCCTTCGGGGTCGGCTTCACCCTGGGCCCGCTGCTCGGCGGCGAGCTCAGCACCTATGGCCTCGCGGTGCCGATCCAGGCTGCGGCGGCGCTCAGCGCGGTCAATTTCGCCCTGACCCTGGCCTTGTTGCCCGAGACCCGCAAGCCCGGCGCGGCGCCGGCCCGCGTGCGCAGCCTCAACCCCGCCCGCTTCCTCGAGGTGGCCCGCCACCCCGTCGTGGGCCTCTGCGTCGTGCTGACCTTCTGCTTGACCCTCGCCTTTGGCGCGATGGAGAGCACCTTCTCCCTCTTCGCCGAGCACCGCTGGCAGCTGAGCGCGCGCGAGGTCGGCCGGATGTTCGGCGCGGCGGGGCTGGTGATGATCCTCATCCAAGGCGGCCTCATCGGGCGTCTCGTCAAACGTGTGGGCGAAGGCCCGCTCATCCCCATCGGCGTCGGCCTGCTCGCCCTGGGGCTGGCGCTGCTGCCCCTGGCCCGGCCCGCCGGCCCCATGGTGGCCACCTTCATCCTCATCGCCATCGGCCAAGGCATCGCGAACCCGAGCCTGCAGAGCCTCATCTCGCGCGGCGCCGATGAGCACGAGCAAGGTTTTGTGCTCGGCACCAACCAGTCGATGAGCGCGCTAGCCCGCGCGCTCGGCCCCGCGCTCGGCGGCCTGCTCTTCACCGAAGTGAGCATGGAGGCGCCCTTCTGGGCCGCGGCGGTGGTCGTGGCGGCCTGCGTCGGGCTGGCCTGGGCGGCCGTGCGCCAGCACCAGCGGGCCCGGGCCGCGGCCGGCGCGTCAAGCCTCACCTCAACCTGAACAACGTGCCTGACAGTATCTAGGGGCTAGACGCCGCCGCGCGCAGGCGCTCTGCCGCCGCCTGCTCCCCGCCCGCTTCGAGCAGGGCCGCCGCTTGCCCGGCCAGCGCCGCCCGCGCCTCGGGGGGCGCCCCGGCCAGCGCGTCAGAGGCGCCGCGGCGCGCCTCGTCGGCGATCCGCACCAGCAGACCAAAGGAGCGCGGATCTTCCGGCATGGCCCGGGCCAGCTGCGCTGCGGCGTCCACCGCGCCGACCCCGACCAGGGCCGCGGCGGTGGGCCCGAGCAGCCCCGCGGTGGGCGGGCAGCCGGCGGCGAGCGCGCGCCGCCCCTCGGCAGCGGCAGCGACCAGATCACCGCGCTGCAGATGCACCTCGGCGATGACCTCGCAGGCGAGGCGCATGGGGCGCGGCCCAAGGGTGGCCTCGTGCAGGTCGGGCGCCGCGGCGTCGAGCTCCCCCCGGTCGAGGCGGTCCAGCGCCCGGCCGGCGTAGGTGTACGCATTGGGGTGCCGGGCGACAGCCGCCTCCCAAAATGGCGCGTCAGAGGCCCACCCCGGCAGCGCCCGCGCGCTGAGCGCGGCGAGGGGGAGGGCCAGGGCCGCCACCAACACCGCGGTCGGGCGCGGCCCGAGGCCCCGGTCGACGGCCGCTCCCAGCGCCAAGGCCAGCCCGGCCAGCGGCAGGTGGTGGTAGCGCAGGCCGACCAGGCCGAGCCCGCCGACGGCGAGGCTGGCCGGCAGGTAGGCGAGGGTAGCGACACCAAGGCCGCGCAGCGCGGCCCCTTTTCCGGCGAGAACGACGAGCAGCAGGCCCAGGAGGAGGCCGACCAGGGGGAGGGCGGGAGGCGGCGGGCTCCAGGCGAGGTGCTCGCCCGGGTGCAGCTCAAGCGGGAGGAGCACGTCCCGCGCGCTGATCTGGAGGAGGGTCGGCAACACCTGCGCCGCGTCGGCGAGGCCCGCAGGAGGCGCGCCGACCCCCGCCCAGGCCCGCAGCAGCCAGGCCAGCCCCACGCCGATGCCCGCCGCGCCCGCCGCCCGCGGCCCCGACGTCGCCACCAACGCGAGCGGGAGGAGGGCGCCCTGGTCCTTGGCGAGCCCGGCGAGCAGCCCCAAGCCGGCGAGAACGGCCGCAGACCGCGGGCCGGTCGGCGCCCCGCGGGCGAGCGCCCACAGGCTCGCCGCGCTGAGCATCAGGTCGGCGCGCGCGCTGATCCAGACCACCGGCTCGACCTGCAGCGGGTGCAGGCCGAAGATCACGAGCGAGAGGGCCCGGGCCGCCGGGCCGAGGCCCTCGCGCCGGGCCCAGGCGTCGAGGCCGGCCAAGGCGAGGAGCTGCCACAGCAGGCTGTGGAGGTGCCCCAGGTTGGGCGCCGCCGCGCCGCCGAGCGTGGCCTCGGCCCAGAGGCCCAGCAGCAGCAGCGGCCGGAAGTAGCCCGCGCCCTCACCGCCTGACGCGAGCCCCGCCTGCGCGAGATCGACCCCCAGCAGGGCACTCCAGGGCACGGGCAGGCCCGGCCGCGGCAAAGCCTCGACCAAAAAAAGATCGTCCCACACAAAACCTGCGCCCACCGCCGGGCCGAAGACCAGCAGGCTCAGCAGGGCCGCGGCGAGCAGCGGCCGGCGCAACCAAGCCGAGGCCGCCTCGGCCTCGGGCCGGGGGCTCAACCGGGCTCCACCGGCGTGGCGAGGGCCGAGAGCGCCGGATCACTCGGCCACCTGCGGAGCGCCGCCTCGAGCTGCCGCTGCGCCGCCTCGGCCTCGCCGCGCTCGAGCAGGCCCGCCACCAGCACGGCCGCGGCCATCGCCGTCTGCGGCTCGCGAGAGGGCGGCGCGAGCACCCGCCGGACCCGCGCCCGGGCCGCGGTCGGGGCAGCCAGCGCCTCGAGGCGCGCGAGGCAGCGCTCGGCCAGCGCCCGCCGACCGATGGCTGCGGCCTCCACCGCGATGATCTCGAGCCCAACGGGGTGATCCCAGACGCGGTCGACGGCCCGGTCCTCCTCGGCCTGCAGGGTGGCGGCGCTGGCCACCTTGGCCCGGCTGAGCGCCGCCCGGGCTTGGCTGAGGCGCACGCTGCGCAGCAGGCGCGGCGACAGCAGGACCACCACGCTGAGCGCGAGGGCCGCCCCCAACCAGGGGGGAGTCGGCAGGCCCGCGGCGGCGAGCTGATCGCGCAGCGCGCCAAAGACGGCGGACAAGAGCTGCTGGAGGGGCTGCATGCGGGACCTCAGGCGCGGGGAGCCCGCCGGCCATCGGCACGGGAGCGTCTGCGGTCAAGCGGAGCGCCACAGGTCGCGCGGATCAGCGCCCCCAGGCCTGCCCCGGCGCGGTAACCTGCGGCCGGAGGTCGGATGAAGCCCCCCACCCGCCGCGCCCTCGCCCTGCTCGTGCTCTCGGCCTGCTCGACCGACTACGGCGTCACGGCCAAGCCCGATCCCGAGGCGGGCGGCGGCCCGACCCCGCTCGACCTGGGCCCGCCCGAGAGCAGCGGCACCACCTCGACCACTCCGCCCTGTGAAGCCGAGATCGACGTACCTGACGAGGTCGTGGTCAACGAGGCCTGCGCCATAGAGGTGGCCGAGGGCGGGCTGAACGCGACCTTAGAGTGGGAGCTGCCCACCTTCTCGAGCTTCGGCGAGTACAACCAGATCCTCATGGCCCCGCTGGTCGCCCAGCTCACCGACGACAACGGCGACGGGGTCGCCGACGCCGCCGACGTGCCCGACATCATCGTGGTGACCGATGACGAGGGCCAGCGCCAGACCAAGCGCGGCGTGCTCCGCTGGATCCCGGGCGACGGCACCGGCTCCGGCGGGGCCATCCAGCGGGTCGACCGCACGGTCGGCGACGTGGAAGAGCAGATCTACCCCTACCGGTACAGCAACGCGGCGGTGGCCGACGTCGACGGCGATGGCCAGCCCGAGATCATCGCCATCGTCGAGGTTGTCGTGGGCGGCCTCGGGGGGAGCGGCGAGGTGCCCCCCTCCGATGGCGGGGAAGACACGCCCCCGGAAGACACCCCTGTCTCCCCCGGCCTACCCATCTCGGGGGAGGATGAGGGCCCCATCTGCCACGCAGCAGCCTTCCGTCTCGACAACACTGTGGCCTGGGTCTCTCCCGCCGAGCTGAGCTGCGGTGGCCACGCGCCGGCCATCGCCGACCTCGAGGGCGACGGGGTGGTCGAGGTCATCGTCGGCAACACCTTCATCAACGGCGAAGACGGCGAGGTGCTCGCGGTCGGTGAGGGCGGGGTCGGCGCCTACGACTGGCACCCCGAGGTCGGCTGGCATGCCGTGCCGATGGACCTCAACAACGACGGCCTGATGGAGGTCGTGACCGGCCGGACCATCTACAGCTACGATGGCTCGACGCGCTGCGACTTCGGGGATGACGCGCTGGACGGCTTTGTCAGCATCGCTGACTTCAACCTCGACGGCATGGGCGAGGTGGTCAGCGTGGGCGACACCACCGCGCGGGTCTTTGACCACAATTGCGTGGTGAGCACCACCTTTGCCCTGGTCGGTGAGGGCAACGGCGGAATGCCGGCGATCGGCGACTTTGACCAGGACGGCACGCCCGAGATCGGCGTCCCCACGGGCAGCGCCTACGCGGTCTACGAGGCCGATGGCACGGTGGTCTGGGCCGCGACGGTGGTCGACGGCAGCAGCGCGGTCACCGGCTCAGCGGCCTACGACTTCGAAGGCGATGGGCAGCTCGAGGTCGTCTACGCCGACGAGCAGCGCCTGACCATCTACGACGGCACGACGGGAGAGGTCCGCTACAGCTCTGACCGCCATGCGAGCCGCACCCTGCACGAGCTGCCGACCGTGGCTGACGTCGACGGCGACGGCGAGGCCGAGATCATCATCCCCAACGGCGGGGGGCACGCGTCCGAGAACAAGACCGGCCTATGGGTGCTCGGCTCGGACGACGGCAGCTGGATGCCCGGCCGCATGCTCTGGAACCAACACGCCTACAGCATCACCAACATCAACGACGACCTCTCGGTCCCCGCGCCGGCCCTGCCGAACTGGCCGGCCTACAACACCTTTCGCAGCGGCAGCCTGCTGCCCAGCACCTCGGGTGAGGCCGCCGACGCGGTGGGCTTGGCCGACGTCTGCCTCGACGAGTGCGAAGACAACGTGCTGGTCGTCTATGTGCGGGTGGGCAACGGCGGTATGGGGGCGCTGCGCACGGGGCTGCCCGTCTCGGTCTACGCCCAAGATGTGGCCGGCTACCGCACCTTTCGCACGAGCACGCTGGTCGATGGCTTCATCACGCCGGGTCAGACCTCGGCGCTCATCCGCCTCGAGGTGGATTGGACGGGCTACAACGGCCAAGATGTCGTGGTGGTCGTCGATGACGACTGGGGCCTCAGCGTGCAGCCCGAGTGCGACGAGACGAACAACGAGCTGCTGATCAGCAACCCGCCCTGCGCGGGCGAGGGGTGAGGTCGGCCCCAGCTGGGGGCGCCCGGCTGCAGCTGACCTCCACGCTCTGCCTCGAGCTGCTGCCGGTCGGCGCCGACAATTATGCGCTGCTGCTGCTCGATGACGAGACCCGGGCGGCGCTCTTGGTCGACAGCCCCGCGCCGGGCCCGGTGCTCGCGCAGCTTGAGTTGAGCGGCCATCGTTTGGTCGCCGTGCTGAACACCCACCACCACGGTGATCACATCGGGGCGAACGCCGGGCTGCGCGCGGCGACCGGCTGCGCGCTGTGGGGCGCCGCAGCAGACGCCCACCGCATCCCCGGCCTCGACCGCCAGCTCCGCGAGGGTGACGAGGTCTTGCTGGGGGCCCACCCCTTTCAAATCTGGGAGATCCCCGGCCACACGGCGGGGCACATCGCCGCGGTCTCGGCCGAGCTGGCGCTCTGCTTCTGCGGCGACACCCTGTTTTTCGCCGGCTGCGGGCGCCGTTTTGAAGGTGAGGCCCGGACCCAATGGGCCAGCCAGCAGCGCCTCGCGGCCCTACCCCCGGCCACCCGCCTCGCCTGCGCCCACGAGTACAGCGCGGCGAACCTCCGCTGGGCGCGCGGGCTCATGCCCGACGACCCGGCCCTCGCCGCGGCCGAGGTCGAGGTGCAGGCCGCCCGGGCCGCCGGCCGCCCCACCCTGCCAACCACGGTCGGGGCCGAGCTTCGCCACAACCTCTTTTTGCGGGCCGCCGAGCCCGCCGTGGCTGCGGCGGTCGGCTGCGCGGGTCGCCCGCCGGTCGAGGTCTTCGCCGCCCTGCGCGCCCATAAGGACACCGCATGAGCCGCTGCTCCCCCTGGGTCGGCCCCCGCCGGCTCGCCCACTGCTGGATGACCTCTTGTGCGCTCGGCTGCGCCGCCGCGCCGACCGCCGCCAAGGCGCCTGCAGAAGCCGCCGAAGACTCCGCGGCGCCGCCGGCAGACACCGCGGAGGACAGCGCCGCCGAGGTGCTCCCGCCGCGTGGCCCGGTGGCCCTGGCCTGGCCCCTGCTGGACCCCGCCGCCTTCGGGAGCACGCTCTACGTCGACCACGACCCCGAGGTCCAGGAGGACACGCCGCTCGGCCGCACCCGCTGCCTCGACCACGCCGGGCGGGCCTTCCCCTACTGCTACGACGAACATGACGGCACCGACTACATCTTGGTGGGGGGCTTCTCGGCGATGGACGCGGGCAGCCAGCCGGTGGTCGCCGCCGCCGCCGGACAGGTGGTGTCCGCAGAGGACGGCCACTATGACCGCTGCCGGGCCTCGGCCGAGACCGGGGACGTGGACTGCGACGGCCACCCGATCATCGCCAACCACGTCATCCTCGAGCACGTGGGCGAAGACGGCGCCCGCTACCGCACGTTGTATTGGCACCTCGCCCAAGGCAGCGTCCAGGTGCGCGTCGGCGACGAGGTCGAGGCGCTGCGCCCCCTGGGCTTGGTCGGCAGCAGCGGCTACTCCTCGATGCCCCACCTGCACTTTGAGCTGCAGGACGTTGATGAGCTCGTCCTCGACCCCTACGCCGGGGCGCACTCGCAGCCAGAGAGCTGGTGGTGCGCCCAGGGCGCGCTCGACGAGGCGCCGGGCCCCTGCGATTAACCTGTACATGCTTGCACCCACCCGCCCGTACAGTTACCAGGGAGCATGTTCCGCTACCTCGTCGCCCACCTCCCTGGTTTTCGCCTTGAGCGCTGCGGCTGGTCCGCGGAAGATGCCGTGGTGCTCGCTGATGATGATCGCAGCGCGCTGCGGGTCTGCGCGGCCAGCCCGCCCGCCTCGCGGGTCGGGGTGCGCCCCGGCATGACCGTCGCCGAGGCCAGGGCGCTGCTGCCCGCCCTGCAGGTCGAGCGCCTCGACGCCCCCGGTGAGCAGCTCGACCTCGAGGCGCTGACCGAGCAGCTCGTGCGCCTCAGCCCGACGGTGGGCGCGCTCCCGCCCGACGCGGTGGTCGCCGAGATCAGCCGCGCCGGCGCGGGCGCGGCCCGGCTGCTCGACCCCCGGCTGGCCGAGCTCGAGCTGATGGCCCGGCTGCGGCGCCAGCTTGAGGGCCTCGGGCACCGCTGCCAGCTCGCGGTGGCCGATGACCCCACCACCGCGTTGACCTGCGCGACCTGGGCCGCGGGTGACCTGCTGGTGCCCCCCGGCGAGGCCCCCGCCGCGCTGGCCCCGCTGCCCCTCGAGGCGCTGGGCCTGCCCGAGGCCGAGCTCTCGCTGCTGCAGGCGCTGGGCCTGCAGACCGTGGGCGACTTCGCGGCGCTGCCCGGGGGGGCCATCGCCGGGCGCCTCGGCCCGGCGGGGGTGGCCGCCCACGCGCTCGCCCGGGGCGCGGGCCCGCGCGGGGCGCTGCAGGCCTGGGGCGCGGCGGGCCCCCTCGTGGTCTCGCGCGACCTGCCCGACCCGGTGGTCGAGGTTGACGCGCTGCTCTTTGTCCTCAACGGCCTGCTGCGCGAGGCCGCCTCGCTGCTGGCCGCCGAGGGCCAGGCCGCCTCTGAGCTGGTGGTCGACTTCGGGCTGAGCGGCGGGCTCCAGCAGCAGCTGCGGCTGCGGCTGGGCCGGCCGAGCCGCGACCCTTCCCACATGCTGCGGCTGCTCCGCCAGCGGATGGATCGGTTGAGCCTGCGCGCGCCCGCCGAGCGCCTGCAGGTCGAGCTGCCCGACCCCCAGCCCTTCAGCGGGCGGCAGCGCGATCTGCTCGATCCCCACCGCGGCGGCGAGGCTGTGGGTGATGTGGTGGCCGCCCTCCTCGACGCGA
>JAEUKK010000114.1 GCA_016792625.1 Deltaproteobacteria bacterium | reverse complement strand
CTCGGGCGCGGCTCCCGAGCTGACGGTGGTCGCGGTTGTCCCCGGCCTGCGTGCTTATGGTAGCCTCGGGGTGGTCGAGCGACGTGCGCGGCGGGTGGTCCGCGGAGGGGCTCGCGGCCTGCCAGGGCGATCAACAGCTTCAAGCTGGGTGGCGGGCGCCTAACAGTGCGTTGCAGCTGACGGCCTTCGGCCGCAGCTGAACGCTGGACGTTAGGCCCACGAGCGGAGGGTTGTGCTCTCCGGGTGGGGTGTGCCAGGGCGCGACGATAGGTGGCGTGGTGCAGAGTCCGCCAACGGTTCGGAGCTCGTCCTGGGAGGACCAATGGAACTTGAACTTCAACCAACCCTACACGACGATCTTGTTGTTCTTCGGCCAATGCTGTTGAGCGACTTTGATAACCTGTTTGCGGCCGCTTCCGACCCACTCATATGGGAGCAACATCCCGCCAAAACGCGGTACACAGAACCGGTCTTTCGTGACTTCTTTGCGGCTGCGGTCGAGTCCCGTGGAGCGCTCGTAGTCATGGACCAGGCGACTCAGAGAGTGATTGGTACCTCACGTTATGCCGGTTATTCGCCAGCTGCCAGCGTGGTTGAGATTGGGTGGACGTTTCTCGCTCGGGCGTATTGGGGCGGAAAGTACAACGCCGCGGTCAAAGCGTTGATGCTGCGGCACGCGTTTGGTGCTGTCCAGTCTGTTGTCTTCAAGGTCGGGCAGCACAACATCCGGTCGCAAAGGGCAGTCCTCAAACTGGGTGCGAAGATAGAAGGCGAGGTATCGGCCGGCGGCTTCCCCAGCCTTTGCTTTCGCCTAAGCCGCGACGCCTACTTTAGCAGGGTGTCGGCGCCCGCAACGGACCAAAACAACGTTTGATACTCGCTGCGCGCCGGCACCTACCGTGGCGTGGCGCCATAAGTCATTGGCGCCGTCCTGCTCCGATTTCGTGAGTGAGCGTGGTTCTCGAAGCCGAACACGCGAATTCACCTCCGTTTCTGCGGGCCAGAGTCATAGGATCTTGATCTCGGCTGCGGCTTGCCTCGGGTCTGGATAGCCGACGACGCCTTTGGGTCATCCCGGCTGCGGTTCGCAGGGTGCCGCCGAGGTTGGCATGCAGCACGTTGTAGTCGGCGGACCGGTGCCTTCGCAGGCCCGAGGTTTGGGCGCGGCTGGCTGGTCGAGAGGGCTCGCGGTACCTTGGGAGCGTTGGAGGGCATGATGCGAGTGTTCGTCACCGGTGGGTCTGGGTTCGTGGGCGGTCATGTCATCGAGGCGCTTCGGTCGGATGGGCACGAGGTCCACGCGCTGGCCCGCTCGCCGTCAAGCGCCTCGCGGGTTGCTGCCTTTGGTGCCACGCCCGTCATCGGCGCGCTCGGTGAAATCAAGCCCGACGCCATTCGGGACTGCGACGCTGTCGTTCACGCTGCGGCCCATGTCGCGTCATGGGGGCCTTGGGAGGACTTTGCCCAAATCAACATTGAGGGCACCAGGCAGCTCGTAGCCGCTGCTCGCGCGGCAGGCGTGGGTCGCTTTGTCCATATTGGCACGGAAGCTGCGCTCTTCGCCGGCCAGGATCTCGTTGACGTCGACGAGTCTTACCCGCACCCGAAGCGCCAACGGTTCGCGTATAGTCGCAGCAAGGCCGAGGCCGAGAAGCTCGTGCTCGCCGCTGACGATGTAGCTGGGATGCGCACCGTTGTGCTCCGCCCACGCCTCGTGTGGGGGCCGCGCGACGCGTCGGTGGGCGCAGCCGTTGAGCGTATGGGGAAGGATGGAACTTGGATCTGGCTCGATGGTGGCCGCCACCGAACCTCGACGTGCCATGTCGACAACCTTTGCTCAGCGGTCGGCGCCGCGCTGGCTGCAGACACTGGTGGCCGGACCTACTTCATCGCGGATGACGGGGAGCGATCTTTGCGACAGTTCCTTAGCGCCATCGCGGCGGCGCGGGGGCTATCCTTGCCAGATCGGTCGGTCCCGGGCTGGGTCGCCCGAACCGTCGCGGCTGTGCTCGACATCGCGTGGCGCACAATCGGGCGGGTCACTCCGCCGCCCCTGGTGCCCTTCGAGATCTCGATGATGTCGGCCAGCATCACTGTGCGCACAGGTCGAGCTCGGGCGGAGCTTGGTTGGCGGCCCGTCCGCACCGTAGCCGATGGCCTTGAGGCACTTCGGACCGGCCCGGTTCACAACCCGCACGAACGCCCCTAGGTCATGCGCCTCGCGCGGCGGGTGGTCCGCCTACGGGCTTGCGGCTTGCTAGGGCGATCAACAGGTTCAAGCGGCGTGGCCGAGGCCTAACAGTGCGTTGCAGCTGACGGCCTTCGGCCGCAGCTGAACGCTGACGTTAGGCGCATTGATGTGGCGTCCGGAAACTCTGGCGGCCAGAATCCGGAAACTCTGGCGGGCGCCCGAAGGTCACACGCCCAGGCCACCCCGGCAAGCGCCAGCCGAGAGCGCGCGTGGCGTCGCGGTTCTCCTCCGGGTCGTCGGCCCGGGCGGGGGGCCACGCGGGGTGAGCCCCCCGCCCGGTCCGCCGCCCCTCGATGGCTCGAAGA
>JAEUKK010000121.1 GCA_016792625.1 Deltaproteobacteria bacterium | reverse complement strand
ACGCTCTGCCCAGCCCAGCTCGCCGCCGGCGAGCCGCCCGCCCACGTACTGCGGCACAGAGGTGAGCAATGCTTGGTGCACGTAGCCAGCCGCCCACAGCGGATTGTATGGGTCGTAGGGGAACTCTTGGAAGAAGTTGGCCTCGGGGCAGCGGACAACGACCGCGAGGCCGCCCTGGCGGCGCTGCACTTGCACTGTGAAGCTGTAGGTGCCGTCGTCGACGCAGCGGCGGCCCTGCGCCTGGGCGGGGATGAGGAGGGGGATGCCGTCCCTGCCGTCACCCTCGGTCCACGGGCCAAGGTCGATACCGCCAAAGGCGCCGGTCGGGTGCTGCCCGCGCAGCCGGGACCAATCCGCCCAGCCGTACTCGACCAGGCCGCGGAGCAGCCAAGCGTGAGGCTCGTCGAAACTGGCGAAGGCGATGGCCATGCGTGGATCCACAGGGGCGGGCGCTGCGCCGCCTAGCACGGGAGGCCGCCGCGGGCGGCGCGACCGCGGTCAGGGCAGCGGCACCCAGGCGGGGTACATCGGGGCGACGCCGTCGGCGCGCACGTACACGCTGTGCACCTGGTCGACTTGCAGCGTGTCTTCGATCATGTAGCTGATCTGCAGCGCGGCGATGCCCTCGGCGAGGCCGAAGATGGCGAAGCGGCCCGTCTGCCCTGTCTCGTCGGACGCGCCGTCGTAGATGCCCTCGTCGTTGAGCGTGCAGGCGGCGCGGAGCGCGCCGTCGGCGCCCTCGGCGTAGGCCCGTGCGGTGGTCACGAGCGGGTGTGTGTCGCCGCTCTCGACCGTCTCGCCCAAATATACCCGCACCTCGCCTTCAATGACCCCACCAGGCTGATCGGCGCCAGGGCAGGCGGCGAAGGGCGCGATCACCGCGGCGTGGTCTTCGGACCGGCGGATCCAGACGCTGCCGTCGGGCGCCGCGACGTCGTCGGTGCCGGCCTGCACCACCACGCTGGTCGGGACATGGCCCTCTGCGGCCGACGAGATGAAAAAGGTGTCGATGGCCGGCGCCTGCAGGGAGAAGGCCCCTTGCCCATCGGTCTGCGCGCCGTCGACCACCTCGGTGTAGAGGTTGATCGACCGCACACTCGCGCCGGAGACCGGCGCGCCGTTCTCGTCATCTTGGTCGAGCAAGGTGCCTGTGACGACGATGTTCTCGTTGGTCTTGGGCGCGCAGGCGAGTGCGAGGAGGAGCAGCATCAGGGCACCTTAGGGCGTCAGGCGCGGGAGCATGCCGAGCTCACCGGCCTCGAGGTGGAGCGAGATCGCCGCCGTCGCGCCCGAGGCGGGCAGCGGCCGGACCTCGACGGGGCCGGGTGGCAAGTTCAAGATGAGGATGACGTCGGGCACACCATCTGCCGCCACAATCCACCGCCCCGTGGGGCTCAGGCGCAGGTCGACCCGGGCGGCGCCCGCGATGTCGACCTCGACGAGCCCCTCGCCCCAGGCGCTGGTGGGGTCGGGCTCGATCCAGAGCCCGGCGGTCGCCCCCGCGCTCGGCAGGGGAGCACCGGGCAGGTGGTCGGCCGCGAGCCCGGCCAGGACCTCGGCTGCCCGGGGGTAGAGGGCGCCGTCGAGCCAGAAGGCGTCGCCCTCGGGAGCCATGGTCGGCCAGACGGTGGTCGTGTAGCCGGAGGCTTCAACGACCAATTCGAGCGCCGACCCGGGGTCGAGCTGGAGGGCCAGCCCCCCGGCCCAACCTTCGACGGGCGCGGCCTCGGCGAGCTGCGCGCCGCTCGGGTCGCGTGCCCAGAGCGACCCGCCTTCGAGCGACTCGATCCCACCCACCCAGAGGGGATCGTCGACGAGCCGACCCGACCAGAGCACGGGGGTATCGCCCGCCGCGCAGCCCACGCCGGCCCCGCAGGCCAGCGCGAGGGCGGCGGCCGGTGCGGCGCGGCGG
Source organism: Deltaproteobacteria bacterium (assembly GCA_016792625.1). Lineage (GTDB taxonomy): Bacteria > Myxococcota_A > UBA796 > UBA796 > UBA2385 > JAEUKK01. The sequence goes on along the minus strand of JAEUKK010000121.1, from coordinate 104,768 downwards.
CGTCGGGGGGCGGCGTGGGGTGCTGGGGGCATGGGCGGCGGCTCCTCCGGCGCAGGTATAGCCGGTCGGGCGAGGCCTGTCCACCTGTTCAGCTCTTCTTCAGGACATTCGGTGACCAAGGGCCCATCTATACCTGAACAGGGCAGGGGGCATCACCGAGCAGCGCGCGGGCCCGCAGGGGTCGGTTGAGCTGCGCCTCGACGCGCTCGGCGAGCGCCCAACGGGGGCCTGCGGGCAGGTCGAGGTCGAGGCTGTCCTGCAGCGGGCGGCGACGGGCTGCTTCGAGCTCGATGAGGAATGACGCACTGCACGTTGTTCCCGATGAGCCGCAAGCCGCGTGGAGCGCAGCCCCCTCTGCCGCGGTCAGCAGCCAAGGCGCTTCGTCTTCGGCTTGGGCGGGGCGCCCGCAGATCGCGCAGCGGTCCAGGGGGGCGAGCAAGCCCGCGAAGGTCAGCGCTTTGGCCTCGAGCCCCAAGCGGAAGGCCAAGCCGGGCGCGGCGGTGGCGGCGTCCAACACAAGCAGGGCGGTCTGGCACAGCCCAAAGAGGCGCGGCTCCGGGTGCTCTTCGCGGGCCAAGCCACCGCAGACCTCGGCGGCGTGGGCGGCCTGGGTGAGGCGGTCGAGGTCATCCCGCAGCCGGAGGTGCGGCTCCACCAGCTCCACATGCTCCAGCACGTCCATGCTGTGGGCGCGCGCCCGCAAGCCGAGCTCGACCAGGCTCAGCGGCTCAAGGGCTGCGCCGAAGCGGGCGCCGGCGCGCCGCGCGCTCCGGGCGATGGCAGTGCTCCGACCCCGCTCTGCGCTGAGCAAGCGCACGATGCGGTCGGCCTCGCCGTGGTCCTGGCGGGAGAGCACGAGGCAGCGCAGGCCGCCGACCGGGCCGCGCGGGTGGCTGGTCAACGCAGACCCAAGATCAGCGTGGTGGTCGTGAAGTAGACCATCGCCGCCACGAAGTCGATCGAGCTCGTGACGAAGGGCCCGGTCGCGACCGCCGGGTCGACACCGAGGCGGTTCAGGGTCAGGGGCACCAGGGTGCCCACGGCGGCGGCGACCACGACGATCATGAACAAAGCGACGGCAATCGACAGGCCGATCAACGGGTTGTCGGACCACCGGAGCAGCGCGTAGCCGCCAAGGGTCAGGGCGAAGGCGAGGCCGAGCAACATGCCGATGCGCGCCTCACGAAAAACCATCGCCAACAGGCCCATGTCGGCGTCATTTCCCAACGCAAGGTTGCGCACGGCGACCGTCGCGGCTTGGGTGCCGACGTTCCCGCCGGTGCCCAACATGACGGGGATGAACCCGGTGAGCACGGCCTGCTGCTCCAGCGCGCCGTGGAAAAGACCCACCACCTCGCTGATCCCGATGCCGCCGAGCAGGGTGACGCCGAGCCAGAGGATGCGCTGGCGGGCAGCAGAGATGACGCTGCCCGAGCTCGCGGCCGGCGCGTCCCCCACGCCGGCCATCAGCATCATGTCCTCGAGGGCCTCTTCTTTGATGACGTCGACGACGTCATCGATGGTGACAATCCCGAGCAGGTGACGGTTCTCATCGACGACCGGCACGGCCAACAGGTCGTAGCGGCTGGCGATGCGCGCGACGTCCTCTTGGTCATCGAGCGGCGAGACGCTGATCACGTCGAGCGTCATGATGTCGCGCAGCACGGTGGAGGGCGGGTGGGTCAGGAGCGCCCGCAGGCTGGTCACCCCGACCAGCTGCTCACCTTCGTTCTCGACATAGACGTAGAAGATCGTCTCGAGGTGCTCCTGTTGCTCGTGCAGCGCGGCGATCGCGTCGCGGCAGGTCTGGTCCTCGCGCAGCCGGAAGGCGATCGGCTGCATGATGCCGCCGGCGCTGTCCTCGGGCCAAGCGAGGATCTCCTCGACCAGCTGCTTGTCTTCCTTCTGGATGGCGGCGAGGACCTTTTCGCGCATGTCCTCGGGCAGGCGGTCGATGACGTCGGCTTCGTCGTCGGCCTCCATCAAGTCGAGCAGCTTGACCAGCCGCTCGAAGGGTAGCGCTTTGACAATGGCGTGCAGATCGTCGTTGTTGAGGCGAAACACCACCTCAGCGGTCTCTTCGTTGGTCGGCAGCTGCTGGAAAAGCAGCCGCTGCTCGGCCGGCGCGAGGTGACCCACCGCGGCGGCGATGTCGACGGGGCGGCTCTTCTTGAGCGCGCGCTGGAGCTGAGGGGTGGCGCCGCGACGGGCCAGCCGGCGCAAGATCTCGACCCGGGCCTCGGTCATCGGGGCCTCCCTGCCGGCTAAGGGCTGGCGCGGACAAACACCAAGCGCCGGGCGCTGGAGAGGTTGTGGAGCGGCTCGACCCGGCCGCCGTTGTACTCGATGTGCACCCGGCTGAGGTCGCCGATGTCGACGACAATGTCGCCTTCGCCGCCCACCGTGATGACTTGGCCGCCGCCCACAAAGCCGGAGTGGACCGTGGATTCACCGACCTTCGCCTCGACGCGCACCGGGTGAATGGTCCGGATGGTGAGGTTGTGCACCTCTGCGGGGAGGGGCGGCGCGCCTTCTGGGGCGGGACCGCCCGCCTCGGAGGGTGCGGGCTCCACCTCGACCGGCGCGATGGCGCCCTCCGGGGCCGGGGCCGGTTCGGGTGGCGCCGCGGCGACGGCCGGGGCCTCCTCTTCGACCGGGTTGGAGCTGTTGGTCAGCACCTGCACGACTTTGAACCCCAGCAGGCCCAATAAGGTGAGCATGAAGCTGCCGGCCAGCAGGCGCAGGACCGGGATCTCGTCGCCGCGGAGGCGCATCGTGCCCGTCGTCCCGCCCGTGGCGGTCTCGAGCGGGTCGGTGACGGTCTCGGTGCGGACGGGGTCGGCTTGGGGGCCGTCGAGCTCGCCGAGCGCGTCGAGCAGGCTGTCTTCGCCGCGGCGGCCGCGGCTCGGCTCAAGAAACTTTTGGTATTGTTCGAGGTAGGGTCGACGGTACGGAGGCGGGATGCGGTCAAGCTGGCCCTGTTCCAACGCTTCAAGGTAGCGTTGGGAGATGCCGGTCATCTGCGCCGCCTCCTCAAGGCGGAGCTTTTTGGCCTTGCGGGCCTTGGCCAGACGGCTCACTTACACTCCCGCTCCCGAAGGTCGCGGGCGGCCTCAGCCAGCGCGGTGCCCGCGGCGCCTTCGACCGCGGTCAACAAGTAGGTGCACGCGCCGTTGCGATCCCCGCGCTCAAGCAAAAGACGGCCCGCTTCGAGGTAAGCGCCGGTGGCGGACTCGCCGCAGAGGGCGATGACCGCCTCCATGTCCTCGAGGGCGCGGTCCGCTTTGCCCATCGCCCCCCAGGCCAAACCACGGTTGAAGCGGGCTTCGCATAGGTTGGGCGCGCGCGAAACCGCCTGATCGAGCACCTGGACGGCCTCTTCGTGCCGACCGAGGACATAGAGCGCGTGCCCGAGGTTGGAGAGCGGCAGGCTCGGCCGGCGGTAGGTCAGGTCGTCGATCGCCGTCTCGAAGGCGGTGACCGCTTCTTCGGTGCGACCGACCCGCATCAGGACCAAGCCGTAGTTGTTTTGGACCTCGGCGCTCTTGGGGTTCAGCTTGGCCGCCTTCTCGAGGCAGGCGACCGACTTCTCGGTGGCACCCGCGGCGAGGTAGGCCAAACCGAGCTTGTTTTGGGCCGACCAGTTGCGGGGATCGGCCTTGACCGCGGTCTGCAGCTCGCCAATCGCGCTCGGGACGTTCCGCTCGCGCAGGTATGCGACCCCGAGCGCGGTGTGCGTGGCGGCTTTTTGCTGTCGAGCGCTGTTGACGCAGCCGGCGGTGAGCGCGGCGAGCAGCAAGGTGAGGGTGCGGGCGGTCATGTGCCCTCCGGCGGCTCAGGTGAAGTACTTGCCGATGATCGGGCGCAGCGCGTCCACCCGGTGGGCGGGGACCCGGCTGCGGTCGGTGATGATCGCCGTGGCGAGCGCGGCGTGCATGGGCGCAGGGCCCGGGTGGGCGGCGATCCGGGGCACGGCCGCCCGCAAAATCCGCTGGGCGAGCTGCACATTGGCGTGCAGCACGGCGATGACCTGATCGACGGTCACCGCGTCATGCCCGGTGTGCCAACAGTCAAAGTCGGTCGCCATCGCGAGGGTCGCATAGGAGAGCTCGGCTTCGCGGGCCAGCTTTGCTTCGGGAAGGTTGGTCATGCCGATGACCCGCGCCCCCCACGACCGGTAGAGGTGGCTCTCGGCGCGGGTGGAGAAGGCGGGCCCCTCCATGCACACGTAGGTGCCGCCGTCGTGGGCCTCGGCGCCGACCTCGCGCGCAGCCGCCAACAACATCCCGCGTAAGGTCTCGCAGACCGGATCTGCGAAGCTGACGTGGGCGACGATGCCTTGGTCAAAGAAGGTCGAGGCGCGGCCCTTGGTGCGATCAATGAACTGGTCAATGAGGACGACGTGGCCGGGGTGCACCTCCTCGCGCAGCGAGCCAACGGCGCTCACCGAGATGACCCAGGAGCAGCCGAGCGACTTGAGGGCGAAGATGTTGGCCCGGTAGGGCACCTCGGAGGGGTTGAGCGTGTGGCCCCGGCCGTGCCGCGCGAGGAAGACCAGCTCGACGTCGTCGTGCTCGGGTAGGCGACCAAGCACCAGCGGGGCGCTCGGGGCGCCGAAGGGCGTCTCGACCTCGACCTCGCGCACCTGCTGGAGGCCGCTCATCGCGTAGAGGCCGCTGCCGCCGATGATGCCGACGCGGAGGGGGGGCTGGGCTGGGCTCACGAGGGCTCCGTTTCGAGCGGCGGGAGGCGCTCGACCATGCGCTGGGCGGCCTTGCCGAGCTGCCCGCAGGCGGCGCTGACGTCGACGCCCCGGGTGGCGCGGACCGTGACATTGAAGCCCCGCTCCGCGAGGTAGGCCTGGAAGCTCCGCACGGTCTCGGGCGAGGGCCGGCGGATGTCCCGGTCGGGGTTCTCATTGTACGGGATCAGGTTGATCTTGGCCGGGACATCGGTCATCAAGGCCGCGAGGCGGGCGGCGTCGTCCATGCTGTCGTTGAAGCCAGCCATCATCACGTACTCGAAGGTGATGCGCTTGGTGCTCTGGATGGGCAGCGTGCGGCAGCAGTCCATCAGCTCAGTCATCGAGTAGCGGCGCGTGATCGGCATCACCAGCCGGCGCTGCTCTTCGGTGGTGGCGTTGAGGCTCACGGCGATGTTCACCGGGAGTGTGTCGACCAGCTGGCGCAGGCGCGGCACGAGACCGACGGTGCTGACGGTCACCCGGCGGTGCGAGAAGTTCAGGCCATCCTCGTCGAGCATGATGCGCAGCGCGGTGACGACGTTGTCGAAGTTGTGGAGCGGCTCGCCCATGCCCATCATCACGATGTTCGTGAGGCGGCGCCCGCCGGGCATCTGCTGCTGCACGAGCAGCGGCTGAAGGGCGATCTCTGCGGCGCTCAGGTTGCGCTTGAGGCCCAGGTCGCCGGTCAGGCAGAAGCTGCAGGCCATCGCGCAGCCCACCTGGGTGCTCACGCAGAGCGTGTAGCGGTTCGGGTTGGAACCAGGGCGGTCCTCGTCGGGGATCAGCACGCTCTCGATGTGATGGCCGTCGTGGAGCTGCCAGAGGAACTTGGTGGTGCCGTCGTCGCTGTCGATCCGCCCGGCCGGGGCGAGGGCGCCGAGCCGGGAGCGGGCGGCCAGCGCGTTCATGGTCGACCGCGAGACCGTCTGGACCTCGCTCAGGTCGCTCACCCCCCGCTGCCACAGGTGCTTAAAGACGGCCAGGGCGCGCACCTGCTCTTTGCCGAGGCCTTCGAGCGCCCACGGCAAGACGCGCAGGTCAAGGCTGCGCAGGTCCACACGACCGTCGGGGCCCCGCGCGCGCTCGAGCTGGGCCCGCGCCTCGGCGTCGGCCGGGGCAAGGACGAGCTCATCGCGCAAAAGACCGCGCAGACGGTCTTTCACCTCGCGGAGGCTGGCGCTGGCGGGGTCAACGGTCATCGGCTGCTCCTACTCGTCTGCGCCTTGCGCGCCGTCAGCCTTCGCCTTGGCTTTGCCGCCCTTGCCCATCTTCCCGAGCTTGCCCGTCTTGCCCACCTTTCCGAGCTTGCCCACCTTTCCGGCTTTGCCCGCCTTGCCTGCCTTCCCGAGCTTGCCCATCTTTCCGCCCTTGCCGGCCTTCGCCATCTTCTCGCCGCCGCCCGCCGCTCCGGCCGGGCGGCCAGGGGTGCCGTCGGGCGCGGTGAAGGGGAGCGTCGCGCCGTGGCGGGGCACCCCGGAGGTCTCGGCGGCGTCGACCCGGCGCTGGACCCGGCTGGCCATGTCGCAGGCGAGGTCGTGGCCGAGGGCGCAGGCCTTCTCGATGTCGGCAAGGGCTTGGGGGAGCTGCTGCTGCTGGAAGCGGCAGGCGCCCCGGTTGTACCAGGAGTTGGCGTCGTCGATCACCGCCCCGACGAGCTCGTCGAGCAGCGGGATCGCCGCGTCGCAGCGGCGGGCGGAGACCAAGCCCGCTGCCGCCCAGCGCTTCGCGTCGAGGAAGCCCGCGTCTTTGGCGCGGGCGACGTCAAAGTGGGGCAGGGCCTCAACCCACTTGCCCTCGCGGGCGTCGGCCCGCCCGCGCCAGTAGTGGGCGTCTGCGTCGTCGGGCTTGGCGCCGATGGCGGCGTCGAGCTCAGTGCGCGCCTTGGCCAGCGCAGCCGGATCGACCGGTTCGGCGAGGATGAGCAGCTTGGCGGCCTCGACCTCTGGGCGCAGCGGCCGAAGCTCTTCTGGGGTCACCACGCCGGTCGACCGCGCCTTGGCCTCGCGCTCAGGGCCCTTGGCCTCAGCAGGCGCCGACTTGGGTGCGGCCGGGGCCTCGGCGCCCGAGGGCGCGGCGGGGCCTTGTTCATCGGAGCAGGCGCCGCAGCCGGCGAGCGTGGCGGTGGCCGCGAACAGCGTGGCGACTAGGCCGGCGCGCAGCAGGCGACCGAGGGGGAGGAGGCGGGACATGGTGGCCTCAGGCGGCGCGCAGCGCGGCGAACAGGGGGAGCGGGAGCGTATTGTCGGCCGCGCGCGGGTGCACCCAAGCAGGCCGCCGGGACCGCCCTCAACGCCAGGGCGCCCAGTCCTCAGGCATGCGGAGCCGGCCGGCGAAGAAGAAGCTCGGGTCTACAGAGGAGCCGGTGCTGCCGAAGCGCTCGTCGTTGTAGCCGACGCCGTCGGTGCTCCCTTGCGTGGACCAGTACTCGAAGCCGACGATCTCGCCGTCATCGTACAGCCAGTCGATGAAGATGGCGTTGTGGCCGCTGCCCGAGTGGCGCCAGAACTGGATGATGTCGCCCGGCTGCACATCGTCGAAGTCGGTGATCGCGTCGCCGATGCCGTAGTTCTCCATCGCGTCGACGATGCCGCGGCCGTAGAGCTCGCGGACGAACCAGTCGGTGCGCAGATCGTAGAGCTCGTCAAAGGGCACGCCGTTGATCGACCCGTCGCCGGCGTAGGCCTCGTTGAGCTGCTCTTGAACGGCCATGAAGACCTCGAAGGTCATGCCGACGCAGTAGGAGCGCCGCTCTGGGTCGCCTGGCGAGAACATGCGGCCCAGGTAGTAGATGTCGTTGGGGTTGCCGCCCCAGTCGACGTCGTCGGGCCACCAATAGGCGTAGCTGCCGTCGAGCGGGTAGCCGGCGAGGTTGGCGAGCACGAGGTCGTTCACGCTGGTGATCGGCGCGTCGGAGCCCTCGGTGACAGTGATGGTGAGCGCGTCACGGGCGACCACCTCGCCGTCGGCCATCGCGACCGCTTCAACCTCGTAGCTGACGCCGCTCTCGGGGAACTCGTGGCGCAGCACGCGGCTCGGCAAGGAGCGACCCAGCTCGACGCCATCGGCGCGCCACACGATCTCGTCGACGTCATCGGCGGCCGAGGCGGTGAAGGCGACCGGGTTGGTCACGGTCGCGCCATCGGCCGGGCTCGACACGGTCACCCAAGGGGTCTCGGCGACGACGTTGCGCACGGTGAGGTCAAAGTGGGAGAGCTCTGCGCCATCGGCGTCGAGGCCGGCGAGGCGGAGGGTGTGGCGGCCCTCGCCCACCTCAATCGTGACCTCGCCTTCGCCCTGGCGGTCGGGCGTGTAGGTCATCGCGTAGGGCTCTTCGTCGACCTGCAGCGCGAGATCTGCCACCGCGCCGCCCGCTCGGTACTGCAGGACGAAGGTGCCGTCGACGGTGTCGCCGTTGACCGGCGCGAGCACCCGCACCGTGGTGTCGCGCTCAAAATCTGCGTTTTGCCCACCGCTGCGATTGACCTTGCCAGGCTCGTTTTGGCATGCGGCAAGGGCGAGCACGGTGAGGAGGGCGGAGAGGCGATGCATCGGGACCTCGCGGGTGGACAGAGGGAGACTAACGCGGCCGCCGTCGGCTGTACAGGTGGCCTTGCAGATGCTGCGGTCACAAAGTGTCCGCGGGTCGAGCCTTCGCCGGGCCCGCACGGGCGCGGGCAGGGTTAGGCCCGCGCATTGAGATGGCCTGGGGCCCGCGGGGTGGACCGGCGGGGGCTAAAAATTCTTCCCGGGCCAGTCGGCGCGCCGCCCCTGAGGTCCTTGTGTTGTTGGTGGTCACGGAGAAGCCGAGCGTCGCCCGCGACATCGGCGCCACGCTCGGGTGCACGACGCGGCGAGATGGTTGGATTGAGGGGAACAACACCCGGATCACCTGGTGTCTCGGGCACCTTTGTGAGCTCGACGAGCCCAAGGCCTACGACCCCGATTGGGAGCGCTGGAGCCTCGACGCGCTGCCGATGCTCCCGCGGCGGTTCAAGCTCCGGGTTCGAGCCGAGAACAAGCAGCAGTGGGCTGTTTTAGAGAAGTTGCTCCGCGCGAGCGACGTGGGTGAGGTGGTGAACGCCTGCGACGCGGGCCGTGAGGGCGAGCTGATCTTCCGCTACGTCTACGAGCTCGCCGGGTGCACCCGGCCGGTCAGCCGGTTGTGGGTGGCCTCGATGACCGATCACGCCATCCGCTTGGCCTGGGCCAGCCGGCGCCCTGCCTCCGCCTACGATGCACTCGCTGACGCCGCGCGCTGCCGCAGCGAAGCCGACTGGGTGGTCGGGCTGAACGCCACCCGTGGCCTCACCTGCTTGTCGCGGGCCGCCGGCGGCGACCAGCTGCTCAGCGTTGGCCGGGTGCAGACCCCCACGCTCGCGATGATCGTGGCTCGGGACGCCGAGATCGCCGCCTTTGTGCCGGTGACCTATTGGCGGGTCGACGGCCAGCTCGTCGGCCCCGATGGCCTGGATGGCGGCGCGCTGCGGGCGCGGTGGTTCCGGCATGACCTGGTGGAGGAGGCGCCGCCCCGCCCCGCGGAGGGGCAGGACGGGGAGGGGAAGCGCGGGGACGCCGAGGAAGAGGCCCCCGCAGTGGAGCGCCTCGACGCGGCGGAGCTGGCCGAGGGCCTCTGCGCGGCGCTGCGCGGCGGAAAAGCCAACGTGATCAAGGCAGATCGTCGCGAGCGGCGGGAGGCGCCGCCCCTGCTCTACGACCTCACCGCGCTGCAGCGCCGCGCCAACCAACGTTTTGGGTTCACCGCCGATCAAACCTTGGCCATCGCCCAGGAGCTCTATGAAAAGAAGCTGATCACCTACCCGCGGACCGACGCGCGCTTCCTCACCGACGATCAGGTGCCTGAGCTGCCCGGGATCTTGCGCAAGCTCGCGCTGCTCCGCCCCTACCAGCCCTTCTGCGACGCCTTGCTCGGCGCGCCGATCCGGCCGGGCAAACGGGTGGTCAACGCGGAAGAGGTGGGCGACCACCACGCCATTCTCCCCACCGGGGTCATGCCCGATGTCGAGCGTTTGCCGGCGGACCACAAGCGGATCTACGACCTCATCGCCCGCCGGCTGCTCGCGGCGCTGAGCGGGGACGCTGTCTTTGACGTGACTGCGCTCGTCTTTGAGGTGGTGACGGTCGCGCCGATCCCCGAGTCGCTGCCCGCGCCGCCTCAGCTGCGCGCGCGGGGCCGGGTTTGCCGAGAGGAGGGGTGGCAGGCGGTCGACCCCCCGGGTCGGCGTGGGGATCGCTCGCTCCCGCTCCTCACCGTGGGGGACGCGCTGTTGGTCCGCGACGCGGAGGCCACCGAGGCCCAAACCCGACCTCCAAAGCCGCACAACGACGCCACGCTCCTCGCCCGGATGGAGGGCGCCGGGCGTGAGCTCTCCGACGCCGAGCTCAAGCGGGCGCTGCGGGGCGCGGGCCTGGGGACGCCGGCGACCCGGGCCGAGGTGCTCAAGACCCTGCTCAAACGCCAGTTCATCGTGCGTGCCGGGAAAGACCTGAGGGCCACGCCCTTGGGCGTCGCGCTGATCGCGGCGGTCCCCGTGCCGGCGCTGAAGTCCCCCGAGCTCACCGGGCGCTGGGAGGCGCGGCTCAGCGCCGTCGCCGAGGGCAAAGAGGCCCGCGCGCGCTTCATGGCCGACGTGGCGACCTGGACCAGCGAGCTGGTCGACGCGATCCGGGGCGCGACCCCGCCGCCGGTCGCCGCCCGCGCGCTCGACGGCCCCGTGGTCGGGCCCTGCCCCCGCTGTGGGGCCGCGGTGCACGCCGAAGGTGGACGATTTTGCTGCGGCGCAGCGGGCTGCGGGTTTCAGATCTGGGGCACGGTGGCCGGCCGGAAGCTGAGCCCCCGCATGGTCAAGCAGCTGCTGGTCGACAAAAAGACGCCCAGCGTCAAGGGCTTCAAGTCCAAGGCTGGCAAGGCCTTTGAGGCGGGCCTGCGTCTGAATGACGAGCTGAAGGTCGTCTTCGACTTCGGCGACCCCGAGGGGCCCATCGGTGCTCCGCCCGTCGGGCTCTGTCCCCGCTGCGGCGGCCCTGTGCGCGAAGGCCGGGGGCGCTTCGCCTGCGGGGGCGAGGGGTGCAGCTTCGTCGTCTGGGGCAGCGTGGCCGAGCGGGCCTTGAGCGGGGCCGAGGTCGGCCAGCTCCTCACCACGCGGCGCACGGCGGTGCTGACCGGCTTCCGGTCCAAGGCGGGCAAGGAGTTTGAAGCGGCGCTGCGCCTCAATGACGACCTAAAGGTCGTCTTCGACTTCCCGGGTCGCCAAGAGGGGGCCCCGATGCGCCCGGAAGGTCTGTCGTGCCCGAGCTGCGGGGTCGGCGAGGTGGTCGCGGGGCGGGCGGCCTGGGGCTGCAGCCGGTGGCGTGAGGGCTGTGGCTGGCGGCGCCCCTTCGTGGTCGAGGGCGCCCCGATAGACCCGGCGGCGGTCGCCGCGGAGCTGGTCGCGGCCGCCCGGGTGGGTCAAGGGCAGGCGCCCGCGGTCTGAGCGCGCTGGGGTTGCTCAGAACAGCATCACCTCGCCCGACTCCGGCGCCTCCATTGTGTCGACCCCACCGCCGAGCTCGACCTGGAGCGGGTCCTCGATCAGCGCCGCCGCGGCGTCTTGCTCCAGCGCTTCGGCGATCCGCCGCTGGACGGTCTCGAGCGTGCGGTCGATGCGCATGAGGCGCTGCGCGGTCGGGTCTTGGAACTGCAGGTGCGAGAGCGCCTCTTGGCTGTGCTTGAGGATGGCGGCGAGGCGGAGGTCTCCCCCCTTCATGGAGGTGTTGAGGGCGGCCTCGAGGCGGGCGGTGCCCTCTTGAACCTGGCGGCTCTGGGCTTGATTTTGGCGGGTGAAGCCCTCGGAGCGCTCGGCGAGCTGCTCGGAGATCTGCACGATGTGGGGCAACAGCTCAAGCAGGCCGTTCGCGAGCTGGGTGATCAGCTGGTTGCTCTCGTGCACCTTGTCAGACAAGGTCTGCATTTGGGCGGCGATGACCGCGAAGCTGCGCCCCGCTTGGCCGAGGCGCGCCGCCTCAATGCTGGCGTTGAGCGCCAACATCTTCGAGGAGCGGGCCACCTCGTTGATGTTCGTGCCCACCCGCATGATGGTCTGGGTCTGTTCGAGCGCCGCTTTGGCCGCCGAGCGGTTTTCGGCCGCCTCGCTGTTGACCTTGGTGACGTAGCTGACGATGGCCTCGCGCTGGGCCTCGATCAGGTGCACGAGCCCGCCGTTGTCGTTCGTGCTCTGCAGGGCGGAGAAGTTCGAGTGCAGCTCAGCCACGAAGCGCTCGGCGTCGCGGACGATCGCCTGGAGGGACTCGCCGACCGCGAGGGTCTCGACCTCGGTCACGCGGTTCGCGTCGACGATGATGTCCGAGACGGTGGCCCGGGCGCGGGTCAGCTCGAGCATCGCGGCGCCGCGCTGGTCGCCGCCGGCGCTGGCGGGCTGCGGTGCGCTCGGCGTCGGCGCCGAACCGCCCCAAGCGGGCGGGGTCGCGGCCGGGGCGCTGGCCCAGGCGGAGGGCGTCGCGGCGGGGCTGGCCGGCGGGCGGCCCGCGGTCGGGAGCTGGAGGCGGCCGCTGCGCACTTGGCGGGCGAGCGCCTCGAGCAGCTCTGGCGTGATCGGCGGTGGGGTCCGGGTCATGACCGCTCCGAAAAAGGGTGGCGCTGCGCGTGGTTCGGCACGTGCGCGCCTCGACTTGACCCAGTTTGGTCAGCGGACAGCGGCGCGCGACGGCTGCGGCGCCGTTCGCGCGGAGGGTGGCCAGCGGGCGCGCAGCACGCGGCGCGGAAGGGCTGGCTTCAGCGCGCGCCGGGGCCCCACCCGACCCGACCTTGTGTCAGAGGCTGCACTCGGCGAGCAGCCAGTCGCCGCTGGCGCCGCCGGCATGGACGGCCTCGGTGGTGAGGGTGAAGCCGGGCACCTCGGGGACAAAGACGTCCAGGTCGGGGATCAGGTCGCCGACGAAGGCCGCGGCCACCGACGCGAGGCGCACCTCGAGGGCCTCAGCGGCCCCGACGGTGTCGAGGGCCACCGCTGCGCCGCTGAGCTCGAGCACATCGACCAGCACGCTCGGCTCGCCGATCTCGGCGAGGATCGAGCCGGTGGCGCTGGCGCTCACCTCGACCGGCGCCTGCACGTGCACCGAGGCGTGTACGAACTCCTCGGGCAGGTCGGACCCACCGCGGAGCCCGCCGCAGCGCAGGCCGAGCTCGAGCAGCGAGAAGGAGAAGGCCCCATCGCTGGCGGCCATCGCGGCGGGCAGTCGGGCGGAGAGGGTGAGGTCGAGCGTCTCGGCACCCGGGAAGATCAGCTCGATGAGCGCGGGTTCGATGCCCAGCGACTCTGCCGACAGGGTGGACTCGAAGACCCCGCCCTGCCATGCGCTGTGGATCACCCGGTTGATCAGCGCAGGGCTCAGCGCGAAGGCCAAGTCTGCGGCGCTATCAGCGGGCTCGGGGGCCGCGCCGGGGCTGTGCAGGCTGCCCGGCGCGCTCGGCACGGCCGGGTCCACCACTCCGCCGATGAGCTCGCCGTCGAAGCGCAGCGCGATGCCCGCGGGCTCGACCCGCACCTCGTCAAGCTCGCCGTGGAAGTCGAGCGGGGCGCCCAGCAGGTCGAGGGGGGCGTCCAGCACGATGCTCTCGAGCTGCTCTTCCAGCACTGCGACGGTGTAGTCGGCGATGAGGGGGCCGACCACGGGGCTCACCAGCGCCTCGAAGTCGAAGCCCAGCGAGGCGGGGATGGTGTAGCCGCCGCTGTCGTAGGCGGGGCTGGTGAAGCTCACCTCAGAGCGGGTGGCCTCGACCCCGACGTCGCCTCGGGCGAGCGCGGCGAGCTCGAGGTCCATCGAGATTGTGCTCGATGTGTCGGAGAAGCTGCCCGGGAACGTGCTGGTGTACCCGGCGACTGAGACCCGCTGCTGGGTGGTGATCTCGAGGTCTTGCACCGTGAGATCCACGCCGAGCTGGCCGCTCGACAGGCGGACGCCCGGGGTCAGGCTGGTCCAGCTCACGCCGGTGGCGTTGACCACGATGTTCACCAACAAGCCGGAGACCCGGGTCGAGCCGGAGTACAGCGGGTTTGCTGCGACCAGCTCGCTGAGCACGAGCTCTTCGGTCACCGTGGCGCTGACTTGGTCGGCGAGGGTCAGCACGCCGCCCTCGGACAAGTTCACCGCGACCGCCGGGGTGATCGGGGAGCTGGCGGGGTGGACAGGGCCACGGGCGAGGCCCAGCGCCCGGTCGGCGACGTTGCCGTCTGCGTCGGTGGCCTCGAGGACCAGGGCCTGCAAGCCGGCGCCCGCGGGCAGGCTCAGGCTGAAGCTGCCATCGGGGGCGAGGGCGACGGGGTCACCGTTGAGGGTGAGCCCCGAGATGGCGCTGACCGCGTCGTCGACGCGCCCGCTCACCGTGAGGTCGCCGCCGGTGGGCCACGCGCTGTTCTCAGCGTCGGGCCAGGTGGCGGCCAGGGGCGCGTCGAGGGTGATGAGCGGGCCGTTGCTGTCGACGGTGATCGGCGCGCTGACCCCCTGCAGCTCGGGCCAGCTGTCACCGGCCGGCAGGGTGCCGGTGATCACATAGACGCCGTCCGCCCCGAACTGGACGCCCTCGAGCGGGTCGAAGGTGGCGAGCGGCTCGGCGCTCAGCGTGACCGCGAGGGGCAGCTCGGCCCCATCGGCGTCGAGGACCACCGCCCGCACCGGAAGCCAGGCGCCGATCTCTGCGCTGGTGGCCGCCTCAACCACGACGGTGGTGGGCACGGGGCCCTCGTCACCGTCGTCGCCGCCGCTGTCTTGCCCGTCGCCCGCGTCGGCCCCGCCGTCGTCGGCCCCGCCATCGTCAGACCCGTCGACATCACCGTCGCCCTGCTGATCTTTGTCGCCGGCACAGGCGAGCAGGGTGGCGGGCAACAGCAGCATGAGGGCGCGTTGAAGGCTCATCGGGGGCTCCAAACGAGGGGGTGCCGGGATGGTAGACCGACGGGCCACGGCCCGCGCAGCGGGAGGCTTGGGGGTCAGGGCTGGGCCCAGCGGCGGACCCGCTCGCCGAGGCGGCTCCACCGCTCGGCGCCGCCTTGCTCTTGGGCGGCCGTGCGCACCGCCCAGGGGTCGCCGATGACGCAGCAAAAGCGCCGCGCCCGCGTGATCGCCGTGTAGAGCAGGTTGCGACGGAGCATCACGCGGTGGGCGCGGCTGAGCACCACCAAGACCGCCGGGTACTCGCTGCCCTGGCTTTTGTGAATCGAGATGGCCCACGCCAGCGCCAGGTCGTCGAGCTGCTCGCCGCTCAGCGTCACCCGCCGGCCGTCGAAGTCGACGTGCAGCGTGCCGCCCTCGATCTGCACGACCCGGCCGGTGTCGCCGTTGAAGATCTCGTTGTCGTAGTCATTCCGCACCTGGATGACCCGGTCGCCCACCCGAAGCTGCCGCTGCCCGCGCCGCAGCGCGTCACCATCGGGGTTGAGCGCCGCTTGCAGGCGCGCGTTGAGCGCCTCGGTGCCCAAGACCCCCGCGTGCATGGGGGTGAGCACCTGCACATCGCGCAGCGGATCGAAGCCGAGGCGCGGCAGCCGCTCGGTGATGACCTTGACCACGGACTCGGCGGCGGCCTCGTCGCGGTCGCGGGGCAGCACGAAGAAGTCGTTCACCAGGCCGCTCTCGTCGCGCTCAGCGCTGACCGGCCCCTCGCCCCGGTGGATGCGCCACGCGTTGCGCACGATGCCCGAGTCAGCGGCCTGGCGGTACACCTCGGTCAAGGTGCAGACGGGCACCGCCCCGCACTCGACGAGCTCGCCGAGCACGCGGCCGGGGCCCACGCTGGGGAGCTGGTCGGCGTCACCGACCAAGACCAGGCGGCAGCCGCTGGGCAAGGCGTCGACCAGCGAGGCCATCAGCTGCAGGTCGACCATGCTCGCCTCGTCGATGAGCACGCCGTCGGCCTCGAGCGGGTGGGAGTGGTCGCGCCCGAACACGCCCTCACCCGGGTTGAACTCGAGCAGGCGGTGCAGGGTGCGGGCCTCAGCGCCGGTGGCCTCGGCGAGGCGCCGGGCCGCTCGGCCGGTGGGCGCGGCGAGCAGCCAGACCTCGCCGCGGCGGCGGGCCGCCCGCACCAAAACGCGCACGATGGTGGTCTTCCCCGTGCCCGGGCCGCCGGTGATGAGCGTGAGCCCGCCCCGCAGCGCGACCTCGACCGCGTCGCGCTGCTGGCCGTTGAGCTGCAGGTTCAGCGCCGCCTCGTCTTCGGCGATGTCGACGGGGCGGCCCGGCTTGGCCGCGCCGGCCACCGCGACCAGCCAAGCGGCGACGTGCTCTTCGGCTTGGTCGAGCAGCGGGCCGTAGATCGGCGCGAGGCTGGGGTCTGGCGCCTCGTGACGGCGCAGCGTGCCGGCCTGCTCTGCCCGCTCGACCGCCTCTTGCATCGCCATCGCGCTGATCTCGAGGCGCTCGGCCCGGCGCAGCAGCTCACCCAAGGGCAAGAAGCAGTGGCCTTCGCCCTCGGCCTGGTCGAGCAAGAAGGCGGCGCCGGCTTCGGCCCGCGCGGGGTCATCTTTGTCGAGCCCCACGGCGCGGGCGATGGCGTCGGCGGTGCGAAAGCCTACGCCGTTGATCTCGGCGCAGAGACGGTAGGGCGTATGTTGTACGATGCCCAGCGTGGCCGCGCCGTAGCGGTCGATGACCTTGTTGGCGAGGGCCTGGCTGAGCCCAAAACCCCGCAGGGTGGCCTGCACTTCGCGGTTGCGGCGGTCGCGGGCCCAGTGCTCTTTGATCTCGGTCAGGCGCTTGGACCCGATGCCGGGCACCTCGCGCAGCCGCTCGGGGTCTTCGTCGATGATGCGGAGCGTCTCGACGCCGAAGTGCTCGACCACCCGCCGGGCGAAGGCGTCGCCCAGGCCGGGGATGGCCGCCGAGATGAGGTAGCGCTCGATGCCCGCGACGGTGCGGGGGTCTTCGACCACCACCCGCTCGACTTGGAAACGCCGACCGTAGCGGCTGTGCTCGGTCCACCGGCCGGTCAGGCGCACAGACTGGCCGACCGCCACGTGGCCAATGGGCCCCACGGCGATCTTTTCGCCCTCAGGGTCGCGCAGGCGGGCGATGGCGAAGGAGCCGTCGGCGGACTGGTGGAGGAAGCCCACCAGCTCACCATCAAGGTGCGGCCCGCCCGGCGCGCCGGTGGGCGCGGGCAGCAGGCTGCCTTGGGGATCGGGGGGCAGGCCGCGGCCCGGCGGGGGAGGGAGCAAGGTCATGGACCGCTCCTAACCGGCAACCGCACCCCTGTCCAGGGGTTCAGTGTGCGTTTGCTGGACAGAAACGGTCCGCCGTGCTCAGCGGCTGTAGACCTCGTAGCGCTCGAGGTGGTAGTGCCCCATGGCCCGCACCACGATGCGCTTGCCGATGCGCTCCTCCATCTGCTCGGTGCTCTCCATCTCGTCGCCGTACATCAGGTCGGCGACCAGCGGGTTGGCGTTCACGTAGATGGTGGCCCGGCCGCCGCCGCGGACCGCCTCGCGGCGGATCTCCCGGAGGATGTCGTAGACGACGGTGAGGCGGCTGCGCGTGTAGCCGCGGCCCTCACAGTAGAGGCAGGGCTCGGAGATGCTGCGCACGAGGTCATCTTGCGTGCGCTTGCGGGTCATCTCGACCAGGCCCAGCTCGCTGATCTTGAGGACGTTGGTGCGCGCCCGGTCCTTGCGCAGCTCTTCTTCGAGGGCCTTGAACACGCGCTCGCGGTTCGCGGCCTTCTCCATGTCAATGAGGTCCAGCACGATGATCCCGCCGATGTTGCGCAGGCGGAGCTGGTAGACGATCTCTTTGACCGCCTCGAGGTTGATCTGCAGCGTCGTGTCTTCGAGCGAGCTGCTGCCGACGAACTTGCCCGAGTTGACGTCGATCGCGGTGAGCGCCTCGGTCTGGTCGATGATGAGGTAGCCGCCCGACTTGAGCCAGACCTTCCGGCCGAGGCTTCGGGTGATCTCAGGCTCGATGCCGAAGGTGTCGAAGACCGGATCTTGGCCGCGGTAGTGCTGCACCCGCTCTTTGTGCTGGGGCATGAACTCGCCCATAAAGCCCTGCACTTCGTCGTACAGCGCGCGGTCGTCGAGCACCATGCGGTCGACCTCGTCGGTGAAGCCATCGCGGACGATGCGCAGCACGAGGCCGTGGTCGGCGTGAATGCGGGCCGGCGCCTTGGCGCCCCGGCTGTTCGTCTGGATCTTGTTCCAGGTGCCGATGAGGTAGTCGATGTCTTGTTTGAGCGCGGTCAGCGGCTGGCCTTCGCAGACCGTGCGCACGATGAATCCCGCGCCCTTCGGCCGGTACTTCTCGACGAAGTCACGCAGCTTGCGGCGCTCGCGATCCCGGTCGATGCGCCGGCTGATGCCGACGTGGTCGACGGTCGGCATGAAGACCATGTACCGACCGGGCAGGGTGATGTGCGTGGTGATCCGCGCGCCCTTGGTCCCGATCGGGTCCTTGGCGATCTGCACCAAGATCTCCTGACCTTCTTTGATCAGGTCTTGGATGGGCGGCGTGCCCGCGCGCGCGGTCGCGCGGGGCGAGGCCTCGGCGACGGTGGCCTCAGGGTCCTGAATGCCCGCCTCGGGGGCAAACTCGACGAACTCGGGGTAGATATCACCCGCGTAGAGGAAGGCGGCGCGCTCGAGGCCGATGTCGACGAAGGCGGCCTGCATCCCGGGGAGCACGCGGACCACCCGGCCCAGGTACACGTTCCCGACGTGGCTGCGGTTGTCGCCGCGGTCGACGTGCAGCTCGCTGAGCTGCCCGTTCTCCATCAGCGCGACGCGGGTCTCCCTCCCGGTCTTGTTGACGATGATCTCGTTTCCCAAAGTGATCTCCAAGGTGCCGACCCGAGGGCCGCTCCGCGCACAACACCACGCCGGGCCGCGCCTGCACAGGGCAGGGGGCCACGAAGGTGGGCGGTCGGGGCGGAGGGCTTCACGCGCATCCTCGCGGTGGGCACGGGTTGAATAGTGGAAGATGGCCTGCAGACCGTCGCTTCGGCGGAGGGCGGCGGTGCCCCGGCGGTCCAGGGCGCCCGCGTACGTCGGCGGTGGTCTGCCCGGAGAGGGTGAGGGGAAGGGGGCGCTGCGCGGAGAGCTCGCTGGGTCGACCGGAGGAGCCGCGCGGGGCGCGGGGGCGTCGACACGGGAGCCGCGGAGAGGACGGGTTCGGCCGGGGGCCGCGCCTGCTCACCCCGCCTCGCTTCGGAGGAGGCGCGCCCGACCCCGCGGGGGCAGGCGACGCACATCTTCCGGGCGGAGCGCTCGGTTCAGCGTGGGGCGCCCACTCCATTGGGGCGGGCGACAGCTGGACCGGGCGCGGTGCGCTTTGCAGCGCGAATGTCGCACGGTGCGGGGGGCGCGTCAACGGGCGCCGCTCCGGCCCGCCCGCGACGGCCACCGCGTGCGATAGTCGGGCGCCCCCGCCGGAGCCCCCATGCGCGCCCCCTCCCTCCGCCGCCCTTCCCTCTGCTACCTCGGCGTTTCCGTCGTGTGGGTCGGTATTTTGGGCGCATCCGCTCCTGCCGTTGCCAAAGACGCGGTCGACCCCTTCACCGAGCCCGACGACGCCGACCTGTTCCGGGCCGAGCAGCGGGTGGTCACCGTGGCCAGCCGATCCGCCGAGAACGTGCGCGACGCGCCCAGCATCGTCACCTTGGTCACCGACAAGCAGATCCGCGAGCGGGGCTATCGGAAGCTGTCCGATCTTCTGCAGTCCATCCCTGGCGTCTATGTGAGCCCCGCCCAAGAAGGCCGCTCGGTGGCGTGGTTTCGCGGCGTGGTCAGCCCTGACAACAATAAGTTCTTGCTCTTGGTCGACGGGGTGCCCTGGTACGACGGCGTCTACACCCACGCCTGGATCGACGAGTACCTGCCGCTTGAGGTCATCAAGCAGGTCGAGCTCATCAAGGGCCCAGGCTCGGCGGTCTACGGCACGAACGCCTTCGCCGGCGTGATCAACGTCGTGACCTACAAGGCATCGGACCTGCACGGCGGTTTTGTGCGCGGGGTGGTCGGGAACGACGGCCGGCGCGGCCTCAGCGCGGTCTACGCCGAAGAGCTGGGCACCGGGCGCCTGCCGGTCGAGCTGCGCGCCCACGCCCGGGCCCTGCAGATCGACGGCGACGGCCTCGACGCCAACGCCGAAGGTGAACGAAACGTGGTGGGCACCGCGCCACGCCAAGCCTTGTCGGCGAGCTTTGACCTCAACGTCGCCGGTGTGCGGGCCAAGGTTGACGTCATTGATTACCAACACACCTACTATACGCAGCCCCAAGACAGCGCGCTCGGCGTCATCCTGCAGGATGATGATACATTTTGGCTCGCCTACCGCAACACGATGGCCAGCCTCTCCTACACACAGCGGCTGGGTGGCTGGGGCAGCCTGACGCCGAGCGTCTACCACCAGCGCTACGACAACTCGTCGCACTACGCCTTCTTCTCCGACCCCGAGACCGTCCAGGCCGACGACGGAACGCTGAGCACCACGCTGAAGTCGACCTTGGTCGAGGCTGAGAAGCTGACCTCGGCCTACGGCGGCGGGCTGAGCTTTGAGGCCCGGCCCAACACCCGCAACCACACGGTGGCAGGCGCGGGCATTGACGTCGTGCGGGTGCAGAAGCTGCGCGACGACACCTTTCAGGACGGCGAGGGCGTGCCCGAGGAGCCTTCGGGCTTCTCGGTGCGCGACCCCGACGCGCAGATATCCGACCTCTATGTCTACGCCCAACACACGCTGAACGCGGCCTGGTGGCTGCAGCTCACCGCGGGCGGCCGCCTCGACGTGCACAGCTATTTTGGGCCCTACGCCACGCCCCGGGCGGGCGTGTTGTTCCTCCCCAGCGATGTCGCGGTGCTCAAGCTGCTGTACGGGCGGGCCTTCCGCGCGCCCAACGCCCGCGAGCTGCTGGTGACGGTCACCCAAGATGACGAGGGGGTCAACAACTTCGTCGCGGGCAACGATCAGCTGCGGCCCGAGACCATCGATACGGTTGAGGCCGAGGTCACGGTCAACCCCATGCGGGCGATGGAGCTGCGGGTCGCGGGATTTGGCAGCTTCATCCGCGATGAGATCAGCACGCTCAAGGGCCCCTCCGATGGCCCGCTGGGCACCGACTTCTACGGGAACAGCGGCCAGACCAACATCCTCGGCGCAGAGGCCCAGTGGAGCTGGAACCCCGGCGCCTGGACGGTCGACCTCTCCGGCTCGGCCACCGCTGCGCAAGATGTCTCCGAAGATCGCGAGCAGTACGGCTTTCCTCCGCTCATGGGGCACGCGGTGCTCGGCCGCGAGCTGGTCGCCGGCGTGCGCCTGCACCTGCTCGCCGACACCTTCGGCCGCCAGCCCCGGGCGGAGTGGGCGCCCCAGAGCAAGCTGCCTGACGGTGATCCCTACACCTTGCTGCACCTTGGCCTCGCCACCGAGGAGCTGGGCGGCTCGCGCGTGCGGGCCGACGTCTCGGTGCGCAACCTTCTCGGCGCCGAGTACACGACGATGACCTTCTACGACCAAGCCAACGCGACGACGACGAACGACGCCGGTCGAACGGTGGCACGCTACCCCAATGATCTGCAGGGAGAGGGCCGCACCATCCAGGTCGGCCTCGAGCTGCCCTTCTGAGCGCTCAGCGGCTGCGGGGCCGCTGCACGACCGCGTCGACGAAGCCGAGCAGGCTCGGGTCGATCACCAAGCCGATGGCGTCTTGGGTCTCGCGGTTGAGCACCACGCGCACCGTGTCAGGCGCGGCTTCACCGAGCACGCCGATGTTCTCGCCGTCGAAGTGGCGCTTGAGCTGCTCGGCGGCGAGGCGGCCGATGGTGTTGGGGTCGGGCGCCACACAGAGCAGAGCGCCGGCCTGCACGAGGCCCTCGCTGTAGGCCAAGACGGGCACACGCGCGGCGACGGCCTCGGCTTGCAGCACTTGGAAGTTGCGCGGGGTGACGACCAGCGGGTCGGGCAGCAGCCACACGGCGTCGACCTCGTTGGGGAGGCGGCGCAGCGCGGCGCGGACGTCTTTTTCGCTGCTCAGGCGCCGGGCGATCACCGTATAGCCGGCGTTGCGGGCGGCTTGGATCGCCTCGCCGACCATCGCGTCATTGTTGGTGGTCGACAACATGATGCCGACCCGCTTGACCTCGGGCGCCAGCAGCTGGAGCTGGGCGAGCACCAGATCGGGGGGCGGCTGCATGCGGACGCCGGCCACCGCGGGCCCGCTGATCCCGTAGCGGGCCGGGTCGAGCACCATCGCGTGCACCAGCGGCACCTGCGGCAAGCGACGCGCGGCCAGCCAGGCCGCTTTTGCGCCGAGGGCGAAGACCGCCACCGGCGGATCGGCGGCGAGGCTGGCGGCGATGCGCTCGCCCGTCGCCTTGTCGCCGCCCACGTTGAGCACCTCGACCGGCCGGCCGATCTGCCCGCGGAAGACGTCGATGGGCGCGTCATAGGCGTCGAGATCGTCCGACTTGAGGATGACCACCGTGTCCCGCGCCTGGGCCTCGGGGAGCGCGAGGCTCAGGGGGAGGGTGAGCAGCGCGCCGAGCAGGCGGAGCAGCGGGCGGAGGGGGGTCGGCTGCCTGGACATGGGCCGCCTCGGGCTGGAGGGGGAGGGCGCTGGGCTCAGAACTGGGAGACGGCGTTCTTGCCCACGTCGACGGTGACCGTGCGGGTCGCGGCGGTGCCGTCGGGGGCCACCACCCGCAGCTCGTGCCGCCCCACCGTGACCCGGTGGGAGCGCAGCGGCGCGGTGCCCACGGCCGCCCCGTCGATAAAGACGCGGCTGCCGGGGATCTTGGCGGTGACCGAGACGAAGCCGTACTGGGCAGAGGGCGCCGCCTCGGGGGCGGGCGCGGGCGCGCTGCTGGGCGCGGGCGCGCTGGACGGGGCAGGCGCGCTGTCGGGGACCGGGGCGCTGGCCGGGGCGGGCCCAGGCGCAGGCGCTGGGCCCGGGGCGGGCGCGGGTCGCTCTTTGCCCGGGGCCGGCGCCTGCTTCTCTTTGCCCTTTGGGCGGCCCTTCTCGGGCTCGGCCACCGGGGCCGGCGCGGGTTCGGGCGCGGCCGGTTCGGGCGTGGTCGCTGGCGCAGGTGCGGCGCCGGGCGGCGGGAGCGGGCTGGGCGTCGGGATCGCCACCGCGTCGGCGGCCGGCGGGGGCATTAAGCTCGGCAGGACCAAGGCGGCGGCGACCGCCACGCCGAGCACCGCGATGAGAAGGCCGACCGCCACGCCAATCCCGATGGGTAGGGCCGCCGAGCTGCGCGGCGCGGCAGGGGGGACCTCGGCGTCTGCGGCCCTCGGCCCGCCCTGGGTGTGCCGGGCGACCAAGCTCTGCGCGTCGATCGGGCCGGCGGCCGCGCGGCTCACCGAGGGCAGGCTGCCGCTGCGCTCGTCGCCGGCGCGGCTGCGCTCCCCTCCTGACCGGCTGCGCTCGTCGCCGGCGCGGCTGCGCTCCCCTCCCGATCGGCTGCGCTCGCCGCCTGAGCGGCTGCTGCCGCTGCCCGAGGCCTCCCCCCAGCCCTCGGGGGCAGGTGGACCGCTCCGCGGGGGGACCGGCGCGGCGATGGCCTGCTGGTCGCGGTAGCGGGCGAGCCGGGCGGTGACCGCCTCAATGGCCGCGGGGGCCGCCCGGCGCAGAAATGCGGCGAGCTGCTCGCGGCTGGCGAGGCCGCCCACGCCCGCCGCCGCCTGCTCAAGCGCCACGCGCATCTCACGCGCATCGGGGAAGCGTGCGTCGGGATCAGCGGCCAGCGCGCGATCATGCACGGCGCGGAGCTCGGCGGGCAGGGTCTCGGGCAGGGGGGTGATCCGCCCCGAGAGCACCCGGTGGATGACCTGGACCTCGCTGAGGCCCGAGAAGGGGTGCCCGCCGGTCAGCAGCTCGTGCAGGATGAGGCCGATGGCGTAGAGGTCGGCCCGCCCGTCGACCGGCCGGGTGGCCTCGATCTGCTCGGGGGCCATGTAGGCGAACTTGCCCTTGATGGCGTGGCCTTGGGTCTGCTCGCTGCGGGTGTCGGCCTTGGCCACGCCGAAGTCGATGAGCTTGACCTCGCCCCGCACCGAGACCATGACGTTGCGCGGGTTGACGTCGCGGTGGACGATGCGCATCGGCCGGCCGTAGGTGTCGACCCGGTGGTGGGCGTACTGAAGCGCGTCGAGCACGTCACAGATGACGCGCAGGCTCACGCTGGCCGGCAGCCCCTCGCCGGCCTGGGCCAGGGCCCGCTGGAGCTGGCGCAGATCGACGCCCGGCACGTACTCCATCGCGAGGTACCACTCGTCGCCCTCGCGGCCGAAGTCGTAGACCTGCGCGATGTTCTCGTGCTGGAGCTCGGCGTTGATCCGCGCCTCGTCCTGGAACATGCGGACGAAGCCCTCGTCGCCCGTGTGCCGGCTGTGGATGCGCTTGATCACGAGGAAGCGCAGGTAGCCTGAGGCGTCGACGGAGCGCCGCGCCAGCTCGACCTCGGACATCCCGCCTTGCCCAAGCGGCTCGAGCAGCATGTAGCTGCCGTAGGGGCGGGGATAGCCGGCCGGGGGCGACAAGGCGGGCTCCAGGGCAGCGGGGGAGGGCGGTGCGCGGTGGGGCCAGCATAGCAGAGGGCCCACTCGGGGCCCTGCAGTTGCGGCCGCAGCTCAAGGGAGCAGCGCACGAAATTGAAGTCCTGCGCGTCGTTCCTGGCGCGCTCAGCGGCGGCGGAGGGCGGCGAATTTGAGGTAGCGCCCCTCGATGTGGTCGAGGGCGACGGGGTGGTCGGGCGGCTCGGCGGCCCGCCAGACCCAGCTCCACCGGCCAGCTTTGCGCAGGCCCTCGCGCACGGCTTCTTCCCATTTGTCTTGGCTGAGGCGCGCGGTGCAGCTCGCCGTCGCCAAAAGCCCGTCGGGCGCGACCAGCTGGCCGGCCAGGGTCGCCAGATCGCGGTAGCCAGCCCGTGCGTTGCCGTCGGCCTTCTTGTCGTGGCTGAGCGCAGGGGGGTCGCAGACCACCACCGAGAATGGCCCACCCAGCGCCTCTTTGGTGGCGGTGAACACGTCGCGCACCTCAAAACCGTGGGCCGCCGGATCCAGGCCGTTGAGGCGGAAGTTCTCGCGGGCGTCCTCGATGGCCGGGGCCGAGATGTCGACGGTCACCACCCGCTTCGCGCCCAAAGCGGCGGCGTAGACGCTAAAGCCGCCGGTGTACGCGAAGAGGTTGAGCACGGTGGCGTCGGCGCTGACCCCGCCGATCCACCGCCGGTGCTCGCGTTGATCGAGGAAAAGCCCGGTCTTTTGGCCGGTGTACGGCCGGACCACAAAGCGCAGCCCATACTCCTGCACCACGAGCCGCTCCGGCGCAGGCGCGCCCGCCGCCATCACCGCGCCGGAGTCCCCGTCGACCCGGCGCACGCCGAGGCGCCGCAGCAGCGATCGCATGCCGGGAACAGCCATCAGCGCGTCAATGAGCGCGGGTAGGTGGGGCTCCCAACACCCGGAGTAGAGGCGCAGCACGCCCACCTCGCCGTAGCGGTCGACCACCACCCCGGGCAGCCCGTCGCCTTCGCCGTGCAGCAGCCGGTAGGCGTCGGTTTCGGGCGGGATCACGCGGGCGCGGTGGGCCAGCGCCGAGGCCACCCGCGCCGCGATGAGCGCGGGGATGGGCTCGGCGTGGCGGCCGAGCACGCGCACGACGACGTCGCCGGCGTCGGTGAGGCCAAAGGCGGCCGGCCGGCCCTTCGCGTCGAGCAGCTGGACGGGCGTGCCGGGCGGCGGCACCTTCTCGACCACCCCGCCCGCGTAGACCCAGGGGTGGCCGCGCGAGACGGGCCCGAGGGTGTCGGCGGTGAGGGTCAGGCGCTCGACGCGATCAAAAGGGTGGCGGCTCAGGGGGCACCTCGGCGGGCCGGGCGCATAGCACGCGGGCGGCGACAGGCGCTGTGACAGACCGGGGAGGGCGGAGTAAAGGCACAGCCGGTCGGCGCTTTGGCGCCCAGAGCGACGGAACGCCGCGCCATAGGCGCCCTGAGGAGCCCCGATGTCGGACGCCGCGCCCCAGCCACCGCCCACCGCCGAGCGGGCCGCGCCCGCGCCCTGGGCTTGGCCCGACCTGCTGGCCTTGGGCCTCGTGGCCGTCGTTCACCTGCTCGCCTTGCAGCTCTACAGCGGCACGGCGGCAGCACGGCACCCGATGGTCGATGCCTTCGTCTACTGGGATCAGGCGCAAGCTTTGCTCCGCGGCGATGACCCCTTCGCCGAGGGCTACTACCAGCCACCGGCCTATCCCTACCTGTTGTCGGTGCTCGGCGGGCTGACCGGCGGCCTCTCCCTCACCCTCACACGCGTCTGGCAGGTCGGGCTCAGCCTGCTATCGACCCTGGGCGTGCTCGCGCTCGGGCGCCGCATCGGCGCCGATCTGGGTCTGCGCTGGGTGGGCCGGGTCGCCGCGCTGCTCTTTGGACTGTACCCGACGGTGGTCCTGTTCGCGCTCGACATCCTCACCCCGGCGTGGACGGGGGCGGCCGTGGTGGGCGCCCTCTGCGCGCTGCTGCTGCCCGCACGCGCGCCCGGGGCCCTCCGCCTGCTGGTCGCTGGGCTCGCGCTGGGCATCGCCGCCGCCCTGCACCCCACCCACCTGCTGTTGGGCCTGGGCTGCGCCGCGATGGTCGGCCTCGGGCTCATCCCCAGCGTGGTGGCTGGCGGGGCGGGCCCCGGCCTGCAGCGCGGCCTCGCGGCGGGGGCGCTCGCGCTCGGCCTCGCGCTGCCCCTCGCGCCGACCACGCTGCACAATTACCGCCAGTTCGGTGTCTTCGAGCTGGTCAGCCACAACGCGGGCTTGAACCTCTACCTCGGCAACAGCCCCCGGATGGAGGAGGTGGCCTTCCTGCGCGCGGGGCTGCCCTTCCGCAAGCTCGTGCTGGACGCCGAGCCCGATGACCGCGACCTGCCCGCCCGCAACGCCTATTGGCGGGGGCGCCTCGCCTCTGAGGTCGGGGCCGACCCGGGCGGGGCGCTGCGGGTGCAGCTCACCAAGCTGCGCTGGGGCCTGCACGACACCGAGATCCCCCGCAATGAAGACCTCCGCTGCCGTACCCGGTCAGGTCAGGCCCTCGCGTGGCTGCGCTGGGCCCCCGTCCGCTATGGGATGGTGCTCTCTGCCGCTTGGCTGGGCTGGCTCGCGCTGCAGCGCCGGCCGCTCGGGGCCCCCCGCGGAGACGGCCTCCCCCGATGGTCGTGGGTGCTGGGGATCACGTGGCTGACGCTGCACTTGCCCTTGCAGCTCTTCCTGGTCAGCGACCGCTACCGGGTCGCGACCTGGCCCGCCCTCACGCTGCTCGCCGGCGTGGGCGTGGCGATGATGATCGAGCGCTGGCCCTGGCGCGCCGCCCCCGGTCAGCCGCCGACCCCGCCGCTCGAGGCGGCCCGGGCCCTGTTCGGTGGGAGTGCCCTCAGCCTCGCCTCGCTGCTGCTGGTGCCGGCGACCCAGCTCGTGCCCATCCACCTGCCCTCGGCGGCCAGTGAGACCTGGTGCACCTATACCGACGCGAACCTGGCCTTTGAAGAGGGGCGGCTGGACGAGGCACAGGCCCTCTATCACGCCGTTCTCGCGGACTGGCCCGACGATATGGGGGCCCACTCCTGGCTGGCCTACATCGCCGCCCGCCGCGAGGACTGGCCCACCGCCATCCGCCACATGCGCGAGGTCACCCGGCAGTTCCCGCTGCACTTCCCCTCGTGGCGCGATCTGGCCGACTGGCAGCTCAAGGTCGATGACCGCGCCGGGGCCGTCAATTCGCTGATGGCTGCCTACAAGGTGCCCGGTGACCGCACCGCCACGGGCGTGAAGTTGGTCAAGCTGCTGCGCAGCATGGGCCGGGACGCCGAGGCCGAGGCCCTCCTGAACGATGACCCCAAGCTCCGTGCCCACCCGAAATTGCAGGGTGGCTGAGAGAGGACGCTGATGCTCCCCCAACTCCTGGCGATCTCCCCGGCCCTGTCTGCCGCTGACGCGGCCGCCGTCGATGCGGTCGTGGACCGGCTGCAAGACGCGCTCGCCTACTCTCCCCTGATGCTCGACATCACCGAGGCCCGGGCCGCTTTCGGCAAAGTGTACCCTGAGCTGTCCCGAACTGACGCGGTGTGGTCTGCTGCCATCTCTCGTCTTGTCCAGACCGGCCCTGTGACGCCGCTGTCGCGGATCCGGGGCACCGGGGTGGAGATTACCCCCTTGGGCGGGAAGGTGGGGCTCCTTCAGGCGAAGGGTGATCCCGGCTGGGCCTGGGCCCGCGCCGCTCGTGCCCTGGGCACCGACCCCCGCAGCGCCCGGCTCGCCGCGGCCTTGGTGATGACCGAGGCGGCCGCCGTCCCGTTTTGGATGTACAGCACAGCCCCCGAGCTCGCGCGGGGCGGATTGATCACCGCGATCCTGCGCGCGGGGCTGGTTGGTGACACCTCGCGCATCTCTGGTTGGATCAGCGCGCTCGGCGTGGAGCTCGGGGTCGACGACCGGGAGCTGCTCGCGGTGCTGCGCGTGGTGCCGCCTGACGGTCGGCGGTCCCTCTTCTCTGCGCTGCACTTGGATCCACTTCGGTATCCGTGGTACACCGAGACCAAGGCCCTGCGCCAGGCCTGGGCAGTTCCGGATGACTCGTTTGCCGTCGATGAGCTGCTGACGGCCCGGGTGTTCGCCGGGGAGCTCACCCTGTCCGAGCTGCCGCCGCGGTCTGGCGCCGCTGTCTGGGCTGCGCTGCTCACCGCGGGGCAGCAGGCGGGAGAGGAGCGGGCGGCCGCCCTGGCGCAGGCGATGGGGCTGCGGGTCAACTCTACGGGCATGCTCCCGGAGAGCGGTGCGCTCGCCATCGTTCTCGCGCTTGGTCTCTCTGCCGATCCCAAGAGGCGGGCCCTCGCCCGGCGGCTGGCGATGGAGCGGGGGGCCGAGCGGCTGCGCAGGCTGGTCCAGTCCCCGCGTCGTGGCGGCGGGCTGCGCCTGGACGTTGAACGGATCGCTGCCGGCCGAGAGTGCCTCCCGAACATCGTGAACGCGCGCGAGGGGGAGCCGCTCGAGCCGCTCGAGCCGCCCGGCCGCATCTCCCATGACCTCCTCGCCGAGCTGCTTCAGGCCTTGGCGGTTCACTTCGCCGGGCTGCCCGCCGATGCCGCGCGCCTCCACACCTTGATTGAGCTGGCCGACGACATGGAGCTCCCGCGGCTGGCCGTCGAGCTGCGCGCGCTGCGCGGCGATCTGGAGGGCGGTCGAGGCGCGACGCTCCTGAAGCTGTGGACCCCCGAGGCCCGATGGACCTTGGCCCTGCGCCGGATGTCGTCCCAGCTCGGCCTGAAGGTCGGGGCGGAGACCCGTGGACGGGTACGGTGGACGCTGGACCTGCCCGCGTTGATGGCCGGCCAGCCAGAGGCCTTGATCCCCCGGATTCAGTCTCTGGACAAGGCGGGGCGGTTGAGCGCCGGACGCCAAGTGAAGGCGCAGGCGATCCTGCGTGGGACCGTGGCGGAGGCCATTCGGCAGGACGTGTCGGTGGCCGAGGCGCTGGCGAACTGGACCATGGGCCCGCCGGCGATGGTGGTCTCCCCTGCCCACGTCATGCGCGCGCTCGCAGGGCACCCGAACGTCATCGACCTGCTGGGGCGGCCGCTGGTCATCCGCGAGCGGAGAGCTGGGCTGCGCCTGCGCCGCGCGGGTGATGGGCTGCTGGTGCAGAGCTTCGCGCCCAGCGCCAGCGACGCGGTTCGCGTGGTCTCGCCAGGCTTGGTCGAGGTCGTGTCGGCCGACGATGCGACCCTCGACCTGCTGAGCGTGGTGGGTGAGGAGCTTTTGGTGCCGCAGGAGGGCGTAGAGGCGTTCTTGACGCTGATCCCTGCGCTCCGCGAGCGCGTACAGATCGACGATCACGCGGGCGTGCTCGACGGCGCTGCCGTGGCCGAGCCGCTGGCGGGCGAGACCCGGCCGGTGCTGCAGCTGCGGCCTGCCAAGGGCGGCGCGGCGGTGCGCGTCTGCGTGCGGCCCGCCGGAGCCGTGGGTCCGGCCTTGGCCCCGGGGGACGGCCCTGACGAGCTGATGCTGCGCGTGGAGGACGTGCTGCAGCCGGTCCTGCGGGACCGCGCCGAAGAGCTGCGCCGCCTCGACGAGCTGCGCGCCCTCATCCCCGCGCTCGACGGCCTCGAGCCCGGTCAGGAGCGCGACCTGCCCGATCCGTGGGCCGCGCTCGAGCTGCTCGAGGCGGTGGCCGCGGTGGGGCACCGCGCCGGGGTGGAGTGGCCCGAGGGCAAGCCCTTGCGCATCCGGGCGCGGGTGGGCCTGCGCGACCTCAAGCTGCGCTGGGGGGCCGGCAGCGGTGACTGGCTGTCGGCGGAGGGGGGGCTCAGCCTGCCCACAGGCGAGAATATCGACCTGGAGTCACTCCTCGCCGCGCTTCGCAGCGGCTCGCGTGGCTTTGTGCCGCTGGGCGAGGGGGCCTTCCTCGCGCTCAGCGCCGAGCTCAAGCAGCAGCTCGAGCGCCTCGACCGCGCCCGGCGCCTCGGGGCGGCGGCCGAGGGGGTGCAGGTGCACGCGCTGGCCATGGGCGCGCTCCGCGGCTTGCTCGAGAACAGCGTGTTGACGCCCGAGGCCGACGCGCGGCTCGCCCGCTTGCAAGCGGCGGCGGAGGCGCCGATCAACCTGCCGGCTGCGCTCGCCGCCCGCCTCCGACCCTACCAGATGGACGGCCTGCGCTGGATGGCCCGGCTCTGTACGCTGGGGGTGGGCGCCCTGCTCGCCGACGACATGGGCCTGGGAAAGACCCTGCAGTCCTTGGCCTTGCTGAGCGCCCGCGCCGCAGAGGGCCCCGCCCTGGTCCTCGCCCCGGCCTCGGTGGTGGGGGGCTGGGTTGACCAAGCCGCCGCCTTCACGCCGTGGCTGAAGGTGCACCGCCTCGATGATCTCGCGAAGGGGGCCCTGAAGGTGGGGCCGGGCCAGGTGGTGGTCTGCTCCTACGGCCTCCTGCCCCACCACGGCGAGCGCCTGGCGGGGGTCGGCTGGGCCACCCTGGTCATCGACGAGGCCCAGGCCATCAAAAACGCCGACACGCAGCGGCACCAGCTGGTCACCACGCTACGGGCCGAGGCAAGGCTGGCCCTCTCGGGCACCCCGGTGGAGAACCACCTCACCGAGCTCTGGTCCCTCTCCGAGGTGCTCAACCCGGGGCTGCTCGGGCCCGCGGACGGATTCCGTCGGCGCTTCGCCGAGCCCATCGCCGAGGGGGACGACGAGGCGCGGGATCAGCTGCGGGGCCTGCTGCTGCCCCTGGTGCTGCGCCGCACCAAAGGAGAGGTGCTGCCCGACCTGCCCCCGCGCATCGACATCACGGTGCCCGTGCAGCTCTCGCCCGAAGAGGCCATCGCCTACGAGCGGCTTCGGGTCGCCGCGGTCGACGAGATCGCGGCACAGGGCGCCGATCCCATGCGGGTGCTGGTGGCGCTCACCCGGCTGCGGCAGGCGGCCTGTCACCCGAGCTTGGTGGATCCGGGCCTCGCCGGCCTGCCCTCGGCCAAGCTTGATGCCCTGGGCGAGCTGCTCGACCACCTCGTCGAGAATGACCACCGGGCGCTCATCTTCTCGCAGTTCACCGCCCACCTCGACCGCGCCCAGGCGCTGCTTGAGGCGCGGGGCTTGGCCTGGCACCGGCTCGACGGCGCCGTGCCCGCCCGCGAGCGCGACCGGCGGGTCAAGGCCTTCCAGGCGGGTGAGGGCCGGGCCTTTCTCATCAGCCTGCGGGCCGGCGGGGCGGGTCTCAACCTGACCGGCGCCGACCACGTCGTGCACCTCGACCCCTGGTGGAACCCGGCGGTCGAGGACCAAGCCTCGGACCGCGCCCACCGCATCGGCCAGACCCGGCCGGTGACCATTTACCGCCTGATCGCGCAGGGGACGATCGAGGACAAGATCCTGCGGATGCACGCCGAGAAGCGGGCGCTGGCCGACCAGCTGCTCGCCGGCGCGGACGGCGCCGCCAGCCTCGGGGTCAGCGAGCTGGTCGCGCTCATCAGCGAGGGCAGCCTGTCCTCCCCCGCGCCGAAGCGCCGCAAGCGCTGAGGGGGCGGGTGGGCCCGACCGCAGCGATCAGCTCGCCGCGGTGGGCCCTCAGCGGCGGGAGCGCCGGCGGCTGAGGCCGAGCCCGAGGCCGAGGAGCGCGCCGAGCAGCTGTGCGCCGCCGCCTGCGGTCGAGCAGGAGCCTGGGTCTTTGCCGTCCTCATCCTCGCCCGTGGTGCCGTTGTTGCTGCCGCCAGTCCCATCATCTCCACCTTGGTCGACCGTCCCGTCACCGCCGCCCTGGCCATCCCCAGACCCGTCGTCGCCGTCCGTCCCGTCGGCCCCATCGCCGCCATCGGCGCCGTCCGCTCCGTCACCTGCCCCGTCGTCGCCGGTGGCGGGGTCAGCCAAGGCCGCCTCCACCCAGCCGAGGCTGTCCTCGGCGATGTAGCGGGCGCCGACGCCCTCCATCCAACCGTTCTCGGTGGGGTCCTCGAGGGCGGCGTCCTGCAGCAGCCCGCCGGTGATCGGGCTCGCGTAGAGCAAGTCGAGGTGAGAGAGGTCCTTGGTGTCGGTGTCGACCACCACGGCGCCGCGGCCGGTGAGGGTCCCGGCCATCAGCGCGCTGTCGACGAAGACCAGACCATCGCTGGGGCCGCTGATCTCGCCGAAGAGCAGCGCACCGGACATCAGGCCCTGCAGCTCGCTCTCGGACACAAGGAAGCCCGTCGCGGTGGTCGCGGCGAGGTCGGCGACGAAGTCGGCCCAGAGCTCGGCGCTGCCGAAGGCGAGGTCCACGAGGGCGTCCCCGTAGAGGTTGGCCAGGTAATCCTCGGACGCGTTGGGCATCAGCGGGTTGGCGCCGGCGAGCAGGTAGAGCTCGACGCCGGGGTCGACGCCGTTGTCGGCGAGGTGGCCGAGCAGATCACCGCTCTCGTCGATGGCCGCGTCGATGCCCGGGCTCGACGAGGCGAAGCCCAGCCCGCCCTCATAGGTGGTGTACCAGTCCTGCTGGAGGGCATAGGCGCCGAGCGTGGGGTTCGCCCCAGGGAGCTCATAGACCTCGTCCCATCGCCGCAGCAGCTGGCGGTGCCCCGGGAACAGATCCCCGTCATCGGCGAAGAAGTCCTGCTGGCGGAGGTCGGTGCTCAGCCAGTAGGTGGCCGCGCCGTAAGGGTAGTAGGTCTCCCAGCTTGAGGGTGACACGGCGAGATCCGCGTCCAGCGAGGCGTAGTTGCCGCTGGGCCAGCGGAAGGTCGTGTCGATGCCGCCCAGCGGGGTGGCGATGAAGACGGCCTTGCGCACGTCGCCCCGGTAGCGGGTGCCCACCGCCTCGTAGTCGCTGCGGCCCCAGCGGGCCCCGTCGTGGTTGCTCAGGTATGCGGCGGTGGCGAGGCCGCCCTTGCTGTGCGAGACCACGTCGATCTGCTCGGCGCCGGTGAGCTCTTTGACCCGGGCGATCGCGTCGGCCACCAGCTCGGCCTGCCGCAGCACGTCTCCATGGGGGTGCGCGAAGGTCAGCGCGAAGACCGGGCGGCCCCGGTTGTCCATCCGGGTGGCCATGGTGACAAAGCCGCGGCTGGCGTTGTCTCCCGCCCCGGGAACGAAGAGGATGGGCGTGCCGGCCACGGCGGGGAAGCGCGGCCCGAAGTGGAGCAAGGCGAGGTGGCTGCCCGGGCGGGCGTCGCCGAAGGCCTCACGGATCCACGGGGCATAGGCGGCCCCCGTCGGCCACTCGATGCCCGCGTTGAACTCCTCTTCGACCAGCAGGGTGCGGTCGGGATCAGAGAGGCGCTCGACCCGGGACCAGATCTTGATCTCCCCGTCGATGGTATAGGTCTCACGGTCCTCGAAGGTGGCGTCGGCGGCGGTGGGATCGAAGCCGGGCGTCGCGTGGGCGAGGGCGGAGAGCAGCAGCAGGGTCGACATGGGGCTCACCGGGTGGGCTGGCGGAGGAAGGAGAGCACGGCCTGGTTGAAGGCCTCGGGGGCGTCGTGGTGCACGGTGTGGCCCGCGCCCGGGATCATCACGAGGCGGGCGTCGGGCAGGGCGTCAACCCCGCGCTGGGCGATGGCGCGGGAGCGGCCGCCGGTGAAGGCGGGGTTGGGGATCATGCGGTCGTCGGTGCCATAGACCACCAGGGTGGGCATATAGAGCTGGCCCAGGCGGCTGAAGACGGGGTGGTCGAGCATGCCCGCCACGCTGCGGCTGACCGCGACGCTGGTCGCCCGGAAGGCGGCGGTCTTGCTCATCCGCACGCGCTCTTCGAGCAGGCGCTCGACGCCCGGGCCCGGCTTGTTGAAGACCAGGGTGGTGAAGGTCGCGCGGAGCTCTTGTTCGGTGGCCTCAGTG
Source organism: Deltaproteobacteria bacterium (assembly GCA_016792625.1). Lineage (GTDB taxonomy): Bacteria > Myxococcota_A > UBA796 > UBA796 > UBA2385 > JAEUKK01. The sequence continues at coordinate 70,677 of JAEUKK010000121.1, read as the reverse complement.
GCCCGCAGCTCGTGCCAGTAGGTCTTCATCCAGTGGGCGGCGCCGGGGGAGAAGGTCTCAAAACCCGCCGGGGCCGACAGCACGAGGTGGGAGACCCGCTCGGGCCAGAGCAGCCCGAAGGTCATGCTGATCTGCCCGCCCATGCTGTGGCCGACGAGAACGGCCTTGTCGACGCCGATCTGGTCGAGCCACGAGCGCACCGCGCCCGCGTACCAGGGCGGCGTATAGGGCGCGTCGGGCCGGCCGCTCGCGCCGTAGCCGGGCAGGTCGAGGGCGATGACCCGGTGCTGCTGCGCCAGCGGGCCGATCTGGTACTCCCAATAGCTGATGCTGCTGCTGAGGCCGTGGATCAGCACCAGCGGGGGCGCGGCGGGGTCACCCTCAGGCGGCGGGCCGCTGTCGATGTACGCGATGTCGACCACCCGGCCATCGTCGAGGTTGACGTCGACGTGCTGGATCGGCAGCGGTGACCACAGGTCGGTGGGGCCCATCGCCGGCCGCTGGCTGTACCGGGGGCTGGCGCCCGCCAGAGCGAGCATCCACGCGGCGGTCGGGGGGTGGAAGGGCATGGTCGCTCCAGCGGGGCGAGGCGCAACTTGCGCTCAGAAGAGGAGGTTGTCCATCGAGAGGATGATGGTCCAGGCGTCGCCGCTGATCGTTTGGGCGGGCGCGTCGGGGTCGCGCTGCTGCGCGAGGAAGGTGGCGCTGGCGTCGGGGAGCTCGCTGCCCATCAGGCGCGCGGCGGTGAGCGAGAGGTCAGACAGCAGCCAGGGCCGCCAGGAGACGCGCCCGTTGACCTCGGTGCCCAGCGGGGTCGGGGTGGACTCCGTCCCGCGGGCCCAGCCGCCGCCCACGGTGGCGTTGAGCTTGTGGGGGATGAGGTCGTAGCCGACGCTCCCCGTCAGGGCGATGAGGCCATCGCCGCCGTTGCTGATGTCCTGCACCGCTGGCGAGAGGCGGTTGATCGCGCCGCGGTCGGGGAAGAGCAGGTAGCAGCCGTGCGTGCCGTAATATGCGCCCACGACGCCATACGAGTTGCCGGTCACCATGCCGGTGTAGGCGCTCTCACCCGTACCGTCGCGGCTGACCATCAGGCCCTCGAGGCGGGCCACCGAGCCGGCGCCGGGCGCGTAGCGGGCGCGCAGCTCGCCGGTGGCCATCCAGCCGAAGATGCTGATGTCGTCGGCGCTCTTGAGGTAGACCGAGCCCGTGTTGCCGTAGAGCGCGGCGGTGGCGCCGAGCGGGCCCTGGTCGAGGCGGTGGTTGAGCTGCAGGTCGACGCCGAACCAAACGACGCGGGCGTCGGGCTCTTGGGGGACCTCGATGGTCCCGTCGGGGTCCTCGGGGTCGGTCTCGAGGCTGGGCGGCAGCTCGAGCTCGGGCCCGCCTTGCAGGCCGCTGAGCTGCGAGGCCGGTCCGACGCCGAGCGTGCCCCCGCGCCCACCCGAGGCGTCGTTGAGGAGCGCGCCGTGCAGCCCAACCCACAGGCGCTGCACCGGCTGGGCGCTGAGATCGGCCATCCACAGCGTCACGTCGTCCGAGAGACCCGAGCCGTTCTCGACGAGGTTGGAGCGGCTGAGCTTGTAGCGCAGCCGGTCGCCGGTGCTGTCGAGCACCCGGCCATAGGCGGTGACGCCGGCCGCCTCGGTGCCCCAGAGCTTGAGGCCGGCGCCGGTGCGGAACAGATCGTCGGGCCGGGCGTTCGCGGGGTTATAGACCCCATCGGCCATAAATTGTTGGCCGACCACCACCTCGAGCTTGTGGCGCGCGCCGAGCTTGGGCGCGTAGGTCATGTGCAGGCGCCGCGTCTGGAGGTTGACCTGGTCTGCGCCCACGCCGCCGCCGACGTTGCCGCCGGTGCCATAGGACTGGTCACCCCAGAGAAAGTCGACCTCAAAACCGGCGGTGAACGCCAGCTCGCCGTTCATCACCGGCGGGGCCCAGGTGAGGAAGGCGTTGACCCGCTGCTCAACGAAGCCGGCGTTGGCGATGTCTTCGTCACGCTCCCCGTCGCCGTCGAGGTCGAGCCCCTCGTCGGTCAGCACCGTGGTGCCGTTGCTGCCGCCGAGGCGCCCGATGACCTGCCCGTCGAGGAAGGGGTTGGTCGACACCACATTGGTGCCCACCGCCCGCACCTGGTGCAGCAGGAGGGGGGTGAAGCCGCTGCCGGTGGGCGGCGGCGTCGGGCGCACCAGCTGGGCGGCGGCTTCGGGTGGGGTCCCGGCCTGCGCGCCCATCGACGTGAGCAGGATGGCGATCAGCGGTTGCAGCACGTCAACTCCGGCGCGGCGGGTGCCGCGGTGCGTGGGGGGCGGCTATCGTCGCGCGCCCCCGCGGGCCCTCACTGCCGCTGGTAGATCTGCACGTTCTGGCCGGCGTTGATGCCGCCGCCGGTGGTGCTGCCGAAGCCTGCACCCGGCGTGGGGGCGACGATGCCAGCCGGGTTCGGGTCGGTCTGGGCCACCTCGTACTGCATCGTGGTCCCGCTGATCTGCCAGATGCCCTCGGCGGTCGCCTCGTAGGGGGTCGCCTGGCTCAGCACGATGGAGTGCGGGGTGGTGCTGGTGTCAGTGGTGTAGGTGCCGACGAATTCGTAGACATCACCGCCCCCGGTGGTCGCGACGACCGTGTAGGCCGCGTCGCTGCCAAAGCTGGCCTCGATCCGCTCGTAGTCGAAGAGGCCGCTCTGGAACAGCAGGCTGATGTCATCGCCCTCGGACAGCCACTCCCCGACGATGCTGGTGTTGTCGGCGTCGGCGTCGCTGTCAGCGTCGCTGTCAGCGTCGCTGTCGGCGTCAGCGTCGCTGTCGGCGTCGGCGTCGGCCTCTTCGGCGCCGGTGTCGGTGTTCTTCTCGTCGTCGGGGGTGCAGCCGAGAGAGAGAGAGAGCAGGCTGAGGCTCAGCAGGTGGGCGCGCATCGGGGGCTCCAGGGTGGGTGTGCGGGAGTGCGAGGGGAGGGGGCGGCGGCGCAGGCTCAGGCGGCGTGGCCGCGGCGCAGCAAGGCGGCCTTGTCGATCTTGCCCGAGCCCGTGCGGGGCAGCTCGGCCATGACCTCAATGGTGCGAGGGAGCTTGAACTTCGCCAGCCGCGCGGCGAGGAAGCGCTGCAGGTCGTCGAGATCGACGGGCTGCCCGTGGTGGGGCTCGATGAAGGCCGCGCCCACCTCGCCCCAGGTGGGGTGAGGCACGCCGACCACGGCGGCCAGCGCCACCTGGGGATGGGCTTGGAGCGCGCCCTCGACCTCGGCGGGGTAGACGTTCTCTCCGCCGGACTTGTACATCTCTTTGATGCGGCCGCGGACGTAGTAGTAGCCCTCGGCGTCTCGGCTGAGCATGTCGCCGGTGTGGAACCAGCCGTCGCGGATGGCCTCGGCGGTGGCCGCCGGCTTGCCCCAGTAGCCGCCACAGACCATCGGCCCCGACAGCACGAGCTCACCCGGCTCGCCGACCGCACACTCCGCGCCGTCGGCGCGGATGACCTTCAGGGCGATGTTCTGGATGGGCAGGCCGACGCAGCTGCCCGGGGGGCCGAGCGTCGGGTCAGACAGATCCCCCTCCATTTTTTCGCGGGCGCGGGCCGCGGGCATGGAGAAGCAGTTGGGACCGACCTCGGTCAGGCCGAAGCCCTGCCGCAGGGGGATCCCCCGGTCTTGGTAGCGCTGCAACAGGGGCACGGCGAGGGGCGCGCCGCCGCAGAGGGCGTCCTCGACCGAGGAGAGGTCGAGGTGGTCGAAGTCGGGGTGGTCGGCGATCATCTGGTAGATGGTCGGCACGCCCATCAGGTGGGTGATGCGGGCCTCGGCGATCGTCGCCAGCGCCGACGCAGCGTCGAGCTTCGGCGTCAGCACCACCCGGCCGCCGCAGAAGAGCAGGGGCGTGCTGAGGCAATTCATGCCCCCCGTATGGAAGAGGGGCGCGAAGGTCAGGGTCGAGCTGCCCCGGCGCAGGCCGCAGGCCAACACGGTGGTGACCGCGTTGTGAAAGACCTGCTGGTGGGTGATCAGCGCGCCCTTGGGCCGACCGGTCGAGCCCGAGGTGTACATGATCATCCACGGGTCGGCGGGCGCGCTGCCGGGCCCAGGCGCGCCCGGCGTCACCTCGGGGCCGCGCTCCATGCTCCAACGGGGCAGACCGAGATCAACGCCGCTGTGTCGCTCGTCGGCGATGAGCACCGAAGGAGTGCAGTCCTCGATCTGGTAGCGCAGCTCTTCGGTGGTCAGGCGCCAGTTCAGCGGCAGCAGGGCCGCGCCGCGCTCGGCGCAGGCGAAGAGCAGCGCGAAGGTCTCGCCGCGGTTGTGGGCGAGCACCGCCACGCGGTCGCCGGGGCCCACGCCGAGCAGGCGCAGGCGCTCGGCCCAGGCCAGGGCCTCGTCGCGCAGCGCCGCTTGGGTCCAGCGGCGGCCGGTGCCCTGGTCGACGAGGACCTCGTCGTCGGGCCAAAAGCGGGCGTTGCTGCGGAGCCAGTCGCTGGTGCTGTGCATCATCTCTCCATCAGGGCGGGGCGGCGAAGGCTGCCCCGGCCTTGCCCCGGAGCGGGCTCCCCGGGGGTAAGAACCCCGGGGATGGAGCCGCAGCCCGCCTCAGGGGGTGCGGGCCTGGTGCCAGCGGCTGAGCAAGGGGTAGAAGACCTTGGGGCCGAAGCCGCCGACCACCACGCCGATGTGCCCGCTGGCCAGCACCTCGCTGGTGACGTCGGCGCTGCTGGTCGCCTCGGCGAGGGGCAGGGCCGCCTCGGCGGGCGTAATGAAGTCCTTGGCCGCCGCCAGGACGAGCAGAGGGACCTTGATCTGGCGCAGGTCCACGCGTTGGCCGCCGACCTCCCAGGTGCCGGCGAGCAGGCGGTCCTCCTGGTAGGCGTTGCGGATGAACTCGGCCGCAAAGGTGCCCGGCATGGGGACGTTCTCCTCCAGCCAGCGCTCGCGGGCCATGGTGCGGGCGAGGCGCTGGGGGTCTTGCGCGTCCTGCTCGATGGCGATGTACTTGTTCCAGTTGCCCATCGGGTCGAGCAGCTTAAACGCCACGCGCATGAGCTCGATGGGCAGCAGCCGCTCTTTGTCAATGGCCTCGTCGACGTCAAAGGCGGCGGGGTCGACAAAATCACGAAAGCGCCCGCCCGCTGCGAAGCGGACCGGCGCGTTGAACACGGCGAGGGTGGCCACCCGCTGTGGCCGCAGCGCGGCGTACATGGTCGCCAGCGTCCCGCCTTGGCAGTAGCCGAGCAGGCTGGCCGTCGGGCTTTTGGCGTGCCGACAGGCCCGGTCGACCGCCCGGTGGAGCAGGTCGAGGACGACGTCAGCCACGCTGGTCTTGGCGTCTTCTTCGCCGGGCACACCCCAGTCGACGAGGTAGGTCGGGTGACCGGCCCGGGCGAGGCCGCCGACCAAGCTGCGGTCGGGCTCGAGGTCACAGATGTACGCGCGGTTGATCATGCTGGGCACGACCACGATCGGCGTCTTGCGCACCGCGCCCGAGGGCGGGTAATAGCGCACCACGAGCTTGTTCTGCTCATGGATCACGGTGTGGGGGGTCAGCCCCACGGGTGGGCGCGGCACGGCCTGGTGCACGAGCATACCCCGCCGGACCCGGTCGGCCTGATCGACGCCACCGACGCCCTCCACCAGGGGGCGGAGGGGCGCGAAGGGGTCGAACCCGAGCGGGCTCGGGGGGCGCGGCGCGGTCGGGTCCGGCGGGGGGCTCATGCGTCGATCCAGGCGAGGAGTCGCGCGGGGAAGCTCTTGCCGATGCAGACCCCGACGTGCCCGCCGCTTACCACCTCGGTGCTGACCGGGCCGCCCCAGGCCTTGCTCAGACCAAACGCGGCCGCGGGCGGGCAGATGTGGTCTGCTTTGGCGGCGAAGGCGTGCGCGGGGATGGTGCCCTTCTTGAGGTCAACCGGCCGCCCGTCGAGCACCCAACCACCGCCCACCAGGGCGTTCTCGAAGTAGCAGCCCTTGATGTAGGCCCGGTAGGCCTCGCCGGGGAAGTCGACGCCGTCGCCGTTCCACTGCTCCATCGCTGCCCAGGTGGTGGGGAAGCCGTCCTGGTCGATCTTGTCGTAGATGGTCTTCCACTTGCTAAGCTGGCCCATCGGGCGCAGCCAGGCGAAGGCGTCCTTCATCATGGCCTTGGGGAAGTTGCCGAAGCCGTCGACGATGTCGTCGACCGGGAAGCCCTCTTTGTCGGCCCAGCTCGACAGCCGGCCACTGGCGTGGAAGTCGATCGGCGCGGCGAGCAGGGCCATGCGCCGGGCGAGGCCCGGGTTGCGGGCGAGGCTGATGCTCAAGAAGCTTCCGCCCACGCAGTAGCCGAGCGCGTCGGGCAGCTCATCAGCGGCGAGGTGCCCGTGCTGGCGCGCGTGGCGGGCGCTGCGCCGCAGCGCGCGGGGGAGCAGGTCGTCGACCAGCTCGCCCAGCGTCACCTCAACGTCCTCGGGGCCGGGGCGACCCCAGTCGAGCAAGTAGACGGGGACACCGTGCGCGACGAGCTTCTCGATGACGCTCATGCCCGGCAGCAGGTCAAAGACCGTCCAGGTGTTGATGAGGGGCATCGAGATGAACAGCGGGCGCCGCACCTGCCCATCGGGATGGGCCGGCGGGAAGTAGCGCACCGCTGACTTGCCTTGACGGTGAATGACCACGTGACTGCTGACGCCCGTCTGGACACGACGGATGGGGTCGGTGGCCAAGAACTGGCCGAGGTCAGCGAGGCGCTCCGCTTCGGTGTAGACGTTCACGGTGGCCTCCGATCAGGACTTCTTGGGGGAGGGCTTGTTGGCCTTGGCGGCCGGCTCGGCCCCCTCGGCGCCCGCGTCCAGCCGGACGGCGAGCTCGTCGAGGCGGGCGCGCAGCTCTAGCCGGGCCTCGGCGGCCTCGATCCGGGCCTGGATGGTCTCTTTTTCGAGGCGGGCGATCGCCGCGTCGCGGGCCGCCATGCCGTCGCGCAGGTCGAGGATGGTGTCCTCCATTTCGAGCAGACGCTTCTCGAGCAGGGTCGCGATGCGCGCGAGGCGGGTCATGTCGCCCCGGGTCGGCAGGTGCAGCTTCATGAGCTGCTCGTCGACCTGCTCCTCGTAGCGGGCGCGCATCCGGGCCATGCCCGACACGTTCTTGTTGGTGGCGTCGAGGAAGCTCGGGGACTCCAGCACCTGGTCCCACCAGGCGGTCATGGACTTCTCCCACTGCTGGTAGAGCTCTTCGCTCATGCCCTTGAAGTCGGGGAAAGCGGCGTCAGGCTGGCTCATGTCGGCTCCAATCGGGGTGCGGGTCGCGCGCGGGGCTCAGGCGGAGGGGGCTTCGGCCTTGTCGGCGGGGGCCGCGGCCGGGGCAGAGGCGGCCTTCGGGGCCGCGGCGCGGAGCATCTTGGCCGGCAGGGTGGCCAGCTCGGCCTGGAGCTTCAGCGTGGACTCGAGGCGGGCGGTCATCGCCTCAATGCCGAGCTGCTGCAGCTCTTGGGCCTGCTTGCTGGCGGTGTGCAGCGCGTTGACGGTGGTGTCGGCCTGGTGGCGGGCGACGCGCGCCGACCAAGTCGCGGCCTTGACTGCGTGATCTTCGACGAGGGCGGCGTTGGCGGCCACGTCGGCGCCGAGCTTGGCGCTGGCCTTGGCGGCCTCTTGACCGATGGCCACGCCCTCTTCGCCCAGCGTGCGCAGGGTGCGGCCCTCAGCCTCGACGGTCTTGACGTGCTCTGCGGCCTTCTCGCCCGACCACTTCATCAGCTTGCCGGCCAGCTCGGCCTCACGCTTGACCTCGGCGCTGAGGCGCTCGGGGCCGACGACGGCGCGCAGGGGGGCCGCCATCTCGGTCATCGCGTCCATCGCGGCCTTTTGGCCGCCGCGCAGGTCAGGCATGCCGGGCAGCACCGGCTTGGTGCCGAGGCCGGTCATGGTCTTGGTGGTGCTGCGCATGGCCTCGGTCATCATGTCGTGCATCGCCTCGGCGCCCTTGGCCCAGGCGGCGAAGGGGTTGGTCAGGCTGGCGGAGGGGGTGCTGTGGGTCGACATGGGCGGCTCCTTCTGCGTGGGCAGCGTCTCGGAGGACATCGGGGAGAGGGGGGCCGGCCTGCGCCGGCTGCCCCACGACCTTAGCGCCCGTGCTGCGCTGCGGCAAGGGTTTATGTTGCGCTGCGGCAAGAATTCTCAACGACAGACGAAAATGACCGGATGGAGAGTGTTCACGGCGATGGGCGCGGTGGGGGAGGGGTCCGGCTCGGCGGGCGGAGGGCCCCCGGCGCGCTATGCGGGCGGGCCGCAGGGGCTGCGGGCCCGGCGCGCGGCGCGGAGGGGAGGGGACATGCGGGTCATCAAGAAGTACAGCAACCGCCGGCTCTATGACACGAGCTCCTCTCGCTACGTCAACCTCGACGAGCTCGCCGCGCTGGTGCGGGCGGGCGAAGAGGTGCAGGTCCTCGACGCGAACAACGGCGACGACCTCACCCGCAACGTGCTGCTGCAGGTCGTGCTCGAGGGCAATGGTGGGGCGGAGCTCTTCCCGGTCGGGCTGCTGCACCGCATCATCCGCTATGGCGCCGAGGGCGTGATGCAGCGGGCGATGCTCAAGCAGGTCTCGCTGGGCCTCGAGCTGCTCGACGCCCAGGTCACCCGCTTCGAGCGCCAGTTTGGCTGGCTTCGCCCCGATGTGCCGCCCCCCGATGTGGGCAGCCCCAGCCCGCCGCCCGAGCCCGATGCCGAGCCCCGCGCGCGGTCCAAGGCGGCCGCGGCGCCCGAGGTCGACGAGCTCGACGCGCTGCGCGACCGCCTCGCCTCGCTCGAGGGCCGGCTGCGCGGCAAAAGCTGAGGTCGCGGGGCCCGCATCGGCGCCGAGCGGCCCTCACGGCCCCGGCGCCTCTGGGTCAGCGGCGGCCTGGGCGAGCGTGCGGCCGACCGCTTCGGTCCAGGGGGCGGGCGCCGAGCGCAGGCCCACTTGGTGGCCGGTGTCGGGGAGCACGACCAGCGCGGCGGGGCCTCGCAGGCGCGCACGCAGGCGGGCGCCCGCGCTCGGCGGCGCGCGGCTGTCGTCTTCGCCGTGCAGCAGCAAGGTGGGGATGCTGACCTGCGCGGCGTCATCCTCTGGAGCTTGCGCCAGCATGTTGGTCTGCAGCACGAGGCTGCCCGCCGCGCACAGCCAGGGCGAGAGCAGGCCCGAGGGCAGGCCCATCAGCTCAACCCGCCAGGCCACCGCCTCGGTCATGCGGGCGTAGACCCCCTCGAGGATGAGGGCCTGTGGGCGCGCCCCCGCGCGCGCCGCCCCGCCGATCGCCGCCGCGGCCCCCATGGAGAAGCCGTAGACGACCACCGGGCCCGGGCGCTGCTGGGCCCACTCCACCCCCGCCGCCGCATCCCAGGCTTCGAGGCGGCCGATGCTCGTCTGGGTGCCCGCCGATCGCCCGTGTGCGCGCTGGTCGATGAGCAGGCTGTCCCAGCCCTGCGCGGCTGCCCAGGCGGCGAGCTCGTGGAGCTGGGCGCCGGTGCCCAGGTAGCCGTGCAGGAGCACCAGCGTGCCCTTCGGCGCCGGTGTGCGGACGTGCTCGGCCCAGAGCTTCGGGCCGCCCAGCGGCTGGAGCTCGACGGGGACGGCGTCGAGCCCGGCCTCAGCCGCGGTGCGGGGCGCGCGGGGCTTGGGCAGGGTCGCGCCCGACCACACGAGGCGCAGCTTCTCGCCGGTCGACAAGCGCAGGGGGTCGCCGGGCGGCGGCGCGCCCTCCACGAGCGTGACCATGCTCCGCGCTTGGTTCCAGACCATGACGTTGGTCAGCAAGAGCGCGGCCGCGCTGAGGGCGGCGGTCGCCACCGCCAGGCGACGCAGGGGACCGGGCGGGCGCGGGGAAGGTGTGGGGCGCATGGTCCTCCGGCGGCGGGCGCGGCCTGGGTTATCGCGCCCCAGGGTCGCGCCGAACGCGGGCCCCGGAGCGCCGATGTCCAGCCCCACGCTTGCCCACAACAGCACGCCTGCCGTCATTCTCTACAAGGCTGGCTTCTGCCCCTACTGCTCGGCGGCGCTGCGCTTCTTGCGCGAGGTGAAGAAGGTGGCCGTGCGCGAGGTGGACCTGTCCGGCGATGATGACGGCCGCATCGAGCTGATGCGCCGGGCCGGCGGGCGGCGCACCGTGCCCCAGATCTGGGTCGGAGAGGCCCACATCGGCGGCTATGACGACATGCGGGCGCTGGACGCGCGGGGTGAGCTCGACCCCCTGCTGGTCGCCGCCGGCCTGCGCTGAGCCAGTCACGCCGAGCGCTCCGGCGCTGCGCCAATGGGCGGCGGCGCTGCGGTCCGCGCCTTCGCCGCTCTTGTGTCGCGGCGCGCCTGCCGCGGTCGAGGCCGCTGGCCCGCGCTCCACAGGCGCAGGGTTCCACTGGCAGGATCGCGCGCCGGGGCGGATCGTGCCCCGCGAGGGCGGGGAACGATCACAGCGTCGCTGTCGGCGTTCTACGGGGAACGGATCGCGGGCCCGCACCCTTGAGCAGAAATCCGAAGGGTGCTGTTGACATCGCAAGCCCCGCGGGTTCAAATCGCGGCATGGAGAAACGCTGCGGCGGCGCTCCGTTCCCCGCGCCGGGATCCTCTCCCGCGCGATGAACTGAACACCGCCGTCCCCTGACCCTGGTCAGGTTCCCCGCGCCGCCGCACCCCCGCGCCGGCGCGCTGCAGCGACCCGCGCACCCTCCCCGGGTGCGGCGGTCCTCTCCTCCCGCCTCTGGCGCAAGGCCAGGGGCGAGCGGCGCTCTCCCTCCTCCCCCTCCGCTGCTCCGCGCCGACCACCTCCCCCGTTGGTCGACGCCCCGCCCGCCGCCTCCACCTCCGCTCCCCGCGGCAGCCCTCGGGCTGTTCCTCCCCGACCCGCCCATGAAAGAGCCCGTCTCGTCCCTGGCCGGCGCCCCGTCGGCCACCGTCGCCCACCCCATGGGCGCGTACGCCTCCGCCGACTACGGCGTCGAGGACGACCGGGTCGTCTTCACCGACGAGTCCGGCGCCGTGCTGCGCCTCAAGGTGCTCCCCTCGGTCGACGCCACCTTGAGCGAGGTGCGCTCCAGCCTCCGGCGCGACCCGAGCACCGCCGGCCTGCGCGGCGGCGCCGTCCGCATCGACTCGGGCGATGCGCTGCTCGACGCTGTCTCCATGCGCCGCCTCGTGGTCCTGCTCCGCATGGAGTACGGCATCTCCGTGGCCGGCCTGCGCTGCACCCCGGCCGCCCTCCAGCGCTTCGCCGAGCAGGTGCTCCAGACCCGGGTGCGCTTCGCCGGCGGCGCGCTCGAGATGGCCTTGTTTGAGGGGCCGCCGCCCAACCTCGACGGCATCGAGCCGCTGATCCTCGCCGCCCTCCCGCCTCCCCCTGCGCCGGTGGTCGAGCTCCCCGCGGCGCCGGTCGCCCTGGTCGAAGACGACGTCCAGGCGGTCATTCCCGCGCCCACGACCGAGGCCATCGCGCCCGGCGATGCACCGCCGGCCGCCGCGCTCCCCCTGGCCGCGCCGGCTGTACCCGCGCGCGCATCGCTCCCGGTCGATCCGGTCGCCTTGTCGCAGCCCGATGCCGCCCCGGCGGTCGAAGCGCCGGTGGTCGAAGCGCCGGCCGTCGCGGCGCCCATCGCCGAGGCTGCCCCTGCTGCCCCCGCAGCCTCCCTTCCTTCCCCCCAGATCCCGGTTCAGGCTGCGGTTGGGTCGCAGGCGCCCGTGGCGGTCAGTCCGGCTCCGACGGGGCGCGGTCGCCGCCGGCGCAAGGGCGCAGCGCCCGCGGCGGCTGTGGCGGCCGTCAGCCCGCCCGCCGTCGAGGCGCCTGTCGCAATGGTGTCTGCGGCGCCCCCCGCGCCCATCGATGATGCTGCCGCCGCGCCAGCTGTGTCGGCGTCCCTCGTCGAGAGCAGCGCTGTTGACGCTGCTCTCGCGGTTGAGGCTCGGGCTGTTGTATCGCCCGTCGAAGCCGCTCCGGCGCCCGCGCTGGCTGCCGACGAGTCCAGCGCCGACCTGCCCACCGGGCCGGCGGCGGGGTCCGTCGTGGCCGGAGCATCCGAGGCCCCCGTGGCCGACGCTCCTCCGGTCGTCGAGGCTTCGGCCGTCGCGGCTCCGGCTGCCCCGGCTCCGCTCGGCCCCACAAGCCTCGCCCGTGCGGTGACCTCGTCTCCTCCCGTGGTCGAGGCCGATGACCTGCGCCGTCCGGGCGAGGTCCAGCCGGTGTGGACCCGCGAGGGCGACCGTCGGGTGCTGGCCATCTCTCGCACCCTGCGCTCGGGGGCCATCATTCGCTTCGCTGGTGATGTGGTGGTCTATGGCGATGTGAACGCCGGGGCGCACATCGAGGCCGGCGGGAACATCGTCGTGCTCGGCTCTCTGCGCGGCCTCGCCCACGCGGGCGCCCAGGGTGACGAAGAGGCCATCGTGCTCGGCTTCGATCTGAAGCCGGCGCAGCTCCGCATCGCCGACCACATCGCCTTCCCCCTCGACAGCGCCGCGCCACGCGCGGGGGGCCTCCTCTCCCTCTTCTCGCGAGACCGCCTCGCGAAGGGTGGGTTCTCGCCGGTCGTCGCGCTCTTGCGCGAAGGTCGGATCGTGCTCGAAGACTACCGCGGACGGCTCCCGGGCTGAGCCGCGCGCATCGGTCGGTGAACGCCGACCTGACCCACCCCGAGAGGCCGCGTCTGCGCCCTTTCCCCTGCTGCTCCCTGTGGAGATCGCCCCATGAGCGAGTGCATCGTCATCACCTCCGGCAAAGGTGGGGTCGGAAAGACCACCACCACCGCCAACTTGGGGGTCGCCCTCGCCCGGGGCGGCGCCAAGGTCGCGGTGCTGGACGCCGACATCGGCCTCCGGAACCTCGACGTCATCTTGGGCCTCGAGAACCGCATCGTCTATGACCTCGTGCACGTCATCGAGGGCGAGTGCCGCCTCAAGCAGGCCCTCATCCGCGACAAACGCGCCGACACCCTCTACCTGCTGCCCGCGGCCCAGACGCGCGACAAGAACGCCGTCACGCCCGCGCAGATGCGCGAGCTCATCACCCAGATGAAGGCCGAGTTCGATTTCGTGCTGATCGACTGCCCGGCGGGCATCGAGCAGGGCTTTAAGAACGCCATCGCGGGGGCTGACCGGGCCATCATCGTGACCACCCCCGAGGTGAGCGCGATCCGCGACGCCGACCGCATCATCGGGATGGTCGAGGCGGCTGAGCTGCCCGAGCCCGAGCTGATCATCAACCGGGTGCGGCCGCGGATGGTCGCCTCGGGCGACATGATGAACAAAGAGGACATCCTCGAGATCCTCGCCATCCCGCTGCTCGGGATCGTGCCGGACCACGAGGACGTCATCGTCACCGCCAACAAGGGCATGCCGGCGGCCTTTGACGACGAGAGCATCGTCGGCGAGGCTTATCGGCGCATCGGTCGGCGGATCAAGGGTGAGAAGGACGTTCCCGAGATGGTGTTCAACCACGACACCGGCTTTTGGGCGACGCTCAAGCGGTGGATGGGCCTCGCGCCCTCCCGGGAGGTGGCGGGATGAGAGAGATCCTCAAGCGGCTGTTCGGCGGGGACACCCGCCCGAGCAAAGACGACGCCAAGCAGCGCCTGAAGTTCCTGCTGATCCACGATCAGGTCGACCTGACCCCGGGCCAGCTCGAGCAGATGAAGGCCGAGATCATGGAGGTCATCAGCCGGTATGTCGAGGTCGAGGACGACCACGGCACCGAGTTCAAGCTCGCCCGCGAAGACGGCCACGTGGCCCTCGTGAGCAGCATCCCGGTGCGCCGGGTGGTCGAGCGCCAGGCCAGCTGAGGCCACGGCGGTCGCCCCTCCATTCTTGAGGGGCGTCCGGCTGATCCCGATGTCCCTCCGGACCATCCCCGACCGCCCGGCCTTGCGCCGCGGCGGTCTCGTCGTCGGTGTGCGCGCCGTCGTCGGTCTGCGCGAACAGGGGAGGGGAGGGCCGGATCGGGGAGGGCCGGAGCGGGGAAGAGCTGGTGCCGGGTTTAGAGGCCCAGATCCTCGACCTTGGCGTGGAACTCGCGGCTGATCGGCACGATGTAGTAGACGAAGGCCTTGACCTCGCCGTGGATCGCCACGTCGACGTTACGGCCGGCCAGCAGCTGGGCGGCGACCTCACGGGCGCTGTCGGCGGTGACCTGCACGGGGACCTTGACCGTCTTGGGCCGGCCCTTCTCGAGCTTGAGGCCGTCAAAGTCGACCTCGATCGGCGGGAGGCGGGTGTCGCCGACCTTGACCGTGGCCGTGCCCGTCCGCAGGCGGAGGTCGGGGCCGCCGAGGCGCTTGACCTCGAGCGCCAGCACGAAGGCGGCGCCGTTGCGGGTGAGGCGGACCTCTTGGAGGTCTTTGACCTTCACGTCGACCTCTTTGGCCTGTGCGGGGGCCGCCGCCATCACCGCCACCAGCCCCGCCGCCGCCGCCCACCGCTGCATCGAACCCATCACGCCTCCTCGGGGGAGCCCCCCGCTCAGGACCGGTCGCCGCCCGCTGCGCGCTGCGCAGGCTCGGGCGGTCGCCCGCCGCCGCACGCCGGGCCTATTGTGTTCATTCAGCCGGTGAGCGTGCCCATTGCCCTGTCAAGCTGGTGCTGGCGGCCGCCCCTCCGCGCCAAGATGAGGCGGAGCAGGTCATCTTCGGGCGCAGCACGCGTTCGGCCGGGCCGGCCACGGGTGGCCAAGGCCCCTGGGCCGGGTGAGATTGGGGCCTCTCACCGCCCGGAGGCACCATGAACACCGCTGACACCCGCTTGCCCACGCCGGCAGAGGCCCTCGCCGCCCTGCACGCGCTCCGGGACGGCGCCGGCCCGCGGCAGACCCAGGGCCTCAGCGACGCCCGCGTGCTGGCCTTGGCGGCCCGCTTCCCCGAGCTGGTCGAGGCCATCGTCGCCGCTGGTGAGGTCGCCGCCAAGCTCGAGCTTGAGTACCCCGGCCTGCGAAAACAAGACGAGCGCGCGCTGATTGACGAGGTGCAAGAAGGCTTTGTGCACTTCTATCCGGCTGAGGCGGTCAACCCATATGTCCCGCTCAGCGCGCGGGGCCCCTGGGTGGTGACCGCGCACGGCGCCGTCGTCCATGACAGCGGCGGCTACGGCATGTTGGGCATGGGCCACACGCCGGCGCATGTGCTCGCGGTGCTCGGGCTGCCCCAGGTGCAAGCCAACATCATGACCCCTAGCTTCGCCCACAAGCGGATGATTGAGCGGCTGCGGCGCGAGGTCGGGCGCACCCGCGGCGGCAGCCCCTTCTCGCACTTTTTGTGCCTCAACAGCGGGTCCGAGGCGATGAGCATCGCCATCCGCATCTGCGACATCCACGCCCACACGATGACCCGCCCGGGGGGTCGTTACGCGGGGCGGGCGACCAAAACCGTGGCGGTTCGCGGCGCTTTTCACGGGCGCACCGACCGTCCGGCGCGCATCTCGGACAGCTCGCGGCCCAAGTACCAGCAGCACCTCAAGAGTTTTCAGGGCCTCGACAACCTCTACACGGTGCCGAGCAACGACGTTGACGCGCTGCACGCTGTCTTCGCGCAGGCCGAAGCCGACGGCGTGTACATCGAGGCCGTGGTGATGGAGCCCGTGATGGGCGAGGGCAACCCGGGCGTGGGCATCACCCGGGCCTTTTACGACGCGGCCCGCGCGCTCACCCTCGCGCACGACAGCATGCTCATCATCGACAGCATCCAGGCCGGTTTGCGCGCGCATGGGGTCTTGTCTTTGGTGGACTACCCCGGTTTTGCCGACGCCGCGGCCCCTGACATGGAGTCCTGGTCCAAGGCCATCAATGGCGGCCAGTACCCGCTGAGCGTGCTCGGCCTGACCGGCCGCGCCGCCCATACCTATGTGCGCGGCCTCTATGGCAATACGATGACCACCAACCCCCGCGCGCTCGAGGTTGCGGTGGCCGTGCTCGACCACCTCAGCGACGAGCTGCGCCAGAACATCGTGCGGCAGGGCCATCGCTTCGTCGAGGCCCTGCGTGGCCTGCAGGCCGAGTTCCCCCACATCATCACCGGGGTCAGCGGCACCGGGCTGCTCTTCGCCTGCGACCTCGACGAGGCGCGTTACCCGGTGATGGCGGCCGACGGCGGCGTCGAGCTGCTCTGCCGCCAGCGCGGCCTGGGCGTCATTCACGGCGGCAAGAACGCGCTGCGCTTCACCCCGCACTTTGGGGTCACCGATGAAGAGGTCGAGCTCATGATCAGCGAGCTGCGCGCCGTCTTCGCCGCGCTCCCCGCGTGAGGCGGGGGCCCGGGCGCCGACCGGGGGGCGCGTGAGCCACCTGCTCTGGGTCGAGGACGACGCGGCCCTGCGCCGGGTGCTGCGGCCGCTGCTCGAAGCCGAGGGCTATGCCGTCGCTGAGGCCGTTGACGTGGCCGGCGCCCTCGCCGCGGTCGGCCGGCTCCCGCCCGATCTGGTGCTGCTCGACCTGATGTTGCCGCCCACCCAGCGCCCCGAAGAGGGCCTCGGGCTGCTCGATCAGCTCCTGCGGGTGGCCCCGGGCCTCAAGGTCATCGTGCTCACCGGCAGCGGCGGCCGCGGGGTCGCGCTCGACGCCGTGCGGCGCGGCGCCCACGACCTGCTGCGCAAGCCCGTCGATCCCGACGAGCTGCTCGTGGTGCTCAAGCGCGCCGTTCGCATGCGCCAGCTCGAGGCCGAGGTCGAGGCCCTGCGCGCCCAATTGCCCGCCCCGGCCGACGCCATCCTCGGCCAGAGCCCTCCCCTGCTCGCCGCCCTGCAGCTGGCCGACAAGGTCGCGCCGAGCGCCCTGCCGGTCGCCATTTTGGGCGAGCCTGGCACGGGGAAGGAGCTCTTCGCCCGCCGGGTCCACGCCCGCAGCCGGCGGGCGGCGGGCCCCCTGGTCACGGTCAATTGTGGGGCCCTGCCCCCGACCCTCATCGAGAGCACGCTGTTTGGCCACGAGCGCGGGGCCTTTACCGGCGCCGACCGGGCCCGCGACGGCCTGTTTCAGCAGGCCCACGGGGGCACGATCTTCCTCGACGAGGTAGGTGATCTGCCCCTGCCGGTGCAGGTGACCCTGCTGCGGGTGCTCGAGACCGGCGACCTGCTGCCGGTCGGCGGCCAGCGCCCGGTCCGGGTCGACGTGCGCGTGCTCAGCGCCACCAACCGCGACCTTGGCGCGGCGGTTCGGTCCGGCAACTTCCGTGAAGACCTGTACTGGCGCCTGCGGGGGGTCGAGCTGACCCTGCCGCCCCTGCGGGCGCGCGGCGACGACGTGCTGGTCCTCGCCGAGCACTTCCTGCGCCAGCTCGACGGCCTCGGCGCGCCCCCGCCGCTCAGCGCGGGCGCCCGGGCCGCCCTGCGCGCCCACGCTTGGCCGGGGAACCTGCGCGAGCTGCGCCACTGCGTGCAGCGGGCGGCCGTGCTCGGGGCGGGCCAAGCTGAGCTCCAGCCCGAAGACCTGGGCCTCGCAGGCCTGCCGTCCACCGCCGAAGCGGGCGTCGAGGGCACGCTCTCCGCCGCCGTCGACGCGCTCGAGCGCCGCATGATCGGCGATGCGCTGCAGGCCGAGGGGGGCAACCGCAGCCGCTCGGCCCGCCGGCTCGGGCTCAGCCGCCAGGGCCTGCTCAACAAGCTCGACCGCTACGGCCTCGGCGGCCGCTTCCCCGAGGCCGAGGGGGGCTGAGGCCTGGGGTCAGGCGCCCCGGGCGTCGGACTCGGCCAGCAGCCGGTCATGAAGCGGCGTGGGGATGGCGCGCGTCTGCCCCTCGGCGACCACCCAGCCGTTCCGCCAGCGGCGCTCCTTGAGGCGGGCGGGGAAGTGGCGGACGCGCTCGCCATAGGCCTCGACCCGCCCCCACAGCGCGCGTTCGTCGAGATCCAAGCCCAGGGCCGCGACCAGGAGGGGGTGCAGCTCGTCACACAGCGCCCGCAGGCCGGCCCGGTGGCCGTCGAGCAGCGCCCCCACGGTGGTCTGCTCTCGCTCACCCCAAAGGCCAAAGCAGCAGATCCAAGCCAGCTTGACCGCGATCTCGCGCTGCAGGCTAGGCCGGTTCACCGCTTGGGCCTCGACCCCGTGCGCCTGCATCATGCCGGCGAGGGTGTCTGCCCACCGGCCCCACAGCGCGCTCGGGCCACCTGGCACCGGGTCAGCGCCCGGGTGGGTGACCGCCACGTAGAGCACCCCTTGGGTCGCCTCAAGCAAGCCCCGCTGCGCCAGCGCCGGCTGGAACATGCCGTTCTGCAAGAAGACGAGGTCGAGGTGTCGGCTGGGGTGCACCTCGGCGAGCACAGCGTCAAGGTCGTCGTTCCGCGCGCAGACCACGATGGGCGCGGCGGGGCCTGGTGCGCCCAGCGCCGCCCCGACGTCACCCCGACGCAGGCCTACGGGGGCCCAGGGCCCCTGGACCATGCCAGCGAGCAGACCGCCGATCCGGCCGCCTGCGCCGATGATCCAGACGGTCTGCGCGCTCAAGCCCGCACCAGGGCGCCGCCCGCCGCGGTCCAGGCCGTGACGCCCCCGGTCATGCTGGTGGCGTTGAACAGCCCACGGGCCCGCAGCAGCTCGGCTGCCCGCCGGGAGCGCCCGCCGCTCGCGCAGTAGCAGACCACCTCGTCGCAGCGCTCCAGCTCAGACCAGCGGGCCTCAAGCTCATCGACGGGGATGGTCAGCGCGCCTGCGATGCGGCCCGTCGCGACCTCGGCCGGGGTGCGCACGTCGAGCAAGACCACCGGCTCGCCCGCGTCGATGCGCTCCTTGACCTCTTGGGCGCCGGCGTCGATGCGGGAGAGCGCGTCGGCGTCGGCGGGGCGATCCGCGGGCTCGGGGGGCGCGGGCGGCGGCGTGCGGACCGCGGCGGCGGGGCTGCGGACCCGCTCGAGCAACTGCCCGCCGAGGCGCTTGAGGGTGGAGCGGATCATGGGTCCTCCTGCGGCCGTGGGCGCGCGGCGGCAGCCTAACGGACCGGCGGCCCCGCTCCGCCCGCTCAGCCGGCGAGGCGGCGGTTCTCGGGGCGCAGGGCCCAGCTGGTCAGGCCGAGGCCGAGGATCACCAGCGGGGGGAAGGCCTGACCAAACGGATCGCCCGCGGCGAGGTGCGCGACAAAGGCGCTGCTCATGGCGATCGTGAAGCCGGCCATCGCCCACTCTTTGAGGCGGGCGAGGCCCGGCGCCAGCGTCACGGCCACGCCGGCCAGCTTCCACGGGCCGAGCCAGAGCGGGAACCAGGCGGGGAAGCCGAGGTGCGCCAAGCCCTCGAGCAGCTCGGGCGGCCGGAGCAGGTTCATCACCCCGCTCCCGGTCATGCCGAGGCAAAAGAAGGCGGTGACGGCCCAGTAGGCGATGCGGCGCTTGTCCATGCGGGTGCTCCTGAGGTGAGGGCGGGCGGGGCTGTCCGCTCCGGCTCCTGCGCTGTATACGCGTCACATCCGGCACACAGGGGCCCCGTGTTGCCGGCTCCCGGTCAGATTCGTCACGCATCGGCTTGGGGCACCGCGGCGGGCCTGGGGGTCAGTTCATGCACGAGAGCACCGAAGGTTTCGAGAGCTTCGTCGCCGTGGTCGACGCGGGCAGCATCAGCGCCGCGGCGACGGCGCTCGGCCTGCCCCGCGAGACCCTCAGCCGGCGCATCGCGCGCCTCGAAGAGCGCCTGGGGGTGCGTCTTTTGCACCGCAGCAGCCGGCAGCTCTCGCTCAGCCCGGCCGGTCACCAGCTCTACGCCCGCGCCCGGCCGCTGGTCGCCGCCGCCCGCGAGGCTGAGGCCGAGGTGCGCCTCTTAGATGACGTGCCCCGCGGTATTTTACGCGTGGCGATGCCCCCAGGCCCCGCGGCGGCGGGCCTCAGCGGTGTGTTCACCGCGCTGCTGCGGCGCTGGCCCGAGCTGCGCATCGAGGCCATCGCGGCGACCCGGCACGTCGATCTCATCTCCGAGGGCATCGACGTCGCGCTCCGTGGGGGTGTGGTGCGCGATCTGCGCCTGGTCGGCCGCAAGCTGCTCGGTGCCTCGCTCATCGCCGTGGCCGCGCCCGTGTACCTGCGCGCGCGGGGGGCGCCGCGCATGGCGGCCGAGCTCGACCAACACGACCTGCTGCTCGGCATGGACGCGGGTGAGCTGCCCGCCCGGGCCTGGCCCCGCCTCGACGGGCCGCCCGCCCCGGTCGCCGGTCGGCTGGTCAGCAACGACCTGCAGCTGCTCGTGGCCGCGGTCCGCGGCGGCCATGGCATCGCGCTGCTCCCCGAGCTCGCCGTGCGGGGCGAGCTCGCCGCGGGCGAGCTTGAGCAGGTGCTGGCCGGAGAGATCGGCGGCCCGGCCGGCCTCTGGGTGGTCTGGCCCGACCGCGCGCGCACGCCGCCCAAGGTGCGCGCCTTTGTCGACCACGTCGTCGATCACTTCCGCACACAGGGCTTCGCCGGCCTCGGCGGGGCGGCCTTCGAGGTGGGGCTGGGCAGCGACCCCTCCCCATCCTGAGCCACGGGTCGCGCTCCCTCCAGGTGACGTGGGGGAGCGTGGCGGCTCTGGCGGCCCGGGGCCGCCAGACCGGGTGCGGCGCGGGTTCGCTGCGCTCCGTCGCCGTCGCCTGCGGCGCCGTCGACCCGCTGCGCGGCCGCTCTGCCCCCTGCCGCGCGCGAGGCGGTCGACGGGGCGCCCACGCGGGTCCGGCCCGGCCGCGCTGGGTTAGCCGCGCCCGGGCGCAGGCCAGCGGAGGGCGCCGCGGCGGCGCGGGCGGGGGCGCGATGTTGGGCGGACAGGGGGCGTCGGGCGAGGCGACCGCGCCCGCGGTCCTGCGGTGGTCCGACCTCGAAAACCTGCCTGGAGCGCTGACCTTGTCGCGCTTCCCGCTCGCGGTGGTCTACCCCTTCTTCGCCCCCGATCGCGACGTGGCGCTCGCGCTCTACCTGCTCATGGGCGTGACCGACTTCTTCGACGGCCACCTCGCCCGCCGGATGGGGCGGGTGAGCCACACCGGCGCCGTCTTTGATGGCTGGCTCGACAAGGTCTTTCACGTCAACGCGGCCTGGTCCTTGGTGAACTTCCACGAGCTGCCCGCCTGGTGGATGTTGTGCTGGTTCTCCCGCGAGATCGTGCAGGGCGTGCAGATCCCCTTCCTGGTTGGGCGTTTTGTGCGGGCCCGTGTGCGGCCCCACCACGCCAACCCGCTGGGCAAGGCGACCACCTGGATGATGAGCGCCGCGATCATCGGCGTGCTGGTGGGCGTCCCCGAGCTGGGCGCGGCGCTGACCCCGCTGATCGGGCTGACCGGGCTGCTCTCGGCCCTCGCCTACCTGCGGCGCGAGCTGGCCGACGCCGCCGCCATTGACGGCGACCTCGACCCCAAGGCCGCGCCGGGGCCTTGATGACGGCGGGGCAGGGCGTTAGCCCCGATGGCCGTCGAAATCCTGATTACTTGTTCAGATAACTGGACAGGGTTAGGGGCGCCCCGTCGAGGGGCCGCCGCTGAGGCGTCGACCTCCTTTCATCGAACTGAACAGCCGCGCGCCGCGCGGCCGCCGCCGCCTGGAGCGCCCGTGTCGCAGCCCACCCCCTCCGCCAGCGCCCCCCCCATCGTCGCCGAAGAAGAGCGCCACCTCGCGCGGGTGCGCAAGCTCCTGATCGAGCACCCGCCGTCGGCCGCGCCGGCCAACGACCGTGATCTGGTGGCCGAGCTCAAGCGCCTCCAAGACGAGTACCGCACGTCCAAGCTCGAAGACCGCGGCTCGCTGATGGAGCAGATGAACGGCGTCACCGCCATGATCGACCAGCAGCGCAACAAGCAGACCGCCGAAGAGATCGACCCGGCCAACCCCTACTTCGCGCACCTGCAGCTCGAAGAAGACGACAAGGTCCGCTCGGTCTACATCGGCAAGGCCACCCGGCTCGACAATGGCCTGCGCATCGTCGATTGGCGCAACGCCCCCATCTCGCGCCTGTTTTACCAGTACGAAGAGGGCGACGACTACGTGGAAGAGATGGGCGGCCGCAACCGCGAGGTCACCATCGCCGCGCGCCGCACCGTGCTCATCTCAGAGGGCGAGCTGCTCCGGGTGGGCACGCGCAAGCTCGACTTCATGAAGACCCGCGAGGGCTGGCGTGAGCTGTCCCGCGAGAACCAGCGCCTCGCCGGCGGCGAGGGCGCGGCCCTGCGGGCGGGCTCGATGGCCGGGGCCAAGCTCGGCGGCGGCCA
Source organism: Deltaproteobacteria bacterium (assembly GCA_016792625.1). Classification (GTDB taxonomy): domain Bacteria; phylum Myxococcota_A; class UBA796; order UBA796; family UBA2385; genus JAEUKK01. The sequence goes on along the minus strand of JAEUKK010000121.1, from coordinate 48,574 downwards.
GAAGCTGCGCGCTGACAAACACCTGCCCGACATCGCGGCGCTCATCGATCCTGAGCAGTTCGCGCTGATCACCGCGGCTGACGCGGGTGTGGTCGTGCTGCGGGGCAGCGCGGGCTCGGGCAAGACCACCGTGGCCCTGCACCGCATCGCCTACCTCGCCTTTGAGAGCAAGCGCTTCAACCCCAAGCGCTGCCTCGTCATCGTGTGGGGCCGGGCCATGCGCGACTACGTGGCCCACGTGCTGCCCGCGCTGGGGGTCGAGGGGGTCGAGGTCACCACTTGGTCCGAGTGGTCGCGCGCGCGGGTGCTCGAGCTGATGCCCGACCTGCCGCTGCTGGTCGCTGACGACACGCCGGCGGCGGTCACCCGCCTCAAGCTGCACCCCGGCGTCATCCAGCTGCTCGCCGAGCACATCGGCCGCACCCCGGGCAAGGGCAGCGTGCAGCAGGTGGTCGAAGACTGGGCGCATGTGCTCACCGACCGCGAGCGCCTGCGGGCCGCGGTGGGGGCCGACATGTCCGAGGCGGCCCTCGAACGCGCCCTTGAATGGACGGTGAGCCAAGCCACTGGCGTCGTGAATTACGTCGACGGCGATCAAGGCATCGACGCGCGCCTCGACGTCGAAGACGACGCGCTGCTGCTGCGCGCCTGGCAGCTGCGCGCGGGCCCGCTCACCGCCGCGGGCAAGCCGCTGAACTACTGCCACATGGTGCTCGACGAGGTCCAAGACTTCTCGCCGGTCGAGGTGCAGGTCCTGCTCGACACCTGCGACCGCTACCGCAGCGTGACCATGGCTGGTGACACCCGCCAGCACATCAGCCAAGAGGCGGGCTTCTCCTCCTGGCAAGAATTCCTCTCCCGCATCGGGGTCGAGAGCCGCGCGCTGAGCACGCTCGAGGTCAGCTACCGCTCCACCCACCCCATCACGCGCTTCGCGGTCGACGTGCTCGACGACAACAACGAGCCGCCGCCCCGCACGACCAAAGATGGCCCGGCGGTCGAGCTGTTCCGCTTCGGCGACCACGGCGCCTGCGTGGCCTTCCTCAGCGAAGAGCTGCGCCGCCTGCTGGCCATTGAGCGCAACGCCAACGTCGCGCTGCTCACCCCCGATGAGCACACCTCAGAGGTCTACTACAACGGCCTGCTGCGCGCTGATCTGCCCGACCTTCGCTTGGTGGTCGACCAGCGCTTCGCCTTCGCGCCGGGCATCGACATCGTCGAGGCCAACCAAGTCAAGGGCCTCGAGTTCGACTATGTCATCATCGTCGAGGTGAGCGCGCGGCACTACCCCGACACGGGGCACCACCGCCGGCTGCTCCACGTCGCGGCCACCCGCGCGGTCCACCAGCTCTGGCTGACCTGCGTGGGCACGCCCTCGCCCATCCTGCCCGAGGCGGTGCGCTGAGCGCCGCCAGCCCCGGAGCCCCCATGTCCGCGCCGCTGGCCCCCACCGCGCAGCTGCTCGCGCGCCTCGATGGCCCCGCCCTCGATGCGCTCGTTGATCTGGTCATCGATCATGTGCTCGAGCGGCCGGTCTCGGCCTTGGTCGACCCGGCCTGGCTGGCCGCGCAGATCGTCGCCGCCCTGCGCGCGGGCACCCGCGACGACCGCACCGAGGCCTGGGTGCGCGGGCAGCTCCGCGCCGTGCAGCAGCGGGTGCCCCCCGGGCGGCTCGGTCAGCACCTGCCCGCCGAGGTCGCCCAGCCGCTGCGCGCCGTACTGGGCCGCAAGGTCATTTTTGACCGGGCCCTGGTCGGGCGCCTGCTCGACCACGAGGCCGCCCGGCACTTGGTCACCGACCTGCTCTCGGGCGCGCTGCACGGCTTCGTCGACAAGCTGCGGCCGGTCGCCGGGGTGGCCAGCGGTGTCGGCGGCGCGCTGGGCGGCGCCCTGGGCGCGGGCCGGGCGAGCAAGGGCTTCGACCGGCTCAAGCTGCTCGGGCAGGGCGTCAAAGGCCTCAGCGAGGGCGTGATCGGCGGCATCTCGCAAGAGCTCGAGCAGCGCGCCGAGGGCAAGGTCAAAGACTTCGTCGACGGCGCCCTGCACGCCGCGATGGAGCAGGTGGCAGACCACCTCTGCGCCCCCGAGAACGCCGCCCGCTACGCCGCCTACCGCCTGCACGTGCTCGACACCGTGCTCGACTCCGACAACCGCGTGCTGGTCGGTGAGATCGACAAGCTCGACCCCGACCACCTCGTGCGCACCGCGGCGGGCGTGCTGCGCAGCCTCGCCCGGCGCCCCGGTTTTGAGGCCGAGCTGCAGCGCGCGGTCCAGGCCGCGCTCGACGAGGCGGGCCCGCGCAGCTTGGGCGACCTGCTCCGCGAGACCGGCCTCGAGCGCGGCGAAGATGACGGCGAGTGGCGCCGGCGGCTGCGGGCGCCGCTGGCCGCTGAAGCCCGGGTCTTCATCCGCGGCCCGGCCTTCGCCGCTTGGCTCGACGCGCTGCTGGCCTGAGCGCCCGCTCGGCCGTCCTTCTGGCCTCTGCCCCCGCTCGGCCGTCCTTCTGGCCGCGGTCCCCGCTGGCCCCTCTCCCTCGGCCGGCCGCTGCCCACCTCTGGAGCCCCCCGCATGTCCGCCGCCCGACCCCGCGCTGTCCTCGTGGGCGTGCTCACCCCGGGGCGTGAGCCCGCCGACCTGCAGGCCAGCCTCGACGAGCTCGGCCGCCTCTGCGACACCCTCGGGATGGACGTCGCTGGGCGCATGACCCAGCGGCGCCCCAGCACCCGCAACGTCGTGCTCCTCGGTGAGGGCGCCCTGGCCTCGCTCGCCGGCTGGACCGGCGGCAGCGGCGTGGTCGAGCGGGGGCCCGCCCGCCCGAGCAAGAAGCGCGCCGCAGACGAAGTGGGTGACGACGAAGACGAGGTGTCAGACGCTGATCTTGACGATGACTCGGTCGGGGTCGGCGCGCCCGAAGACGGCGCCGAGCTGGTCGAGGACCGCAAGGCCCGCGGCCTCGCCCCCCGCGCCCACAAAGCCGACGTGGTCGTGGTGGACCACGAGCTGAGCCCGAGCCAGCTCAAGAACCTGCGCAGCGCCTGTGGGGTCGAGGTCCTCGACCGCACAGGCGTGATCATCGAGATCTTCCACACACGGGCCCGCAGCCGCGAGGCCCGCCTGCAGGTCGAGCTCGCCCGCCTCTCGTACGAGGCGCCCCGGCTGCGCGAGCTCGGCGGCCCATCTGAGCGGCAGCAGGGCGGCATCGGCGGCAAAGGCGCGGGCGAGAGCAGCATCGAGCTCGACCGGCGCCGCATCCGCGACCGCATGGCCGCCATCCGCCGCGAGCTGGTCGAGCTCGACGAGGAGCGCGCGAGCCGCCGGGGCCGACGCAATGAGCTCCGGCAGGTCGCCCTGGTCGGCTACACGAACGCGGGCAAGTCGAGCTTGATGCGCGCGCTGACCGGCGCTGAGATCTACGTGGCTGACCAGCTCTTCGCCACGCTCGACACCACGGTGCGCAAGCTCAGCCCCGATGTGGTGCCGCCGGTGCTGGTCACCGACACGGTGGGCTTCATTCGCGACCTGCCGCATAGCCTCGTGGCCAGCTTCCGCAGCACGCTCGACGCAGCGCTCGACGCCAGCCTCGTGTTGCACGTGGTTGACGCCAATGATCCGAGCTGGCGCTTGCAAGAGCAGGTCACCGCCGAGGTGCTCGCCGACATCGGCGCCGCGGGCCTGACCCGGGTCCTGGTGTTCAACAAGATCGACAAGCTGCAGCCCGAGGCCCTCGAGGCGCTGCGGGCCGAGCGCCCCGCGGCCTGGTTTACCGCCGCGCACCTGCCCGCCGAGGTCGCGGGCCTGCACGCGCGCATCGCCGCGCACTTCCGCAAAGACGCTGTCGAGGCCACCATCTTGGTGCCCTGGGCCGCGGGCGCTGCCCTGGCCCGCATCCGGGCTGAGCTCGAGCTGCTCGAGGAGCGCCACGAAGCCAAGGGCACCCGCCTGCGTGTGCGGGGCGAGAAGGCGGTGATCCTCCGCTGGCGCAAGGCGGTGGTCGCGGGCGCTTAGGAGCGCATCCGCCCCAGGTCCTCGGCGCGGGCCGCCGCCTCGAGCTCATCGAGCAGGTGCAGCACCTCAGCCGAGGCCACCTCGACCTTGCCGACCAGCGCGAAGGCCTCCTCCATCCGGCCGGCGTGGTAGGCCCGCGCGGCGGCGATGCCGTTGCGGTGCACCTCTTGGTGGGGGCGGTCGAGCGCGAGGAAGGCCGGGTGGGCGCGCAGCGCGAGCGTCTGGTCTGAGAAGTACCAGCGGCCGAGGCGACAGGCGGTGTGCTCCGACAGCTCCTCGGGCTGCAGGCTGCTCAGGCCGGCCAGCAGGTCGACCAGGCGCTTCTTCCACAGCACGTGGTCACCTTTGGCGAGGCGCACGACCTTGGCGGGCAGGTCGAGCGGCCCGAAGCTCGCGAACTGCTGGCCGACCAAGGTCTCTAGGCGACGCAGCGAGTTGATCCCGCTGCGCAGCTGGTCGATGTTCGCCTCGGTGCGCCGCCGCACCTGGGTGACGTTCTCGGCCACCTCGCTGGTCGCGAGGCTCTGCTCACGCACGGTGCGGCTCGCCTCGATCAGGCGCTGCGCGGTCTGGTGGATGAGCTCGTCCGCCTCCATCCGGCGCTGGTGCACGACCTCCATCGCCTCGCGCCCGGCGCGGGCGGCGGCCGTGGTCTCGGACATCACCCCGCGGATCCGCGCGATCTCACTTTGCAGGCCGCTGATGCGCTGGCGGATGTCGACGATCGCGCCGGCCGTCTGCTGCGAGAGGTCCTTCACCTCGGCGGCCACGACCGCGAACCCTTTGCCCGCCTCGCCGGCCCGGGCGGCCTCGATGCTGGCGTTGAGGGCGAGCAGGCGGGTCTGGCGCGCGATCTCGTTGATCGATTGGACGATATCGCCGATCTCCTCGCTGGCTTGATCGAGGTCCTGCACCTGCAGCGCGGCGTCCTCCACCGCTTGGCCGAGCTGGTCGATCTTCGCCATCGCCGTGGTGGTGGCCTCTCCCGCGAGGTGGCTGCTGGCCTGGGCGCCCCGCGCGCCGTGCTCGGCGTCGGCGAGGCCCCGGGCGAGGCTGCTGACGCTGGCCGAGAGCTGGGCGGTCGCCGCGGCGATGTTGCCCGCGCTGCCGTTGGTGCCGCCGAGCGCGTGCAGCATCTGGGCGTTGCTGACGCCAATCTCGTTGACCTGGATGACCACGTCGACCGTGACGTTGAGCTGCGCGTCGGCGTAGGCGTTCAGCGGCGACATCTCGGGGGGCGTGCCCGCTTCCTCGTTCATCTCTGCTCCAGTGCCCGGCGGGCCTGTGATCCCTGCTCCTCCGGCCCATCGGTCGGCTCCCCGCCATCTTGAGCGGCGCTGCGGTGCGCGCCCGCGGGGCCACGTTCCGACACGTTAGGGACCCGCATGGCCGTGGACACACGCAAGACCTGGCTCCTCCTCGGCGGCCTGCTCCTGGTCGGGCTGGTCATCGTCCTGGCCCTGCTTGGGGTCCTCGTCGACCTGCTCCGCCCCGACCCGGGGCCGGCCTTGCCCGAGGCGCGCCGCCGGGGCCCTCGGGTGGTCCAAACCGATGGCGGGCCGGCCGAGCTGCCTGAGGCGCCGGTGGCCCTCGACTGCCCGGTCGACGTCTCGGTGCGCGACGAGGCGGGCGCGCCGGTGGCCGGCGCCAAGGTCGCCCTCGCGGTGGCCCCGCCGGGTTCGCCCCCGGGGGCCCCGCCGGTCGATCCGCGCCCGGGGGCGGCGCTGCGCACCGACGCGGATGGTCGGGTCACAGTTCCAGCCGCATGTGGGGTCGGCCGGCTCACCGTTCGGGCCGAGGGGCTCGCGCCGCATCGTCGTGACCATATCGACACCCTCAGCGACCGCAGCCTGCGGGTGGTGCTGCGCTTGGGGGTGCGCGTCGAAGGCGTGGTGCGCGACGCGGCCACCGAGGCCCCCATCGCGGGCGCGCGGGTGGCCAGCGGCGCCACCAGCACCGAGACCGAGGCCGATGGTCGGTACCTGCTGCGGGTCGACCCCGAGCAGGTGCGGGCGATCGAGGCCACCGCCGAAGGGTACGGCCGCCAGAGCGAGCGCTTGTGGATCGAGGCGGGCACCACCTCGGCGGTCGAGCTCGACTTGTGGCTGCAGGCGTCTCGTTTGGTCGAGGTGCTCTGCCTCGGGCAGCCCGACGAGCTCTGTGTTCGGATCGAGCCCATCCTCTGCACCTCGCCGCTCGTCCCCATGGGCGAGGCCTGCTCCAGCGGCCCCGAGGGCACCTTTTGCGACTGCCCGATGGGTGAGGCGGCGGTGCGGGGCGGCGGCGCTGCGGCCCGCGTCGGGCCCGAGGACGACATCGTGGCGCTCGATCTGCGCTTCTCGGGCGGCGGCTTGCGCGGGGTGACCGTGGTGGCGGGCCAGCCGCGCTCGTGTGTGCTCCGCGCGGTGCGCCTGCCCGAGGGCCTTGAGGACATCCCGCTCGGCCTCGCCGCGGGCCAGATGCTCACCAGCGACATCTCTGGGGCCTTTACCTTCGCCAACCTCAAGCCGGGCCGCTACCAAGTGCAGGCCCAGTGTGGTGGCCCCACGCGCATGATCGACGCCGGCGTGGTCGACGACGAGCTGCGTGACCTGGGGCACTTGTTCATCGATGAAGGGGCGCAGGTATCGGGCGTGGTGATCGACGGGGTGACCGGAGAGGGCGCGGTCGGTCAGGTCGTCGTCGCGGTTGGGACGGATGGGGTAGGCGGAGCGACCGCGATGAGCGGCCCCGAGGGCGCGTTTACCCTCACCGGCCTCGACGCGGGCGACTACGAGATCCTCCTCGCCACCCGGCCCCTGTCCAGCGTCCAGCTCAACCTCGCCGCCGACGCCCGGGTCGACGGGGTCGAGCTGGCCACGGGCGCGGCGAGCCTGCTCGCGGAGAATGACGTCAAGCTCGCCACAGATGACGAGGGCAAGCTGGTGGTCTCGGCCGAGAACGCTGACCTCGGCCTGCGCCCGGGCGACGAGGTGGTCAGCCTCGAGATCGGCGGGGTGGACCTGCGCGACGTGCTGCCCGGCTACACCGCCGAGGCGGTCGACGCGGTGCTCGAGCACTACAGCGGCCCGGGCGTGCAGCTCATCCTCGACGACGGCGAGGCCGAGCGCGCGGTGGGCCTGCGCTGAGCCCGCCGCGGCCTTCGGTCAGCTCGAGCCGCCGGCGGGCAGCTTGGCGACGCGCTGGCTCAGCAGCCCGGTGGTGACCACCTTGTTGCCGAGGCGCTTGAGCAGCTCGCCGTGTCGGGTGCGGGCGCCGCGCTCGTCGGCCTCGACCACCAGGGTCAGGGGCGCGCCGGGTCGAATCTGGGCCGCGCGGTCGCCGAGCGCCCAGGCCTCGGCGATGAGATCAGCGCGCAGGCGGGTGCTCAGCACGGCGCCGATGAGCGCGCCGTCTTGGTGCAAGCTCATCGAGCCGGGGTCGAGTTCGAGGCGCGGAGGGCCGTGGGGGCCGGCCTTGCCGGGCGGGCGCTTCTGGCTCGGGCCGACCACGAACCAACGGGGGCCCGCGCCCAGCGCCGCCGCCCGCGCGGTCAAGCCGTCGGTGTCGGCGGGGGTGTCGTCGCGCAGGCTGAGGCGGTGCGCGCGCCCCTTCGGCCCCCAGCTCTGGTTTGCGCCGAGCGCCCAGAGCTGCCGGTCGCCGCTGCTGTCGAGCACGCTGGCGACGCCGACCAGCAGGTCATCTTGGTGTAGCTCGTAGACCCCAGGAGCCAAAAGGCGGTGCATGGCGCCCTCCTGGGCCGAGGCTACCACGGGCGCGCGGGTGGGCCGCGCCCTGGCCGGCCGGGCCGCGCAGCTGCGGCGGGTCGGGGCCCGTGGGGGCCTGGGCTGCGGCGGTCAGGCCTCGGGAGCCTGCGGTACGGAGATGGCGTGCAGCAGGCCATCCCAGGCACGAGATCGGCGGCCCTCGGACAAGGCGCGCAGGTCGGCGAGCGCCCGGGCCCGCGCGCGGGGGCCGCCCTGGGGCCAGGTCGGGGCGAGGGTGCGGAGGAGCCGCGCGGCGGCGTCGACGGTGGGGGCGCTGGACCAGGCGAGCAGCTCGGGCAGACCGTCGCGGAGGAGCTGCAGCCCGAGCGGCGGCCCGGGCTCGGGACTGCAGGGGTCGGCGCCGCTGCTGAAGCAGGCGGAGAGCACCGCACCGCCGGAGAGGCGGCCGGCGACGCGCGCGGTCAGCGCGGCGTGGGGGACCGGCGCGCCCCCGGGCCCCAGCGCGAGGCGGCCGGGCTCGCCGTGGGCCCAGAGCAGCAGCCAGGCCGCGCCCACGCCGATGCCGTCGGAGATAGCGTCCAGATCAGCGTGATGGAGCACGATGACCGCGGCCCCGCGGCGGCGCAGGGCGCGTTGGAGGGAGGGCAGCAGGCCGGGCGGAGGCGCAGGGCCGGGGCCCACGGCGATCACCACCCGCGGAGGGCCCGCCGGTGGTGGGCCCGCTGGTGGAGGGGCCGGCGGGGATGGGCGCGGCGCGGTCCGCTGCACCCGCCGGAGCAGCGGCCACCCGGGCGGGGCGCGCAGCTCCCAGGGCCAGGACCAGCCGCAGCGCGTGATGCCAGGATTTAGCCCGCTGAACGCGCGGAGCACCTGTCGGCGCGCGCGGGTCGCTGCGCCAGAGCTGGCCCAGGCGCCTGCCAAGGTGGTCGACCAAAGGGCGGCGAGGCAGGAGGCGTGGTTGGCCTCGGGGGGCAGCGGCGCGGGGAGCGCGCGGCAGATCGCGCGGAGCGCGGGGTGCGGCGGACCGCGGAGGGGGATGGTCTGGTGGTCGTCGTCTGCGTGGATGTCTATCCACCAGACACCACGGATCGGCCTCGTGGCGTGGGGATTCCCTGGACCATTGCGATCAACGCGCGCCGAGGCGCGGGGAGGGTGGTGCATCCGGTCGGCTCCAGGTCTGCGCTGGGTTATCCCGCGGCGGCCCGTCTCCACCGGAGGACTCTGTGGACCCGACCCCGCCCACGCTGCCGGCCCGCCCCGACCCGGCCGGCGTCGAGGGCCTGCGCGCCCGCATCGCCGCGGCCCCCGACCGCGACAGCGCCGCACGCCTGCTGCTCGGCGCCCTGGGCCCCGCGCTGCGCCGCGAGGCGACCCGGCGCGCCCCGCGGGCCGCCGCCGCCCAGGTGCTGCGCGCCATGCTGCACCTGCGCCGAGATGGCGTCTACGAGGGCCTTGTGGTCGCCGAGTCCGGCGGCGAACAGGGGGAGCTGGGGCGCAGCACGACCGCTTGGCGCCTGGTCGACCACCAGCGGGGGCCCGTGGTCATTGACGTCGCCATGCGCCTGCAGGCCGCCCCCGAGGACGCCGGGCGCACCGTCGAGCGCCTCTCGGCCGCCGGCGCGACCCACGTGCTCGCCCTGCCCGCCGCCCGCGAGGTGGGGGCGCCAATCAGCGCGATGATCTCGCTAGAGCTGCGCTGTACCCCCCTGGTCGGCGCGGGTGACGCGCCCTGGGGGCCACTGCTGGGCCCCGTGCAGGCCTTGGTCGACGCCCTCGCCCCCGCGGCCCTGGCCCGCCCGGCGGCACCCGCCGCGCCTGCGCCACCCGACGAGGCCCTGCCCGTGGTCGGTGCGGGCAGCGCCGAGCTCATCCACCTGCTCGAGCGCTTCGCCGCCCAGGAGGACACCATCCTCCTCCTCGGCGAGACGGGGACGGGAAAATCCCGCCTCGCAGCCTGGTGCCACCAGCGCTCCCCCCGAGAGGCGGGGCCTTTTCAAGCGGTGCAGGTCCACACCATCCCCGAGACCCTGCTCGAAGGTGAGCTGTTCGGCTGGGTCAAGGGCGCGCACAGCGAGGCGCGGGCCGACCGCAGCGGCCTCGTGGCGCGGGCCAATGGGGGCACCCTCTTCCTCGACGAGCTGCACCGCATGCCGCTGTCGGTGCAGGCGCGGCTGCTGCAGCTGCTCGACGAGAAGCGCTACCGGCGCCTCGGCGAGGACGGCCCCGCCCGCGAGGCCAACGTGCGCATCATCGCCGCGGCCAGCGTCGATCTCGCCGAAGAGGTGCGCGCCGGGCGCTTCCTCATCGATCTCTACTACCGGGTCAGCGCGCTGCCCGTCCGCCTCGCCCCCCTGCGCCAGCGCCTCGACGAGGTGGGGCCCTGGGCCCGCTACATGGCCGCCCGCAAGCTGCGCGAGGCTGGGGCGGGTGGCGCGGCCCGCCTGTCGCCGGCGGCCCTCGACCGCCTCTGCCGGCACGCCTGGCCGGGCAACCTGCGCGAGCTCGACCAAGTGGTGCGCCGTGCGGTCATCCTCGCTGGGCGTGGGGCCGACGGCGCGCTCGAGATTGACGCGCCGGTGGTCGATCAGGCGCTTGGCCTCACCACCGCCGAGGGCACCGCCGCGCCGCCCACCGCCGCCGCCGACCTGCCGGGGGGCCTCGAGGCCGCGGCCCGCGCCTGGGTCGACGCGCTCGCCGCCCGGCCCGCCGATCCGCTGCTGCAGGCCGATCCCGGCGCGGCCTTCAAGGCCGCGGTGTGGACCGAGGCCGCCGCGCGCTGGGGTGAGCGTGAGGCCGCCCTGCGCCTGGGCCAGGAGAAGATGGTCCAGCAGCGCAACCACACCAAGGCGGTCGAGCGCGAGCGGGCGCGATGGGCCGCCCTGCGCGCCGGCCTCAGCCCGGGTCGCGGGCCGGCGTGAGGCCCCGGGCCTGCAGGTGCGCGTCGAGGCGCCGGGTGAAGTCGCCGAGCTCGTCCGGCTCCCACTCGATGAGCTTGTAGGCCTGCACGTCAAAGTGGGCCGTCTCACCTTTGCGGCGGCAGAAGACCACCGGCTTGCCGAGGCCCAGCGCCAAGCCCGCCTCAAAGTAGACGTTGGGGCGCTCGGCGGTCAGGTCGGCGATGACGAAGGGGGCGCGGCGGATGCCAGCGATGATGGCGTCGGTGATCTGGTCGACTGCGGCATCTTTTTCGACGCGATAGCCGAAGAGGGGAGGGGGTAAGGCGGCGCGGATGGCGTCAAGGAGGGCGTCGGCCTGCTTGGCGTGTGCGTCGTCGTTCAGGCCCTTCCCATAGTGGTTGCTCAGCGCCACGAAGACGCGAGTCGAGCCGGTCGAGGTGGTGCGGAGCTGCTCGTAGCGCTCCCAGCCGGCGGGGGTGAGGGTGAGGTCTACATACAAGCTCGATGCCCCCATCTGGTCCACGGCTTCACCATCGCACAGTCCGAGAGCTACTAAGCCTTTCGCGAGCGTGTAGTCATCCTCGGGGGCGAGGCTCTGCCGGTAGGCGGAGGATGATGGGGACTCACCGACCGTGAATGGCGCGCCGAAGGCTGGGCTGCTCTGGGCAAGATGGACCAGCAGCGCATCCATCCGCTGCGCCACCGTGTCCAGCGGCTGGACCGGTGCGATCAGCCTCTCCACCCGCTCGGTCGGGGTGCCCGGTCCGAGCAGATGCTCCTTCCGTCCTTTGTCCATCGCCGTCCGCAGCGCGGCGGTCAGCCGGCGACGGGTCTGGACGGGCTGGCCCGCCTTCAAGTGCCGCCAGACCGGCTCATCCACCCAGTGGTCGCCGCAGCGCTCGCAGCGGAGCAGGGCCCGCGCACCCTCGAGGAGCGGGTGCCCGCCCCGGAGGCCACAGACCGGGCAGGACTCGGGATCAAGGTGGGTCCACTCCCCGCTCATGGCGCGCGCCGTGAGGGCAGGGGACCGCGGTCCTCGGCGCCGGGGCGCTGCAGCAGCAGGCCGCGCAGCTTCTCCCGCGCCTCGTGGAGCAGGTCCGCCACGTCATTGAGCTCGTCGGCCCCCGCGTCGGCGGCCGGCGCCTCGGGGTCGGCGGGCAGGTAGGGCAGGGGCTCGCGCAGGGCGCGCAGGTAGGCGAGCATCGCGTCGTCGGGGCGGCGCTCCAGCACGTCATCTTCGCTCAGGCGCAGCAGCGCCTCGGGCGGGATCAGCGGCAGGGCGCTCAGGGCCGCGCTGGTCGACTCGACCATGGCCCGCCAGCCCTGCAGGGCGGCCCGCAGCGCATCGGGGGTCACGGGAATGGAGCTGGGGCTCTCGATGCCGCCGAGGCCCATGATCAACGTACGGTGGAGCTGTGCCCATGCCGCGTCGATGACCAGACCCCATCCCACGGGGCTATGGGTGTAGGGGTGCGGCGGGCTGAAGTCGGCGGCGACCGCCGCCCCGGCCGCGGCGGGGGCCTCGTCTGGGGGCGTCGGGGCGCCGTAGAGGGTGCCCAAGGCGGCCACGATGCGGCGGCAGGCGCGCAGCGCGACTTCGAGATCGGCGCGGCACTCCTTGTTTAGGGGCCAGCGCGCCTCGGGCAGGCCGGTGGCCGCCCACCGATCCCAGTGCGGGTGCCAGCGCGCCAAAAAGGGCCGCACCGCGCCGTCGACGGCCTGCGCGACCAGGCCAGCGGGAGAGGGCCCCCCAAAAAGGCCGGCCTGCGCGGGGCCCTGCGCGGTCAGCCCCTCGCGGAGGATGGGGAAGAGGCCGCGGAGGCTCTCGATCGCCTTGCCCAGATCGCCGATCTCCTCTTCGCTGCCCGGCCGGCCGATGCGCAGGCTGTGGTTGCTCACCCGGGTGGAGAGCTGGACGAACAGGGGGTAGAGCGCGTCGGCTTGGCTGGTGTCGAGGCTCAGGTTGGCCCCAGGACCCAGCGGCAGGCGCAGGGTCAGCTCGCGCACCCGCGCCCGGCGCAGCGCCGCGGCCAAGGCGGGGTGCGCCGCGCCGAGGGCCTGGACCAGGCCCGGGCCCGCGGTGGCCCAGAGCACGCCCACGCCCGCCGCGCCGAGCACGGGCCCCAGCCCAAGGGGCACTTCGGCGCCGCCGGGGCGGAGGGGGCGCAGCGCTGGGCCCACCACCTCGAGCGCGAGGGCGCCGAGGGCCGCCCACCCCTCGGCCGCACCGTCGGCGAGCAGCAAGTAGAGCAGCCCGCCGCCGAGCGCGCCAGAGAGGGCCCGCCCGCTGATTCGCCAAAGCGCACCCAGCTTTTCGGGCAGCGGCGCGTAGAGCAGGACCTTGCCGTCGCCCCAGCGGGCGCGGGCGTTGGGGGAGCGGGGCTCGAGCGCGGCGGTCATGGTCCTCCCGGGGCGGCGCCCAGCCGGGCCCGTCGCCGCGCAGGCTACCAGAGGTGGGGCCGGAGGGTCGGCCATGCACAACCGGGCCCCCTCGCGCCATGCAGGGGCGCGGGGCGCGGTGGCGCGCGCGGCGCGGGGCGCGCGTACGGCAGGTACGGGGCGCGTATCTCAGACACGCAGGTCTGCGTATTTGAGTGACGCGGGCCTCTCGGTCGATGTGTGCAATGGCTTCCAGTAGGTCATTCTCGGTGATTGGCTTCACGGCGGCAGCTTGGCACGGCACGTGCACCTCTGGCCGGCGCGGCCCCCCGGCCGCGGGAGGGCCCGATGAGCTGCACCGCCGAAGACGCCGCCTTTGCCCTGGGTTGGGAGACGCTGCTGCCCGCCGAGCCCGCGCGGGGCGTGGCCGAGGCGCTGCGGCTGCACGAGAAGATCCAGGCGCGGGCCCGGAATTGGCTGCTTCAGCGCTTCCCGCAGGCCTGCCCGAGCGAGATCGCCGACGCCTGGCAGGCCGCCGCCCTCGACGTGCTCGAGCACCCCGCGCGCTACGAGGCCGCCTGGGCGGGTGATGGCGAGCGCGGGCTGGGGCGCCTGCTCACCACGGTGGCCTGGCGGGCGCTGCGCGGCGAGCACCGGCGGGTCGCGCGTCGGCGGGCGCGGGGCAGCATGCGGCTCGCCGCCCAGATCACCGTCACTGCGGGCCAAGAGCACTACTTCGCCATGCGCCACGAGCTGGATGGGGTGATCGGCGCCGCCGCCGCCCGCTATGGGGCGGGCCGCCCCGACCTGCTCGAGCGCGCCCTCCTCGAGCGCCTGTGCGAGGCCGCGCCCGACACCGAGATCGCCGCCCGCCACAACCTGCGCCGCGAGCCGCTCAACCGCGCGCGCCGGGTCGTCGAGGTCGAGCTGCTCGACGGTCTGCTCGGCGCCTGAGCGACGGCGCCGCTCAGCGCAGGCCCGCCCAGCGGTCGGGCACCCGCGCCCGGGCGTCGAAGATGGCCTGCATATCGTAGAGCTTCTCGCTCAGGTCATCACGCGGCGGGGCGGTCTCGTTGAGGAAGAGCACGCGCTCGGGCGCGAGGCCGGCCACCCGGTCTGCGGCCTCGCGCGGCAGCAGCACGTACTCGGCCTCGGCGGGGCGCGGGCCGATCCAGCAGACCGCGGCCCGGCCCACCCGCAGGTCGACCGCCAGCGACTCCGCGAGCAGCTGGCGCACCACGCGCTGCCCGTCGGCGCTCCGGTGGAAGAACAGCTGCTTGCCCTCGCGCAGGCGCATGCGGTAGGCCCGCAGCAGGTCGCTGAGCTGGCGTGCGCGCTCCAGCGCCGCCCGCCGCTCCTCGCGGGCCCGCTGCTCGGCGCGCTGCACCACGAGGCGCGCCTCGGCGGCGGCCTGGGCCTCGGCCGCCTGCTGGGTCTCGATGACCGCACGAGCCTCACGCTGGGCTTGGGCGGCGCGCCGCTGCTCCTTCTCTTCGCGGTTGACCTGCTGGACCTTCTTCTTGTCGACGATCCCGGCCTTGAGGAGCTGGTCTTTGAACGACACCGCCCACCTCCGCCCGCGGCCTATGCCGCCGAGCTGACGACCGCCCGCTCAGACCGCGACCAAGCCGGCGGGGCGCAGCGCGCGCAGCAGGCGGGTGAGCGCGGCGGGCTCTCCGGGGAAGCGGTCGCGGGCCTCGGCCCAGCGCAGCGGCGGCTCGCTGGGGTGGGCCTGCTCCAATAGGGTCAGGGTCCACTCCCGGGCCTTGCCGCGCACGGGCAAGGGGGTCGGACCACCAGCGTGGTGCAGCAGCAGGCCGTCATCCAGCTCGAGGATGGCGTCACCCAGCCACAGCACGCGGTCGGCCTCTCCCCAGGTCGGGGCGGGCGCGCGCAGGGCCTGGGCCACACGGTCCGGCGGGACCGTGGTCGGCGGGGCCCGCTTGGTCCAGCTGTGCACGGCCTTGTCGAGCAGCTGCCCGGTCATCCACGCGGCGAGAGACCGCGCCAGCGGCTCGTCGAAGCGGTCATGGTCCCCACCCTCTGGATCGGTGTGGGGGATGTCGTTGGTCGCGAAGACCGGCGCGCCGCCGACCGGGAGCTCGACGCCCACCCCAAAACGGGCGGGCTCGGCGAAGACAGCGCTGTGGCGGGTCATCACGAAGCGGTGCCAAAAGGCAGAGTCGAGCAGCTTGTGGGCGAAGAGCTGCCGCACGACCTCTTGGCTGTCGATGGTCTCTTGGTCGGTCTCGGTCGGGAAGCCAAACATCAGGTAAGCGTGCACACCGACGCCCGCAGCCTGAAAGGCGGCAGCGGAGCGGGCGGCTTGGTCCACTGTGATGCCCTTGTCCATCAGGGTCAGCAGGCGATCGCTGGCCACCTCGAGGCCCCCGGTCACCGCGATGAGGCCGGCCGCGGCGAGCAGCCTGCACAGATCGGGGGTGAAGGCCCGCTCAAAGCGGATGTTGCCCCACATCTGCACCGAGAGGCCCCGGGCGAGCAGGGCGATGGCGAGCTCACGCAGCAGGCGGGGCGGCGCGGCCTCATCGACGAGGTGGAAGCCGGTCGTGCCCGTCTCCTCAACGATGCGCGCCATATGATCGACCAGCGCGGTGATCTGGGCGGGCTCATAGCGCTGGATATAGTCGAGGTGGACGTCGCAGAAGGCGCAGCGGCGCCAGTAGCAGCCGTGGGCGAGGGTGATCTTGTTCCACCTGCCGTCGGACCACAGCCGGTGGGTCGGGTTCAGCGTATCGATCACCGACAGATAGTCCCGCAGCGGCAGGTCACCATACCAAGGGGCGGGGTTGAACGGGCGGGCCGGAGCGGGCCGCTGGATGAGGCCCGCGGCGGTGCGGGTGCGGTGCCGGTGGTCGGCACCCCCGGCGAGCTGCTCGAGGATGGCGAGCAGCGGCCCCTCCCCATCATCGTAGACCAGCGCGTCGCAGGCCTGCCAGAGCCGGGGCTCGTCCACCTCGCGCAGCTCGGTGCTGATGTAGCCGCCGCCCAAGACCACCGGCAGGCCGCGGGCCCGGGCCCGCTGGCCGACGCGCAGGGCGCCATAGAGGGTGCCGGGGAAGGGCACGCTGATCCCCACCACGTCGGGTCGCGCGGCGTCGAGCCAGGAATCGGTCAACCCGTCGAGCCAGCCGTCGATCAGCGTGGTCTGGCTGAGGCGCGCCGCGATGGGGTCGTAGGAGACGGGCCCGAGCGCGAGGTGGTGCTGGTAGCGGGAGAAGCCGAAACCCGGGTCGAGCACCGCAGTGACCAGGTCGGCGAGGTCTTCGAGGTAGAGGGTGGCGAGGTAGCGCGCGGCGTCATCCTGGCCTTGACCCCCGAAAGAGGCGAGGGCTTCGCCCTCCCGCGCGCGGCGCACCCGGGGGCCCTCAGGCAGCAGGCCGCCTTGAAGGATGCGGCGGGCGAGCGTCCGGTCTTGACCGGCGAGAAAGCCGACCACAGGGCCGATCACACGCTGGTGGCGGTCACGGGCGGCGAGCGCGTCCCAGGCGGGGTCGGGCAGCTCTTCGGTTGCGCTGGCGGCCTCCACCGCGTCGAAGACCGCTGACAGACCTTCGGCCGAGAAGAGGCGCAACATGAGCTGCAGGCCCAGATCGGCCTGCAGCACGGTGTAGCCGGCGTCGCGCACCGCGCGCGCGAGGTAGCTCACGCTCGGGTAGGGCGTGTTGAGCTGGGTCGCTGGGGGGAGCGCGAGGCCGACGCGCATCAGGCCTTCTTCGGCGGGCGCATCGCGGACATCATCGCCTTGAGGTCGGCGCGCGGCAGGTTCGTGTAGGCCGAGAAGGGCGAGGCGCCCTTGATGGCCTCTGCGCCGTCCAGCACGATGTCTTGCCCGTTGAGGTAGCCGCTGCCATCCGAGAGCAGGAAGGCGGCCAGCTCGGCGAGCTCCGCCGGATCACCAAAACGGCCCAGGGGCACGCGCTCACGGGCCGCCTCCTCCACCCCGGGGATGGCCAGGCGCTCGCTGGCGCCTTTGGTGGGGAAGGAGCCCGGCGAGAGCGCGTTGAGCCGGATGCCGTAGCAGGCCCACTCCACGGCGAGCGAGCGGGTCATCGCCAGCACGCCGGCCTTGGCCATCGCGCTGGGCAGCACGAAGGCCGAGCCGCTGGTGGCATAGGGCACCACCACGCTGAGCACCACGCCCGGGCGCTGCGCGGCGATCCAGCGCCGGCCGGCGGCCCGGGTGCAGTAGAAGCTGCCGTGCATGACGGTCTTGACCACGGCGTCAAAACCATTGTCGGACAGATCTTCGGCGAAGCAGAGGAAGTTGCCCGCGGCGTTGTTGACCAGCGCGTCGATGGGGCCGAGCTGCTCTTCGACCTGGGTGAAGACGGCCTCGACTGAGGCTGCGTCACGCACATCACCGGTCACCCCGACCGCGCGGCCGCCGGCTGCCTCGATCTGCGCGCAGGTCTCTTGCAGGGGGGCGAGGCGGCGGCCACAGACCCCGACCTTGGCGCCGAGCGCGCCCAGGCGCAGGGCGATGGCTTGGCCGAGGCCGGTGCCCCCGCCGGTGATGAGCACCACCTTGCCGGCAAAGAGGTCGGGGCGGAACATCGAGGTGTGCATCAGTGGCCTCAGCGGGTCGGAGACGAGGGCGCCCGGCGCGCGTGCAGCTGATTTTAGCGCAGGCGTTGGAGCTTAGGGGGTGGAGCAGGGCCCGAGCTCGACGGTGGGGGTCGGCGGGGTGATGCAGGACGCGCCCGCGGCGAGCGCGGCGCGCATCATGACCTCACGCAGTGAGCCCGCGTCGGCCGCGGGCGTTGGGCGGCCATAGACCTCGCCCATATGGTCGCCGCCTTCGGCCAGGAAGTTTGACGTGGCGACCCGATAGGTGGCTTGGAGGTCGAGGCGGCGCCCGCCGATCTCAACGCCGGGGCAGATCCGGCCCTGGGCCGGGCGGGTTGGATCGATGCGGTAGCGCGCGCCGGCGACGTGCAAGAAGCTGTGGCGGCCCGCGGCCCCCTCTTCGAGCATGGCCAGCACTTGGGCGCCGCTCAGCTCGATGAGCACCGCGGTGTTGGGGAAGGGCATGATGTCTTGCCAATCCGCGGCGATGAGCGGGCCCGCGGGCAGATCGGCGCGCAGCCCGCCCCCGTTCTGCACGCCCAGATCCGCTTGGGGGAAGGCGCCTTTCACCGCTGCGGCCGCCCAGGCCCCGAGCGCCGACGGGCTGTCTTTGGTGCGGCCGAGGCCGGTCAACGCGCAGCCAGCGGGTGCGCAGCCGCCCTCGACGGCGCCTTCGAGGCGGCTGATCAGCGTGATCGCCTCGGCGTTTGGGGTCAAGGGGGCGCCGGCCACCGGCAGCGGATCGCGGGTCGGCGCGACCCCGCAGCGCGCTGGCGGGGCCTCGTGGGCGAGCACCTCGGGCGCGGGCAGCTCGGTCTGGGCGGGCAGGACGCCGTCGGGGCCGAGGCGCAGGCTCAGCAGGCCGAGCGCCATCCCGTGGCTGCCCGCCTCGACCAGCGCGGTTTTGCCCTGCTGGTGGGCCAAGACGGTGTGGCTGTGGCCCAGCACCATCAGGTCGGGGGCCTCGTCGCCGAGCGCGCTGAGCAGCGCGCCCACCTCGCCGGTGGGCAGGCAGGCGGCGCGGGGCTGCAGGCTGTGGGCGGCCCCCTCGAGCTTGGGGCAATCCCCTTCAATGTGACCGACCAGCACGGTGATCTCGGCGCCGTTCGCCCGCAGGCGGCCGAGCGCGGCCCGCGAGGCCTCGGCGAGATCGGTGAAGCGCAGGCCCATCACGTTGTCAGGCCGGGTGGTGGTCGGCGTGCTCGTGGTGGTCAGGCCGTAGACCCCGAGCTTGACGAGGCTGCCATCCTCGGCGCGCACGTCGAGCATGACCTCGCTGAGAATGTTCTCGGGGTGCCAGGGGCGCCAGCCGCCCGCACCGTCCTCTTCTTCGATGTTGGCGGAGAGGAAGGGGAAGGGGGCGCCGGCGGCGGCCGCTTTGAGGTGGGCCCGGCGGTCGCCGCCCTTGGGGCCGCCGTAGTCGAACTCGTGGTTGCCGATGGCGGCGGCTTTGACGCCGAGCAGCCCGAGCGCCTCGACCGCGCCGAGGCCGTTGCTCAGGTTGATCGCCGCGTCACCTTGGAAGCAGTCGCCGCCGTCGAGCAGGGTGAGGCCGGGCCGGGCGTCCGCCGCGCGATCCACCGCGCCGGCCAACACGGCGAGGCCGCCGGCGTAGCGGGCCCCGGCGCCCACCGGCGCGGTGCGTGGCTGGAGAGCGCCGTGCCAGTCGTTGATCGCGCCGAAGTGGACCAGGCGGGAGCGGACGTCTGCGCCCGGCGTGGGCGGGCGGCAGGCGGCGACCGCGGCGAGCAGGAGGAGGGCCGAGGGGCGGGCGGCGGCCATCAGGGCTCCGGTGCGGCGGGGGCTGCGGGCGCGGCAGTTTTTTTGATCGTGGGGCGCGGGCTGCGTGAACAGGGCCCCGGCTGGTGCACACTGGACCCATGTAGCCGCCGCGGTGCGCGAGCGGCCAACCTGCCGGCGTCGACCACGGTCCGCCGCCGCCCGCCCGCCCGCCCGACCACCGCCCGCGCCTCGCCGCTGTCCCGAGGGTCCGCATGAACCACCAAGCCCTCTACGACCGGATCCTCCAGAAGGTCGACGGGCAGGCTTACCTCGCCTATGCAGACGCCGTCGACCCGGCGCAGCGTGAGGCCATGGCCGCCCTCGGCGCGCAGATTCAAGATCCCTCGGTGGGCGCCGATCAGGTCCGGGCCAGCGCCCGCGCGGCCTACCACGACGGGCGCATCGATCAGTTCAACCTGCTTAGCGTGCTGCACGTCATCGCCAGCAGCCCGAAGGTACGCGACTACGCTGAGGCGGCCCGTCTCATCGCCGAGAAAGAGCTGCTGGCCATCCGTGAGGGCGGCACGGCCCAGAACAGCCGCTTGGCCAGCGTGGAGCGGCATCGCGGGGCGGTGGCCTACCTGATGGGCGACCACGCCGTCGCTCTCGAGTACTTCTCGCGGGCCTTTGAGCGCCAGCGCAGCGCGGGCAACCTCGCCAACGTGCTCAACGCCCTGATCCGCCTCGGTGATCGGGATGAGGCCGTCGACCTGCTCCGGCAGGTGCGCGCGACCCTCCCCGAGCGCCTCAACGCCGACCTGGCGGAGATGATCTCCGTCGACCCCGACCTCGCCCTCCTCCGCCGGGAGCTCTGAGATGTTCGCCACGATCTTCGCTGTGCTGTTCTCCCTCCTCGCGCCGCTGCGCTTCGGTCCGGCGGAGCACGCCGCCGTGGGCGCTGAGGAGCCCGCGCCGCCGCCCCCCAGCGCGCCCGGTGAGGACGCCGCGGGCGCGGGCAAAGCGCAGCGCCCCCTGCGGGATGGCCTCTACGTCGGCTTCTGATCCCCATCGCGCGGGGGATCGCGCGAGACGATGTGGAGCACGTCATGCACGACGAAGCACACGGGACGCTGGCCAGGACCGGGCCTGAGGAGCCAGCCGGCGGCGACATTCGGGCCGCGCTCGACGCGGTCCTCGCGGATCGATCCGGGCCTGAGGCGCGGGCGCTGTTCACCACCCTCTCTGCCTATGTGGAGCGGCGGGCCAACCAGCGGGTGCGCGCCCGCTACGCCGATCTGCTCGGCGGCGCCGAGGTCGAGGAGCTGGTCGGCGAGGTGATGGTCGAGCTCATCTCGGGTGCGCTCGGAAACTTCCGGGGTGAGGGACTGCACAGCCTGCTGGCCTTCGTGCGGTGCATCACCGACCGGGTGGTGTGGCGGGCGGCCCAGCGCCGGCTGCGGGAGCGGGCGGTGTTGGATGGCCCCGCCGCCGAGGACATCGAGGCCTGGAGCGCTCGTGCGCCAGAGCCCGCCGTCGACGCCGCGCCCACCGCGGACTGCCCGATGCCCCAAGCCGACATGGACTACCTGCGCGCCATCCTCGCCGCGGGTGGTCGGGCCCGCTTCGCCACGGCGGCGGGCGTGAGCCGCGCGGCGGTGACCCAGCGGGTCCAGCGCATCAAGGCCCGCTTGGAGCGCCTGAGCGGGGACGATCAGGAGCTCGCCCAGGCTTGGCTGCACCAAGAGGCCGCCCGGGCAGCCAGCGCCCGCTGAGCGGCGGGGCGCTCAGGCCGGCGGGGCGAGGCGGGCCGCGCAGATGATGAACGCGCCGCCTTCGCCCTGCTGCTCCGCCATCATGACGCGTGGCGCGCCGTCCTCGAGGTCAGCCACCAGCCAGAGCGCCCCGCCGGGCGCCGCCCGCCACGCGGCGTCTGCGGCGGGGAGGGGCCATGCAGGGGCACTGGGGTCGACCGCTGCGCCGGACTGCCAGCGGCGGGCCGTCGGCGCCCACCCGAGGCGGAGGCCTTCGGGTGCCTGGGCGGTCGCGGGGCGGGCCCGCAGGTCCATCGTGAAGCCGTCGCCGTCGTCGCCGCGGACCTCGACCTGGAGCGCCGCGCCAGCGCGGGTGTAGCGCAGGGTGGCGGGGAAGTCGCCGGGGGCGCGCCCGAAGTTGAGCGGGGCGCCGGGCCGCTGGTCGAAGGTCGCCCACCGCGCACAGCCGGGCAGGGCGTCGTAGCGCAGCAGAGCGCCGCGTTCGGCGCGGATGGCCAGCAGCTCGTAGCCGCTCACCTCGCCGTCCCGCAGGCTCAAGCCGGCGCCGACCAGGGCGTTGCCCATGGGCAGCCAGAGCTCGGCTCCCCCGCGCTAGGCCCAATCTCCGGCGAGCTGGGCGGTGGCTTCGGCAAGGGGGGCTGGCGTCGAGGTGGGCGACGCTGGGGGCGCTTTCGCGCAGGCCGCGAGCAAAAGCAGTGCCGCCGCGCGCACCTCAGCCACCCGTGGCGCCCGCTGCTTGGCCGAAGCTGTCGACCTCGGTGATCATCACCCAGGCCCGCGGCGTGATGCTGGGCTTGACGCTAAAGAAGACGTCTTGGTCCTGCGCGACGGTGAAGGTGAACTGCGCGGGGATCTCGGTGGGGCAGGCGCTGTTGGGCGTCGGCTCGGGCGGGGCGGCGGGCGCGGTGCCGAAGACCATGCCCGAGATCACCTCGTCGGCGCCGATCCAGAGCTGGTACTCCCCGGCGGTCAGCGGTACGCGGATCCACCCGCCGCGCTGTGCGTTGAGCACAATGGTGTAAGGGACGTTGATCTCGAGCATCGCCGGGGCCGTGCTCGCCGCCGCGGGGCCCGGGGTCATCTCGATGCCGCCCTCGCTGGTCTGCAGGCAGACGAGCTCATCGACGGTCGGCGGCTCTTCGGCGGCGCTGTCGCGGGTGTCGGTGGGCTTGCTGCCGCAGGCCAGCAGCGCGACCGGGGAGAGGGCCGCCAAGCGGCGCGCCAGGGTCATGGGGGCTCCAGGGGACGCGGCCGGGAGGGCGGCCGGTGAGGGGGGCTGCTGTGCCCGCGGGCGATTCTGCCCGAGCGGCGGCGCGCTGGCGAGCCGGTCGGGGTTGGTCGCCGCTTGTCAGGAGCACGCAAAGCCTCACCAACCAGCGGCCGTCGGGCGGGTCGTGGCGTGGTGGCGCGGCGCGTCACCGGCTCGCTTCGCGCCTGTCACCGGGCCCTCGTTGAAGATGGCCTATTGCAGGTGATTTCGGTGAGCTGGCCCTCAAGATGTCATACCCGCTGTGAGGAGCGGCCGCTCCCAAATGCAAGGGTCGGACCTTGCCGGGCCGGGCGCAGTGCACATAGGGCGCTCGGCCGCGCGCGGGCCGCCCCGCGCCATCGGGCTGGGGTTGCATGAACGTTCCTGCGCTGAGAGGCCTGCGCTTCTATGTCTGGGCCACCGGGCTGTGCGCCCTCGCTGCGGGTGGTGTGCTCCTGGCGCCGTGCACGAGCGCCGCCTACGAGAGCGATCAGCTCACCGCGCGGCTGCAGCCGCCGCGCGACATCAGCGAAGAGGCCGACGAGCACGCCAATCTGCTGCTCCGCCGCGCCGCCGAGCGCGCGAACACCATGGGTGCCTGCAAGGCCGACGACGCGCGCGCCCAAGAGCTGGTGGCGGGCCTCGTGCACCGAGAGATGGGCGGCAAGGCGCTCGTGCGGGCGCCCGGCGCCCAGCCGATGATGAGCTTCGGCGCGTATGCGGCCTGGCTCGAGCGTGCGCCCCTGCCCAAGGCCTCATGGGGCGACCGGGCCGACCTCTACGGCTCGGTGCCGCTGCGCGACAACCTGCTGCTCAAGGTGGTCGGGCCCAGCTCGACGGTGCAGCTCGCCGGGGTGCTCGTCGGCACCGACAAGATCGACCACTTCTGGGTGCAGGGCTTCGACTACTACCAGCGCAGCGGCGGCGGGCAGGACCCAGAGCGCGCCTTGGCCTGGGGTACGGGCACCGAGTGGGGGGTCTGGGGTGTGCGCAGCACGGGCGTGTTCAGCTTCAGCGACCTAGCGGCAAACCATGCGGGTTACCGCTTCTACACCCACCTGCTCGGCCCCACGAGCCCGCTGCAGCGTGGTGACGATGGCTGCGTGGCCCTGGCGCGGCCATTTCATTGGGGCGACTGGATCGACTGGCGGCTTGACGAGGTGCTCAACCCCTCGGTCTACGAGGAGAGCCTCGCGGAGGACATTCGCCGCGTGACCATCGCCGATGGGCAGGGGCTCTGCGCTGGTGGTCGACCCCTCCTCGGCCCGGCGGAGCGGGCGCTGCTGCGCCAAGCCCTCACCGAGATCCCCGCCTACGCGAGCGCCGCCGCCCCGCGCCGCGACCGGGCCCTCGACCTGACCGACCTCTGCCCCGCGCTGCGCGAGGTGGTCGGCGAGGTGGTCGGCGAGCTGGGCCCGCGGCCGACCGGCAGCTGAGCGGGCATTGGGCGGCGCCGGGGGCCGTGGCGGTCGCGCGGCCCCGCTGAGCGGGGGAGCTCAGCCGCGGAGCAGCACGTCACAGAAGAAGCGCGCCTTGCTGACCAGCTTGCCCAAGGGCTTGTGGTGGATGTCGCGCCGCAGCAGCACCAGGGCTTTGCGCTGGATGGTCCACCGATCCCACTTGGGCTTCTTCTCTTTCCAGGCCAGCGGGTTGGCCGACTTGAGCGGCTCCCACAAGGTCTCGACCGGGTAGCCCCAGGTGGCGAGGTCTTGGGGGTCGCAGCCGGCGAGCTGGCCGGCGACCACCTGAAATTTGAGCGGGTCGGCGGCAAGCTCGGGCCCCCACTTCTCAATCGAGCTGGCGACCGGGCGGTCATGTTGGCCCACCCCGATGGGGTCGCCCAGGCCTTCGGCCACGCCCTTGCGCTTGTAGTTCAGCGCCTCGGGCTCGAAGGGGATGTCGAGGAATGCGCTGATCTTTTGGAGCTGGGCCTCAGGGCTGCTCGCGACGTCCTCGTAGGAGACCTGTAGCGTGCGCGCGGTCGGGGCGCGCAAGAAGCTGGCCATGGCCGGCACATAGCGGCTGAGGATGGGGTTGAAGCGCAGCGCCGCTTCGTAGTCGCCGTCGAAGAAGCTCTGGGCGTAGCTGGAGAAGATGGCCGCCGGGTGGCGGGTCAGCACGATGTACCGGGCCTTGGGGTACACCTTGCGCAAAAAGGGCAGCACGAGGGCGTTCGCGGGCGTTTTGTCAAGGAAGTAGCGCTCGCCGCTCGGGGCCTGCGCGAGCATGCGCCCGTACAGCACGTCAAGGTAGGCGCGGCAGGCATCCCAATAGTCCTGCTCGCCGCCGGGCAGGTCGCGCACGAACTCGCGCACCGCCTGCTGCGCTTGGAGCTGGTCGTAGGGCGCCTTCTCGACCGTGTCGACAAAACCGAGGTGGGCCATCGGGCCGATGAGGTGGGGCTCAGGGCGGCTCCACACGGCGCTCGTGGCGTTCAAGATCCGCATCAGCATGGTGGAGCCGGCGCGCGGCGTGCTGATGAGGAAGATGAGCCGGTCCTCGACCGGCAGGGAGGCCCAGGGGGAGGCGGCGGTCATGGCTGTGCTCCAGGGGAGGGGACGTGCGCGGCGGCGGGCGGGAGGGGCCAGTCGACCCCCCAGGCGCCCGCGGCGTGCACCTCGGGCTCAAGGTCGACGCCGAAGCGCGCAAAGACCGCGCCTCGCGCGGCGCGGATGAGGGCGAGCACATCCGCGGCAGAGGCCCCGCCCGTGTTCACGATGAAATTGGCGTGCTTATCGCTGATCTGTGCGCCGCCGACCCGCGTGCCCTTGAGGCCGCAGGCCTCGATCAGGCGCCCGGCGAAGTCACCGGGCGGGTTCTTGAAGACCGAGCCGCAGGAGGGCTGGTCGAGGGGCTGGGTGGCGGCCCTGCGGGCGATGTGGTGGGCGACCGCGGCGCGCTCGGCGCCGTCGGGGTCGCGGTGCACGTGCACCCGCGCGCTGGCCACGATGGCGCCTGCGGGCAGCTCGGCCCAGCGGTAGCGCATGGCCAGGGCCGCCGCGGGCAGAGTGCGGACCACGCCGTCGACATCCACGATCTGCACGTCGATCAGCACATCGGCCAGCACGCCCAGCGCCGTGCCCGCGTTCATGCGGACCGCGCCGCCCATGGTGCCCGGCACTCCGGCGAGGCAGCCGAGGCCGGCCCAGCCCGCGCGCTCGAGGCGCTTGAGCAGCACGGCGTTGAGCAGGCCCGCCCCGACGCGCGCAACGCCCGTGGCCTCGTCGATCTCGGCGTCGCGCAGCTGGCCGAGCAGGCGCACGACCAGCCCGGGCACGCCGGCGTCAGCGATGAGCAGGTTGCTGCCGTTGCCCAGCGGCGTGACGGCGATGGCGTGGGCGCGGGCGATCTGCACCGCGCGCACGAGCGCGTCGAGGCTGTCGACCTCGAGGTAGAGCTCGGCGGGCCCGCCCAAGCGCCAGTAGGCGCGGCTGGCCAGCGGCGCGCCGGCGACGCAAGGCAGGCCGGCGGCCTCGAGCGCAGCGGCGGCGCGCGTGGCCCCCACGCTCACTCCCCCAGCATCTTGCGCAGCTCACCCTTGTCGCCTTGGATGGCCACGCGGTTGCTGTAGAAGGACAGGCCGCGGTGGCCGCCCAGCTCTTCGCCGCCGCCGGCGCGGCCGGGGCCGCCGTGCACCTGGGTCGGCAGCACCATGCCCGGGGGCAGCACCTGGTCTGCGACCTTGTCGGACGCGATGACCACGCGGCCGTTCCAGGGCGCGGCGCCTTGGAGCAGCGACCAGAGCCACTCGCGGTCGCTGCCATAGACCGAGCTCACTAGGCTGCCTTGGCCGCGGGCGACCAGCGCCGCGGCCTCGTCTGCGGCGCCGCTGTACGGAACCAGCGTGGCGCAGGGGCCGAAGACCTCGTGCTGGTGGACCAAGTTGGCGCGTGCCGCGTCGGCCCGCAGCAGGGTGGGGCGCACGAAGTAGCCCACGCCGGCGTCGACCCCGGCCCCATCGACGGGATCAGCGCCGCCGCAGAGCAGATCGGCCTCGCCGCGGAGCTGCGTGATGCCGGCGCGCACGTCGCGGAGCTGGCTGCGGGTGGCCACGGGGCCCATGCCGACCTCGGTCAAGCTCGGCAGACCGACCGTGACCCGGCCGAGCTCTTCGACCAGGGCCTCGCTGAGCGCACCGGCCAAGCTCTCGGGCACGAAGATGCGGCGAACGGCGGTGCACTTCTGGCCGGTCTTCTGCACGATGTCGGTGCGCAGGTTGCGCAGGGCTGCGTGCCAGACCTCGCCGCCCAGCTCGACGTCAGGGGCGATGACCGCGCTGTTGAGCGAATCGGCCTCGATGGTCAGGCGGGTGCTGCGCTGGACCACCGCGGCCGAGCCACGCAGGGTGGCGCCGGTGTCGGCCGAGCCGGTGAACGCGATGAGGTCTTGGGCGCCGAGGTGGTCGAGCAGGTCACCGGCGGGGCCGCAGAGCAGCTGCAGCGCGCCGGGGGGCAAGATCCGCGCGTCGTCGATGAGCTGGAACATACGCCAAGTGGTGAGCGCGGTCGCGGTCGCCGGCTTGCAGAGGACCGGGACGCCGGCGAGCAGCGCCACGGCGATCTTCTCGAAGGCGCCCCAGGCCGGGAAGTTGAAGGCGTTGATGTGCACGGCCACGCCAGGCCGGGGCAAAAAGACGTGCTGGCCGACGTAGCGCGCGCCGCCGCCCAGCTTCTCAGCCTCGCCGTCGAGCAGGAAGTTGCGCTCGCCGAGCGTCGCGCCCAGCCGCGCGTAGGCGGAGAGGGTGCCGGTGGCGCCGTCAATGTCGAACTTGCCGTCGCCCCGGGTGGTGCCGTTGTTGTCGCAGGACAGGTCGAGCAGCTCTTCGCGGGCCTCATGCAGCGTGCGGGCCATCGCTTTCAGCAGCGCGCCGCGCTGGGCGAAGGTCAACGCGCGCAGCGCCGGACCCCCCACCGTGCGCCCCCAGTCGAGCGCGGCGCCGAGGTCGAGCCCGGCGGTGCTGCAGGTGGCCAGCGCGACCTCGGTCGCGGGGTTCACCAGGGTCTGCCCCTCGTCTTGCCCGCTCCACCAAGCGCCGCGGAGGTAGGAGGTCAGGCGGATCATGGGGGTGCTCCTTGTGCGCTGGGCTGGGCTCAGGTCGGTGGCCGCCGGTGCGGAGGTGCGCCACGCGGGCAGTCAGGGGCAGCCGGACTATCCTGGGCCAGGACTAACTGTAAGGGTGTCCGGGCGAAAAATCGACGCGCCGGACAATGATTGTCCAGTCAGCGCGTCGAGGGCGGCCCGCTTGGGGGCCGGCCCCACTCACCACCGTGGGTCGGCGAGCAAGATCTCGGCCTCTTGAACCGCTGGGAGGGGCTGGGTGCTTCGGGCGGGGTCAGGGGTGCAGAGGCCCGCGCTGCGGGCCAGCTCGGCGGTGGTGTGGGTGGCCGCGGCCAGCTGGCGAGCGGTCGCCACGATCAACGCGCGTCGAAGGGCTGAGGTGACATGCAGCGGGCCATTCTTGAGCAGCGCGCGCGCCTCATCGAGCGGGAGCTCCAGCACGCGCGCGGGCCCCACGGTGCGGACGGTGGCGGTGCGGACGCCCTCGGTCAGCAGGCTCAGGTGCCCGAAGAGGCAGCCCGGACTCAGCTGGGCCACCCGCACGCGCTGGCCGCCCGGCGTCGTCCGGCTGACCTCGCAGCGGCCTTCGGCGAGCACGAAGAGCGCCCGCGGCGCTGCGCCCTCGGTGCAGAGATCGGCGTCCAGCACGTCGATCAGGCGGAAAGAGCGCGCGAGCTCGTCGAGCTCTGGCGCGGGGATGCCGAAGAGGCCGGGAACCTTGCGGAGGACGGTGGCGCGGTGGTCCATGGTCAGGCTCCGAGGCCGAGGAAGCGCCGGAGCGCCTGCCAGGCTGAGGGCTGGTCGCGGCGGGCCAGCAGCCCGCCGAGGCGCTGGCTGGTCGCGGTCATCCGCGCGCCGAGCTGGGCCAGGACCTGCTCCTCGATGGCGACCACCAGCGGCTCACCCGCCGAGACCATCGCGGCGTAGGCCGAGAACGGCAGGATGAGCGCCTCGCAGGCCGCGGTCGCGACCACGTCGGCGGCCCGGACGTGGTCGGGGTCAAAAAAGCCCAGCTCGCCGAAAATAGCGCCTGGGCCGAAGTGATCGACGGTGAAGCGCTGGCCATTGAGGTCGAGCCGCACCTCGACCGCGCCGGACTGGACCCAGACCAGCACCCGCTCAGCGCCGCCTGCGCGGAGCAGCACTTCGCCGGCCTCGAGCGAGCGGGGGACGAGGTGCTGGGCGAGCAGCGCGGCGTCCTCGGCCGAGAGGCCCGTCATGGGCAGCGGGGGTGGTGCGGGTGCGGCGGTCGACATGGGCTTCTCCGCCGCCCAAGTAGCGCGGGCAGCGCTGGCTTGACACCCCGGTGGACCCCGCGCTATGCGGCGGTGTTCTTTGACGCTGCTGGTGCTCATGGTCGGGGGGGCCCACGTGTCCCCACCCACGCGCGATGCGTGGGTTCGGCGCCTGCGGGCGCCGCCGTCAGCGCGACCTCCCCGGGTCGCGCTCACCCAGGGTCTCCGCGCGCCTCCACGGGCCGCGCAACAGCAGGACCATTTGGGGGCGAAACGGTTTCGACGGGGCGGTGCAAGCCGAGGCTGCGTGTCGGGGGTGCTGGTGACCTCGTTAAAACAACCGGCAAAAAATCAAGTGCCAACAACAACAAGCACTTCGCTCTCGCTGCTTAGTCAGTAGATAGCCGTCCGAGCTGGCAATACCAGGGTTCCAGTTTCGGGCGTGTCACGACCTGGTTAGTCCTGACCTGTGCAGGGGCGCAGTGGGTGGGGACGATAAACAACCCAACAAAGTCGCTTCCAACGTTGGCTTAGGGTCGGCCACTGAACCCGGTCAGCGTCGTAAATCAGGGGCTACACACGTAGATGCCGACGTAGATCCGTCTCGGACGCGGGTTCGACTCCCGCCGCCTCCACTCTCTATTGTGCAGACATTTCCTCATCTTATCCTCCTTTCGCGTCATCGGTCAGCGCTCGGATTTGAGGGCGGCCCCGCGTCCGCCCTCAACCCGACCCGGGCTCTATCGCGCCGGGCTCTGGGGGGCGTCGAAGATCGAGATGGCCTTGCGCTGCGCCGCGCTGTCGCTGTGCAGGTAGCGCTCGGTGGTCTTCAGATCGCTGTGCCCCAGGATCTCCTGCGCAGCGCGCACGCTCTGGCCCGAGTTGACCAGGGCTGAGGCGAAGCTGTGCCGCAGGTCGTGGATGCGCAGGGCGGGCAGCTGGGCCGCCTTGAGCGTGCGGTTCAGCGCCGCCCGCAGGCGCGAGCTGTTGAGGTGCGCGTCGGCCTCGGGGTCCCCCGCGGCCCGGGCGTAGCTGAAGCACAGCGCGCTCGCCTTCGCGTCGCCGCGGTGGGCGCGCAGCAGCTCGGCCAGCGTCTCGCTGATGACGACCACGCGGTTGTTCCCGCTCTTCGGGGTGCCCAGCACGCCATGGGTGTACGAGGCCCGGACCAAGATGGACTCTCGACCCGGGGTGAAGTCGACGCATTCCCAGGTGAGCGCGGCGAGCTCCCCCAGCCGCAGGCCGGTGTAGACCAGGGTGCATAGGGCAGCCGCATAAGGTTGACCCACTCGATAGGCCGCATCGACGAAGCGAGGGTAGGTGTCGAGGGGGATCACCGCGCGCATCGGGCGGAGGGGCAGCTGGCAGCCCGTGATGCCCTCCATCGGGTTGCGGTCGATGTGCCCCTGGTGCATCGCCGACCCGAAGAGGCCGTTGAGCACGGCGATGTGGTTGTTGACCGTCTTGTGGCTGAGCGGGCGCAGCTCGGGGTCGGGCGGCGCGAGCAGCGCGTCGAGGTAGGCCGAGATGTGGCCCTGGGTGATCTGCCCGATGGCGAGCCCTTTGAGCAGAGGCGCGGCGTGGTTGCGCAGCACCTGGTCATAGGCGCGGGCGGTCGCGGGCTTGACCGTGCGGCGCTTGTGCAAGAACCAGCGGTGGGCGTAGACGTCGAACTTGGTGTCGGGGCCGCTGGGCTCGTCGTTCGCGGCGCCTTTGCCCGCGCCCCGGCCGCCCTTGCGGCCCGCGGCGGCGGCCTGGGCCTCGGCGGCCTGCTCCGCGGCGAGCGCGGCGGCGGCCTCGTCGATGACGGTGAGATCACCCTTGAGCAGCCGCTGCTCATACAGGCGGGCGGTGGGCAGGTCCGCCGCGGTGACCCGCTTGCGGGACTTCTTGCCCAGCTCGGGCTGGAGTACGGTCACGTCGACCTGATAGCGGGTGACGGTCCTCTTCTTCAATACGCGGATTGGCATCGAACACCTCGGTGCTTTGTTGCGGACAATGCAGCGGCTGGACCCCCTGCGAGAGCGCAGCGGAGCCAGCAGCGGCGGGGGAGAGAGGGAGCGGCCGAGGCGCGGGCGCTCGGCCGGCGGGAGCTCAGCTACGGGGTGGCGTCCGACGGAGCCGGCGCCCGGGCGGCCCCCAGGGAGAGGGAGGGCTCTCCCACGGGGAGGGTGGGAGGGTCGGGCCTGCGGGCTCGGTCATCTCGACCGGAGGCGGTGGCGCGGCGGGCGCGCTGCTCGCCAGGGCCGCTTGCGGCCCACGCTCGGCCTGCAGCGCGGCGATGACCGCCTCGGGCGAAAATCGCGTGCTGCGCGGGCTCACGCGAATGAAGGGCACCCGGCCCTCGTGCGCGAGCGCGCGGAGGGCCGCGGGGCTGACGCCGAGGACGGCGGCCATCGCGCGCGTCGAGAGCCAGGTCGGGGTCGGGTTCGTCGAAGAGGGGGGCGTCATGGGCGGCCCTGGGCGGGTGCGCGGCCCCGCGCCACCCAGTGACCACCACCAGAGCGCGCCGCGCGTCGGCCGACCGATGCGCGGCCAGCGCCCGGACCCTACCCGACCCCGCCGGGCGCAGGTGCGGCCGCACCCGTCACGCCGGGGGCCCGTGCCCGCGGACCGAGGCGGGACCACGCCCGCGTCCAGCCCTGCCCGCCCGGCGTTCACGACCGGCTCTTCCGACGCAGGTTGGGGGCGCCAAAGGCTGTCGGTGTGCGCTCGCGCATCGCGAGCCGCACGGGCTGGCGCGCCTCGGCGCCGGCCGGGGCGGCCCGCTCTTCTTCGCGCTTGGGGCTGCACTTCTCGGCGTTGGTGTGCGTGGCGGCCACCACCTCAGAGAGCCGCACCCGGCGGCTGCGCGGCCCGAAGTCATAGTGGGGCACCTTTCCGTCGGCGATGAGCTGGCAGATCCGGCCTGGGCTGATGCCCAGGCGCGCGGCGCACTCTTTGGGGGAGAGGAGCGGTTCGAAGGGCACGACGGGCTCGGACATGGTGGTCCTCTTCGTCTGGTGGGGCGCGAGGCTGGGGGTGTCTTCGTGGGGGCGCGCGCGGCAGATCGGGCCCCGTGGCGCGCGCGGCGGCCGCCGGCCCGTCGCGGTCGCGGCGGGTCGAGCGCTGGCGGGCAGCGTGGGCAGGGCGGGCACGTGGATCGGCCGCCTGACGCAGTTGATCAGCGCAGCCGCGCCGACGCAACCCGGACAGAGCGCGCCGCGAACCCGGACAAGCGGCAGCCGCCGCCCGCGGCACCGGTGACGCGCAAGCGTAGAGAGGCGCGGGGAAGCCAAGCGTAGATCGATGACGGCCGCGCACGCGTTGACAAGGCAAGAGAAGCGGCCCGGGCGCGGGTGCCCGATCCGAAGCCCGGCTCGCTGGCTGCGAAAGCGCAACCCGAGCCTGCCCGTCGCGTGCCCGGTGTCAAGGTGATGACACCGTTCGCCCGTGTCCGGGTTCCTGCGAACCTGTCCGCGAAACGGCAGGCGAACGGCCGCGCCGCGGGCCCGGCGCCGTCCAAGCGCCGCGCCCGCGCGCCCGGAGGTCAGGGGGCCGCCGGCCGGCGCGCACAGGCTGAGCATGCGTGGTCCCCCTCTCGAACGTGATAGCATGAGGCGGCTCGGTTGGTCAACTTGTTGGATCAAACTTTTCCGGTCAGACTTGTTGGCCCGCTGACCCGCGCTGGAGCCCCCATGAACCCGTCCTCGCCCAGCACCTCGTCCGCGCCACCTTCGGCGCGCGTCGATATCGACCTGGCCGTTGTCTTCGGCAAGCTGCTCCGCGCGCTCCGCGCCCGGCGCGGGGCCTCGCAGGAACAGCTCGCGGCCGCGCTGCGGTGGGACCGCGGCTTGCTGTCACGGATCGAGGCGGGCCGGAACACGCCCACGATCCACGAGCTGTTCGAAGTGGACCGCTTGTTCCGCCAGAGCGGCGATCTTGTGCAGCCTGGCCAACTGCTCGGCCTGGTGCACGAGGTCCTCGAGGCGGTCGAGGCGGTGGGCCTGCGGCCCGAGCTGCTGCCCCGGCGGAACACGCCCGAGATGAGCGCGGAGGATGACGCGCTGGTCGAGGATGCGGTCGCGTTGGTGGTGGCGGGGCTGGGCGTAGATGTGCCATGCCTCACTTCGTAGGCGCGGACCTTGCGGGACGAGCGGGGCCGCCGATTCGGACGGGCGCGGAGGGTCTACCAACGGGCGCTCCGCCTGGCGCCGCTTTGACTCGCCCTGGTCGAGCCTTGGGCGGTTCGATGTCGATCGATAGATCAGTGACTTGAGTGCACCTGAGCCGCGGCGACGGGCCGACCGGGGGGTGGCCCACGTGCGTCGCTCGCGGCGGACGCCCCGGCGGCTGACGTTGTGGCTCTGATGTGTTACACCACGTTGAGCCAGGTTCGTGGAGGTGTGGCGTGGACCTCGAACGTACATGTGTCGTGTGTGGCAAGCGCTTCCTCGCCAGCCGGGTCGACGCCAAGGCGTGCTCCCAAGCGTGTCGGACACGCCTGAGCCGGTCTCGGCGCTCGTCGGCCGAGGGCGGGGCTCCACCCCGCCCGGCTTCGATGGAGGCTGGCACGGCAGGCTCCGCTGTCGCCTTGGTCCTCTCAGGGTTGATGCTCGCGGCGATGGGGAGGCCAACCGCCAGTGGCCAGCGCTCGCGCGCGCGTGCGCTGGGGAGCGGCGACGGAGGACCTCCCCAGCGGCCGGGCGCGACGACCTCCCCTGCGGCGTTGCTCGAGGGTGGCGAGGCGGACAGAGGCAGGCCTTCGCCGCCGGCCGACCGCGTTGCGCCCGAAGTGCGTGATCGGTTGGAGTCCGCCAGCATTGAGCTGGCGGGCCATGTCGCGCCGGGCGTCGGGCAGGACCGGAAGCAGTCAGGGCATCGCGCCCTCGAGGGCGAGCAGATGGGGCCAGAGCGAGCCGGGCGCCTGCCAGACCTCCAGGCCGGAGGTGCTGCGAAGCAGCAGCAGGAGATGGCGGAGGGTGACCCTTCTAGGGCGGCGCGTGCGCCCACCCCGCACAAGGAGTCGGCCGGGGGACAGGCGCAGTTGCTCCTCCCTTATGTGCAGGATCGCGCGGCTTGGGAGGCGCTGCTAGCGCGCGGCGGGGACACCGTGGCGAGGCTCTTTGTTGCCCTGGCCAAGGCCGAGCTTGCGAAGAGCCTGCGGGCGCACCGGGCGGCGCTCGAGTCCGAGCATGGGGCCGGTCTGCGTGCGATTGACGAGCTCCTGGCAGCTGACCCCGCCCTTCGCAGCTTGCTTGGCCGTGCGCATGGGCCGTCGTTGGTCGGGCTTCGAATGGCGCTCGCTGCGCAATCGCGGGTCGGTGCGCGTTCGGTGGACGCCGACGAGTACGTTGCATCCGTTGAACCGTCGTCCGCGGATGTCGACGGACCCGCGGCTGCTGGAGTGTCGTCGGGCACGCTGGGACCTGAAGGTGAGCGGGAGTTGGCCCGGCGTCGGTTAGGGCTGCCTGCTTCTACGTCCGTTGTTCCACACGGTGGACTCCACTGGCCGGGCAGCGGCGGCCCTTTGCCGCCCGACACGGCGCCGTCGGCCGGCGACGCGCCGCGGACCGCGGCAGGCGCGGAGCCTTCTCGGACAACCCCCGCCCTTGATCGCTCCGGGGACGCTTTTCAGGAAGAGATTGAGCGGCTGCGAGCTGAGGTGAGCGTGCTGCAGAGCGCGGTGGCCCGCAGCCGGGGCGAGACCGCGTCAGTGCTTGAACTGATGGGTGCACTCAACGCAGTCGCGGCTCGGCGGGCGATCGAGGTCGCGGAGCTGCAGGGGGCGGTGGAGTTGCACAGCGTGGAGCTGGGAAAGTTGAGGTCGCTGTTGACTGCGGGAGGGGTGCAAGCCGGTACCGACGGCGGGGGAGGCGCTGGCTCGTGAGGGCGTCGGGTGAAGGGAGCTGGTTCTCCCGTGGGGCGTGAGTAGGTTTTTCGTTGGTAATCGGCTCCTCGCCGTGCAAACGTACACGGTGGACCGAGGCCAACCGAAAGTACGATCATCGTACTCGGTGATTGTCGACGGCGAGTTCGTCGTAGACGCGATGCGTCAGAATCCCTCATGTAGTGAAGAAAAGGATCTGGGCCCGTCCGACGAGTGAAACAGATATGGTGGTCGCTCACCTGTACTTCGCGAGAATGGCGCGCCGAGAACTACTCACGATGAGTTGGGTAGCCTTGGGCCTCTCATCGATACACCTCCGCGCTGCAACTACCTGATCGGATGCCATTCGGTTGGGGTGCTTTAGTCGTTGCGATCTCGGTTCGGATCAACTAGTTTCACTTCCCAGGCCCTAAGCCCGTCGTACGTGAACCCCAGGTACAACTCGACGAGGCGGTTCTCGTCACGGTTCCCGACGACAGCCGCCCTCCCCGGAACAAAGAAGGCGCTGATCCCATGGGATAGTTCCACGAAGCCTGCCTCTGGTCCGACGATCTTTGACACTCGGCCTTGTAACCGGTGTAGCAGTGATCTGCCAGACCAGAAATCTGCGTCTTCATCCCAAGGCCCCAGCTCGGAGTGATGCACTAACTGACGGGCCCCTTTGCCTGGCCCAAGCCACTCGAACGACCAGTTGCGGTTCTTCATCGACCGGGCTCGTCGCTTGCACTCGGGCAAGGCTTCCTCGAGAGCTTGCTTCGAGAGGGCCGAACCTGCCAGGGCTTCAACTGCGTGCAGCACGTAAAAGTAGTACGCTGCGTCGACGGCCGTCGAGTTGGCTCTCCAGTAGGCCACCCGTTCCAGTAGCCTTCCGACCGTTGGATCTGGGGAGAGTCTCCTTACGGCTTGGACCCAAAGGCGAAGGTTTTGGTTCTCGTTAGGCTCCTCCAGTAGGTTGTCCTGAAGCAGATCCACGGACCGCTTGATTTCAGCTTGACTGAGTTTCTGCCAGTGTCGGCCGTGGCGTGCCAGATAGGTGCGGACGAGCTGCCGTCGGACAGGGGGCTTGAAGACATCGTTGCGAGCCAAAAGGTTACCCCAGGCCTGGAGGGCTGCGCTGTACTCGCCATGCAGACCGTCAAGCTGTGCAGTGCAACTGACGGTGTACTCACTCAATCTTTCGCCTTGCCGATTTGTGCGGAGTTGTTCAAGCAGAGTGCTAGACTGGTCGATTGCCCTCCGCACCAGCGGGCCGAACTTCGGATGGGCCGCCAGAACGTTCACATGTGTTCCGCCCTCGATGGTTCGTATCGCATCTACGACTTTCAACAGCATCTGAACGTGGCTGATGTAGCCATGTTCGTCGTCGGGTGCTCGTTTTCGGGCCTCCTCAAACTGTTCAGAAGCCGCCTGAACCACTCTTTCAAGTGCGGTGGCGTCCGCAAGTCGGTTCGATGCGCGGATCTCTTCGACGAGAAGGTAACACTCGGACCGGAATGCCATGCCCTTGATATGGTAAAGCACATGGTCCTCAGGCGAGAGCTTGATCGCTTGATCGATGAAGATGCGTGCCTGAGCGGGGTTTTGCAGGCGTTGAAAGGCAAAACGTCCTGCATGAGCCCAAACGTGTGGCTCGTCGGGAAATAACTCGGTTAGGGAGACCAGTAGGTTCCCTTGAGCGTTGACCGATGGAATATCCTCCAGCAGACGGGAGAACGCACGTGCATCCTCGCGCCCAATCAATTCGCGGGCATCGCGAAGTAGAAAGCAACGAAAGACTATGTCGGTCAGTTCGGCGCTGGGCACTGCCTCCTGGCCGCGGCAAAAACGAGCGAACCGATTCGCCCATTCCGCCAGATTTTGCTTCCATACGTGTGTGTCCACCTGCGGCGGGTCTAGCAGTTGCCGAAGGACTTCCTGTCCTACAATTTGATGGGCCGGCCGCCAATTTGACCCGTCTAGGCGGAGCAATCGCAAAAGGTCTGGGGAGAGTGCGCGAGATAGGTCAAGGACTCTGGTCGGTGGTACACCAAGCAACACTGCGAATGACTGGGTAGGAATACCCCTTTGGCCATAGCAATAACTTAGGGATGTGTATATCATAATCTCTTTCTGAAGAACAGTTGCTTTTTGCAGACGGTTGCGCACGAAGTCTTTGAGACCGAGGAAGTTTTCTTCGAAGGCAACCAATCCGAAGTAAAATGGGTGCCGCTCGTTTTCAGGCCCCGTCGCGATTGTCGCCAAAAGCCGCTGCTTCGCAGGCACTGCTCGACCGAAGAGGGCCGCGAATCTGTGTGATTCGATGGCCGATAGGGAGGGAGGGAGGTAGAATGCGCGCGTTGGCCCGGTGGCGCGCGTTGACTCGGTCGGTGGCTTGAATGATCGGAGTACCCGCACGAGGACCACGGGAATCTGCTGTGACTTTAGGTGCGAGTACAGGTCTTCAGCTATACTGTCAGTTATGTCGCTGCCTTCTGCTATCGCGAGAACGGGCAGCGAACTGGCATTGTACAGTGCACGAACCCGCTCCACGGTTTCAATAGGTACACAACGTTTGATAACTGCGCAGGGTACCTCTTTATGTAACTCCCACGCCAACCTCCGAGCGAGGGTCGATCCTCCTACACCTGGTTCATGGTAGACGTTAACACGAACCGTACCTGCCGAAGACGTGTTCGTAAGTCCTAAGTCTTGGCGTAGTTGTTTTAGTATTCTGGGGGTCAGGTCGCGGTCTGCGTCGTCATGGACAGAAAGGTGTGCCCACGATGGTAGCCCGCCGTTGAGAAAGCCGACTGGTGACGCTTCCGTCGCAGCGTGTCCGCTCGTTAGGTACAGTGGCTCTATCTCCTCCTCGATCCAAAGTCTGTCGCGGACCTCCAGCCTGCAGTTGGCACCGCTTCTCCCGGGCAGCGTGAACTCATCGACCGCGTCGCCGTCGGTGTATGCAAACCTGTCTGCTATGCCACGGGCGAGGTCTTTGGGGCACAATGAGTAGGTATGGCCGTTGTAGTGGTCTGATAGAGTTTCAAGCGATTGGGGTTCACCACTGCAAAGGTGGATCGTTGTGCGGTAGCCAAATGCCTCTGTGACTAGTGACAGCAACGAGTCAAAGTAGGGTTTGGCAATATCGGCGGAACCGTCTGGAAAACTGCAGACGATATGAACTGGCGAATCGTCGGTGTGTGCAGCTATGGTGTCCAGGAACAAGCGAAGGTCGCGGGGGTACTTCACCTTCCAGTCCCGAATTCCTCCGGCAACAAGGCTCGCCGACCTTCCCTCCAGACCCCGTGCGAAGTACCAGTAGGTCGAGTTGGAGGGGTGTATCGTAGGGCGGTCGCCTATCACAACCTCGTGAACTACTCGCCGCTGCTGTGTCTTCGGAGCCGCATGAGTGAATAGACCGCCGTTCTGGCTGGTGGTGTCAAAGTCGATGACGGAAAGCCATGGTGCCTGCCCTAGCCCGGTGAGGTTGAGGCGATCATCTTCGCCGGTTTCCCAAAAGAGCAGAAGATAGTAGGCTTCTTTGGCGAAATCCTCTGTGTTGGCGACGAGTCTTTGCCAGTCCTCAGTTTCGCCCGCGCTCTGTAGGCCTGGTTCGCCGACAGATTCGGTAGCCCAATGATGAATGGCTCGCTGGTTAGCCATCGATCCTGCTTCCACGTTCATCGAGCCCTGGCGCCAGTATAACACGCTCTTTCTGACGACCCCGATGTCCTTGGTACTACAGAACGGGCCTCGTCGCGCACGCGAGATGCGCATTAGTCCATACCGGTTCCCCTCATGTTCATAAACTTCAAAGTCTATTACCGGTGTTGGGTCGATGCACTGAAGTACCTGTTGATAATTGTTGTCATCCTTGAGGCCCGCGATGCCCAAGAGGTCGGATCGACCGTCGGCATGGCGTTTGACTCCCATCACGACGTACGCATCCTCGTCCCTAGGCGTATTCAGGAGTGCGAGGACGTCTTTGATGAAGTTCCCTTTGAGTACATCTGTGTCTAGACGGTAGTCGGTAGCTTTGAAGTCGAGGGTCGGCCCCTCTCCCCGCTCGAGTAGCTTCTGAAACGTGTTGTGGTCCATGTATGCACCGAAGCTGAATAGGTTGCCTGAATATCCTGTGGAGGGTATTTGTCCTTTTAGCTTCGATACCCTTTGCTGTGGGCCGAAGCTATCTCTGTGGAGGGCACCTCGTTGGCTGATTGAGTGCTCCTCGGTCTTCCTCAATTTTCAGCAGGTGTTCCCGAAGTGCTCGCGGCTAAGTGAAACTAACGCCACCAGTCGACGAAGTCGACTAAGTCGATGTGGTTAACCGCTCCAGGGACTTTGGCTTCGCGGTCGACTTCACCGCCCATCTCGCCTCGGCGCGCACCGCGCGTGTAGTCTTCAACGCAGACCAGTCCACCTTCATCCGCCCCTCCCCCGCATGCACCATCGCCCGAACCGTCCCCTTTACGATACCACAATCTCGCCCATAGAACGCCCGCTCGCCGCCTTTGCTCCGTTTTGACACGCCACGCCCACAACCGCGTCATCCAGTCACCGACGAGAACCCCGTACCCACAAGCAGCGTCATCGCCCTCCTGTCCGTAATTCTCCTCCCCAGCCTCACCCCCCCTCAAACACCCGCTCCCGGTGCCACGCCAGGTACACCCGGTGCCCCGCCGCCAGCCCGCGCACCCGCGCGGGGCCGGCGAGCCCCAGAATCCCGCGCGCCTCCCCATCGAGCTTCGCCGAAACGACGACCCGCCCATCATCCTCAACAGTGATGAGCCCCGCGTCAAAGGCGGCGTCGAGGTGGGCGGCGAGCAGCAGGCCGTTGTGGGCGTCGAGGCGCTCTTGGTCGTTCGCGCAGTCCTTCCAGGGCTTGGCGTGGCTCGCCCGCAGGAGGGCGGGGACGGCGAGGCCGCTCAGGGCGCAGCGCCCGCCCCAGAGGTCGAGCAGGCCCTGGCGGAACACGTCTTGGCCGACCCGCTGCACCACGAGGCGCTCTGCCTCAGTGGTCTTGGGCAGCGCGGCGGTCTGCGCCTCGTAGCGCTCCCAGAGGGCGTCGGGCAGGGTGCGGGCCAGCAGCGCGGCCCGACGCAGCAGCGCGTGAAGCTGGTCGTAGCCGGTCACGCTGCGCGCGCCGACGGCCTCGGCGGGCACGGGGTGGGTGACCGCCACGCCGTGGTCGGTCAGGGCGCGCGCCACGCCCGGGTGCGAGAAGGCGGCGACCGGGTGCGCTCCCGCCCAGACGGTCAGCCAGAGCCGCCCGGGCGCGTGGCTGCTGTCGAAGATGAGCCAGGCTCCGTCCTCGCCGGCCGGGCGGTCGAAGCCGTTGTCGTGCGCGGCCTTCTCGAGCCGAGTGCGCGCGATGAGCGGCAGCGGGGCGCTCATCGGGGCCGCCGTAGCGCGGGGGACGTGGGGGTGGTCATCCCTCTACACCGTTGCGCGGCAGCGACTCTTGGCACTTGGTGGTGAGCTCGTCGACCAAGTCCCTGAGATTGCCGGTGTGGGCGCTGCCGTGCCCCTGCTCGGCGGTGCCCAGGTCTGGCCGTGAAGGCCCCAGCCTTCTCAGCTTCACGCTGCCCACGTCCGCCTTCCAGGAGTTGTTGCCCAGGATGGCCGCCGGCACGTCAATCCAGCCTTTCGGCTCGGGGGTGTCGGGGCGGCCCAAGAGCACGAACTCCCCGTTGAACTCACCCTTGAGCGCGGCTTTGGTGTCGTCGTCGCGCCAGTCCTCGGGGAACACCCAGAGCAAGCTGCCCCGCCACCGCCAAGACTTGCCTTGACTTGGTGTGCCGTAGAAGTGCACGGCGGTGTAGAGCGCTGACAAACCGGCGAGCCGCGTTCTTGGCCCGTCCTCGGCCTTTGTGACCTGTTTCACTTGGCTGCTGCTCTCCCGCATCACTTCGGCCGCCACGGCGCTGAGCACCCGCCGCGGCAGCCAGCCTTCGTGCCGGCCGTTAAGCGCCGGCATCTGGCCGTGCTCCCAGAGGAAGGCGTTGAGCAGCTCGACCTCGCGCAGCTCGGGCCGGTCGGCGCGCTGCACGTCGACGGTGACATGCAGCTTCTCTCCGGTCGCCCGATGGTGGGCCGCTCGTGCCCACTTCAGCTTCGTGTGGATGGAGTGACCACCCGACCAAAGCTGGGTCACCCGCCCGCCAATGCCCTGGCCGATGTAGATCACGTCGGTGGGGCGCCCGCTCAGGGTGGTCAGCGGAGGGCCGACGCGTCGGACCACGTAGACATGACCACCGCTAGGGTTCGGAGGTTGCGGCGTCCCGGTGAGGTGTCCAATCACGGCCACCGATGCCAGGTAGGGCCCGCCAAGGCGCTGCTCGTCACCCGTTCCCCAAGATTTCTCGAAATCACCGTCGTGCACGCTGCTCATGTCAGCTCCGGCGCCCACGCGGGGCGGGTGGCGGGGTCGTGCGCCGCGCGCGGGTCCGCTGGCGGCGGGTCGAGCGGCGTGCTGTAGGGCCGGCCGCTGCGCGCGGCGACCGCCATCGCATCGTAGGCCTCGAGGATCAGCCGCTTGGTGCGGTACTCGCCGTGGGCCTTCTCGTCGTTCTTGCGGACGATGGGGAAGGTGTCGAGGATATAGTCGGTGCCGTCGCGTGACAGGCCGTAGAGGTGGAAGAAGGCCGCGTCCAGCTCGGCGCGCAGCAGGGCGCGGCGGTCCGCGTCCCAACGGAAGGGCGGGCCCGCCCAGCCCACGTCGCGGCCAAAGGCCTCGAGGTCCCAAGCGGTGTAGGTCAGCTCCAGCACCCGGGGCAGCAGCCAGTCGGCGACGCTGTGCGCGTGGTCCCAAGGGCAAGGCGGGGCGTAGGCCGCGGGGGCCAGCACGGGCAGCTGCTTGAGCACAAAATAGGTCAGGGAGGTTCCTCCGACTTTTTGACGTGCGGCGTAGTCGAGCGTAAGGCTGCAGAGGTTGGCGTATAGGGACGCGATGAGGTGGGCGGGTTGAGCTGGAAGCAGCAGCGGGAACTTGTGCCCGACGGCCACGCGGGGGATTAGTGAGGCTATGACTGTGCGTTCGTTGTGGGCGTTCGTGATATCTCGCCAACCCAGAAGCCAGCCTCGGTCCCATCTGCCCCGCAGTCGCTCCTCTACTTCGGTTTTGGTGACCCAGCTTTGGGGGGATATTAAATAGGTTGGCTGTTCAAGGTCGGTGATGTCGGTGGGTGGGAGCGTCCCTTTGTTCAAGTTCGCCTGGGTCGCTCTTTCGAAGCCGGCGTATCGGCTGTTGAGGAGGTGGACCATTTTCGCTTCGAAGAGCGGCAACATCATCTGGCTGCCCCGCACGAAGCAGTTCCCGGCGACGTCCCAGCCTTCGGCCCGCAGGCGCTCGCCTGTGCGGAAGAGGTCGGAGTCGGAAGCCATGTTGAAGACGCCTTGCATGAATCGTAGGCCCCATGGATTCTCCTCAGGTGGCCCCTCTCGCCAAAGTACCCCTGTGCGCATGTAAATGGTGAGGTTTAGGTCCGCATCACGACGGGTTAGGAATGTTGGCAGTGTGCCGGTGTTCGGGTTTACTGCACGAAACTCCCTGGCCGACAGCGTGTACCGTCGGGTTGAGTCATTGAGTGTGGCCGGACTGCGGGCGAACAGGACAAGTTCACTGGATCTGACTGGGCGAGCTGTTCCGACGAGGGAGAGTAGCACGAAGCGGAACATGTTGTTCACGCCGATGAATACACGTTCTTCGTTTTCGAAGTGGTACAGCGCGCGCAGCTGTTGGCCCGAAACGAGTCTCGTAAAGTACGCTTTGGTGTTGTCGTCGGTCGCGATTCCCGCGGGAAGGACGCAACCGACAGCGCCGTTCATTGACTGCAACGAAAGGTAAAGCTCGGCAAACAGCGCGTATGTATTGACCCGACCAACTGCACAGAGCGGAAATCGTGTAGTGTTTCGGTGAAAGGCAGTCTGTGCGTTGGTTTCTCTAGTCGATCTTGTCCACTCGGCCCATAGGACAGGGTCGTCGTCTGGCAAGCTCGCGATCATGCGCTTGCGAGATGCTGCGTTGGCCGCCCTGGCGATGTCGGGGTTGCGTGTCGCAAAGAACTCCTGCTCGCTGAGCTCCACTTGCTCCCAAGGCGGGTTGCCCAACACCACATCAAAGCCGCCCCGCTCAAAGACCCCGGGGAAGGCGAGGTGCCAGTGAAAGAAGCGGTGCTGCGCGGCGAGCTGGGCGGTGGTCTCGGTCAACAGCGGCGGGGCGGAGCCGCGGCCCTCCCGCAGGTCGCGCCACAGGCCGGCGGTCGGGGCGGCCTCGACCACCGGGCCGCCGCCGGCGGGCTTGGGCCACATGAACGCCGCGCACCAGGCGTCGGCGACGAGGTGCTGGCGCCGCCAGGCGTCTGAGGCCTGCAGCGCAGCCCAGGCGGCCTCTTTCTCGGCCAGGGCGGCCGCGTCGCTGTCGGGCGCGACCTCGAGCGCGCGCACCGCCTCGCGCAGGCGCGCCCCCTCGGCGCCGCCCTTGGACCAGGCCGAGACCAGCGTGCCTTGGCCGCCGCGCTCGGCCTTGTTGCGCTTCTTGAGCGCGCTGGCCACCTTCTTGTCGTCGCCGTCCAAGGGCGCCCACGCGTCGTCAGGCACGCCGGCTTCGAGCAGCGCAGGGGTGGCGCCGACCAGCGCGTTGCCGCAGCGGATGTGCGCGTCGAGGAAGCCGAGCGGCAGGCCGGGCTCGACCGCCT
The DNA here is from genome assembly GCA_016792625.1 of Deltaproteobacteria bacterium. Lineage (GTDB taxonomy): Bacteria > Myxococcota_A > UBA796 > UBA796 > UBA2385 > JAEUKK01. The sequence continues at coordinate 5,419 of JAEUKK010000121.1, read as the reverse complement.
CCATCCACAGGGCGACCGTGCAGAGCTCGACCGCCATCGGGTTGAGGTCCACGCCGTAGATGCACCGGCCGACCACCCGGCGCAGGGCGTGGCGGTAGTCGGCGGCCGAGGGCGTGCCGTCGGCCTCGACCCGGGCCACGTGCGCGGCGAGGCGGCGGGCCGCGGCGAGCAAGAAGTGCCCCGAGCCGCAGGCCGGATCGACGATGGTCAGCGCGAGCAGGGCCTCAGCGGGGCGGTCGGGGTGCGCGGCAAGGGTCTCGCGCACCACCGGCTCAAAGGCGCTGTCGAGCAGCACCTGCACGAGGCTGTCGGGGGTGTAGTAGCTGCCGGTGGTCTTGCGCGCGTTGCCCGCGGCGCCGTCCGAGAAGCGGAAGCGGCGGGCGGCGACCGAGACCTCGGGCTCGAGCTCGAGCAGGCTCTCGTAGACGCTGCCCAGCTCTTCGGGGCCCATGTCGCGCCAGTTCACGCGCGACAGCCCGCTCGGGTCGCGCATCCAGCTCAGGCGGAAGACCGCGGTGAGCAGGTGCCGGTTCTGCAGCTTGGCGCCGTCGAGGTCGGGGCACTGGCGCGCCGCGAACAGGCCGCCGAGCGCGGGCAGGCCGAGCCGGGGCTCACCCTTGTCGAGGGCGCGCAGGGCGATCTTCTGCGCCTCCCACAGGTCGGCGTGCAGGTCATGGGCGCTGCGGCGCACCGCCCGCTCTCGCAGGCGCCGCAGCGCGTAGCCCTCGGCGTACAGCGCCAGGGCCCCGGCGTTCGCGCCCGGGGGGTGCAGCAGGCCGCGCTCCTCGACGGTGAGCAAGAAGATGAGGCGATACACCAGCCGCAACAGCTGCTGGAACAGCGCCCGTCGGCTGAGCTGCCCAGCCTCGAGGCGGGCGCGCAGCGCACCATTGTCGGGGTGGGCGAGGAAGCCCTGGCCCAGCGCCTCGAGCGCGTCCTTGACCCCGACCCGCAGCTGGGTCAGCGCCCGGGTGCCCTCTTGGCGGCCGGCCTCTCGCCAGACCTCCAGCGGGCAGTCTTCGGGCCGGGCGTCGGGCTGGCCGAAGCGGCTCTCGTGTACGAGCAGCCACAGCGCGGTGAAGTCAGCGAAGCGGTCCTCGGCGAAGATGCGGGCGAGGTCGGCCTCGATCCAGGCGGGCCGGGTGAGGCTCGCGTTGTCGCGGGCCACCCGCAGCCGCTCGCCGTCGCAGGTGAGGCCCCAGAGCGCACCCTCGGCGGCGTTGAGCGCCTCTTGCAGCAGGCCAAAGGGGCTGCGGCGGCGACCCGCCTCGCCGAAGATGGCGTGTGGCGCGTCGAGGCCGGCTCCTGCGGGGGCGATGACCACCGGCGCGCGCCCACCCAGGGCGGCGTGCCCGATGGGCCAGCTGCGGTCGCCGACCACCAGCGGCGGGCTGACCTCGAGGCTGCGGAAGCCGAAGACCTCGCGCAGCAGGCCGAGCACGAAGCGGGTCGACAGCGCGGTCGGGTCGGCTTTGCGGGCGAGACCGGTGCGGTAGTCGTCGTGGTGGGCCTGGGCGATGCGCCAGGCGCGGCCAATCTCGTCGCGCAGCTGCAGGCCCCGGGGCACGCGGTAGTCGGCCTCGGCTTGGTGTGGGGCGTCGAGCCGGGCGGCGCGGGCCAACCACTCGGGGGCGAGCAGGCCGCCTTCAATGTGCAGCGCGTCAAAGGCGAGGACGGCCTCGCGACGGCGGGGGGAGCGAGCGCTCATGCGTCCATCCAGTCGGGGAGCTCGATGGCGGTCTCGGGCACGACGAAGACGTCCCGCTCGACCTGGTTGAGGTTGCGGATGGCCCGGGGCAAGATGTGGCCCTTGCCCCCAAAACCCTGGGCGTCCACCGCGCTGAGAAAGCGGCGCACCAGGGCCTCATGGGTGATGACCCCCCGCTCCGCCAGCTGCTCAATGTCGTGGAGGTCGTCGGGGTGCAGGCGGGCGAGCTTGGACACGGCCACGTCGGTGGGATCGAGCACCTGCACGTCGATCTGCTGCAGGGTGAGCCATGGGTTCCAGCGCGGCGCCTCGGGCAGCAGCAGGATGCCCTGCCCCACGAACTCGAGGTAGACCCCGCATTGTTGGGCGAGGTCTGTGCCCCGACCGGCCAAGGCCAACAGCCGCGCGCGGAGGGCGTCGGGGAACGCCCACGCGCCCATCGCGTCGCAGTCTTTGGTGCCGCGCACATAGGTGCTTTGGGCAAACAGGGCGGTCGAACCGACGATCTGCAGGGTGAACCGATCAAGGCCCTGCCCGAGCAGGGCGTCATCGAGGCGGCGCAGCAGCCGCTCAACGGGGTTCATGGGCGCTCCACAGGGCGGCCTGGAAGTCCTCGGGCTGCAGCGCGCTGACGATCCCCCATCGCCGCGAGGTGGGCGAGGCCTGGGCTTCCCACACCTGCGCGAGGGTCTGCGCGGAGCGGATGTTGGGGTCAAAGAGGTCGGGCGCGTCGTCTTCGGCGGGCGTCGGGAAGCGCGCCAGCTCCTCATCGAGCAGCAGCGCGGCGCGGGCGGCGCGGCGGCGCCAGGCGGCGTCGGCCTGCGGTGGGGGCGCGGCCAGGCCGAGCCGGACGTTCTCGAGCAGCCATCCCAGGCGGCGCGCGCGGCCGGCAGCGAGCAGCTGGGCCCGCAGGGCCGGGATGGGCAGGGCCTCGTGCTGGTCGACGATCACCGGCGCCAGCGCGGTGACGAACCGTGGGGCCCGCGCCCCGAGCAAGACGGCGGAGATGGCCTCGCCGGGCGTGGAGTAGCGGTCAGAGGGCGCCACGCCGGGCACCTGGCGCAAGTGGGCAGCGCCGAAGCGGATGAGCGCGTTCTGCAGCTCGTCGTCAGCCTCGGCTGGCGGCAAGAAGGCGCTGATCGGCACGTTGAACAGCGTGACCAGGGCCAGCAGGTGCTCGGCCGAGAACGAGCCGCCGCCGCGCTCGAGCTCGCTCAGGCGGGCCTGCGACAGGCCGAGCTGGGCGGCGAGGGCGGCTTGGCTCCACCCCCGGGCGCGGCGCAGCGCGCGGACCTGCGCGGCGATCCGTTCGCGGGCTTCCAACAAGGGCGTCGAGGGATCGGGCTTGGACATATCGGGATCTCGATAAAAGTATCGGGATGTCGATAGTACCCCGGCGCTCATGTTTGGACCGGCAGGAGCACGTACAGCGCGATGACGTCGGGCGGCAGCAGGGGGTGAACCTCGTACCGGCCTGCGGCGCGGGCAGAGGCGCGCACCCGCTCGTGGTCGGCGAGCAGGGCCTGCGCGCGACGCGTGGCGAAGCTGTGGAGGGCTTCGGGTCGGGCCGCCAGCTCGGCCAGGGCCTGCTCGAGCATGCGGCCGCGGACGTGCGGCGGCAGGTCGCCCGCCGGCGGCGCGCGCAGCAGCGCGAGGGCCTCGTCACCCTCGCCGCGCAGCTCACCGTTCGCGCCCGCCCAGGCCAGCGCGGTCGCCTCTTCGACCAGCAGCGGCACAGCGGTGCGGCCCCGCCAGGCCACGAGCTGGTGGCGCAGCCGCAGCAAGGCCACGACCGTGCGCGCCGACACGCCCGCGGTGGTCCAGCAGCCCACGCGGCCGAGGGCGCCGCCGCCGGTGGTGGGCTCGCCGCCGCCGGCGAGGGTGCGCTCGAGCAGGGACTCGGCCAGCACCGCCACCAGCGGGTGGCTGCGCTGCACCGCCCGGGCGCGGCCCCGCGGGGGGTGGTCGAAGTCGATGGTGAGCGTGCCGCTGAGGCCCTCAGCGTCGAGGCGCTCGCGCACCTCTTCGGGCAGCGGGGCCAGCGGCGCGCGGAAGGCCTTGCCCCGGGCCTCAAGCCCCGAGCCGAGCCGAGCCAGCGCCCGGTCGACGAAGCGGTGGACGTCTTCGGCGCCGCCCACGGCGGCCTGCGTGCGGTGCCACTCGGGCAGCACGTCGGCGGGACGCAGCCGGCGCTGGGCGAACTTGGTGTGGTTCTTCTTGGCGTTCTCGGCGGCGTCTCGCCAGGCGACGTCCAGGTCGCGGGCCTCGCTCCAGCTCCCGAACTGGAGGGTCTGCTGGGCGCTGGTGCCCCCCGTGCGCAGCAGCAGCGCCTTCATCAGCGCCTGGGACAGGGTGTGCCCCTCATCGGGGATGGGCACGGGCACGCCGAGCTCGGCGCGGATCTTCTCGGCCTTGCGCAGGATGACCTCGAGCACGACGCCGTCAACCGGGTTGTTCTCGCCGTACAGCAGGGTGGCGCGCACCTTCGGGCTGCGCTGTCCGAAACGGTCGACGCGGCCCTCGCGCTGCTCGTGGCGGGTGGGGTTCCACGAGAGGTCGTAGTGCACCACCGCGTCAAAGGCGTCCTGCAGGTTGATGCCCTCAGAGAGGCAGTCGGTCGCCACCAGCACACACTGGGGCTCGTCGGCCAGCGCGGCGACCGTCTCGGCCCGCTGCTCGGCGGCGTCCTCGCCGGTCACGACCGCGACCCGCACGCTGAGCGCGGCGGCCAGCGCGCGGCGCAGGTAGTGGGCGGTGGCGATGTAGCGGCAGAAGACCACGGGCGAGAAGCCATCGGCGAGCAGGCGTTTGACGTGCTCGACCAACATGCGCAGCTTCGGGTCGCCGGCGGTGCCCGCCAGGGCGGCGGCGCGGGTGACCAGCGCGGCGAGGGCCGGGTCGTCAAAGCCGGCGGCAGGCTCGAGGTCGTCGGCGCTCAGGGCGTCGGCCTCGCCGTCAAAGAGCTGGTCGAGCAGGGCCCGTCGCTCGTCGGCCTCGTCCTCGACCCCGGCGCGGGTGCGCAGGGCGAGCACGGCGGCGGCGGGGCTCGAGGCCGCGCAGCGGAGCAGCGCGAGGGTGCCCCAGAACGACAGCCGCTGGCGCCGCTCGTCGCCCGCGGCGGCGGCGACCACCTGCCGGCAGTAGGCGAGGACCTCGTCGAAGAAGGTCTCCCAGGGGCCGCTGAGGCGGTAGGTCAGCTCGGCGGTCTCGCGGCGGGGGAAGAGCGCGCCGCGCTCTTGCCACTCCTCGATGTCTTGGCGCCGCCGCTGCACGAAGTGTTGGGCGAGGCGGTCGCGCAGGCGCTCGCGCGGCGCGCCGGTGAGGTGCTCCAGATCGGCGAAGGCACGGTCGAGCAGGCTGAGCAGGCGGTAGAAGGCCGCGTCGTCGCCGCTGTGCGGGGTGGCGGTCAGCAGCACGACGTGGCGGTCGGGGGTTTCGGCGAGGCCCCGCAGCAGGTCGTAGCGCTGGTGGCGACCGCCGGTGGTCGCCGCGCAGGTGTGCGCCTCGTCGACGATGATGAGCGGCGGGCAGTGGTGGAGGAAGTTGTCGCGGCGGCGGTCGCTCTTGATGTAGTCGAGGCTCACCACGGTGAACGGGAAGGCCGTGAACACGCTGGTTGACGGGGGGAGGTCGCGCTCGAGCCGCGCGGCGCTGGTCGACGTGATGGCCACCGCGCGGATGTGGAAGCGCCCCTCAAGCTCCGCCACCCAC
>JAEUKK010000101.1 GCA_016792625.1 Deltaproteobacteria bacterium | reverse complement strand
CGCGCCCCGGGGGGGCCGGGGGGGGGGCCGGGGGGCGGGGGTGGGGGGGGGCCCCCCCGGGGGCGCCGGGCGGGGGCGGCGGGGCGGGGGGGGGGCCGGGGGCGGGGGGGGGGGGGCGGCATGGGCACCTCCGCACCGCCCTGTGCAACCGCCGTGCCGCGGGCCTCCTGCTTTGGCTGCCGTTGAGAACAGCGTGTGAGAGGGTGTTCTGTGCGGAGGGGTGGCGCCGACCTGACGGAAAAGGGGTGACGGAACCTGACGGATCCGTCACCCCTTCGTCAGGGGGGGGATGGCTCCCCGCCGGGGCTCAGGCCCGCGGCCGGCGGCGGAGCGCGCCGAGCAGCCCGACCAGGCCGGCGATGAGGCCCGCGGTGCCGCCGCTGCGGCCGCCGGTGGTGGCGCAGCCGGTCCGGGTCATCTCGCCGTCGGGGGCCGCGGTGGCCAGCTCAGCCATGTCGGGGTCGATCGACCCGGGCGTGGCGCTCCGGCCCTCGACCACGGTGGAGCTGGCCGCGTCGGCCTCGGCGCCGGCCCCCGGACCGTCCACCCCGTCGCAGTCCTGGTCCTTGCCGTCTTCGGTCGCGTCGATCATCAGGCCGTGGATCTGCGCGTCGGTGTCGTCGCAGTCGCCGCCGCCGGCCGAGGCCGCCTCGACGCCGTCGCCGTCCTGGTCAAAGTCCGAAGCACCGTCGCAGTCGCTGTCTTTGCCGTCGTACCAGACCTCGATGCCGTCGGGGCGGATGTCGGCGTCGAGGTCATCGCAGTCCAGCGAGGCCTCCCAGCCGTCGCGGTCGAGGTCGGGGTTGACCCGCCCGTCGCAGTCCTCGTCGCGGCTGTCGCCGGGGGTCTCGCGGGCGCCCGGGCGCACGCGGGGGTCGGTGTCATCGCAGTCAAAGCCGCCGAACTCGACCGCATCAACGCCGTCGCGGTCCTGGTCGAAGTCGCTGCGCATGTCGCAGTTCGCGTCGATGCCGTCGTAGGGGCGGTCGACCGCCGTCTCGTGGATCAGCCGGTCGTTGTCGTCGCAGTCGCGGCCGTGCACGAAGCCGTCGCCGTCCACATCGGCCAGGGCCCAGGCCAGCGGCCCGCCAAAGGCGCCCAGATCGGCCCGGGTGCCGTCGGGGTCGGTCGTGCCCAGCGGGCCGGCGTCGAGGCCCGGCGAGCCGGCGCGCAGCGTGAAGTCCTTGGCCGCGGTGTTGGTGAAGCGCGGGTCCATGGTCATCTGGGTGGGGCCGACGCCCACCGCCGCGTCCAGCCAGGGCGAGCCCTCAATGGCCCACAGCAGGCTGTCGCGGATGGTCGCCGCGCCGTCGCCGATCAGGGTGATCGCCTCGCCGCTCAGCCCGGCGAGCACGCTGCCGCGCACCACCGCCTGGCCCTCGGCGATGCCCAGGCCCGCCGCGTCGGGCGCCCGCGCGCCGAAGATGGTGGCCTGCCGGAGATCGAGCTGGCCGCGCTCGAGCCAGATCACGCCGCCGCGACGGGTGGCCGCGTGATCGATGATCAGCGCGTTCTGGACGCGGACGCCGCTGCCGTCGATGTAGAGCGCCGCGCCATCCTCAGCCCGGCCGCCCCGCAGGTCGGCGCGCACGAGGCTCAGCTCGCTCTCAAAAGCATAGATGTGGGCGCCTTTGTCGGCATAGGCGCCGCGGGCGGTCAGATCGCTGATGTTGACCGCTGCGCCATCAAAGAAGAAGCCGCCGCCGAGCTGGGCCCGCACGTCTTGGAGCTCGACATCGGTGGCCGAGACGCTGCCCTGGTCGAGGAGCACCGCGCCGCCGAGCTGGGCGGCCCGCAGGTGGGCGAAGACCACGCTGTCGAGGTGCAGCTCGGTCTCCACCGCCCGGATCGCCGCGCCGCGCTCGGCCTCGCTGTCAGCGATGCGGGAGCGGGCCACGCTGACCATCGCGCGATCAGCGATGATCACGCTGTCTTCGAAGCCGTAGAGCAGGCTGCCGACCACGGTGAGCGCGGTCGAGGGGGCGGCGCGCACGCCCGCGACCCCGCCATCGCCCTTGGCCTGCACCCCGTCGAGGGTGAGCGCGCCCGCCTGCAGGTCGACCAGGGCCGTCCGGCCGCCGCCGTCGTCTTGCAGGGCGAGGCCCACGAGCTGCACCGAGGCGCCCGCGTCGGCGACGGTGAGGCCGGCCAGGGTGGTGGTGCCCATCGCGCCCGAGACGAGGATTTCGCGCGCCTTGGTCACCGAGAAGGCCGGGTGATCGCCCGCCAGCAGCTCGACCTTGAGGGGCTCGTCGGGGTCGGTGCCCTCGAGCGCCGCGTCGACGGAGGCGAAGTCACCCCCTGCGCCGACGGTCACGGAGCCCGCCAGGGCGGTGCTTGGGAGAGCGAGGGAGAGCAGCGTGATGAGGCGGCGCATGGGCGACTCCAGGGCGGGGGAGAGGGAGCGGGGCCCTCGCCCCGCCGCATCCCCGGGGTCGGCACCGGCGGCGCCGGCCATGAGCCCCGCCCGGCCGGGGCGCCGGGCTATTGGGCCCCGTGCCTGGAGCCGCATGCGCCCGCCGCCACCCCCTGCGCCCGATCCCCGCGGCGGCCCGCCGCCCGACGGCGCCGCCGATGCCCCCGCGGCCGCCCCTGCTTTCATTGGCCCCTACAGCGTGCTGCGCGAGGTCGCGCGCGGCGGCATGGCCTCGGTCTACGAGGTGGTCGACCCGGTCGACGGCGGGCTGATCGCGCTCAAGCTGCTGCACCAGCGGGGCGTGGCGCTGCAGCGTTTTCACCGCGAGTTTGAGGCGCTCAGCCGCCTCGACCACCCGGGGATCGTCCGGGTCTTCCGCTTCGGCCACGCCGAAGGCCAGGGCCCCTACCTCACGATGGAGCTGCTCGACGGCGTCCCCGCGCAGGTCTGGGCCAAGGCGCTGGGCCGCCCCGGCGCACCCGAGCGCACGCGCGCGGTGGTCGGGCTGAGCCTGCGCTTGCTCGAAGCCCTCGCCTACCTGCACGCCCGCGGGCTGGTGCACCGCGATCTGAAGTCGAGCAACCTGCTCGTGCTGCGCGACGGCGCGGTCAAGCTGCTCGACTTCGGCACCGTGCGGCAGGTCGAGGCGGGCGGCGAGCCGCTCAGCGCCGGCGGAGAGTTCGTGGGCACCTACGCCTACGCGGCCCCCGAGCAGCTGCGCGGCGAGGCGGTGGACGCCCGCGCCGACCTCTACGCCTTTGGCGTGCTGGTCTATCGTTTGCTCACCGGTCGCCGGCCTTTTGAGGGTGAGAGCCCGCAGGCGCTGGCCCGGCTGCACCTCGAGCAGGCGCCGCGCCCGGCCTCGGCGCTGGTGCCGGGGCTGCCCGCCGAGCTGGACGCCGTGCTGCTGCGCCTGCTTGAGAAAGAGGCCGAGGCGCGGCCGGCCAGCGCGCTCGAGGTGGCCCGCCGCTTGTTGCCCCTGGCCGGGCCCGCCGCGCTGCCGGGGCCGCCCCCGCCGCCCGATGGGCTCGCGGCGATCGGCCGCGCCGAGCTGCTCGCTGAGCTTGAGGGCGCGCTGGCCGCGGGCGGGCCCGGGGCGGCGCTGCTGCTGCAGGGGCCCGCGGGCGCGGGCGCGGGCGCGCTGCTCGACGAGCTGGGGCGACAGCTGCGCGGGCGCGGCCTGCGGGTGTGGAGCGAGGCGTTTGCGCCCGGCGAAGGGTTGGCGGCGCTGGTCCGGCTCGCCCGGGCCTTGCTGCGCGCGGGGCCGCCGCCCTCCGCCGAGGTCGGCGAGGCCCTGGCCCTGCTCAGCCGGCCGCCGCCCGCCGAGGGCCCCGACGGCCGCCCCGGCGCGGTGGCCGAGCTGCTGCTCGCCGGGCTCAGCGCGACGCCCGGGCCGGCGGTGCTGCTGCTGCGCGACGTGGGGCGCGCGGACGCGGCCGCCGACGCGGCGCTGGCGGCGCTCCGGCGCCGGGCGCGGCGGCGGGCCCTGCCGATCCAGCTCGTCGGGAGCGATGAGCAGGAGGCCCCTCCCGGCCCGACCGCCGGGCGCGCCTGGGCCGAGGCGGGGCTGCGCTGGCTTCCGCCCCTCTCCCTCCGCGAGATCGGCCTGCTGATCGCCGCGATGCTCGGGCGCCGGGCGCCCCCGGCCGCGGTGGTCAAGCGGGTGGCCCGGGCCAGCGGCGGGCGGGCCGGCTTCGCGGTGGAGCTGGTCCACGCGATGCTCCAGGCGGGCACCCTCGCCTTGGTCGGCGGGGCGGACGGCGCAGCCCAGCCGCGCTGGCGCGACCTGTCCGCCGGTCGGCTGCCCACCCCGCCGGTGGTGGAGCAGGCCCTGGCTCGGCGGCTCGAGCTGCTCGAACCCGACGCCCGCCGGGGCGTTGAGGCGTTGGCCGTCGCCCGCGGCCCCTTGACCGCCCGCGCCTTGGCGGCGGCGGGGGTGGTGCCCGGCCCCCGCGCGGCCGAGGTGGTCGGCGCCCTGCTTGACGCGGGGCTCTGCGTCGGGGATCCCGAGGTCGATGGCGTGGAGATCGGCGTCGGCGCTTGGGCGAGCCTGCTGCGCGCGGCCCTGCGACCGGCCCGCCGCGCCCAGCTCGAACAGCAGCTCGCCCTCGCGGTCGGCGAGGCCCCGGTCACCGCAGAGAAGGTGCTGCTGCTTCTTTTAGGAGGGCAAGCCGCCGAGGCGGCCCGCGCGGCCGTGCGGTGGGCGGCGCCGCTCATTGACGCAGGGGAGGGGGCCTCCGCCCTGCCGACGCTCGAGGCCGCGCGGGGCGCCCAGCCCGACGCGGCGGCGCCGGCCGGGCTGCTGCGGCTATGCGGAGAGGCCCGCGGGCAGGTCGATCCGCTCGATCCCCAGGCCCTGCGCTTGCTCCGCGACGCGGCCCAGTCCGCCGATCCTGCCGAGCGGGCGGCGGCCGATCTCGGCCTCGCCCGGGTGCATCGGCGCCGGGGCGAGCGCGGGGCGGCGGCGCTCCACCGCTCCCGGGCCGAGGAGGAGGCCAGCCGCCGGGGCGACCTCCCCCTGCTCCTGCGGGTCGTGGCCGAGGGCGCGCGCGCCGCGGTCGATGAGGTGCAGCTCGACGCCGCCCTCGACGCGCTGGACCGGGCCGCTGAGCTGGCCCAGCTGCTCGACGATGGCGTGATGGGCGCCGAATTGCTCGGGCGGATGGGCGAGCTGCGGGTGGCGCTCGGCTCGCTGCGCGAGGGCGAGGCCGAGCTGCGCCGGGCGCTGGGGCTGGCGGCGGAGCAGGGGGCCCGCTTGGTCGAGGCCCGCCTGCGCCTCGAGCTGAGCCGGGCGCTGCGCCTCTGCGGGCGGGCGGGGGAGGCGGCGGCCGAGCTGGAGCCGGCGCTGCGGGCCCTGGCCGAGGCGGGGCCGGGCGCGCTGCGAGGCGCGCTGCTCATCGAGCAGGTGCACCAGCAGGTCGATCTGTTCCGGTTGGGAGAGGCGCGGGCCGCGCTCGACGCCCGGGCGGGCTTGGAGCTGGCCAGCGCCGAGCCGGGGGAGGAGGCCGAGGCGGCGATCGCCGCGGGCCGGCTCAACTTGGCGGCGGGGCAGGCGGAGGAGGCGCTGTCCGGCCTGAGCGTGGCCCTGCGCGCCGCCGAGGAGCAGGGCCTCCCCCTGCCGCTGCACCGGCTCCGCGCGCTGCGGGCTGAGGCGCTGGCCGCGGTCGGGCGGGTGCCCGACGCCGATCGCGAGAGCCGCGTCGCCTGCCGCGAGCTGGAGCGCCTCGGCCTCTGGTCGGCCCTGACCGAGGCCTGCCTCTGCCGCGCGCGGGCCCTGCGCGGCCACGAGGCGCCGGCGCGGGCGCTGGCCCCGGCTTGGGGCTGGCTCGCCGCCAGCGACGCCCGCCTGCTGTTGCTCGAGGCCCACGTGCTGCTCGCTGAGCACGCGGCCGGGCGGGGCGATCCCGAGCTGCTGCGCGGCGAGCTGGCCCAAGCGAGCTGCTTGCTCGACGAGCTGCGGGCTGCCCAGCCGCTGCCGGGTGACCCGCGCCTGAGCGCGCACCCGCTCGCCCGTCGGCTGGCCCGCCTGCACCCGCGCCGCGGAAGCTGAGCCAACCCGCGCAAGCCGCCCCCCGGAGCGCGGTTTTGTGGCGGCCGGGGAGCCGATCCGCTCGCTTGTGTGCGCATGGCGTGTCCCCAACGTTGACCGGCGCCCAAACTGGGCGTATGTAGGGTCGGCGCGTTGGATCGCGCGGCCGCGGCCTCTGAGCCGGGCGGCACGCCTTGGCCTGCGGCGCGTTGACGCCCTCGGCCACCAATGCTCCGATGCTGCGCCGTCCCTGATCCGCCTCGTCCCCGCCCGCACCGCGGGGGCCACCCTCACCGCCAATGTTGGAGCCTGCGTTGTCTCGACCCGCGACTTCGTACCCCGAGCTTGACGCCTACCTGCACCTGATGGGCAAGGTCCCCGACGAAGAGATCGCCAGCATGGCTGGTGTCAGCGCGTCGAAGGTGGCCCGCGCCCGTCGCCGCCTCAACATCAAGCTGACCGACGCGGCGGCGGCCGCGACCGCCGCCGAGGCGAGCGCCCCGGCTGAGGTTGCCCCGGTTGCTCCGGTTGCTCCGGTGGTCGAGGCCGCGCCCGAGCCGGCGGCCGTGGCGCCGGCCGAAGAGGCGCCGGCCGAGAAGCCGGCCAGCGACCGCAAGTCCAAGCTCGCCCCCTTCGTCGACATCATCGGCGTGGTGCCTGATCGCGAGGTCGCCGAGCGCGCGAGCGCCACCGTCGAGGCGGTGCGTGCCTACCGCAAGCGGCACAACATCGCGGCGCCCCCGGCCGCCTCCGCGGCGGTTGAGGCCGCGGTTGTGGCTGCCCCCGCGGTGGTCGCGGCGGTCGTCGAGGCTGCCCCTGCCGTCGAGGCCGCGCCCGCCGAAGCCGCCGCAGCGCCGGCCCGCGCCCCCCGCGGCGAAGGCAAGCCCGGTCGGCGCCAGAGTAAGCTCGACCCCTTCCTCGACCTGGTCGGCAAGCTCCCCGACGCCGAGGTCGCGGTGCAGGCCGGCGTCACGCCCGAGAACGTGCGCGCCTTCCGCAACCGCCACGGCATCGCCGCCTACTACCGCCTGCCCACCGTCGAGGGTGAGCCGCCGGCCCCGCCGCGCCGCGGCCGCCCGCCCAAGGCCCGGCCCGTTGCGGCGCCCGCCGCCCCGGCTGCCGCGCCCGTCGCGCCCCCCGAGAGCCCCAAGCTCACCGGTGGGGTCGAGGCCTGGGCGCTCAAGTCCAGCAGCGGTCGCCGCTACGTCATCCTCGGCGCCGGCTTCGCCGCCGCGGCCGTCGAGGCTGTCGCGCGGCTCGCCAGCGCCGATCCGGGCGCCAGCGTGCTGAGCCTCGAGCGCGTGGGCGTCGCCCTGGCCTGAGCCGGGCGCGCTGCGGGGGCCGGGGTGGGCGCAGCCGCGCTCCCCCGGCCTGTCCTGTTTTGGAGCCCCCCTCGCTGGCGCCGGGTCGGGGCGGGCGCGCGGCTGGGCCCTTAGCTTGGAGCGCCGGTCCGCCACCTCCCGCCGGGGTGTAAGCGCGGGCCCGCAGCCCCGTTCGCGGCCGTCCTTTGGAGCGCCCTTTGTCCACCTTGCGCCGCACCGCCGCCCGCCGCGCCGCGTTGGCCTTGCTCGGGCTGGGCCTCGGGCTGCTCCCGGCGGGGCTCTGCGCCGCTGCGCCGGCCGAGGCGGTCGAGGCCGAGGCCCCGCGCGGCCCGCTGCTGCTGGCCCGACAGGTCGAGGTCCTCCCCGGGGATGATGGCCAGCACGTTGTCCTGATCAACTATGAGCTCCGGTGTGAGCAGGCCTGCTGGCTCAACCTGCCGCTGGATGGGGCGCTGCGCCTCGAGTCGGCCGCCCTCGACGGCCGGCCGCTCGGCTGGGCCGCGGGCGCGCAGGGGCCGCTGCTGTTGGCGCGGCTCGAGGCGGGCACCCACCTCCTCCGCGCACGGGCGGTGGTGACCGGGGCCCCCGGCGCGCTCCAGATCGAGCTGCCCGCCGCTGCCCGCTCGACGGTCGCGCTGCAGGGCGCGGGCCTGCGCGCCACCCTCGACCAGGGTGTGCCCCGCGCGGGGGGCCTGCGCTGGGATCAGCCCTGGGGTGGGCGGGTCGACCTGCGCTGGTCCACCGGCGAGACCGCGCCGCCGCGCCCCCAGGCGATCAGCGGCGAGGCGCTGATCAGCCTGCGGGCCGATGAAGAGGCCGTGTTCGGCCGCGCCGAGCTGAGCCTGCGGGTGGCCCACGCCCCGCTCGCCCGCCTGCCGGTGCGCCTGCCCGGCGCCACCCGCCTCGAGCTGCTCGGCCCCGACGGCGCGCCCAAGGTGGGCGGCCCGGTGCGGGTCAGCGGCGCCGATGGCAGCTTCGTCCTTGAGTTTGACCCGCCGCTGCGCGGGTCGGCGGCCCTCTCCTTGGCCTGGGCCGCGCCCCTCCCCACGACCGCCGCCGGGCCCGCCCCCGTCCCGGTCTTCGAAGGCGCGCGCGAGCTCGACGGCTGGCTCAGCCTCAGCCAAGAAGACGGCGCGATGATCGCGCCCGAGGGCGCCGCCCAGCTCGAGGCTGCCCCGCTCTCCGCCCGGCCCGACCGGCTGGTGAACATGAGCGCCGGCGCGCCGGTCGCCGCTTGGCGGGTGCGGGGCCCGCGGCCGGCCCTGCAGTGGTCGGCCCTGGGCGGCGCCCCGCTCAGCGCGCCCCCCCTCATCGTCGACGCCGCCGAGTACCGCCTCGCCGTCGCCACGCATGGGCGCCTCGCGCTGCGGGCGACCTGGCAGGTCCGCAATGACCGCCAGCAGCACCTTCGCGTGACCTTGCCGCCCGGGCAGCGGCCGATGGGCGCGCGGGTGGCCGGCCGGCCGGTGGCCCTGGTGCAGGTCGACGCGCGCACCTGGCTGCTGCCGCTGGAGAAGTCGGTCGAGACCTTCTCGGGCCTGGTCGCCTTCCCGGTCGAGCTGAACGTGATCGGCAGCGGGGCGGCCTGGGCCCGCCGCGGCTGGCAAGAGCTGCTGAGCCCCGCGGTCGACGCCCCGGTCGCCGCCGCCCGCTGGCGCATCGAGCTGCCCGCCGAGCGCGCCCTGCGCGAGATCGAGGGCACGCCGCGGCCCGTGCGCGCGCCGACCGGCCGGCTCGAGCTGGGCCACGCCCTGGTGCGGGAGGAGGAGGAGCAGGCGGCCGAGGGTGAGCGCGCCGACGACGCCCAGCGCCAGGCCAGCCAGGAGAGCTGGAACCTCGCGTACTCGGCCTACAAGGCCAATCGTTTCGAAGAGGCCGACGCCCTGCTCAAGCAGGCCTCGGCCCTCGACCCGAGCAACTCGGCGGCCAGCGCGCTGCAGGGCAACGTCGACCTGCTGCTCGGCCGGGTGCAGATCGCCGCCGAGGACAAAGAGAAGGCCAAGGTCGCCCGCAAGGTCAAAGCCCAGGCCTCGTCGCGGGCCGACGCCGACCGCGCCGCCCAACAAGAGGGCCTCAAGGCCGCTGAGGTCGCCGTCGCTGAGGGTAATCTCGACGAGGCGGTCGAGAACTACCGCGCGGCCCGCGACCAGACCTGGCGGCTCGCCCAGCTCGAGCAAGACGAGGCGGTCGAAGAGAAGGCCCGGCTGGCCGAGCTCGACAGCCGCCTCGCCGCCCTCGAAGAGGAGCGCCGCGCGCGGTCCGCGCCACCTCCGCCCGCGAAGACCACCAACTCCTCATTCTCGACGCGCTCGGCCTCCCGCGGGCCCGCCGTTGCGCCCGCGCCGACGCCTCCGCAAGAGCAGCCCGCCGCCCCCCGTTTTGACAAGAACGACGAGCAGAACGACCTGCAGACAGACGATCTGGAGGAGGCGCCCACCACCGAAGAGGACCTAGAGCTGACCCTGCGCGCGGGCAAGGACCGCCCCGCCGATGGGCGGATGGGCGGCCGCGGCGAGGTGGGCGGCCAGCGGCGCAAAGAGGTCAGCGATGACCGAAAGCCCGCCACGCTCGGTGGCTTCGGTGAGGGCAAAGGCGCAGCGCCGGCCGCGGCCGACGGCCACTTCGGCGACGACGACAGCGAGCCCGTGGTCGATGCGCTCGAGAGCAGCCTGCCAGAGGCCGTTCAGTTCGAAGGTGACGTGCTGCAGGGCTACGTCGTGGAAGGGGCGGCGATTGGCCTCTTTGGTGTCACCATCGAGGGTGAGGCGGGCGGCGTAGAGGGCGGCGTGGTCGGCGGCGTGGTCGGCGGTGTGCTGGGCGGCGTTTTGGGTGGGGTGGCCAGCGGCGAAGCTTCGGGGCTCGACGCAGGGGTGGTCAAGGGGCTCGACGCACCTCCGCCGCCGCCCCCGCCGCCTCCGCCGCCGCGGATGGCGGCCGACCACTTCGACGCCCCCATGCCCGCGGCGAAGCCCCTCGACCTTGGCCTGCCCACGCCGGCCGACCCGGGCCCGGCAGGCGGCGCGGGGGCGGGTGACCTCGCTGGCGCCACCACCGTCGAGAACACCGTAGTGACGGGCATGGAGAGCCCCGATCCGCTGCAGGCCCTCAACGTGGTGCCCGGGGTGCAGGCCGAGGGCGTGGTGATCAGCCGCGAATTTCTCGAGCGGGTGCCCGCCGGGCGCAGCTACCAGCAGGCGGTGCAGGTGGTGGCCGGCACCACCGACAAAGACGCCCCCGAAGAGCTCGACAAAAAAGAGCTGGACCGCCTTCCCGTGCAGCGCGACGTGCTCGCGGCGGCGCAGGCGGCCCCGGCCGGCGGTGGCCTGCGCTTCGAGCAGCGGGGGCCGCCCGCCCGCCGCCCCGCGCCACCGGTGGTCGCCGATCCAAACGCGCCCTGGCCCCTCGATCCGGCCCCGCCGGCCCCGCCCCAGCGGGTTCGCGCGGCGCAGGCCCCCGGTCGGGCCGCGGCCACCGCAGCGCTGCCGGTGCGCCCCGCGCCGCCGCCCCCGGCCACCGACCCCGCGCCAGGGCTGCCCGGGCGCCCGGCCGCGCCGCCCGCCCCCTGGATCGCCGCGCCGCCCCCGCACCAGCCGCCGGTTCGGCCCACGCCGAGCCGCCTCTCGCCGCCGCTGCCCATCCCGACCGGGGTGGACGCGGTGACCCTGACCCTCTCGATGCCCCTGGCCGCCGACCCCCTCGAGCTGCAGCAGCAGCTCGTCGCCGCCGGCGAGCCCCTGCGCGTGCGCCTGCGGGTCCGGCCCCGGCGCGCGCGCTGAGCTCCTCCGGCACCTTCGGCGGCGCTGCAGCGGGCGCCTCCCCGCGCTCCCCGTCCCTCCTCCCCCTCGCTCCTCTCCTCGCTCCCCCGCGCCCGACCCTCGGCCTTGGAGGCCCCATGTCCCGCTCCCTCTGCTCCTCCGCCTCCCTGCGCGCCGCGCTGACCGGGGCCGCGCTCGGCCTGCTCCTCCCGCTCTCCCCCTTGGTTGTCGCACCAGTCCAGGCTGCTGACCTGCCAACCCTCCCCGGCGCGGTGGTGAGCCTGCCCTGGCAAGACTTCCGCCAGCTCGTGCAGGCGGGCCTCGCCCCCGCCCAGCCCGAAGACCCCGCGCCCCAGGACTTCGCGATCGGCCGGGCCGCGGTCACCGGCCGCCTTGAGGGCGAGAGCGCGGTCTTCGCGGCGAAGCTGCGCATCGACGTGCTCAAGGCCAAGGGCTGGGTCGAGGTGCCCCTGCTGCCGGCCAGCTACGGCCTGCGCAGCGCCAAGAGCGGCGGCCAGGACGCTGTGGTCACCGTGCGCAACGGCTGGTTTGTGCTGTTTACGAACAAGCGCGGCCCGGTCGATCTCGAGCTCGAATTCGCCGCCCCCGCTTTTGAGAAGGCCGGCCAGAACAGTGTCTCGGTGCAGCTCCCCCGCGCGGGCGCCGCGACCTTGGACTTCGTGGTGCCGGGCAGCGCCCCCCTCGAGCTCAGCGCGCCGGGCGCGACCCAGCTGCGCGAGGTGGCCCGGGGCAACGAGCGCCAGATCAGCCTGCTGGTGCCCCCTTCGGGCAACCTGAGCCTGAGCTGGCGGGCCAAGGTGCAGGGCGAAGAGGCCATCGCCCAAGACCCGCGCGTCTATGCCGAGCAGCAGACCCTGATCGGCGTGGCCGAGGGCCTGCTCACCGGCACGACCACGGTGAACTACAGCATCCTCCACAAGGGGATCAACCAGCTGCGCCTGAGCTTGCCCGCCGACGTCACCGTGCTCGAGGTCAACGGCCAGGGCCTGCGCGGCTGGACGGTCGACGAGAAGGGCGGCGCCCGCGTGCTGGTCGCCGATCTGAACTTTGCCGCGCTGGGCAGCTACGGGCTCAAGGTGCAGTTCGAGCGCCCCCTCCCGCTGGGCAGCACCGCGGTCGAGCTGCCCCTGCCGGGTGTGCTCGGGGTCGAGCGGGCCAAGGGCTGGGTCGGCGTCGACGCGCGCAGCAACCTCGAGCTGGCCGCCGGCGCGGCCAAAGAGGCCCAGCCGGTCGACGTGCGCGAGCTGCCCGCCGCCATCACCGGCCAGACCGACTTCCCCGTGCTGCTCGGCTTTCGCACCCGCGGCGCGGCCCCGAGCATCCCCCTCGACATTCGGCAGTACCCCGAGGTCGACATGCTGGTCACGATCATCGACCAGCTGGCCGCGACCACCGTGCTCACCCCCGACGGCCGCCGCATGACCCAGGTGGTCTACGCGATGCGGAACAATCGGGCCCAATACCTGCGGGTCAAGCTGCCCGAGGGCGCCACCCCCTGGAGCACCTTCGTCGGCGGCCGGGCGGTCAAGCCGGCCCGCGCCGAGGACGGTCGGGTGCTGGTCCCGCTGGCCCGAAGCCAGGCAGCGGGGGGCGAGCTGGCTCGCTTCGCGGTCGAGATCGTCTACGTCGAGGACGGTGACCCGCCCGCAGGCGGCAAGCGCGGCCGCTTCGACGCCGCCCTGCCCATCGCCGATGTGCCGGCGACCGCGGTGGCTTGGTCGGTCTTCGTGCCCGCCGAGGCCAAGGTCAAGGAGCGCAAGATCGTCGGCAGCCTGCGCCGGGTCGAGGCCTTCACCGCGGTCGACGCGGGCGGGGTCACCGTGCGCGAGGCCAACGCGATGGTGCAGCAGCAGGCCGCGGCCACCTTCGCCGCCGAGGCCCAGGGCAAGGGCGTGCAGCCGGTGCGGGTCAGCCTGCCGCTCGACGGCAAGCCGATCTACTTCGAGAAGCTGCTCGTGCTCGATGAAGCGCTCACCGTCGGCTTCGACTGGACGCTCAAGAACTGAGCTGAGAATGGGGCGCCCCGCCGGCCGGGGCCCGGCGGCGCCGCTCCTGCGGGCGCGGCGCTGCGCGCCTTGGTCGCTGCGCGACCGGGGCTCCGCCCCGCCCTCCGGCCCGGCTGGCGCGCGCGAGGCGGGCATGGGCGCCACGACGTCACGCAGGCGCCCCGACCGCGCCGGTGCGGGCGGTCGGGGGTGGCGGTTAGGCGGCGGCCATGACCGTCCAGATCGCCGACCACCTGCCCACCGATGGCGCCGCAGCGATGCGGGCCACCTGCACGCCCACCATCGCCGCGATGGAGGGCTCCCTCATCCTCGGCATCGCCGGCCAGGTGCGCAAGCTGGCCGAGGCCGGGCAGACGATCACCGATCTGACCGTCGGCGACTTCCGGCCGGCGCACTTCCCGCTGCCCGACGGCCTGCGGGCGCGCCTGCACGACGCGGTCGACGCGGGCGAGACCAACTACCCGCCGGCTGACGGCCTCCCCGCCCTGCGCAAGGCCATCGCCGATCTCTACAGCGAGCGGCTCGGCCTGCGCTACAGCCCCGAGTCGGTCTGCGTCTGCTCGGGAGCCCGCCCGCCGATTTTCGCGACCTGGGCGCTGTTTGTGCGGCCCGGCGACAAGACGGTGAGCTTCCTGCCCGGCTGGAACAGCGGCTACTACGCCCAGCTCTTCGGCAGCGACCACCACTTCATCCCGACCAGCGCGGCCGACAACTTCTTCCCCACGGTCGAGGCCGCCCGCGCGGCGATCAAGGGCGCGCGGCTGGTGGTGCTCAACTCGCCGCTCAACCCGACCGGCACGGTGATCAGCGCCGAGGTGCTCGCCGGCATCGCCGAGGCGGTGGTCGAAGAGAACCGCAGCGGTCGGGGCCCGTGCATCCTCATGTACGACCAGGTCTACTGGGCCCTGACCCAGCCGGGCGTGGTGCACCACAACCCGGTCTCGCTGGTGCCCGCCTGCGCGCCCTATGTCGTGCAGGTCGACGCGATCAGCAAGTGGATGGCGGCGACCGGCCTGCGCGTGGGCTGGGCGGTGCTGCCGCCCTACCTGCAAGAGCGCATGAAGGCCTACATCGGCCATGTGGGCGCTTGGGCCCCGCGCCCCGAGCAGGTGGCCACCGCCGCCTTCCTGCAGGCGCCGGGTGCGCTCGAGGTCTTCCGCGCGCAGCTGGTCGAGAGCGTGGGCCAGCGCCTGCACCGGCTCTTTGACGGCGTGATGGCCCTGCGCGCCGAGGGCCTGCCGGTCGACGCGATCGCCCCCCAGGGCGGCATTTACCTCAGCTTCCGGGTCGACCTGATCGGCGCGCGCTTCGCCACCAACGAGGCCATCCGCCGGTGGCTGCTCGAAGAGGCCGGCGTGGCGGTGGTGCCCTTCCAGGCCTTCGACATGCACGAGCAGACCGGCTGGTTCCGCATGAGCGTCGGCGCGGTCAGCATGGCCGACATCGAGGGCGCCCTGCAGCGCCTGGGCGCGCTCCTCCGCCGCGGCTGAGCGGGCGGGCGGCGGCTTGGCCGGCGCGCTGCGTTAGCGCGGCCTCCCTCCCTCCCGATGGAGCGCCCATGAGCAGCGCCGACGACCGCTTCCCCACCGACGCCGCTTTTCGCGCGGCGGTCGACACCGCCCTGAGCGCCCTGCTTGAGCAGATTGACGTGCTCGACGCTGATATCGACGCCGGCCTGATGCCCGGCAACCTCAACGTGGTCTTCGAGCACGACCGCAGCACCTTCGTGCTCAGCCAGCAGACGCCGACCCACGAGCTGTGGCTGTCGGCGAACCTGCGGGCCTGGCACTTCCGCCGGCGGGGCACGGCCTGGACCGAGCGCGACACCGGCGAAGACATGCTGGGCTTGCTCTCGGGCCTCTTCGCGCAGAAGATCGGCCAGCCGGTGCGCTTCGTCGCGCCTTAGAGCGCGGCCCGCACATAGAGGCTGAGCGCCAGGGCGAGGCCCAGGCCCCAGACCAACGAGCGCACCTTGTCGATGTTCTGCACGTACAGCGCGGTATAGACGACGCGGCTGAGCACCCAGCCCCAGCCGATCAGCGCCGCGGTCGCGCCGTCTCCGCCGGTGGCCACGCAGAGCGCGCCGCCGGCCAGGAAGATCGGCAGCGCCTCCCAGCCGTTGGCGTGGGCGGCCGACGCCCGCGCGCCCCAGCCCTCGAGCTTGGCTTGCTGGGCGCGGGGGTGCTTGTTGTCGTAGCGGCCGGTCTTGGCCTGGGCGAGGGCCAGCGGCGCTTTGGAGCCGACGGTGACGAGCACGGCGGCGATGAGGGCAGGGATGATGCTCAAGGGGCGCTCCGGGCGGGGTGCAGGGTGTTTCCCTGTGGGTACACCCTCGCAGGCGCGGCGGAGCTTGGCGAGGGATGCAGGGCGTTAGGGCCGGAGCATGGACCCTTTGCCGACCCTCCCCGCGCGGTTCGCGGCGCCCACGCTGATCGGCGAGGGCTCGACCGCGTGGGTCTGGCAGGTCGAAGACCGCCTCTGCGGCGACTACGCCGCGCTCAAGGTGGTGCGCAGCGCGCTGGCCCGGCTCCCCCGGCTGCGCGGGCGCTTCGCCCGCGAGGTGGCGCTGACGGCGAGCATCATCCACCCGCACGTCGTGCCCATCCGCGCGCACGGCCAGCTCGACGATGGCCGGCCCTACTGCGCGATGGCGGTGGCCGACGCCCGCTCATTGGCCGAACAAGAGGCGCCGGCCCCGGGCCTCTACCTTCGCTGGATTGACGAGGTGCTCGACGCCCTCGCGCACCTGCACAGCCGCGGGCTGCTGCACCAAGACCTCAAGCCCGAGAACATCCTCCTCTACACCCGCCCCGACGGGCAGCTCGGCGCCTGGCTCACCGATCTGGGCGTGGCCGGCGCCCAGGTCGAGCTGGCCACCACCCGGTCGCACCTGATGGGCACCCCGGCCTGGATGGCCCCCGAGCAGCGCCTCGGCCGGCCCCAAGAGCTCTGCCCGGCCACCGATCTGTACGCGGTGGGGCTGATTTTGAGCAAGCTCGCCGGCTTTCAGTTCACCCCGGGCCGCGGCGAGGGTGAGTTCCCGCCGCCCGGCGGCGCGCTGCGCGGCGGCGAGGGCGCGCCCGCGGCGCTGCGGCCGGTGCTCGAGCGCCTGCTCGACCCCGACCCGCGGCGGCGTTTTGACCGGGCCGCCGACCTGCGCCGGGCCTTGTCCACGCTGGATGGGCCCGCGCCGGGCTGGGCCCGCGCCGCGGCGATCGTCGCAGGCGGCTGGGCCAAGGTGCCCCCGGGGCCGCTGCCTTCGGCGCCGCCGGCCCCCTCGGGCTTGGGCGCGCCCGCCGACGCGCTCAGCCTGCTCGCCCTGCGCGACCCGCCGCTGCGGCTCTACCCCGAGGTCGCTGGCCGCCTGTGGTCGGCGGCCCGCGAGGTGGCCGCCGATGGTCAGCCCCGGGTCATCGTGCTGCTCGGCCACGACGACGTGGGCAAGGCCGCTCTGCTGCGGGGGGTGGCCGCGCGCCTCGACGCCGGCGGCTGGATGGAGCCCCTCTCCGCCCGCTACCACTTCCCCGCCCAGGCCGACGACGGCTGCGCGGGGCTGCTGCTCGATCTGCTCGCGCCCTGGGGCGACACCCGCGACGGCGCCCTGCAGCGGGTCGCCCGCTGGCTGGCCCGCGACCAGGGCGCGCACCCCGAGGACTGCCAGGTCGAGGCCGCGGCCTTGGTGCGCTGGTGCGGCTTCTTGGCCCAAGGTGAGGCGCCGGTGAACGCGGGCCTGGGCGTGGCGGCGCTGCTGCGCCACCTCGACGCCCGCAGCTGGCGGGGCGCATCGGCCCTGTTCTTAGAGGACGCGCATCTCTGCCGCGAGCCGGGGGACGGCCTCGACCTGCTGCTCGCCCTGCAGGAGCGCGCGGTGGGTGAGCGCCGCCTGCTCGCCGTGGCCACCGTCGACACCGAGGCGCTGGCCGAAGACGCCCTGCTGCGCGCCCGCCTCGCCGCCTTGCGCGAGAGCGGGGCCGAGGTGATCGAGCTGCCGCGGCCGACGCCGGCCGACCTCGCCGAGCAGATCGTGGGCTTTGGCTTCGATCCTGACTTCGCCGCCGAGCTGGCCCCGCGCTGCAACGGCAGCCCCGTGATGGCCGGGCTGCTGCTGCGCGACTGGGCCACCCGCGCGCTGCTCGAGCGCGACGCGGCGGGCCGCCTGCGCCTCCGCGCCGGGCTGCCCCTCGATCTGGTGGCCTCGGGCACCCTCGACCAGCTCTGCGAGCGGCGGGTCGACGGGGCGCTCGGCCAGAGCCCGGTGCCCGCCGAGGCCGCCGAGGCCCTCTCGCTGGTGGCCTTGGCCGGCCGGGTGCCGCCGGTGGCGGTGCTGCGCCGGGTCTGCCCCGAGGGCCTCGATGGCCTGCTGGCCACGGGCCTCGTGCAGCAGGCCGGCGGGCGCCTGCGTTTTGAGCACGCGCAGATCTACGAGGTGGCGCTCAGGCGGGCCGAGGTGCGCGCCGATGTCCGCAGCCTGCACCGCCGGCTCAGCGAGGCCTGGGAGCAGGTCGGCGCAGAGAGCGGCGTGGACGTCGATCTCCCCGTCGGGCGCCACGCGTTTTGGGCCGGGGACGCCGGCGCCGCCCTCCACCGCCTGCTGGCCGCCGGGCGCAAGGCGGTCGAGGCCGGTCGCTGCGCCTTGGCCGTCGACGCCGCCGAGCTGGCCGTGGCCGCTGCTGAGGCCGCGGGCAGCCGGGTCGGCCTCGTCGACGCGCTCGACGTGCTCGCCGAAGCCCAGCTCGAGCTTGAGCAGCCCACCGAGGCGCTCGAGACGCTGGAGCACGTCGGCGCGGTGGATCGGCGGGCCCAGGGCCGGGTGGCGCTGCTGCGGGCCCGGGCCCGGCTGGCGCTGGGCGACGCGGCAGCCGCCGGCCGCGAGCTGGAGCGGGCGGGCCAGCGCTTCGCCGCGGTGCGGGACCGGCGCGGCCTCGCCGAGGTCGCCTGCGGTGAAGGGCAGCTGCTGCGGCTGCAGGGTGAGCTTGGGGCCGCTGCGCGCCGTTTTGGTGAGGCCCTCTCCCAGAACAAGGGCAAAGATCAGCGCCTCGAGGTGGTGGCCCTGGCCGCCAAGGTGGAGTGCGGGGTCTTGTCGGGCGGGCGCCTCGCCGATCCGGGCGAGCTGCGCCGGCTCTGGTCCTTGGCCCACAGCAGCGGGGACACCCGCAGCTTCGCCCGGGCGAGCTGGCTGACCGGCCTGCTCAGCTTGGACCGCGGCGGCGCCGAGGCGGCGGAGCGCGCCTTTTGCACGGCGCGGGGCTTGGCCGCGACGCTGGGCGACGACCGGCTGCGCTACGCGGCGGAGTACGCGCTCGGCGAGCTGCTGCGCCAGCAGGGCGAGCTCGGGCCCGCCGCGCTGGCTTTTGGCCGCGCCGCCCGGCTGGGCGCCCTACGCGGCTGGGCCCTGCTGGAGGCGGGGGCCCGGGCCCAGCGCGCCGCCCTGCTCTGGGAGCGGGACCGCGCCGCCGCCGAGGCCGACCGGGTGCGGGCCGCCGCCGCCTTGGTCGGGCACCCGGGGCACTGGGCGGTGGTGGTCTGCGCGGCCCTGGCCGCAGCGGGCGCCGTCGAGGTCGGCGATCTGGCCGCCGCGGTCGAGGCCCTGCGCGGGGCTGCGGGGGCCGCGCCCGCCGGCCTGCGGGCAGAGCCCTTCCTGCGCGTGATTGACGAGCTGCGCGCTGCTTCGGTGGGGGCGCCGGCCCTCGCCCAGGCGCTGGCTGACGCGGGCCTGGGCGCGCCCGCCCGCCGCTGAGGCCGAGCGGCGCGGGGCGGGGCGCCGCCCTCAGCGCCAGTGGACCTCGCCGCTGCCCGAGACGTCCTTGGAGCGCTGGTCGGGGTCACCCCAGACGTCGACCTCGCCCGAGCCGCTGATCTCGACGTGGGCCCGCGCGGTGGCGGTGGCCCGCACCCCGCCCGAGCCGCTGACCTCGGCGTCGAGGCGCGCGGCGGAGAGCGGCCGGGCCGCGACCTCGCCCGAGCCGCTGACCTCGGCGACCAGCTCATGGGACGCGCCGCGCAGCCCGACCTCGCCCGAGCCGCTGATCTCCACGTCGACCAAGCTGGCGTCGACCCCGCCGACGAAGACCTCGCCCGAGCCGCTGACCTCGACAAAGAGCTCGTCGGCCGGGTCGGGCAGGCGCGCCGACCAGTCGCTGAGCAGGGCCGCGCTGTCGGCCTCCTCCTCTTCGGCCGGGGCGGGCTCTTCAACCAAGCCGCCGTCCTCTCCGCCGCTCAGCAGGCCACCGCTGTCCTCCGCGCCCTCCTCCGCCGGCTCCTCTTCTTCTGCCGTGCCGACCGACCAGCCGTCGCGGCCCACGGTCACGCTGCCCGAGCCGCTCACCTCCACCTCGTGGAGCGCCGGGAGCGGGCCCGCGGCGACGAAGTCTGCGCTGCCGCTCACCTCGATCCGCCGGAGGCCGGGCTCGTGCAGCTCGAGCGCGCAGCGGGTGGCCGGGATGCCCATCACGCCGGGGCTGAACCGCAGGTCCAGCTCGCCCTCGTCGACCTCGGCCCGGATGTGGTCGATCAGGTTGTCGTCGCAGCGCAGGGTCGCCGTGCCCGCCTCGCCGGGAGTGACGCGGGCGTCGATGTTGCCTTGCAGCTCGAGCGCGCGCACGGGGTCGAGGTGGAGGCGCCGCTCGGCAGAGACCCCCGAGCCCCAGACGGGCACGCCGCAGCCGGCGAGGGCGAGAATGCAGAGCGACAGCACGTTCTTTTGGGTGAGCATCACAGACCTCCGGGGAAGGGCGGGGCGGCGACGCCGCGCATGGGCGCCCATTCGCCGGCCTCAACCCCGCAGCCCGCGGCGGCTGTCACCGGGGTGCAGCGGCCGGGCCGGGTTAGCAGCGCGCCCCGCCCGAAGCCGCAGGAGGCTCCATGCCCCAGCCCCGCTCCGCCCCGCGCCGCGCGGTCTGGACCACCCTCGTGATCAGCGCGCTGGGCGTTGTCCTCGCGCTGCCTCTGCCCGCAGGGGCCGCCAAGCCCGCGCCCCCACCCGCCTCCGCCGACGACTGGGCGCCGCGGCCGGCGGCCCCCGACGCTGATCCGCTCACCGTCGACGCGGTCGAGCTGCAGCCCGCCGCCGACGCCCGCGCGGGCGGCAGCGGGCTCGGGCCGCACCAAGCGGGGCTGCGTGCGCTGCCGATCGACGTGTGCCTTCACCAGCTGG
Source organism: Deltaproteobacteria bacterium (assembly GCA_016792625.1). Taxonomy (GTDB): domain Bacteria; phylum Myxococcota_A; class UBA796; order UBA796; family UBA2385; genus JAEUKK01. The sequence continues at coordinate 99,277 of JAEUKK010000101.1, read as the reverse complement.
CCGCGTGGCAAAAGGCCGACCTGCAGGCTCGTCTCTGCGTCGACCTCGAGGTCAACAAGAAGGGCAAGGTCAAGGTCGGCGCGGTGGTCGTCGAGCCCGAGGTGCCTGGGCTCGCCCGCTGCGTCGAGGCCCTGCACACCCGCCACCTCACCGCGCCGGGGGCGCCCGCGGCGGGGCGCCTCTGCCGGGCGGTGCAGACCAACTACAGCCCCGAGGCGTTGGCGGCGTGGGCGCGCGACCCCTACGCCTCGACCGATGCGCCGGCGCGTCGACACCCGCCCACGGGATTGGTCGATAAGCCACGGGCCCTCCCTGAGGCCGCAGCCCGGCGGGGTGCGGACGGTGTGTGGACGCCTGGGCCCCTCGGCTTGCGTGAGGCCCCGGTCTCCACTGCCCTGCGGCTGGTCGAGGGGGCCACCGAGGCGGTGCGCGCCTGCGCGGGTGACCATCTGTCCTGGCGGGGCTGGGCCGAGGGCGTCGATCTGCAGCTTGACGTCATCGTCAACGAGGCGGGCGTGGCCTCGGTGGTGGGCGCGGGGGCCGAGCCGGCCAGCTTCGGCGGCGCGGCGGGCTGCGTGGCGGCGCGCCTCGATCCCCGCTTCCCGGCTGCCGAGGGCGATGTGCGCGTGCCGGTGCGGGTGCGGGTGCGGCCTGAGGGCGCTGCGGCCGCGCCTTAGATCGCGACCCGAAGGCCGGTATGACCGCCGACCTTGCCGTCGCCGGCGAGGTTGAGGTGCCCGTAGACCTTGACCGGCCCGAGGTGGAGCTGCGGGCCCACAAAAAAGCGGAGGGTGGCGGCGTTGCCGTCGAGGGTGAAGCTGTCGCTGAGGGTCGCGGTGCCGACCTGGCGGTTCGCCCCGTCGACCTGGGCGGAGACCGGGCCGGTCAGCGCGACCGAGGACTCGACCCGCGCCGCCGGCCGGGCGTCGAGGCCCACGCCGCCGAAGAGGCCGACCGGGCCCGCGCGCATATTGGTGGAGAGCTCGAGCGGCAGCGTGTTGTCGAAGGCCTCGACCCGGTAGGTGCCGGTGGGTGACCAGGTCGCCGCGTCGGCCTCGAGCTCGAGCTCGTCGCGCAGCTCGAGGGCGTAGCGGGTGCGCTCGTAGCCGAGCGTGAGCGCGATCCCGCCCCAGCCGGCTGCGCCCGCCGAGATGGGCTTCACCAGGGCGATCTGCAGGTGCAGGCCGAGGTTGGTGAAGTCGGCCCCGAAGGGCTCGCGGGTGGTGCGGCCGGTCATGCCGTTGCCGTAGAGCGTGAACCGCCGGGCCGGGCTGTCGTCGGGGGCGGCGATGCCCAGGTTCACCCCGGCCATCGCCGAGAGCGCGAAGGCGAAGCCGCCGGTGGGGAGCAGGTCCTCGCCGCGGCCAAACGCGAAGCCCGAGCCGTAGACCGCGCTGCCGACGCTGGCGCCAAAGACCACCTTTTCGGGTGAGCTCGCGTAGTCCACCCCCATGCCCTTGGTCGAAAATGCCGTCGCTTCGGCCATCTGCGTCGGGAAGCTCTGCTGGCTGCTCAGCCGCAGGTCATCGGAGACGACGCCGTTGAGCTTGGCGCGCAGCGCCGCCTCATCGACCCGCGGGTCGACGATGCTCAGCTGCAGCTCTTGGGCGAGGCCGGCGCCCGGACCGAGGAGGAGGAGCGCCGCCGCGGCGGCCTGCAGCGGGTGTCGGAGCGCGTGGGGCATGGGCGCGGCCTCGGGGCAGGGGAGGGGGAGCGGCCCGCGGTGGGCTGCCCCCGCGCACGACGCCAGCGAGGCGATAGACGCGGCGGGCGGGTCGGCGTATCGCAGCGCGACCAGCCTGCGCGTCCTGTGCAGCGGGGCGCAATTGCGGAGCCCCGCAGCGGGGCCGGAGGGGCGGATGACGGGTGCGCCGCGGTCGCTGCTGCTGCTCCAGCCCCCGGGGCCGGGGCTCCCGGATCGGCCGCTGGTGGCGGATCGCGAGCGGCCCGGTGGGCGCTGGGCCAGCGCGGCCGGCCCCGCGTGGCCCTCCACCTTGTTGGTCGAGAGCGCGGGGGCCCGGGGCGCGGGCCTGCTCAGCGTGCTCGACGCCCAGGCCACGCACCCCGACGCCGCAGACGCGCTGGGGGTCGCCCACGCGCTGCGGCCCGCCGCGGTGCTCGCCCTGGTCGGCGGCCGGGCCTGCGCCGAGGACCCGGGCTTCCTCGTGCGCCTGCGCGAGGTGCTGCCCGAGGCGGTCATCGTCGTCTCCGGGCCCGCGGTCGAGGCCGCGCCCGCTGCGGCCCTGCAGCGTTTTGAGGTGGCCGACGGGGCGCTGCTGCAGGTGGGCCTGCCCGGCGCGCCGTGGCAGGCCGGGCGTGGCGCCCCCGGTGTGGCCTGGCGGGGCGCTCCTGCGGCGGCCCTGCCCCGCCCGGCGGCGGCGCTCCTCGGGGTGCCCCAGCTCGAGCTCTTCCCTTGGCGGCGCTACGCCGACGACGGCTTTGGCGGGCTGGTCGGTCAGCCGCTGGCCCAGCTGCCCTGGGTGGGCGGCGCGCCGGTGCCCCGCGAGCCCGCGGCGCTGCGGGCCGAGGCCGAGGCTTGGCGTGCCGCGGGCGCGGTCGGGCTGCGGCTGCGCGGCGGCCCCCTCTCCGTCGAAGATGACGCGGTCGACGCCATGCTCGACGCGCTGCGGGGGGTGGGTCTCCCCCATGATTGGGAGCTCGGCCCCGCCCTGCTCGACCCGGCCCGGGCCGCCCGCCTCGCGGCCGCGGGCGCCCGCCAGCTGCACCTCGCCGTCCGCCTCGGCGCCACAGAAGAGGTGGTCGAGCTCGCTGGCCAGCCGGTGTTGGTCGAGGCCCTGCGGGCGGTGGTGCAGGCTGCGGGCCTCCCCTGCACCCTGCTGGTCGATGATCTCGACGAGCTCCCCGCGGTCGCCCGGGCCCGCGCCCTCACGGTGGCCCTGGGCGCCCGGCTCGACCTGCGGCCCGGCGGCGCCCAGGCCCCCGCGCCCGCCTTGGTCGAGGCCACCAGCCCGCGCCGGCGCGACCGGGCGGCGGCGGCGGTGCGCGCGGCGCTGCGGGTCGGGGCCCGGCTCGCCCGCCCTGCCTTGGCATGAGGGCCGCGGGCGCCCGCCCCTTACTGCACGGCCAACAGCAGCTGCGGGCCGGTGAGGATGCCCGAGTGGGCGCTCTTCACCTCACCATCGGGGCCGACCACCACCGTCGTGGGCAGGGTCTCGATGTGGTAGGCGGCGAGGGTGGCCCGGTCGGCGCGCAGCACCGGGTAGCCGATGCCGAGCGTGGTCTTGGCGGCCTTGAGGGCGGGCACGCTGCCCTCGGTGGCGATACCCAGCACGGGGATCTCGGGGTGATCGGCGGCGAAGCGGGTGAAGCTGGGGATCTCCATCCGGCAGGGGGCGCACCAGGTCGCCCAGAAGTTGAGCACCACGGTCTGGCCGCGCAGGTCCGACAGGCGCACGGTCTCGCCCTCGAGCGTCTGCAGCGCGAAGTCAGGCGCCTGTTCGGGCAGGTCGGGCGCCCGCAGCTGGCCGACCATGTGCATCAGGGCGGCGCCGATGAGCAAGGTGCTGCCCCAGTCGCGAATGGGGCGCCACGCGCGGCGCCACCAGGGCCCCGCCGGCGGCGGAGCAGCGGCGGGCAGGTGATCGGCGAGGTCAAGGGCAGGATCGGCGGGCATGGCGGCGGCTCGGGGTCCAGGGGCGCGCAGCGAGGACGCCGGCGCGCCGCGGTGGTGACGGCCTGCGCTGCCCTCGCCGCATGCCGCGGGCCGCTGCCCAAGGCCACCACCGACACGGCCGAGGCCACGGGCGCCGCCGACGACGAGGCCCCGCCCTGCGATGTCGACGCCCTGCAGCGCCGGGTGGACGCCGCCCCGCCGGGCGCGGTGGTCGAGGCCTGCCCAGGGCGGATGCGCGGCGGGCTTGTGCTGTGGCAGGACATCGTGCTGGTGGCCCACCCCGACGGTACGGTCATCGACGCCGCCGGTGAGGGGCCGGCCGTCTGGGTGCTCAGCGGCGCCGCCACCCTGCGCGGGCTCGGGCTGACCGGCGGGGTCGGGGTCGCCGAGGCGGGCTTCTCGTCGGAAGATCAGCCGGTGGGCGGCGGGGTCAGCGCCTGGCGCAGCGCGGGGCTGCGGCTCGAGGGCTGCCATGTCTACGGCAACACCGCGGCCTGGGGAGGCGGGGTCTTCGGGAGCGAGGACGGCCCGACCGAGCTCGTCGACACCGTGGTGGAGGACAACCTCGCCGAGACCCTCGGCGGCGGGGTGTGGATGCGCCAAGGTGCGCTGGCTGGCAGCCGGATCGCGCGGAACACCGCGCCCTACGCCGGAGGGCTCGCCTTGCGCCGCCGCCCGGGCACGCCGGCGGTCACGGTGGCCCTGAACGACACCCTCATCGAAGACAACGACGGCGACGTGCAGGGCGGCGGGGTGCTGCTGCTCGGCGCGGTCAGCATGACCGGCGGCACCTTGCGCGCCAACCGCTCGCAGATGGGCGCCAACCTGCACGCCTTTACCTGGACCGGGGCGCTCATCGGCGCGTTGCTCATCGAGGGCGAGGCCCAGGTCGGCGGCGGCGGCGCCCTGGTCGAGGACAGCCCCGCCGCGCGCTTCGTGGGCGTCGAGCTGCGGGGCAACCGCGCCACCTTGCCCGGCCTGCGCCCGGTGGGGAACGTGGGCGGCGGCCTCTGGGCCACCAACAGCGCCCTTCGCGTCGAAGACAGCCTGTTCATCAACAACGCGGCGGACTGGGGCGGGGCCCTGCTCTCGGCCGCGGTGCCCGAGCGCGAGGCCGAGGCCCAGATCACCCTGGTGGACGCCACCTTCGAGGGGAACAACGCGACGGTGCAGGGCGGGGCGCTCGCCCTGGTCAACGGCCAGCTCACCGTCATCGGCGGCGCGGTGGGGGGCAACACCGCCGGTTCGTCGGGCGGCGGCCTGCACCTCAGCGGCGGGCTGGCCACCCTGCTCGGGGTGGACTGGGGCAGCCCCGCGCCGAACCTGCCCGAGGACCTCGCCGGCCCCCTGGGCGCGCTGCCCGCGCCGGCCGAGGCCCGCCTGCGCTGCACGCCCGAGGGCTGCTTCGCCCTCCCTTGAAGCAGGGGGCGCGCGCCGCTCCGGCCCTCCTCCGCGCCGTTAGGGCGCCGGCGCACCCCCGCACGGAGCGCTGATGGCCCCCTCCTCCACCGCTGGCCTCTGGGTCACCGCCGCCCGCATCGAAGCCCTGCTCGACGACGACATGAGCCTCCAGACGCTCAAGAACCAGTACAGCCCCGACGAGCTGCTCGCCTTGCTCGAGGCGCCGGCGGCCATCCAGTCCGATGACGCCCTCTACGCCGCGCTGATGGACGTGATGTACGCCACCCGGCCCCAGGGCGTGATCTGAGCCCGGGCTCCGAACACCCGCCGCGGGTCCCGCCCTGGCCGGTGCTCATCGTCGCCGTGCTGGCCATCTCGGCGGCGGCGGTGCTCGTGCGCCTCGCGCCTGAGGTGCCCTCGGTGAGCGCCTCGCTCTGGCGCACCGGGCTGGTCGGGCTGCTGCTCGCGCCGAGCCTGCTGCCTCGGGCCGCCCGCGCGCCCCTCGACCTGCGGGGCTGGGCGCTGGGCCTCGGCGCGGGCCTGCTGCTCGCCCTGCACTTCTGGGCCTGGATCGAGAGCCTGCACCGGACGACCGTGCTGCGCAGCACCTTGTTGGTCTGCCTCACGCCGATCTGGACGGGCCTGTTCGAGTGGACGCTGCTCCGCCAGCCGCCCCAGCGGGCCACCTGGGTGGGGCTGGGCATCGCGCTGCCCGGGGTGCTGCTGATGAACGCCGGCGGCGCCGATCCCGGCGGCGTGGTGACCCCGCTGGGCGACGCGCTGGCCCTGGTCGGGGGTGCGCTCAGCGCGGCCTACCTCTTCGTGGGCCGGGTCCTCCGGCCGCGCATGGCGCTCGCCCCCTACGGCGCGCTGGTCTTCCTCAGCTGCGCGCTCTGGCTGCTCCCCATCGCCGCGCTGAGCGGGGCCCCCCTGGTCGGCTGGTCGCCGGGGGCCTGGGCCGCGCTGCTCGCGATGGCGCTGGGGCCGCAGCTGCTGGGCCACCTCGGGCTGAACTACGCGGTGCGCTACCTGCCGGCGGTCATCGTCTCGGCGCTGATCTTGGTCGAGCCGGTCGGCGCGGTGGCGCTGAGCGCGGCGCTGTTGGGCGAGGTGCCGAGCCTGCTCGAGGTCATCGGCGGGGCGGTCGTTTTGGCGGGAGTGGCCTGGGCGGCGTGGCCCCGCACCACGCCACGCAGGGAGGGCGACGCGGGGGCCTGAGGGCGACCGCCGCGCCGGCCTCAGTCCACCTTCACCGTCGCGTCTTCGATGATGATCGGGTAAAAGTAGCCAAAACCCAGGTCTTTATCGAGGGTGAGCGCACCGCTGGCCACCACTAGGGCGCCGACCTCGACCTGGGTCGCGCTGGTGATGGTCAGGTCGTTGTCTTTGGCCGCCTCGGTGCCCGTGCCGTCGCGCAGGTGGTACCAGTTCGTGCCGAAGATGCCGTGGTTGGCCCTCACCACGCGGCCCCGGACGGTGACCGGCTGGCCCGCCCGCTGCTGGCGCTCGGCGAAGAGCTGGGCGATGGTCTGGCCGCCCGGCGCGGGCTGCACGTTGACATAGCGGCGGGCGGTGCCCTCATCGACGACCTCGATGCTCTGCAGCTCGATGATGTCGGTGAAGTCGCGGTTGAGGCTGCCGCTGCGGTGGATCGCCCGCTGGGGGCCCTTGCCGAGCAGCAGGAAGTCGCCCGCGGCCACAGCCTGGTCCGGGGCCATCACCCAAAAGTCCCACTGGCCTTCGACCACGTGCACGTAAACTTTGCCTTCGCCGCGCAGCACCTCGGTGGCCTTGGCCATCGCGACGTTGGCCGGGGCGTCGGTCGGGGCAGCGGAGGATGGGGCGCCGCCCGGCGGGCCGCTGGGCGCGCCGCAGGCCGCGAGCGCGAGGGCGGTGGAGAGGGCGGCGGTCGCGGCGTGGCGCATCGGTGGGCTCCAGGAGGGGGCGGGTGCGGGGGCCTTAGCGCGGCCCAAAGGGCGGTGCTTGGCGGCTTTGCATACAGTTGGGCTTGACAACTGTCAGGGCCGCGTCAGCATAGACGGATGATCCAGCGCTGGGCCCCGCGCGTACCCACCCCGCCGGCCCTGCGCCGCCCCGCCGAGGTCTTGATGACGTTTTTTGTGTTGCTCGCCGTCCCCCTCGTTGTCGGCTCGTGGATCGGCTGTTTTGGTGACAGCTCGACGGCCAAGGCGACCGTGGCTGCGGTCGAGGCGCCGGCGGCCCCGATGGCCCCGATGGCCCCGATGGCCGCAGCGGGCCCCAAGGCGCCGACCCGGGCCTGGAACGGGCTGACCCTGGGCGAGAGCAGCGGCCCCGAGGTCGCGGCCTATGTGCAGACCCAGGGCATCCAGTGCGAGGCGGGGCCCGCGCTGGCCCGCGAGAGCTTTCAGGTGCGCTGCGCCGGCCCCCTCCCGCTGGGCCTGCTGCCCGACCGGGTCATCGGCGGCCAGCTCGCCGAGCTCCTCCTCTCGCGGCCCGAGAGCGGCCCCATCAACACCATCTCGACCTTGCGCAAGTACAGCCTGCCTGACGACGCGGCCCGCGACTACAACGTGGCTGTCGATGCTCTCACCAAGACCTATGGCGCGCCCCTGCGCGGCGGTGAGCACACCACGCCCGAGAAGTTCGACGCCAAGGTGGCCCGCGTCGCCTCGGTCTGGCGCTTCGCCGACCTTGAGATCCGGCTGACCGCCATGCGCGCCAGCGGCGGTTTTGTCGGCGTGTCAGAGGTCTGGCTGGTGCCCGGGGTCGAAGAGCAGATCAACAGCCGGCCCGGCGTCAGCGGCCACGGCGGCCAGAAGGCCAAGAACCCGCACGCGATCGCCGCCGAGGGCGGCCCCGCCTCCGGCCCGGCCAGCGCAGCTCCGCCGGTCGCTCCGGCTCCGCCCGCCTCGTCGGCTCCCCCGGCCGCCTCCCCTTGAGCTGCGGGGCCAGCCGGCCCCGCGCCCCCGTCTGCCGTGCACCCCACGGCCGCCCCCGGTGCGCTCCGCACCGACCACCACACCGAGGAGTGGATCGATGAACATCAAGACCCTGCGCTTGGCGGCGCTGCTCGCGCTGCCGCTCGCCGCCTGTACCGAAGAAGAGAGCAAGGACTCCGGCGGCACCGACGGCACCACCGACGGCACCGACGGCACCACGGACGGCACCGACGGCACCACCGATGGCACCGACGGGACCGACGGCACGGACGGGACCGATGGCACCGATGGGACGGACGGCACCGACGGCACCGACGGCGGCGACGACGGCCCCCCGCCGACCCTGTACGAGCAGCTGGGCGGTGAGGCTGGCGTGAACGCCGTCCTCGACGCTTTCCTCGCCAACGTGGTTGAAGACACCCGCATCAACTGGTTCTTCGCCCGCACCGACGCGGGCCTGCTGAAGTCCCAGCTGCACGACCAGATCTGCGAGGCCACCGGCGGCGGCTGCACCTACACCGGCGCCAACATGGTCGACGCGCACGCCGGCATGGCGATCACCGACGCGCAGTTCAACGCCCTGGTCGAGGACCTGCTCCTCGCCCTCGACGAGCTGGGCGTGCCCTACGCCCTCGACGGCAGCGCCACCATCGACCCCCTGCTGATCGCGCTGGTCGGCATGCAGGGCGACATCGTGACCGACCCCGATGGCTCGAGCGTCTACTTCAACAAGCTCGGCGGGCACGGCGCGATCACCGCGGTGATCGACCTGTTCCTCGGCCGCGTGGTGGCCGACGCCCGCATCAACGGCCGCTTCGCCGACGCGATCGCCCGCGACGGCGGCGCCGATCTGCGCGCCAAGCTCATCGACCAGGTCTGCGAGGCGACCGGCGGCTACTGCGTCTACTCCGGCGCCGACATGGTCACCGCCCACGCCGGCATGTGCATCAGCAGCGACGAGTTCTACTGGATGGCCGAGGACCTGCTCGGCGCGCTCGATGACGCCGGCGTGCCCTACTCGCCCTTCTACACGGGCGCCGAGCTGGGCGACGTGCTCATCCAGACCATCCTCTCGATGGAAGAGGCCGTGACCGAGGAGTGCCCGCCCACCTAAGCCCCGACCGGGCGTTGGTGTGCGCACCCGGCGGCGCCTGACCCCGCGCGGGGCGGGCGCCGTCGCGCGTCTAGGCCGCGGCGACCGCCTCTTCGCACAGCGCGAGGCCGAGGTCTTCGCCCTCCAAGCGCCGGATCAACGTGCCCTGGCAGCAGATCGCGCCGTCTTGGCGGCGCAGGGTGGCGGCCAGGGCGAGGTCGGGCCCCTGCTGGCCGACCACCTGCAGCTCGACCCGCAGCCGATCCCCCGCGCTGGCCGCGGCGCGGAAGCTCAGCCGCTCGGCCACCGGCACCGTGGCCTGCGGGTCACCACCCCGGGCGAGCACCGCCCGGGCCAGCGCTTCGTCGCAGAAGTCGAGGTACTGCGGGTGGTTGAGGTGGCCGATCGGGTCCATCCAGGTCAGCCAGATGTCGACGTCGAGCGGCGGCAGGCGCGGGCCGGCGCAGGGGGGCAGCGCGGGCAGCTCGACCAAGGGCTCGGGGCGCGGATGGGGCGCGAAGGCCTCGAGCAGGGCGTCGCTCGCCCGGCCGACGTGGATGCTGCCGTCATCGGCCTGGTAGACGTGCACCCAGCGCTGGGTGGCCACGGCGAAGGGGCCCTGGGTCGCGTCGAGCTGCAGCTGCCGGTGGCTGATCGTGCCGCGGCGCAGGTCTTGGACCCAGGTGCTGCCGACCACCCGCTCACCATAGGCCAGCTCGCGCAGGTGGCGGACGGTCATCTCGGCGACGATAAACGCCGTGTGCTGGCTGCGAAAGCGCTCGGGCGGCCAGCCGAGCTTACAGGCGGCCTGCACCGCCAGCTCTTGGGCCATGCGCCAGACCTCAGCGGGCCGGACGACCCCCCGCGGACTGACGCTGCGGCGGGGCAGCACGACGTGAAAGCTCTCGACCCCGCCGTCGAGCGGCGGGCCGCAGGGCGAGGGGTGGGGCGCGAGGCGCAGCGGGGTCGGGGCGGTCTGCATGGGCGCTCCTCGGCGGCGGTCCCCTATCGGCCCCCGGCCGTCGGGGTGGAGGCCGTCGGCGCCTCGACCGGGCGGGTGGGCGCGCTAACCGCCGCGCATGTCCGCCTCATCACCCGACGCCGGCCCCCTCCTCTTGACGCTGCGCATCGAGCTGCGGAGCAGCCTCGCTGACGTTGATCCCGTCGCCTGGGATGCGCTCTGCCCGCCCGGCGACCCCTTCTCCACCCACGCCTTCTTGTCGGCCTTGGAGGACAGCGGCGCCGTCTCCCCCCGGGCGGGCTGGCGCGCGCGTCACCTGTTGGCTTGGCAAGGCGAGACCCTGGTCGGCGCGGTGCCCCTCTACGAGAAGGACCACAGCTACGGCGAGTACATCTTTGACTTTGGGTGGGCCCAGGCCTGCGCCGCCGCGCGGGTGCCCTACTACCCCAAGTTGGTCGCCGCGATCCCCTTCACCCCGGCCACCGGCGGCCGCCTGCTGGTCGGCGCCCACCCGCAGGCGCCGTTGCTCGAAGATGCTCTGGTGCAGGCTCTGCTCGCCGCCCGCGAGCAGCTGGGCTGCCACTCCCTGCACCTGCTCTTCGTCCGCCGGCCGGTGCACGAGCGGCTCTCGGGCGCCCGTGGCCTCATCGGCCGCACGACCATGCAATTCCATTGGGAGAACGCCGGCCCCGACGGAGCGCCCTACGCGGATGAAGAGGCGTGGCTGGCCACCTTCCGGTCCAAGGTGCGCAAAGAGACCCGGCGGGAGCGGCGGCGCCCCGCCGAGCGCGGCGCCGAGGTGGTCGTGCTGGAGGGCGCCGAGATCGACGCCTCGGCCTGGGCCGCGCTCCGGCACTTTTACCTCGACACCGTGCACAAGCGCGGCGGAGAGGCCTACCTGCCGGCGGCCTTCTTCCGCTTGGCCGCCGAGCGCCTGCAGCACCTGAGCTTGGCGGTCATGGCCCGCCGGGATGGCGCCTGGGTGGCCGGCTCGCTCTGCTTCCACCGCGGGGGCGAACTTTTTGGTCGCTATTGGGGCTGCCGGCCCGGCGACGAGGGCCTGCACTTCGAGCTCTGCTACCACCGGCCGATCAGCTTATGCATCGAGCGTGGCTGGCGTCGTTTTGAAGCCGGGGCCCAGGGTATGCACAAGCTGCGCCGGGGCTTGTTGCCCGCGCCGACCTACTCTCTGCACGCGCTGCGGCACCCGGGCCTCGCTGCGGCGGTGGCCGAGGCGGTGGCCGAGGAGCGGGCCGCGGTGCTCGAGCAGGTGGCCGGCCTGCGGCGGCATGGGCCTCACCACCGCGCCGACCCCGATGAGGGCGCGCTGCCCGAGATGGACGCGCTGCAGGGTGTCTGCGACGAGTAGCGCGCTCAGCCGCGGCGGCCCCAAAAGCCGGTGCTGGCCGGGGGTGGCGCTGCGGGGGCGGGCGGCGGCGCGGCGGGCGCGGCCCGTGGGGGCGCGGCGGGCGGCGGCGCGGGCGGCGTGAGCAGGCGCGGGTTGGTGAGGTGCACCAGCGCGTCGTCGTAGCTGACCTCTCCGCCGTCGTAGAGGCGCTTGATCGCCGCGTCCATGGTCACCATGCCCTCGCGTGAGGCGGTCTCCATCATGCTGCGGGCTTGGTGCAGCTTGCCCTCGCGGATGAGGTTGCGGACAGCCGCGTTGCCGATCATGACCTCGTAGGCGCCGATCCGGCCGCTGCCGCTCAGGCGGGGCAGCAGGCGCTGGCTGACCACCCCGAGCAGGCAGCCCGAGAGCATCGCCCGGGCCTGGGGCTGCTGGTGGGCGGGGAAGGCGTCGATGATCCGGTCGATGGCCTGCATGGCGTCGTTGGCGTGCAGGGTGGCCATCACGAGGTGGCCGGTCTCAGCCGCGGTCAGCGCGCTGGAGATGGTCTCGAGGTCCCGCATCTCGCCGACCATGATCACGTCGGGGTCTTGGCGGAGGATGTACTTGAGCGCCGCGGCGAAGGACTGGGTGTCGGAGTAGACCTCGCGCTGGTCGACCGTGGCCAACACGCTCGGGTGCACGTACTCCACGGGATCTTCGATGGTGATGACCCGGCAGGGCCGCGTGCGGTTGATGCGGTCGAGCAGGCAGGCCAAGGTGGTCGACTTGCCCGCGCCGGTGGGGCCGACGACGAGCAGCAGGCCCTGGGGGCGCATGCCGAGCTCGAGGATGGACTCGGGGATGCCCAGGGCCTCGGCGCTGGGCACGCTGCTGGGGATCGCCCGCAAAGCCGCCGCCATCCGGCCTTTTTGGTAGTAGGCGTTCACCCGGAAGCGCCGACCCCCCTCCATCGAGATGCCGAAGTCGATCTCGCGCTCGAGCTCGTAGATGCTGCGCTGGCGGGTCGAGAGGATGGAGAAGAGCAGCCCGCGCATGTCGCCGTCGGTCAGCGGCCGCCGGGCCAGCGGGCGCAGGCGGCCGGTCACCCGCACCAGGGGCGGGCGGCCGACGGTCAGGTGCAGGTCGCTGGCCCCGAGCTCGAGCACCCGGGTCAGCAGGCGCTTCATGTCGAGCTCAGCGTCCTGCTCGTCATCCCCGCCGCTGCGCAGCGAGTCGACCCCGGTGGCCATGCCCCGGGCGGCGAGGGCCAGCTCGTCAGGGTTGCTCGCGTAGGCCAACGCCACCTCGTAGGAGACCGCGCCCGCCTTGAGGAGGGCCACCAGCGCGTCATTGAAGGTCTGCATGCCCCCGCCGCGCTGCGCGCGCATCAGGTCATGCAGCTCACCCGCCCGCTGCTCGCGCAGCAGCAGGGCCACCGGCGGCGTGTTGGTCAGCAGCTCGACCGCCACCACCCGGCCTGCGCCGTCGGGCCGCGGCAGCAGGCGCTGGCTGACGATGCCCTGCAGGCAGATGCTCATGTCGAGGGCGACCTGGGCCCGCTGCCCCTCGGTGAAGCTGGCCATGATGCGCTGCAGGGTCTGCACGGCGTCGACGGTGTGCAGGCTGGCCAGCACGAGGTGGCCGGTGAGCGCGGCGGCGATGGCCACGCTCATCGACTCGGCGTCGCGCAGCTCGCCGATGACGATGACGTCGGGGCTCTGGCGCAGGGCGGTGCGCAGCGCGGTGGCCCAGCTCTGGGTGTCGGGGCCGACCTCGCGCTGGCTCAGCCGCCCGCGCAGGTCGCGGTGCACGAACTCGATCGGGTCTTCGAGGGTGATGATGTGCACCGGCCGCGTGCGGTTGATGTGGTGCACCATCGCCGCCAGGGTCGTGCTCTTGCCGCTGCCGGTCGCGCCGGTGACCAGCACGAGGCCGCGGGCGCGGTCGGCCAGCTGCAGCACCGCCGCGGGCAGGCGCAGGGCCTCGGGCGAGAGCGCGCCGCTGGGCACCGCGCGGGCCACGACGGCGAGGCGGCCCTGCTGCAGGTGAAAGTTGAGCCGGAAGCGCCGGCCGTCAGCGAGGCTCAGACCGGCGTCACGGTCGCCCGCGGCGAGCAGGGCGGCCCGCCCCTCGGCGCCCACCGCGGCCTCGGCCAGCGCAGCGAGGGCCGAGCTGTCGGTCGGGCCGGCGCCGGGGCTGCTGAGCGCGCCGGCCACCCGCCAAGCCGGGGCCTTGCCCTCGCAGAGGAAGAGGTCAGAGGCGCCCGCGGCCTCCATCGCGGCGAGCAGGTCGAGGACGGGGCGGGCGGCGTCGAGGGCGGTGCTCATGGTGGGCAGGCTACCACGGGCACCGACCGCGCCCGCGGCGGCGCTCTTACTGGATCGACGCCGAGAAGGGCGACGGCTTCTTGCTGTCGGGCTGGCTGATCATGCCGCTGAGCTGGCCATTGACGAAGGTGGCCTGCAGGGTCCAGCCCTCTTCGGCCTCGCGCAGGAGCATGCGGCCGCCTGGCTCGACCGCGCCCGAGAAGCTCAGGCTGCGCACACCTTGGCCTTGCTGTACCTCGACCCGCCCGCTGACCTTGCCGCCCGCCCGCTGGCTGAGGGTCAGGGTGATCGGGCGGCCCAGCCACTTGCCGGCGTAGCTGCCAGCGACCATCGGCGGGGGCGCGGGAACAGCGCCAGCGTCGGCGCTCGCATCTTCGGAGGGGGCGGGCATCGGCGCGGGCTGCGGCGCCGCGGTGGGCGCGGGGCTGGGCGCGGGCGCAGGGGTCGGGTCCGGGCTGGGCGCGGGCTGCGGCGCCGCGGTGGGTGGGGTGGGCGCCGGAGCAGGGGTGCCGGTGGGGGAGGGTCGCGCGGTCGCTGCGGGCGCAGGGAGGGGCGCGCCGCCGGGCGTCGGGGCGGGCGGCGCGGGGGTGGCCGAAGCGGCGCCTGGCCCTGGATCGGCGGAGGCGGGGACCGGGTCGGCGGAGGCGGGGACCGGGTCGGCGGAGGCGGGGACCGGGGAGGCGGGGACCGGGGAGGCGGGGACCGGGGAGGCCGGGACCGGCGCGGGCGCAGCTGCGGTCGGCGCAGGTGGAGGAGCGGCCGGCGGGTCGGCGAACCAGCGCGCAGCACCCAGACCGAGCCCGATGAGGAGGAGCGCCAGCACGCCATAGCCAGCGATGGACATACCCGAGCGGGCGGGCGCGGTGGGCGGTGGGCCCGCGGCCTCGGGCGGCGGGGTGGGCGCCTGGGCCGCAGCGGGGGGCGCCGGGCTTGGGGTGGGCGTCGGCCCGGGGGCTGGCGTGGGCGTGGTTGGTGGCGCGGGTGTCGGCGCGGGGGTCGGCGTGGGCGTGGTTGGTGGCGCGGGTGTCGGCGTGGGGCTGGGCGGACCCTCTGCGCCCGACCAGCTCGAGGGCACCGCGGTCGGCGCGCCGCCCCCCGGGGTGGGCGCCGGCGTCGGGGCGCGGGCGGGGCTCGGGGTCAGGCCGCCCCGCTCGCCCACCGCCGCGGGGGCGAGGGTCGGGCGGCTCAGCGGTGCGCTGAGATCGAGGGGCTGGGCGGGCGCCTGGGCGCCGGCCACCGCCCGCGCCGCCGGAGAGCCCTCGCCCCACAGCGCGACCGCCAGGGCCCGGCCGTCGGCGGGGCGGGCGGCCGGGTCGGGCTGCAGGCAGCGCTCAATGACCGCGGCGACGTTCTCGCTCAGCTCGGGGGCGAGGCTGCGGATCGGCGCGAAGTCACCGCGCTGGGCGGCCTCGAGTGTCTGCGACCAGCGCGGCGCGGGCAAGAAGGGCGGGCGGCCGGCGACCATGCAGTAGAGCAGCGCGCCGAGCGAGTAGACGTCGGCCCGGGCGTCGACCGCGGTCGGGTCGGTGACCTGCTCGGGCGCCATGTAGCCAGGGGTGCCGATCAGATCGCCCTGCAGGGTGTCGCCGGCCTCGCCGTCCCAGACCCGGGCGATGCCGAAGTCGGCGATCTTGGCGATCGTGCCCATCGGGGTCGCCGCGATGAGCACGTTGGCGGGCTTGAGATCGCGGTGCAGCACGCCGAGGTCGTGCGCGGCGATGACGCCCGAGAGCAGCTGGCCGAAGAGGGCCAGCGCGTCGGCCTCTGACAGCGCCCCGCCCCGCTGCAGCAGCTCGGCGAGGGTCAGGCCCTCGACGTACTCCATCACCAGGGCGGTGTAGCCCTCGTGCTCAATGACGTCGTGGACGGCGACCACGTGGGGGTGCGAGAGGTTCGCCTGGATGCGCCCCTCCCGCAGCAGGCGCCGGCCGATGGCCGAGCCCCGCAGCGTCAGCACCTTGAGCGCCATGCGGGCGCCCAAGGTGCGGTGGCGCACGAGGTAGACCTTGGCGAGGCCTCCCTCGCCGAGCAGCGCCTCTACCTGGAAGCGGTCGATGTGATCGCCGGGTTGGAGCACCGTTCCCTCGCCGTGGTTTGGGGGTCTTCCGCAGCGGGTCTGCCGCCGCGGGCCTATCCGCCCTCGGCGATCCGCGGCCGGCGCTCGGGGTAGAAGGCCAAGCCCAGGCTCACCGCGCGGATCCGCGGGTTGTTCCGGGCGGCCACCGTCTGGCTGCCGCCCACGACCAGCGTGGTGCGGTCGGCCGCGCGCAGCAGCAGCTTGCCGCCGACCCGCACGTTGCGCCCGTTCAGCGCGCCGAAGCGGTCGATGTCGGTCAGATCACCCTCGCCGAAGTCCACGCCCTCGGGGCGCTCCCACCAGCTCAGGGTGGGGCCGAGGCTCCACCAGGGGCGGGCGCCGAAGAAGGCCTCGGCTTCGAGGACCAGCTCATCGCCCGGCAGGCGCTCGGCCTCGAGCGCCCGGTTGGTGCCCCGGCGCCGGTAGGTTCCGTCGGCGTGGGCGCTCCAGCTGCCCTCGGCGAGGCCGCCCGAGCGCCCCACGGCGAGGGTGGCGCCGAGATCGGTGGTGCCTTCGCCGAGGTTGGTGATCCGCGCCCGGGTCGGGCCCGTGTGCTGGCCGATCCGCAGCTCGGGGCCCACCGACACCGACAGGGGGCTGCCGCGCAGCTCGTCGAGCAGCTGCCACTTGCCCCGGGCGACGACCACGCCAAAACCCGAGGTGGTCGCGCAGGTGCGTGGGCCGAGCGAGGCGCAGACCGCGCCGCCGGGGCGGTTCGCGTCGGCCCGCACCCAGGGCACGCTCAGCTCGACCTCCATGCGCTTGCGCAGGCCCCAGGTGACGATGCCCGTGGCGAAGGTGGACTCGATGCCGTCATCGACCTGCACCACGCTGTCGTCGTCGAGGCCATCTTTGAGGGCCAGCTCATCGAGCAGCTGGGTCTCGATGCCGGCGTAGAGGCTGAGGTCCTTGGCGCCGATCACCCAGGGGCCGCTGCCGGCCTGCGCGGCGGGGGCGATCAGGAGCGCGCCGAGGGCGGCGCAGCGGCGGGCGGTGGGCATCGGAGCTCCTCGGGCGGGGCCGCGCCCCACGCTCCGCTGCTGCGCGCGGGGCGTGCGGGGTGGATCGGCGGTGGACAAACGATGACAGAATTCGGCCGCCGCGGCGCTCATCTGGTTGGGCCCCGGCGGAAACCGGTCACGATCCGGGGTGTCCCCAGGGGTGAGATCTGAACCAGAGTCTACGCCCCGGTGGTTGGGCCTCCCGCGCCCGGCGCGCCGCGCGATATCGCCTGGATCACTCATGGCGACCGGTGCCCAGTCCGTTCCCAGCCCCGGCCCCGCACGGGCCGACGACGCACCAGCGTCAGCGTGGAGCCACACATGAGCCGGATCCTCTTCGTCGACGACGAGCCGATGATCCTCAACAGCATGCGCATGCGGTTGAGCCGGCGCCGGCCCGACTGGGACTGCGTCTATGTCGAGAGCGCGGTCGACGCCCTCCAGGCGCTCCAAGATGGCCCCGTCGACGTCGTGGTCACCGATATGCGCATGCCGGGCATGGACGGCGCGACCCTGCTGAGCATCGTGCGCGAGCGCTACCCGCACACTTTTCGCATCGTGCTGTCGGGCCAGATGAACCGCGACGCCCAGCTGCGGGCGCTGCCGGTGACCCACCGCTTCTTGGTCAAGCCCTGCCCGCCCGCTGAGCTCGAGGCCCACATCGACGCGGCCCTCGACATGCACCGCCGCCTCGACAGCCCCCAGCTCGCCGATCTCATCGGCGGCATTCGGCAGCTGCCCACCTCGCCGGTGATCTACACCGAGCTCAGCCGCATGATCGCCGACCCCAATGTCGGCGTGGCGCAGATCTCGCGGCTCGTCGAGCGTGACCCCGCGGTCGCTGCCCGCTTGCTCCACGTCGCCAACTCCGCCTTTTTCGGCGTGCGGCGGCAGATCCGCACCACGCTCGAGGCGATCAACTGGCTCGGGGTCGACCTGGTCCGCAAGCTCGTGTTGTCCTGCGAGCTCGGCAGCCTCGCCGGTCAGAGCCCGGCCTTGCGGCGCAAGGTCGACGATCTGCACGCGCACGCCATCCTCACCGCGCGCATCGCCTCGCGCCTGGTCAAGCCCGAAGACAGCGGCACCGCCGCCACGGCCGCGCTGCTCCACAACCTCGGCCGCCTCGTCTTCGCGCTGGGCCCGCCCGAGCGCCAAGCCGAGGTCGACCGCCTCGTGGCGCTGGGTCTGCGCGAGCTGCCCGCCCAAGAGCAGGTCTACAGCTGCACCTACGCGACCGCGGGGGCCTTCCTGCTGCACTACTGGGGCCTCCCCCTCGACATCGTGCAGGCGGTGGCCATGCACGCCGAGCCCAGCTCGGCCCAGAGCCGCAACGGCCTCGACATCGCCGGCGCCGTCTACGTCGCCAGCGGGCTGGCCGTGGCCGCCGTGCGCTACGACCCGCACCCCCCGCCGGTCACCCACACCGGCCTCGACGAGCGCTTTTTGACCGAGGCGGGCTTTGAGCAGCGGGTGCCCGAGTGGTGCATGTTGGCCCGCAGCCAGCGGCTGGCGATGCTCGAGCCGGCCTGAGGCGCTGCGCCCGCCGGTGCGGCCCCGCGGGTGCGATAGTCCGCGGCGTCCACCGATGGGGGCGCGCGGCGCCCCGGGGAGCCACCGATGAGCGCTGAGCTGCACGCCCTGATCGCCGATCCCTCCGACAACATCGACCAGATCGGGGCTTGGCTCGACGGGCTCCCCCACGCGGATCGCCTCGAGGCCAGCCGCAGCCTCGACCGCGCCCAGCAGCGCCGCCTCTACGAGAAGGCCGCCAAGGCCGCGCCCCTGACCATGGACGACTTCGTCCCCGCCGCGGTGGGCGACCGGGTCGAGGTCATCCACCACGGGCGCAACACGCTGCCCCTGCCCGGCGGCTGGAAGCTGTTCGAGAAGCGCTTCTGTCGGCCGGCCGGGGGCGGCGAGCGCCTCTTTGGCTACAACGAGTCGCCGACCCGCGGGCTCATCGGGCCGGGCTTCTTCGTGATGGTGCCCACCAAGGGCAACCCGGCGTGGGAGGCCCGGGGCAGCCTCGTGGTCGACTACTTCCAAGTGCCGGACGCCCCGGTGGTCGAGGGCTGGCCCAAGGTCGTGCCCAACACGAGCGGGCTGCAGTTCTTCGTCTACAACAAGACCCGCGATTTTATGCGGAAGGTGTCGACGCACCTGAGCATCGGCGCCGCCTACAAGGTCGAAGACCCGCTCGGGCACTTCTTCGTGCTGCTCCGCGCGCCGGTGGCCGGCGAGGGCTGATCCCCCTCGGCGCGCGCGGACCGCCGCAGGGTCAGCTCAACCTCCCCCGCGCGGGCGCGAAGCAGGGGGCGCCGCCGTGGCGCCCGGGCCCCTCCCCAGCGCGCCGGCCCCGGCGGCGGGGTCCCGATGCGCGTCCACCGCCCGTTGTCCGTCCTTCGCGCCGTCTTTGGTTGCGCGCCGCTGCTCGTCGTCCTCGGCTGCGCGCCCGACCAGCAGCTCTCTGCGCTGCGCGGGTCGGGCCAGGCCGAGGGTGAGCTCCGGCTCTCTCCGCCGCTGCTCCGCCTCGATCCGGTGCCCGCGGGGGAGCAGGCGGTGGGCGAGCTCCTCCTCGAGAACAGCGGTGCGCAGCTCTTCTCCCTCGAGGCGCTGCAGGTCGAGGGCGCGGGCTTCACCGCGCTCGATCCCCTCCCCGCCGAGATCGGCCCTGGCGAGCGCCTCCCCCTGCGGATCGCGGCCGCGCCAGCGGGCGGCTCGCAGGCTGGGCGGGTGGCCCTGTGGGCGGCGGGCGACGGGGTGCCCCTGACCGCCGAGCTGCGGGCCCGGGGGCTCGTGCCCGGCGTGGAGCTCTGGCCCGATCCGGTCGACCTCGGCCTCGCCCCGGCCGGCTGCGACACCGAGGGGGAGCTGTGGGTCGAGAACAGCGGCGAGCTGCCCCTGCTCATCGAGGTAGAGGGCGTGGTCGGCGACGGCTTTGTGGTCGAGGCGCCCAGCGGCCCGGGCGCCCTGTCGCTGGCCCCGGGCGAGGCGCAGGCCCTCGCCGTGCGCTTCGCCCCGCAGGCGGCGGGCCCGGCCGAGGGGGCGGTGCACCTGCGCGCGACGCCGGGGGGCGTGCACGCGCTGCCGATCTTCGCCACCGCGGCCCCCCGGGTCACCTTGGAGGAGGCCTGGGTGCAGGACGGCCCCTGGCCTGAGGTCGATCTGCTGCTCGTCGCGGACCGCTCCGGCTCGATGGAGGACGACCTGCGCGCGCTGGGGGCCACCGCGGCCGCGCTGCTCGACGAGCTGGGCGCCCGCTCACCCGGCGCGCAGGTGAGCGTGCTGACCCGGGACGACGGCTGCCTCAGCGCTGGTCCGGCCTCGCCGGCCGATCCAGAGGCCCGCGCCGCGCTGGCCGCGGGGCTGCTCGGGCCCTGGGGTGCCTACACCGAGGCCGGCTTCACCTTGGCCGCGCGCGCCGTCGCGGCGGCCCGACCGGGCGGCTGCGCCGAGGGGCTCTGGCGCGAGGATGCCCGCCACGTCGTCGTGTTCATCGCGGATGAGGAGGAGCAGTCACCCGGCGGCTGGGCCGCGGCCTGGGCTGCCCTGCGCGCGGCCGCGCCGGAGCTCGAGGTCTTCGCGGTCGTCGGCCCGGACGGCGGCTGCCCTAGCGCGGCGGCGGGCGAGGGCTACCTGCAGGCGGCCGCGCTCAGCGGCGGCCCGGCGTGGTCGATCTGCGGCGCCGACTGGGACCGCCTCGCCGCAGAGCTCGGGGCGGCGGCGGGCGGCCTCGGCGCGGGGCGGCGCGCGCTGGCGGCGCCGGCCCGGCCCGGCAGCGTCGAGGTCTGGGTGGACGGGGCCCGGTGGGCGGGCTGGTGGTTCTCGGCGGAGGAGAACACGGTGGTGTTTGAGGAGGGGGCTTGGCCACCCCCGGGGGCCGAGGTGGAGGTGCGCTACGAGCGCGCCGAGGCCTGCGATGGCCCAGCGGCGGGCGGAGCGGCTGGTTAGCGGCGGCGCCTGCCCGTCCTCCTGCCCGGGCCTGGGGATCCTCATGCGCCCGCTGATCCGCTGCGCCGCCCTCGCCCTCCTGCCCGCGCTGCTCGCGGGCTGCCCCAAGCTCGGGGCGCCGGCTGGCGCGACCGGGGCCCCGGCTCCGGGTGCGCTCGGCTGGGTCAAGCACAGCGAGAATGACCCTGGGTTCTGTGTCTCGGCGGTCTCGGCCGCGGGCCCGCTGGCTGAAGCGCCCGCCATCCGCGCGGCGGTCGACGGCCCGGCCCTGCTCGCCGCGCTGCAGGCGGTCCAGTCCGACCACCCGGCGGCGCGGGCGGCCCAGGCCGCGGTGGCCTGGACGGCGGGCGACCTCGTGGGCACCCGCAACCTGCTCCGCGACCTCGTCAACGCCTGGCCCGAGGACGCCTGCCTGCACGCGGGGCTCTCGCGCGCCTACGCCGAGCTGGGGGCGACCAAGCTGGCCCGCAGCCACGCCGAAGAGGCGGCGCGCCTCGACCCGACCGCCCCCGACATTGGCTACCTGCTCGGCGCCATCCAATACGCGATGTCCGAGCCCGACCTCGCCGCGACCACTTGGCGGGCGGTCCTGCAGCACAGCCCCGACCACGCCGCCACCAACACCCACCTCGGCGTGCTGTACCTGCAGCGCGGCGACAACATGATGGCGATCCCGCACCTCGAGCGCGCGCTGGCCGCCGGCCGGGCGGTCGAGGGGCCGATCGCCCGGGCTTGGCTGGGTGTGGGCGAGCTCGGGCCCTACCTGCAGCTCGCGTCGAAGAACGGCGCGCCGATGGGCGACGGCGGCGCGGTCGGGCGCTCCGATCAGCCGCTGGTGCGCTTTCAAGAGCTGCTCGGGCTCGGCCCCAAAGGAGAGGTCTGGGCTGAGGTGCAGACCTCGCTCGGCCCGCTGCGCTGCGAGCTGCTGTGGAGAGAAGCGCCCGTGACCGTCGCCAACTTCGTCGGCCTCGCCCGCGGCACCCAGCCTTGGACCGACCCGCGCACCGCGCAGCCCGGGGTCGGCGCGCTCTACGCGGGCACGACCTTCCACCGCATCATCCCCGACTTCATGGTGCAGAGCGGCGATCCGGTCGGCGATGGCACCGGCGGGCCGGGCTACCAGTTCTCCGACGAGCTGCACAGCGGGCGGACTTTTGACCGCGGCGGCCTGCTGGCCATGGCGAACTCGGGGCCGGGCACCAACGGCTCGCAGTGGTTCATCACCGAGGTCCCGGTCGAGCACCTCAACGGCAAGCACACCATCTTCGGGGTCTGCGACGCCGAGACCCTCGAGCGCGTGCGGGTGCTCGCGCGGCAGCCGCGCGGGGCGATGGACAAGCCCTCCGCCGAGATCCGCGTCGAGCAGATCCTGATCTCCGGGCGCTGAGGCCGGCGGCGAGCGGCCTCTCGGGGGCGGCCTCGAGGACGGGGCGCCCAAAACGGCGCGAGGCCACCCCGGCGGGGGTGGCCTCGACCAGGGCTCTGCGCTCAGGAGAGGAGCGAGATGACCGACTGGTTGATGTTCTTGGCCTGGGCGAGGGCGGCGACGCCGGCCTGCTGCATGATCTGGAGCTTGGTGAGCTCGGAGGTCTCGACCGCGTAGTCGGCGTCGCGGATCTGGCTCTCGGCGGCCGACAGGGCCTCGATGTAGATCTGGCCGTTGTTCAGCGCGGACTCGATGCGGTTCTGGGCGGCGCCGAACAGCGAGCGGGTGCTGTTCACGCTGCCCAGCGCGGTGTCGATGATCGCGAGGGCGGCCAGCGCGTTGGCCGAGGTGTCGAGGTTCAGGGCCGAGATGCCGAGGCCGTTGGTGGTGAGGTCACCGAGCTCGAGCACGATGCGGCTGGCGGTGTCGTTGTTGACGCCGATCTGCACGTTGATCGAGCTGAGGGTGCCGTCGGCGAGGCGCACGCCGTTGAACTCGGTCACCTGGGCGATGCGGGCGACCTCGGAGCGGAGCTGCAGGAACTCGTCCTGGATGTAGCTGCGCTCGTCGTTGAACAGGGTCTCGGACGCGCTCTGGATGGCGAGCTCGCGCATCCGCTGCAGGATGTCGGTGACCTCGTTGGTGCCCGACTCAGCGGTCTGGATGATGCTGATGGCGTCGTTGCCGTTCCGCATCGCCTGACGGGTGCTGATGATGGTGGTCTCAAGGTTGGTCGCGACGCCGAGGCCGGCGGCGTCGTCGGCGGCTTGGTTGATCCGCAGGCCGCTGCTGATGCGACCGAGAGTGCCCTGCAGGGCCTTCTGGGTCGCGTTGAGCTTGCCGGTCGACTGGATGGACGCGACGTTGGTGCGCACGGTCAACGACATCGGAGACTCCTTTGGCGGGCGCCGCCGCACCCGCTCTTGGCGAGCTGAGCTGCTTTTGCGGCTGGGACGGGGCGAAGGGCTTTAGGTGGAGGGGGCGCGTTCCGTTGCCCCGAAGGGCGGCGGGGAGGGACCCCCGCGGCTGCGGACCGCTCACAGCGATCTCATCGGCCGCTTTTCTCGGGCTGTAGAACCGGCGGCAGAAAATTCGCGCGCTGCGTCGACCGCTCAGTGAAAATGACGTGCAGTAGAATCGTTTGGCTGTGGTCCGAGCCTTGGTCGGCACAAAGTTTTTTCGCGGGCTCAACACCGGCGCAGACCAGCCGACAATCCGCGGCGCCCTGTCAGCCCGGCCAGCTTGGGGGCGCCGCGGCGCGGTCGCCGCGACGGATCGGCGCCGATCACGCGCCCCAAAATGACGCTCGACCCAGCGGCTGGGGCCAGGGTGCGGCCGGGCGGCTGGTCGATCAGCGCGCTGTGGCGATCCGCCGGCTGAGCGCCCCGACCCCGGCCCGCAGGGCGCCGGCCAGCGCGGGCACCCCCGCGCTCGCCTCGGCCCCGCGCCCCGCCCGGCAGAGAAGCTCGATGTGCCGGGCGTGCGCCGAGAGGGCGGCGAGCCCGAAGGTGCCCGTGGACGACTTGAGCGCGTGGGCGTTGGCCCCCAGCGCGGCGTAGGCGCCGGCGAGGGCCTGGGCCTCCATCTGGGTCACCCGCGCGGCGCCGTCGCGCAGCAGCGTCTGCAGCAGCAGGGCGGTGCTGTCTGCGCCGAGCTGGGCGAGCACCTCGGCGATCGTCGGCTCGTCGATGGCGTCGAGCGGGCCGGTGGGCCAGCGAGGCGGGCCCGCGGTCTCATCTTGGGCGTCCGACATGGCCTGCTCCTCTCCATCCAATGGCCTGCTCCTCTCCATCCAAGTGGGTGACCACGCTGCGCAGGGCGGCGCGCAGGCGCGCCTGCTCCACCGGCTTGCCCCCGTCGGCGACGATGTCGGCGGCGTGGCCCTCCCGCTCGATCCTGACGCGGACCACCTCTTGGGTCACCGCCCGCCGGCGCGGCTGGGGCAGGCGCCCCCTCCGGTTCGGCCAGCGGCTCACCCATGGTCCCCCCGTCTGCCGCAGGCGGTCGACCCGTCCGCTCCGCGTCGCGCGCCCCCTACTCCGGGCCGGGTCGTGCGGGTCGGCGCCTCCGGTGCCCTCCGGATGGGCGCCCCGCGGGGCATCGGAATCCGGTGCGGCGCTCCATAGAGGATATGCGGCGCCGTCCGGCGGGCGCTGCCCCGCCGTCCCCGCGGAGGACGCCCGTGATCACGGCTGAGTGCCCCTCCTGCGCCGCCCCCATCACTTTTCCGCACGCGGCGGCGCTCTCCACCGTCTGCCCGAGCTGCCGCACGGTGGTGGTGCGCGGCGAAGCTGACGCGCTGGTGGTCCAGGGCAAGGTCAGCGCGATGGCCCGCGACCTGTCGCCCATCCAGGTCGGCGCCCGCGGGGTCGACGAGGGGCGGGCTTTTGAGGTCATCGGCGGCCTGCGGCGCGCGCACGACACCGCGCGGTGGAACGAGTGGCTGCTCAGCTACGCCGACGGCAGTCATGGCTGGCTTGGCGAAGGCAACGGCCTGTGGCGGATCTTCCGCACCTCGATGCCCCTGCCGCGGGTCGACATCGGGCAGCTCTCGGCGGGTGAGGCCCTCGAGCTGGGGGGCAAGGGCTGGCGGGTGACCGAGCGGGCGCGGGCGGTGGTCTTGGCCGCCGAGGGCGCCGTGGCCCAGCGCGCGCCGCTCTCCACGCCGCGCGCCTTCGCCGATCTGAGCGCGCCCGATGGCCTCGCGGTGGCCACCTTGGAAGAGGGCGAAGACGGCGGTCCGACCACCTTCTGGGTGGGCCGCTGGGTCAGCCTGCCCCAGCTCAAGCTCAGCGGGCTGCGCGCCTTCGCCGGCTGGTCGCGCCCGGCCGAGCTGGGCGTCGAGGGGCCCGAGCTCAATGGCACCCGCGGCCTGTCCTGCCCCCACTGCGCGGGCCGCCTCGAGCTGCGCAGCCCGGGCGACGCGATGCGCCTGTCCTGCCCCTACTGCGGCTCGGTGCTCGCCCTGCGCGAGCTCGCCGACGAGAGCACCGCCAAGGTCATCGCGGCCTATGACCGCCGCACCTGGGCGCCGACCTTGCCGCTGGGCCTGCGCGGCACCCTCGAGGGCGTGCAGTGGCAGATCATCGGCGCACAGCGCCGTTTTGTGGCCGTCGACGGCGTGCGCTACTTTTGGACCGAGTACGTCGCCTTCAACCCCTACGTCGGCCAGCGCTGGCTGGTCGAAGACGCCCGCGGCCACTGGAGCCTGGTCGAGCGCCTGACCGCGGTGCCCGGCGGCCCGCGGCGGTCGGGCGCCCAAGGCCGGTCGCAGCTGCAGCAGCCGGTGCGCCTCGGCGGGCAGACCTTCCGGCACTTCCAGAGCGGGGTGGCCGAGTGCTCGGCGGTGCTCGGCGAGTTCGGCTGGCTCATCGCGGTCGGCGACACGGCCGAGACCCACGACTATGTCGCGCCCCCGCACATGCTCTCGCTCGAGGTCGAGGGCGAAGAGCGCACCTGGTCCCGCGGGCGCTACCTGCCGCTCGACGAGCTGCAGGTCGGCTTCCCCTGCGCCGAGACCCGGGCCCTGCGCCCGCCGGCGGGGGTCGGGCCCCACCAGCCCAACCCCTTTGATGGCCCCGGCGCCCTCGCCCGCGTGCTGGCGATGACCGGCGTCTTGTACGCCGGCGCGCTGGGGGTCTCGGCCCTGGTCGTGATCGGCGCCGACCGCGAGGTGCTGGTCGACGCGGTGATGACCTCGCAGGGTGAGCAGGCCGAGGCCTTCGTCAGCGCGCCCTTTGACGTGCCCGACCGGTGGGGGCGCGACCTGAGCGTCGAGATCGAGACGAGCCTCGAGCGGGAGCTCGCCCAGGTGCACGTGGCGGTGATCAACCAGAGCACCGGCGACGTGTTTTACCCGGTCGATACGAGCTACTCGAACACCGCCGCCGGCCGGGTGGGCGGCCCGCCGCCGGGCCCCACGGTCGTGCGGGTGGGGGTCGCGCGGCCCGCGCCGCAGGTGAGCACGGGCACCGTCCGGCTGCGGGTGGTGCGTGACGCGCCCCTGCTCGAGCCGCTGCTGCCCCTCTTCTTTTTCCCGCTGTTGCTCCCCTTCGCGCTCTTTGCGTTGCGGGGGCAGATCGAGACGGCCCGCTGGGCCGAGAGTGACCACGGATGAGCCCCTTCGCCAGCATGAAGCTGCTCTACGGCCTGTTCGCTGTCGGGCTGGCCCTGGTCGTGGGCCTGGGCGGCTTCGCCGTCGCCGGGCGCTCGCTCTCGGCGGCCCGGGCCGAGGTGCTGCCGGTCTCGGTGCGCGACAACCCCGGCTCCTGGCGCCCCATTTACGGCGGCTACAGCCCGCGCCCCTCCTCCTCGGGTGGCAGCTCGGGCGGGTATAGCGGGGGCAAGTAGGCCTCCACCACGCTGTTCTCCGCTTGTCCTCTCCTCCGCTTGCCCTCTTGTCTTGCCTTCCTCCCCCCGCCGGCGCGGCCCGCCGGCGCACCGCGCGGGTGCACCATGCTCGGCTTCTTCGACCCCTCCGTGCTGCTCAATTCGGTGCTCTACGCTGGCGTGGGCGTCGTGGTCTTCTCCATCGCCTTCTTCTTGATGGTCAAGCTCGCGCCCTTCAGCGTCAAAAAGGAGATCGAGGAGGACCAGAACGTCGCGCTGGCCATCATCATGGGCGCGGTGCTGCTGGGCTTGGCCCTGATCATCGCCTCGGCCGTGCACGGGGCCTGAGCCCGCGAGGAGCGCCGTGACCGACCGCCTGCCTGGGTCGCGCCCGAGCCGCGCGCTGATGCTCTCTGCCTTCGTGATCGCCACCTGCGGGCTGATCTACGAGCTGGTGGCCGGGGCGCTGGCCTCGTACCTGCTCGGCGACAGCGTCACCCAGTTCTCGCTCATCATCGGCACCTACCTGTCGGCGATGGGCCTGGGCTCGTACCTCTCGCGTTACCTCGACCGAAACTTGCTCAGCCGCTTCGTCGAGGTCGAGCTGGCCGTCGCGCTCATCGGCGGCCTCGAGGCGCCCGCGCTCTTTGGCCTCTTCGCGTGGTCGCCCGCCTTCCGCCTGCTGCTCTATGGCGTCGTCGCGGTGATCGGCGCGCTGGTCGGCCTCGAGCTGCCCCTGCTCATCCGCGTGCTCGAGCGTGAGACCAGCCTCAAAGAGCTGGTCGCGCGTGTGCTCTTCCTCGACTACATCGGCGCGCTGGCGGCCTCTTTGGTCTTCCCGCTGGTCATGCTGCCGCGGCTCGGCCTCTTCCGCACCTCGATCGCGTTCGGCCTGATCAACGCGCTGGTCGGCCTGTGGACCACCTTTCAGTTCGAGGCCGCGCCCAGCGTAAAACTGCGGCTGCGCCTGATGGCCAGCGCGGTCATCGCCGTGCTGCTCGGCGTCTTCGCCGCCGCGGGCCCGCTTGAGGCCCGCATCGACGCGGCGCTCTTCGCCGACCCGGTCGTGTTCTCGGCGGCCAGCCCCTACCAGAAGATCACGCTGACCCACCGGGGCGCCGACACGCGGCTGTTCATCAACGGCGCCCTGCAGTTCAGCACCCACGACGAGCACCGCTACCACGAGAGCCTCGTGCACCTGCCGATGAGCGCCGCGCCGCGCCGGGCGCGGGTGCTCGTGCTCGGCGGCGGCGACGGCATGGCGGTGCGCGAGGTGCTTCGCTACGATGACGTGCAGCAGGTCACCTTGGTCGACCTTGACCCGCTCATCACCGGCCTCTTCCGCGACCGGGCAGAGCTCGCCGCCCTCAACGGCGGCAGCCTGCGCGACCCGCGGGTCGAGGTGGTCAACGCCGACGCCTTCCACTGGATCGAGGAGCGCGTCGCGGCCCCATCCGGCGCGCACGCCGCCTATGACGTGGCCATCGTTGACTTCCCCGATCCCAACAACCACGGGCTCGGCAAGCTCTACACGACCACCTTTTTTGGGATGCTGCGCGGCGCCCTGGGCCCCGACGGCGTGATCAGCGTGCAGGCCACCTCGCCGATGTGGTCGCCGGCGGCATTTTGGTGCATCCGCCGCACCATGCAGCACGCCGGCTGGCAGACCCGGCCCTACCACACCTATGTGCCCGCCTTCGGTGAGTGGGGTTTTGTGCTCGCCGGGCGCGAGCACAGTCCGACCCAGTTCGGGCCGCTGCCCGGGGGCCTGCGCTTCCTCGACCCGACCACCCGCGACCTGCTCTTCACCTTTCCCCGCGACATGGCGGAGCAGGAGGGGCCGATCAACCGCCTCGACAACCAGGCCCTCGTCCAGCTCTATGAGGAGGACTGGCGCGCGATGGCGAAGAAGTGAGCGGCTGGTCGCGGCGGGCGGTCTTGGGCGGCCTCGCCGGAGGGATCGGCCTCGGCGGCTTGCTCTCCTGCGGCGAGGGCCCGCCGCCCGCGCCCACGGTGGGGGTGCTCGGGGCCGCCCGCGCCGCCCGCGGCCACCGGCTGCGCGCCCCTTTCCGCCCGGGCGCTCCGGGCCAGCGGCTGCGGCCGGCGGTCTGCGTGGTCGGCGGCGGGGTGGCCGGCCTCAGCGCCATCTGGCGCCTGCGCCACGCCGGTTTTGACGGAGAGATCGTGCTGGTCGAGCTCGACGAGGCGCTGGGCGGCACCTCGCAGGCCGGCGGCGACGCGGCGGCGCCCTTTGCGCTGGGCGGGCACTACGCCACCCTGCCCAACGCCGAGAACCTTCACGTGCGCGCCATCTTCGAGGACCTGGGCGTGTTCTTGCCCGCCGACCCCGCGGGCCCGCCGCGGGTGGCGCCGGGCCAGCTCTGCCTCGCGCCGCAGGAGCGGGTCTTCGTCGGCGGCCAGTGGTGGCCCGGCCTCTGGCCGGCCGAGGGGGCCAGCGCCAGGGACGAGGAGCAGCGCGCCCACTGGGAGGCCCGGGTCGAGGCCCTGCGCGCGACGGTGGGCGCCGACGGCAAGCCCGCCTTCTCGCTGCCGGTGGCGATGGCCAGCCACGATCCGGCCATCCGGGCCCTGGCCGACCAGAGCATGGCGGCCTGGCTCGACGCCGAGGGCCTCGACAGCCCGCGGCTGCGCTGGCTGGTCGAGTACGCCTGCCGCGATGACTTCGGCACGACGCTGCAGACCACCAGCGCCTGGGCGGGCCTGCACTACCACTGCGCGCGTCGGCCCTTCCTGCACGACGATCGTGACCTGGGCACCCATGTGCTCACCTGGCCGGCGGGCAACGGCTTCTTGGTCGCCGGCCTCGCCGGCCTCGCCGCCCGGGCCCCGGCCACCCGGCTGCTCGGCGCGATCTGCCGCCGGGTCGAGCCCGACACCGGCCGGGTCTGGGTCGAACAGGGCGAGGCGCTCATCCAGATTGACGCAGAGCACGTTGTGCTCGCCGTCCCGTCCCCCGTCGCGGCCCGGCTGCTTGACCGGCCCGACCCGGCCGCGCCCACCGCCGCCCCCTGGCGGGTGGCCGTCCTGCACCTCGACGGGCCGGCGCGGGGCCCCGGCGTGCCCGCGGCCTGGGACAGCGTGGTCTACCAGCCCGAGCTGCCCGTCGAAGAGGCTGACCTGGGCGCCATTGACAACGAGTGGCAGCGCGGGGCCTACGGCAGCGCGGGCACGCTGACCTGGTACCAGCCGCTCTGCGGGGCCGACCCTGCGGCCGAGCGGGCCGCGCTGCTCGCCTCGACCCCCGAGGAGCAGGCGGCGCTGGTGCTCCGCCGCATGCGGCGCGGCTGGCCGGGCCTGCCCGAGCGCCTGCGCCGCATCGAGCTCTGGGCCTGGGGCCACGGCACGGTGCGGCCGACGGTGGGCCTGCACCGTGACCCTGGCGGGCTCGCGACCCGCGCTGCGCCCGGGGGGCGGGTCTGGCGGGCCCACACCGATCTGTCGGGCATGAGCCTTTTTGAAGAGGCGAGCTACCACGGGGTGCGCGTGGCTGAGGCCATCCTCGCCGAGCGGGGCCTGCCGGTCGAGCGCCCGCTGGCCGGGGCCCCGGCGTGAGCCGCCCGCCCAGCCCCTGGCTCTCGGGGCCCGCCTTCGACCTGCCGCTGGTGCTGCTGCCGGGCCTGCTCTGCGCGCTGATCGCGCCCCTGCTGCCGCCGGGCCTCGGGGTCTCGCCCCTGGCCTTCTTCCTGCTCGTCGTGCTGCTCGACGTCGGCCACGTCTGGTCGACCCTGGCCCGGCTTTGGACCGACCGCAGCCCGGGCGCCCGCCGGCGCGCCTGGGGCCTGCCGCTGGCGGTGGCGGCGGGCCTGCTCGCCCTGGCGCTGGGCGCCCTGGCGGTGGAGCAGCCCGGGCTCTACTGGCGGGCCTTGGCCTACCTCGCCGTTTTTCACTTCATCCGCCAGCAGGTGGGCGTGGCCATGCTCTACCGGCAGGCCGAGGGCCGGGCGGCGGGGCCCGACGCGGCCGCCGAGCGCCGGGCCCATTGGGCGCTGGCCGGCTTTCCGGTGCTGTGGTGGCATGCCCACCTGCCGCGCCCCTTCTCCTGGTTCGCCGCCGATGACTTCGTGCCCGGCCTGCCCACGCTCGCCCTCCTCCCCGCCGGGCTGCTCGCCTTGGCCGCGGTGGCCGACCACCTGCGCCGGCGGGTGGCCGAGGGGCGGGCCGCCTGGGGCCGCGACCTCTGGCTGCTGAACACCGCCGCGGTCTGGGGCCTCGGGATCATCGCCGCAGAGGGTGATCTCGCGTTCACGCTGCCCAATGTGGTGCACCACGCCCTGCCCTACTTCGCCTTGGTCGGCCTGGTCGAGCACCGGCGCGCCGCCCTGGGGCTGCCCGGCGCCCTGCCCCGGGGGTTCAGCGCGGGGGCCGGCCTGCTCCTGCTGCTCTGCCTGCCGCTGGGCCTCGGCGTGGTGGAAGAGGCCCTGTGGGATCGCCTCGTGTGGGGCGAGCAGGGCGCGATTTTCGGCGAGGCCGACCCCTGGCCGGCCCTGCTGTCGGCGCTGGGCCTCGGCGGCGGGCCCGCTGAGGCGCCAGAAGGCGAGGGCGCGCCCTCTGACGCTGCCCTCGCCGTCGCCACCGCCCTGCTCTCGGTGCCCCAGGTGAGCCACTACCTGCTCGATGGGCTCATCTGGAGGAGCGGCAAAGACCCGAGCCTGCGCCGACTGCTCGGGCCCGAACCCTCCCCCTGATCGGTGTGTGCAAGGGGAGGGCGCCCGCGCTCAGCGCAGCGAGAGGGCCTGGCTGCGCTCACCCGCGCCGAGGGCCCGGGCCTTCTCCATGAGCGAGATGAGCTCTTGGTCGTCCTTCTGGCCGGGGCGGGCCGCGGCCTTGGTGTAGCGGATGAGCGCGTCCATGCTGACCTCGGCGGCGGTCGGGCTGCCGCGCAGCACCTCGGCGAAGGTGGCCGCGGCGTAGGCGATCTGGGTGTCCTTCTTGGCGCGGGCGTCGAGCTGGCCCAGCGCGTCGGCGGTCATGCGCCAGGCCTTCTCCTGGGCGGCCTTGTCGGCGCCGGGCGCCTCCCACCGCATGCGGACGGCGGCCAGCTCTCCGGCGTAGCCATCCTTGAGGATGACGTCGTAGACGGCGGTCACGTCGTGGCCCGAGCCCACCTCGCCGGCGTCCACCCGGTCGTTGCGGAAGTCCTTGTCGGCGATGTTGCGGTTCTCGTAGCCGACGAGGCGGTAGGCGCTGACCGCGTCCGGGTTGAACTCGACTTGGATCTTCACGTCGCGGGCGATGGTCAACAGGCTGCCGCCGAGCTCTTCGACGAAGACGCGCTGGGCCTGGGCCTGCGAGTCGATGTAGAAGTTGTTGCCGTCGCCCTTGTTGGCGAGCTGCTCCATCAGGGTGTCGCGGTAGTTGCCCATGCCGAGGCCGATGGTGCTCAGCGTGACGCCCTTGTCGGCGTACTGCTTGATCTGGGCGAGCAGGGTGTCAAACGAGGCCGCGCCGACGTTGGCGTCGCCGTCGGAGAGGATGACCACGCGGTTCTCGTGACCGGGGCGGAAGCTCTCCATCGCCATGCTGTAGGCCAGGTCGATGCCCGCCGACATGGCGGTCGAGCCGCCGGCGCCCAGCCGGTCGATCGCCTCGTGGATCTGGCGCTTGTTCATGGCCTTGGTCGGCGGAAGGATGCGGGCGACCTGGCCGGCGTAGGTGGCCAGCGCGACGGTGTCGTCTTCACCGAGGCCGTCGACGAGCATGTGCATGCTGCGCTTGGCCAGGGGCAGCTTGTCGGCGCTCTGCATCGATCCCGAGACGTCGACGAGGAAGGTGATGTGCACCGGCTGGCGCTCGGCCTGGGTGAGCTCCTTGCCTTGCACGCCGACCCGCAGCGTGTGGTGACCCGGGCGGAAGGGGTCGGCCATGGCCGCCATGTGCACCGCGAAGGGCCCCTCGGTGGGCGCGGCGTAGGAGGGGTAGTCGAAGAAGTTGATGAACTCCTCGACGCGCACCGCGGCCTCGGGCGGCAAGGCGCCCTCGTTGAGCTTGCGCCGGGCCACGCTGTAGGCGGCCGTGTCCACGTCGATCGAGAAGGTGCTGTGCCGGTCGTTGCTGACCAGGGTGTAGGGGTTCACGCCGTGGTCGGTGTACTCCTCGGTGGTGCTGCGCTGCTCGGCGATCACCACCGGCACCACCGGGCTGACCGGCACCACCGGGCCGTTGGAGCTGGAGAGCGTCGCGCCGCCGGTCGGGGCGGGCGGCGTGTGGGCGAGGTTGCCCGCCTCGGCCGCCGCGCGGCCGCTGCCGCTGGCCTTCTTCTCGGCCTTCTCCTTGCTCGCCAGCTGCTTGGACGTGGCGCCCGCGGTGACCACCACCGCCTCAGCGAGGGGCGCTGGCTCGGCCCGGGGCGTGGGCTTGGCCAGGGGCTCGGCCGGGCGGCTCGGGGCTTGGCGCGGGGCGTCCAGCGCGGTGCGGCGCTCACGCTGCACGTCGCGGGCCTCGTCCTCGGGCGCTTGCGCGATGTCGGCGAGGGGGGCGACCATCGGTTGGGCGACCTCGACGGATGCGACGTCAGCGTCGTCGTTCTCCTCGTTCTGGCCCTGCGCCGTGGCCGCGGCCAGCGGGTCGGCCGGCGGCGGGGGCGGCTGCACCTCGGCCACTTCGCCGCCCAGCGCGGGGGTCTCGGAGGGCCCGCTGACCTGGGTGAGCCCGTCGGCCGGCGAGGGCGGCGCGGCCTCTTTGGCGCAGCCGGCCAGCGCGAGCAGGGCCGAGGGGAGGGAGAGGGCGAGGAGGACGCGGAGGTTCCGGTTCATGTTGAGCTCCAGGGTCAGGTCAGGGGGAGGGGCGGGCGCGCAGCGACCCCCTCCCGCCCGGGCGCGGTGGCGCCCAGGCGCGGGAGATCGCGCAGGGAGGGCCTGGCGCACGAGGCGCCGGGCAGGGTGAGGGGAGGGCGCCAGCGCCGCTGGACCGCCCCGGTGGAGCCCGGCGGGTCACCCTCCCGCCGCGGTCGGCCGCCGAACGGGGCCGGCGGCCCGCGCTTACAGCACCTCCGCCGAATTCTTCACGCGCTGTAAGGGTCGCGGAAAATGACCTATAGGTCGTTATCTTCGACACGGGCGCGCGCCGGGCACGCCAAGCTGTAGGCTCGCGCCATGCCCTCGCCCCGCGCCCGCCGCGCCCGCGCCCCGCACCCCCGCGCCCCGCTGCTCGGGCTGGCCCTGCTCGCCGTGGGCGCGCGCCCGGCGGCGGCCGCGCCGGTCGAGCTCAAGCTCTGGCACGCCTACCGGGGCCAAGAAGAGGCCGCGCTCGAGGCCGCCGTCGACGCCTGGGACGAGGCCCATCCCGACGTGGTGGTGCTCACCCTCAGCATCCCGCCCGACGCGCTGAAGACCAAGTTTGAGGCGGCGGCGCCCCGCGGCAACGGCCCTGATCTCGTGATCTCGGCGCATGAGCGGGTGGGGGCCTGGGCCGACGCCTCGCTCATCGCCCCCTGGCCCAGCGACGGGGCGGGCCTGCACCCCGCGGCCCTCGAGGCCCTGCGCCGCGACGGCGCGCTCTATGGCCTGCCCCTGGCCACCAAGTCGCTGGCCTTGTTCGTGAACACCGCGCTGGTGCCGGTCGCCCCGCGGTCCACCGACGAGATCGCCGCGCTGGTGGGCACGCTGCCGCCGGGCGTCTTCCCGCTGGCCTACCAGGCCACCGACGCCTACTTTCACGCGCCGTGGATGCACGGGTTTGGCGGCGGCGTGCAAGACGGCGATCAGATGCGCCTCGACCGCCCCGAGAACGCCGCGGCGCTGGGCTTTGCCCGCGGTCTGCTCGAGGCGGGCCTGCTGCCCGAAGAGCCCACCGGCGCGCTGGTGACCCAGCTGTTCAACGAGGGCCTCGCCGCCACGGTGATCAACGGGCCCTGGTTCCTCGGAGAGATCGACCCCAAGGTCAATTTCGTCGTCGCGCCCCTTCCGGTGATCAGCGCGGTGGGCAAGCCCGCCGCGCCTTACCTCACCGTCGAGGGGCTGATCTTGTCGGCCCACGCCGCCCAGCCCGCGCTGGCCGCCGCGCTGGGCGCCCACCTCACGAGCCCGGCCGAGGCGGTGCGCCGGGCGGTCCAGGGCCGCCAGACCGTGGCCACCCTCGCCGCCTACGATGACCCGGCGGTCGCCCAAGACGCCGTGCTGCAGGCCTTCCGCACCCAGATGGACGCCGCGGTGCCCATGCCCAACGGGGTCGAGATGGGCGCCACCTGGGAGCCCTCGGCCCGCGCCCTGCGGCGGGTGATGCGCGGGGCCGAGTCCCCCGAGGCGGCCCTGGTGCTGGCCCAAAAAGAGCTCGAGTTCTTCAACAAGCCGCCGCCCCCGGCCGCCGATCCGACGCCTTGGCTCGTCCTTTTGGGCTTGGGCTTGGTCGCGGCGCTCATCGTCGGGCTGCGGGCCGCCCGCCGCGACCGCGCCCTGCTCGTGGCCGGCGCCGGGGCCTACGCTTGGGTGGCGCCGGCTTTTCTGAGCATGGGCCTGCTGGTGCTCGCCCCCTTCGTGGTCGGCGCGGGGGTCAGCCTCTTCGCCCACCACAACGGCGCGTGGACCTTCGTCGGCCTGCGCAATTTCATCGACATCCTGCTGTCGCGCGACTGGCCGATCACGAGCTCGTTCAGCTTCTACGCCACGCTGGTGGTCACGATCCTGTGGACGGCCAGCAACGTGCTGCTGCACGTCGGGATCGGCGTCGCGCTGGCCATGCTGCTGCGCGAGCCCTGGCTCAAGCTGCGCGGATTTTACCGGGTGCTGCTGATCGTGCCGTGGGCGGTGCCCAACTACATCACCGCCTTGATTTGGAAGGGCATGTTCCATCGCCAGTTTGGCGCGATCAACGGCCTGCTCGTCGCGCTGGGCCTCGAGCCGGTGAGCTGGTTCTCGCGCTTCTCGACCGCTTTTGCGGCGAACTTGGTGACCAACACCTGGATGGGCTTCCCCTTTATGATGGTCGTCACCTTGGGCGCGCTGCAGGCCATTCCGCGCGATCTCGAGCAGGCGGCCGAGGTGGATGGGGCCAGCGCTTGGCAGCGCTTCCGCCACGTCATCTTGCCGCTGCTGCAGCCCGCGCTGCTGCCGGCGGTGGTGCTGGGCAGCGTGTGGACCTTCAACATGTTCAACATCATCTACTTGGTGAGCGGTGGCGAGCCCGACGGCGGCACCGAGATCTTGATCTCTGAGGCCTACCGTTGGGCCTTTTCGCGGGGCAATCGCTACGGCTACGCCTCTGCCTACGCTGTTCTCATCTTTGGCGTGCTGCTGCTCTACTCGCGGGCCACCGACCGGCTGCTCGCCCGCCAGCAGGTGGGCTGAGCGTGCGGCGCCGCGGCATGGCAGGGTGGGCGGGGGGCTCCCGCCCCCCGCAACGCCCCCCGGGCGCTGCGTGTGCACCCGGGCGGGCTCCGCTCGACGGAGCGCCCATGGCCGCGCCGCCCCGCTCCTCTCCCGCGCTGCGTTGGGCCGCCCTGATCGCGCTGGGGGCCTGCGCGGCCGACGAGAAGCCGGCCCCCGCTGACCCCGCCGAGGGCCCCGCGCTGGCCGACCTCGTCGACGCCGACGCGGTGGGCGACGCCTGCGCCCAGGTCGAGGGCCAGCGTACGGCGGTGACGGTGCGCTTCCCGGCGACCGACGGGCCCTGCCCCTTTGGAGAAGCCGACAACGACCGCCCCGACCAGGGGCAGGTGACCGCGCGGGTCGAGGCCGAGGTCCAGCTGCCCTTGCCCGAGGGGGCGGTGCTCTGCGGGCTCGAGCTCGACTTCGCCGGCGGCGCGGGCTGGGAGGGCAGCCCGATGCGCTATGACGACGCCTTTTTGCTCAGCTTCTCGGGCGCGGTGCTGGTGAGCAGCGACGTCGAGCTGGTCGATCGCCTGCCCGTCGACGGCGTGCTGCCGCTCTACGACTGGCAGGCGCTGCGCGGCGCGCCCCTGGCCTACGAGCGCTTGGTGCCCTGGTGTGTGGGCGAGGCCGAGGGCCTCAGCGACTGCGCGGTGCCCCCGCCCGAAGATGGCGGGCTGCTCGCGCTCGGCTTCGCGCAGGCCCTGGTCAACGAGCTGTCCTACCAGGCGCTCGACCGGGGCCCGCTGCGCTTCGGCATGGTCACGCTGGGCGACAACGACGACTCGGACTGCAGCCACGACGAGCTGGCCTTCGAGGTCCGCACGCGGTGGATCACCCTGCCCTGAGCGGCGGCTCGAAAACGGCGACCGCCGCCGGCGGGTGCGCGGCGGCGGCGAGCGGCGCGGCGGGCTGGGCCCGCCGGCTGGCTACTTCTTCGAGAGCGAGGGGGGCCAGGTGCCGCCGAAGGCGGTCACGATGACCTTGATGTCGGCGTTCAGCTCTTTGGTGACCGTGGTGGCCCGCTTGGGCAGGCCCTTGGCGACGACGATGTTGTCCTTGATCGTGCCGAGGTCTTTGAGCATGGTGACCGCGCCGAGCGGGTTCGACATGACCTCTTTTTTGAAGTCGGCGGGGAAGGTCTGGACCTTCTTGCTCAGCTGCGCCGCCTCTTTGGGGATCTTGGCGACGTTCTTGATCGCGTCGGTGTAGTCGGTCAGCGCGCCGTTGATCGCCTCGATCTCGAGCTTGAGCTTCTCGGGCAGGGCGTCGCTGGCCTGGAGCTGCGGCTTGCCGCCGGTCATCGCGATCTTGACCTTGCCCTGGCTCTGGGCCTGCACGTGCTTGACCACCGTGGTCAGCTTCGCGTCTTTGGGCAGGCCCATCGCGGTGGTCATGTTGTGCTTGCCGCTCGACCGCGACTTCTCGGCGCCGCTGACCACGTGGTTGAGCTCTTTGAGCTCTTTGAACACGCCGTCCATGGTCTTGTTGCCGACGAGGCCGACCTGGTACTCTTCCTGCTTGGCCTTGCCCTTCCCCTTGCCTTTGCCCTTCTTGCCCTTGGCGAAGGCCTCGTCGGGGGCGCTCACCACCAGCAGGACAGCGAGGCCGGCGAGCAGGGTGCGGGTGAAGCGGCGGAGCGCAGCGGCGGTCGTGGACATCAGGTGACCTCGATGGAGGCGGGTGGGGCGCGGGCGGCGCGAGGGGACGCGGCGGCGCGAGGGTGCGCGGCGGTCGGGCGTCGCCGGCCCCCGCTACGCACCGCCTGCGCTATCCTTCACCCCAATCTGCGGGCAATCGGCCACCGCCCCACGCTTGCCCGAGGGCGCCGCCGCGCCCGGGCCCTCCGCGCGCCTCCGCACCCTAGCCCGAGCGGCCCATGTCCTCGCCCTCTGCCCAGGCGCCCTCTCCCCTGCGGGTCGCGGCGGCCCACGCCCTCCTCGTCGTCGCTTGCGCTGTTGTGCTCTACCCGGTGCTGTGGGTCCTCAAGATGGCCCTGACGCCGAGCCAGGCCTTCAGCATGGACCCGAGCCCCTTCCCCACGACCGTCTCGCTGCAGAACTTCCGCGACGTGCTCGGCACGGTCGACGCCTACGGCGAGGCCTTGTTCTGGCGCCAGCTCGCCAACTCGGTCATCGTCGCCCTGGTGACCAGCGCGCTCGGCGTGGGGCTGTCCTGCACGGCGGCCTACGCGATGAGCCGCATGCGCTTCTTTGGCCGCGAGGCCAGCATGCAGGCCTTCCTCATCACGCAGATGTTCCCCGGCGTGGTGATGTTGATCCCGCTGTACATCCTGCTCGACACGCTCGGCCTGCTCGACAGCCTGCTCGGCCTCGCCTTGGTCTACAGCACGACCTCGATCCCCTTCTGCACCTGGAACCTCAAGGGCTACTTCGACACCATTCCCCGCGAGCTCGAAGAGGCCGCGCTGATGGACGGCGCCGACCGCTGGACGACCTTCACCACCATCGTGCTGCCGTTGGCCCGGCCCGCCTTGGCGGTCACGGCGCTGTTCTCGTTCATGACCGCCTGGAACGAGTTCATCCTCGCCGCCACCCTGATGAGCGACGAGCGCGCCTATACGCTGCCCGTGGTGCTCCAAAAGTACGTCGGCGACTTCTCCACCGAGTGGGGGCGCTTCGCCGCGGGCGCGGTGCTGGTGAGCATCCCGGTGATGGCGCTCTTCTTCTTGCTCCAGAAGCAGCTGGTCGACGGCCTGACCGCCGGCGGGGTCAAGGGCTGAGCGGGCCAAGGCGCGCCCGCAGCGCGCGGATCGTCGCCGGTGAGGTGCCGCAGCAGCCGCCGATCAGCGTGGCGCCGGCCTCGACCCAGCGGGCCGCCTGGTCTGCATAGGCGCTGGGCCCGCCCGCCGCGCCCCAACCCCAGGGGCCGCCGATGGGGCCGGCGTTGGCGAAGGCGCCGATGGCCGCCGCCGGGTGGGGCCGCGCGGCCCGCGCCAGGGCCTCGACATAGCGGTGGGTGGTGTCGGGCGGGCAGCAGTTGACCAGCACGGCGGCCACGCCGGCGTCGAGCGCCGCGGCCGCGCCCCGCTCCACCTCGGCCGGCGAGAGCAGGGGCGCGCCCGGGCCCGGGGTGAGGCTGAGCCAGACCGGCAGGCCGGTGGCCCGCGCCGCGCGCACCGCCGCCTGCGCCTCGCCG
The DNA here is from genome assembly GCA_016792625.1 of Deltaproteobacteria bacterium. Lineage (GTDB taxonomy): Bacteria > Myxococcota_A > UBA796 > UBA796 > UBA2385 > JAEUKK01. The sequence goes on along the minus strand of JAEUKK010000101.1, from coordinate 60,344 downwards.
AGGTGCGGGAAGGTCTCGCAGAGCAGCAGGTCGGGGCCCGCCTCGGCCAGGGCCTCGGCCAAAGCGGCGTGCAGTATGTCGGCTTCGACGGGTGAGGCCTCGGGGCTGTAGCAGTCGGCGACCGGCGCGAGGCTGGCCGCCACCCGGTGCCCGGCGGGCACGCTCGCGCGGGCCAGCGCGATGGCCGCGGCGGCCGCCCGCTGCCAGCCGGGGCCCCAGGCCGTCGCGGTCGTGCGGAAGGTGTTGGCCGTGTGCACCGTGGCCCCGGCCTCGGCATAGGCCGCGTGCACTGCAGAGATGACGTCTGGCGCGTCAATTAGCGCGTGCGCGCTCCAGCGGGGCGGGTCGAGGCGTAGCCCGCGGGCGCCGAGCTCGGTCCCCATCGCGCCGTCGAGCAGGGTGAGGGGAGCGGCCGGCATGCAGCCTCGGTTGGGCGGATCGGGCGTGGTTGGCGAACAGTGGGTGGAGGAGCTGCGATCCACGCCCTGCGCCCTCTGCCCTGCCGGTGGGAGCGGGCTAACCGGAGGGGCCGGGCGGGTGCGCGGCGCGTGGCGGGCGAGGGGCCCGCGGTTGCGGGCCAGACCCGCGGAGGGGCGCATGATCAAGCGGGTGCTGGGCCTTCCCTTGCGGGCGGTCAAGAAGGTGGTGGGGTTGTTCACGGGCGGCGGCAAGGCCGCGCCCCCACCGCCGCGGGCCGCCGACGCCTGGGAGCGCCGCCCGAGCGCGGGTGACGCCGCCCGGCCCCGCCCGTCCGCGGGGGGCGATGACCATGGGCACGATCACGGCCACGACCATGGGCATGACCACGGGCACGACCACGGCGGTGCGCGCCCGGCCCCCAAGCCCGCGCCCAAGCCCGCGCAAGAGCACGACCACGGCCATGATCATGGCCATGACCATGGGCACGACCACGGTGGCGCCCGGCCGGCGCCCGCGCCCAAGCCGGCGCCGAAGCCCGCGCCGGCGCAAGAGCACGACCACGGGCACGATCATGGGCATGACCACGGCCACGATCATGGCCACGATCACGGCGGCGGGCGCCCCGCACCAGCCCCGGCCGCCCTGCGGGTCAGCGCCCGCGAGACGCCGAACCCCAACGCCTACAAGTACACGGTGAACGCGAAGGTGGTGGCGCGGGGCTCGCTCTCGTTCAACGCGGCGAGTGAGGCCCGCGGCAACGCCCTCGGCGAGGCCCTCTTCGCCATCCCCGGCGTAATCGGCCTCTTCGCGGTCAATGACTTCGTGACCGTAAGCAAAGAGCCCGAGGCCCGCTGGGACGAGCTCAGCCCGGCCATCGAGCAGGCCCTGCGCCGGGTGCTCGCCGCCGGCTGAAGCAGCCGCGCCCGCCGCGCCCCTTCGTTGGGCGCCGGCGGGCGGGCAGCGGTGTCGACAAGAACGGCGCAGAGCGCGGTGTTCAGCGCACGTACTCGAGGCCGATGTTGATCATCTCGTGGAAGCGGTCGTCGCTGGCCTTCACCACGCGAATGTTGGCCGCGTAGCTGATGCGTGCCGAGCTGCCGTCGAGCAGGCCGCCTTCGATCGACGCGCTGCGCGCCTCATCGGAGAGGGTGACCGTGTCGCGGGAGGAGCCCCCGCCATCCCGGCTGATCGCGTCGAGGGTGCCCTGGAGCACCTCGCCGGCGGCGTTCTCGATCACCGCGGCGGCGCGCTCCATGCCGCGCTGGCCCGACACTGCGGCGGAGCCGGCGATCCCCACGTTTGACTGCATGCTCATGGTCGTCCCTCCGCGCTGTGGCGCTCGTTCCCAGAGCTTCGGCCCCGGGCGGTCTGCGCTGAAGCCTCGCCCGCTGTGCGCCGCAACTGTCGCAACTCGATGCCCCCGTTGCGCTATGCGCCCGCCCCCGCTCTGTCCCCACCCTATCAGGCGCGGGGGCGCGGCGGGCCGCTCTCGGGTTGGACCGGCGTTGGCAGGGGAATTCGGAGCCACACCCGCAGCCCGCCGCGGGCGCCCGCCGCCGCACCCGCCGCGCCCCCGTGCAGGGTCGCGACCTGGCGCACCACGACCAGCCCCAGGCCCAAGCCGCCGGTGGCCCGGCTGCGGCTCGCCTCGGCCCGAAAGAACGGGGTGAACAGCTGGTCGAGCTGCCCCCGGGGCAGGCCCGGGCCGTCGTCCTCGACCGAGAGCGTGGCCGCGTCGCCCTCCACCCGGGCGTCCAGCCAGACCCGCGCGTCGGCCGGGGTGTAGCGGGCGACGTTGGTCAGCAGGTTCACCAGGGCCCGGCGCAGATAGGCCCGATCCACGTGCAGTACGAGATCGTCGGGGGCATCGATCACGATCTCGCGCTCGCCGAGATCGACCGTGGCCAGCGCCTCGAGCAGCAGCTCGCGGGCGGGCGTGGGCTCGGGCCGCAGCGCCACCAGCCCTTGCTCCAGCCGGGCTGACGCGATCAGGTCATCGATCAGCGCTTGCATCTCGTCGACCTCGGCGTCGAGCGCCGCCAGCCGCCCTCCGACCGGGCCTGGGGGGGCCTCCTCTTTGGCCAAGGCCAGCCCGAGCCGCATGCGCGACAGCGGCGTGCGCAGCTCGTGGCTGACCGCCGCCATCCACTGCTGTTGGCCGCGCACGATGCCCTGCACCTGCTCAGCCATGTGGTTGAAGGTCTTGCCGACCTCGGCCACCGGGCCGCGCTCATCGACCCGGTGCTGCAGCTCGCCGCCGGCGATGCGCTCCATCGCCGCGGTGGCCACGTGCAGCGGCCGCAGCGCCCGCTCGACCACCGCCCAGGCCAAAGTGACCGCAGTGGCGAGCAGCAGCAGCAAGGCAAGCCCCATGCGGCGCGGCGGGGCGTCGAGATCGGCGGTGAAGTGCACGAGCAGCCAGCGCTCCCGCCCGGCCCGGCGCACCTCGACCGCCACCGGCGCGCGGGGTCCCGGCAGCACCGCGGCCCGCCTGCCCCCGCGGTGCACGAGCGCGGTGCCCGGCGGCGGGGGGCGCCCGCTCGGCGCGCGCTCCAAGCGCACGGCCAGCTCTTCCGAGAGGGCCTCGGCCCGGGCGTCGGGGTCTGGGGCCTCCTCGAGCTCTTTGGCGATGTAGACCGCCATCTCGACCCGCTCGGCCCGCAGCTCGTCAAAGAGCGGGCGCAGCACCGCGCCGGTGGTCAGCGTCCAAGCGGCGAGCACCGTGACGAGCAACAGGCCCGCCAGCGCGATGAAGAGGCGCTCCCGAAGGCCGAGGGTCATGGGCGGGCTCCTCGGGGCTCAGGCGCGGGGCACGAGGTAGCCCACGCCGCGGATGGTCTTGATCCGGCGGGGCGCCTTGGGGTCGTCGCCCAGTTTTCGGCGCAGGTGGCTGATGTGCACGTCGACGCTGCGGTCGAAGGCCGCCCACTCTTGGCCACGGGCCAGCTCCATCAGCCGCTCGCGGGGGATGATGCGGCCGGCGGCGGCGAGCAGGGCGCGCAGCAGCTCGAACTCGGTGGTGGTCAGATCGACGGGCTGGCCGTCGACCTCGACCTCACGCCGCTCGGGATCGAGGCGGATGCCGTTCGCGCTCAGCGGCTGCACCTGGGCCGGGGCCGGCGCCCCCCGCCGCAGCACGGCGCTGATGCGGGCGAGCAGCTCGCGGGGGTTGAAGGGCTTGGGCAGGTAATCATCGGCGCCGAGCTCGAGGCCGATGATGCGGTCCACGTCGTCGCCCCGGGCGGTGAGCATGACCACCGGCGTGCGGGCCGCAGCGCGCAGCTGGCGGAGGACCTCGAGCCCGTCCATGCCGGGCATCATCACGTCGAGGATGACGAGGTCCACGTCACCTTGGGCGTGCCGCTCCAGGCCGCGCGGGCCGTCGCCGGCCAGCTCGACCTGGTAGCCGCGGGCGCCGAGGTACTCCCGCAGCAGGCCGCCGAGCTTCGGGTCGTCGTCGATCACGAGCAGGCGCTGCATGGGGCCTCGGCGTGGGGAGCGGCGCGGCGGGCGGCGTGGGCGCCGCCCCGGGCGGGCTTAGCGGGGGCCGCGGTGGCCGGGGCCCTCACTGTCCATGCGCGTGAGGTGGCCCTCGACCTTCTCGACGAGGGCGGCGCGCTGCACCTGATCGAGGCTGGCGTACAGATCAAAGACCTGGTCGGCCATCTCGTGCACATCGTCCCGCATGGTGGCCAGCTTCTGGTCGATGCGCTGGTGCATCAGCGCGCGGGTGAGCTTGTCCTCGCGCACGAGCTTGACCCACTCCTGGGCGTCGGCCCGGCGCTCGGCGTGGTGGTCCTGCATGGCCTCGCGGGCGTCGTCTTTGAAGGCGCTCACCAACTTCTGCTGCTCGGGGCGCAGGTCGAGGTCCTCGAAGACGCGCATCAGGTGGCCGCCGGGGGGCCCCCCGTGGCCGCCCGGGCCCGCGACGGCGCCCGAGGCGAGGGTGAGGCCGGCGCCCAGGGCGGTGAAGCCGAGGCCGAAGAGGGCGGCGCGGACGGGGGCGAGGCGGGGGGAGGCGGACATGCGGACTCCTGTCGGGTGGGGAGCTGCGGGTGGGCCCGGGAGGGCGCCGCCCCGGTGGAGGCGGGGCGCGCCCGCCGCTCACACCCCCACCTTAGGGCGGCCGTGTTGGCGCGGGCTCTCGGTCTCCTGAAGCTGCGCCTGCGGAGTGTGAAGGAGTGTGAAGGCCCCCGAGCCTGACCAGGGGTAGGCGCAGGCGGCGCAGCGCGAAGACCCCCAGATCGATGACCGGAGCGCCGCTGACATCGACCAGCGGGCCGTTTTGGAGCACGGCCAGCGGCGGCCCGAGGCCGTGGAGCGCCGCGGCGGCGTCGAGCAAGGCGCCCAGCGGCACCGGGCCGTCCCCGAGGGGGAAGACCACGCCGGCGGGCAGGGCCGCCGGGTCGACGCCGGCGGGCAGCGGCCCGACCAGCAGCACCCGGTGCTCGGCGCAGAGCGCGCGCAGAACAGCGTCAGGCGGGCCATCGGCGGGGTGCAGGCCGGGGCCGTAGCGGGGCGCGCGGCCGGGCAGGGGGCGGGGCGCCCGCCGGTCGCGGGGCGGCCGCAGCAGGGCCCAGCCGAGGCCCGCCCAGCCGAGCGCGGCGAAGCTGAAGGTGGCGGTGCTCACCCAGGCGCCGGCCCGGTCGCCGTCGCCGTGGCCCGGCGGCCCCTGGGCGGCGGCGGTGGCCACGGTGAGGAGCAGGGCAAAGGGCAGGATCATGGCGTATCCCCGGCGGGCGCCCGGTAGAGCTCGACGAGGGTGCCCTGATCGACGCTGACCACCGGCGCTGGGTCGAGGCCGGCCAGCGCGGCCCGCAGCCGCGCGGCGTCCCCGGGGGAGAAGAGGTCGGGGTGCAGGGCCACGGCGCCGATGCGGGCCTCGGCGAGCCAGGCCGCCCCGTCGCCGGACTCGAGCGCGGCCAGCAGCGCCGCGGTGGCGGCGAGGCGGGGGTTGTGGGCCGGCTGCGGGCGGATGCAGTCGTCGAGGAGCGGCCGCTGGTGCCACACTTGGTAGCTGCAGACCAGCGCTTGTTGACGCGCGGCGGGCTCATCTTGGCCGGCGATCGGCGCGGGCAGCAGGTCGAGCACGCCGAGGCCCTCCGGCGCGGCGGCGTAGGACGTCGGCGCCCCGGCCGGCGCGCTGCGCTGGCGGGCCGGCATCCCGCCCCAGAACACGAGATCAACGAGCAGCAGGGGGAAGAGCGCCAGCGCGGCCCGCGGAGCGCGGAGGGCCAGGGCCGCGGCGACCCGAGCGCCGAGCGCCGCGGCGATGAGCGCGCTGCCCCAGGCGAAGCGCAGGGGGAAGCGGAAGTGCCCGGCCGGATCGACCAGGCCCAGCAGGGCGGCGGGCAGGTAGGTGGGCGCGCCGCGGGGCGGGCTCAGGGTCGGGCCGAGGGTGAGCACCGCGCAGAGGGCGCCGGCGGCGGCGAGGCGGCCCCAGCCGGGCGCCCGGCCGAGCACCAGCGGGCTCAGCGCGGCCAGGGCGCCGATGGTGGCAGGCAGGTGGGCGCTCAGCGAGTGGCCGTCGGCGTCGACCGCGGGGCTGGGCGGGGCGAAGCTGAGCAACCCGCCGCCCGGCGGGGCGACGCCGGCGCCGCTCCCGCCCTCTCCCGCCGAGAACAGCGCCACGTAGGGTGCGCCCATCAAGAGCGCCACGCCGAGGGCGGTGAGGGCCGGGCCCGGGCGCAGCTCGCGGCGCAGCAGGGCGGCCATCCCGATCACTCCGACCAAAATGGCCGCCACGACGCCATGGTAGGCGGTCGTCCACAGGGCGAGCCCAAAACCGAGGCCGGCCAGGGCCCCGTGCGCCGGCCGCCCGCCGGGCAGGCCCGCCCGCCACCAGGCCCAGAGGCAGAGGGGCAGGCCCGGGTCGAGCAGGTGGTAGACGTGGCCCTCGAGCAGGGCCGAGGCGGCGAGGCCGCTGCCCCCGTAGCTGAGGCCGGCGAGCAGGCTCCACGGCCCGCGGGCGCCCATGCCCGCGGCGCAGCGCTCGGCGGCCAGGGCGGTGAGCCAGACGCCGATCACCTGCAGCAGGTTGTGCAGCTGCACCGCCGGCACCCCCGGGCTCAGGCGGGCGATGAGGGCCAGCGTGAAGCTGTCGAGGCGCGCGTAGCTCGCGCCGCCGGGCCAGCCGGTGAGCGGGTCGAGGCCGTCGGCCCCCAGCCGGCGGGCCATGCTGATGAACCAAATGGTGCCCTGCAGGTCAAAGTGGCGCCCGACCATGGTGTCGGCGCCGGCCACCGCGGCCGGCCAGGACAGGCCCACCGCCCCCACCAACAGCAGGGCCGCGTGCAGCAGCGCCCGGCGGGCCTCGGTCACCGGCCCCGCCACAACGCCAGCCCGAGCGCGTAGACCAAGACCAGGGCCGCCCAGCCAAATCCGGCGGCGGTCCAGGCCAGCTCGCGGGCGTCGGCCGAGCGCCCCAGCGGGGCGGCGGGCAGCAAAACGGCGTGCTCACCGTTGTGATCGGCCCGGACCTCGAAGTAGAGCTGCTCGAGCGCGGCGGCCGGCCGCAGCGCGCCCTCCCACAGGGCCGGGCCGCCCCCGGCGCGCTCGAGCCGCAGGGGCAGCAGGCTCGGGCGCGGTCCGGTGAGCGCGCCGACGAAGACCCCGTCGGCGGGTTGGTCACCCGGGCCCCCACCGCCGTCATCCCGCAGCTCCACCCGCTTGTCTTCGCCGAGCCAGCGCGCCACGACCACGAGGCGCTGGCCGGCGGGCTGGCCGGGCGCGGCGGCGCGCAGCTCGAGCAGCAGGGGATCGGCGTCCGACAGGGGGCCTCCGGGGCGCTCAGGGCGCGGGGGCCAGATCGTACAGCAGGATGCGCTCGCCGCCGCTCCTGTCGTCCCACGGCTGGGGGTCGGCGGCGCTGAGCGCGGCCTGCCAGGCCGCGAGCTCCTCGTCCGCGAGCAGATCGGCGTGCAGCGCGACGTGCGCGAAGCCCAGCCGGCGCAGGGTGGGCGTCGGATCCTGCCCGCCGCGCAGGCCGCGGCCGAGCTCGTCTTGCAGGCGCAGGCGTGGGTTCTCGGGCGCGAAGCGTGAGGCGCAGTGGTCGGCGATCGCCTGGCCGTGGTCGTGCTGCTGCAGGCAGTCGTTGGCCTGGAACCAGGCGTTCAGATCGTCCTGCGGCAGGCGCAGCCGCGGGTAGACGTCAAAAATGGGCCCCGTGGCGGCGGCGAGGGCGCCATTGGTGCCCGCGGGTATCCAGCGCTGGCGCCCGGGAAGGCCGAGCGCGACGGTGATGTCGAGCAGCAGCAGCAGCCAGATCAGGTGCAGGGGGCTCGGCCACCCGGGCGCGGTCTGCAGGCCCGGCGCCTTGGACAGGCGGGTGAGCACCCGCGCGGCGAGCACGCCGAGCGCGAGGCAGAGCACCCAGCCAAAGCGCATCGGGAAGCGCATCGCCTCGGCGCCGGGCACCAAGTAGAGCAGGGCGAGCGGCGTGGTGAGCTGGCCGACGTAGGAGTAGCGGATCAGCGGCCCCACCGCGATCAAGGCAGCGGTCGCCGCCAGCGCGAGCAGGGCGCGGGTGCCGGGCTCGCCGCGCAGCACCCGCGGGGCGAGCAGGGCGAGGGCGGCCACCGAGAACAACGGGTAGAGCGACATCCCGTGGTAGAAGGTGTCGAGCTCAGGGCTCGGGGGGAGCAGCGAGAGCAGCCCGCCCGAGCCGCGCTGCACAAAGTCCAGGCGCTGGTCCCAGGTGTCCAGCGGCTCGTTGGACGGGCGGAGCACCGCGCCGCCGCCGATGAACAGGCCCACATAGGGCAGCCCGGCGGCCAACACGAGGGCCGCGGCGGCCAGCATCGGCCCGCGGACGAGCCGACGGCCGAGGAGGGCGGGCGCGCCGAACCAGGCACCGATGAGCGTGGCGCAGAAGCCCATGTAGACCGAGCTCCACAGCGCGCCGGCCCAGGCGAGGCCGAAGAACAGGCCGTGGCGGAGCCGGGGCTCCGGCCCGGTGAGGGCGAGCACCGACCACAAGCACAGCGGGAGGAAGGGGGTCACCGCGAGGTAGGTGTGCCCTTCGAGCAGGGCAGTGGCGGTCGGGCCGGCGAAGGCGTAGCCGACCCCCGCGACGGCGGACCAGGGCGCCCGGGCGCCGAAGCGGCGGGCAGCGAGCTCGGCCGCCCAGCCGCTGAGCGCGGGCCCGAGCACCTGCGCGAGGTTGCTCAGCAGCACCGGATCGAGGGCCTGGAGCGCCCAGCCGGTCACCATCCACACGAAGCTGTCGGCGCGGCCGTAGTCGGCGCCCTGCGGGAAGGCGGTGAGCGGATCGACCCGCTCGCCCAGCAGGCGGGGCGCGGCGCTCAGGAACCAGATGGTGCCGGGCAGGTCGAATTCGCGGCCGACCATGCGCGCGCTGCCGCTGATCGCCGCCGGCCATGAGGCCAGCGCGCTGAGCAGGGTGAACAGCGCGGGGCTGAGGATGGCCCAGCCGCGAGGTTCGGGCGGCGGCTCGATCTTGCGCAGCGCCGTGCTGCCCCGGGTGACCACCAGCCAGACGGCCCAGAGCACGAGCAGGCCGGTGATCCCGGCGAGGGCGGGCAAGGTGATCGGCTCGCGCGCGTCGGTGTAGGGCTCCTGGCCCAGGCGGCCGTGCACGGTGGGCATGCCCACGCTGCCTTCGCCCTCGGGCGGCGGCGGCACGGCCGTCTCGGCCCGCGGCAGGCCCGCGTTGGGGATCGCTTGGCGCGGCGCGCCGGGGGTCGTCGCCTCCGCCTGCCCCACAGAGAGGGCCGCGGCGGCCCACAGCGGCCCGCTCACCGCCGCACCGGCGCGAGCTTGCCATGGCGGGCGCGGCGCACCAAAACAGCGGCAATGACGCCGTTGCAGAGGGCCCAGCCCAGGGCCCAGCGCAGGTGTCGGCGCTCGGCCTGCTGCCGATCCGGCAGGTCACCCGGGCCGGCGAGGCGCCGCAGGCGCGGCAGACCGGCGATGAAGTGCCCCGAGAGGTGCAGCGCGTCCTCCGGGCCGAGCACCCGCTCCACCGTCTCCGAGGAGACGGGGCGGCGCCCGCGGCCGAGCTCTCCCCACACCAAGATGCGCAGGAAGCGCACCGGCGGGCCCTCCATCGCCGCCGACCAGGTGCCATCTCCGGCCACGGCGTCGGGCGCGACGCCGTCGTCCCGCAGGGCGACGGTCTTCTCCTCCCCCAGCCAGCGGGTCTTCACCCACAGGCCGTTGGGCGGGAAGCCATCCTTGGCCAAGCTGCGGGTCTCGACGAAGATGGCGTAACGCTGCAGATCTTCGGCCTGTGCGGCCGCGCTCGTCAGCCCCACCGCCAAGACGGCGGCGAGGGCCCGGCGCAGGCCGCGGGCCCCCCTCACTCCCACACCCGCCCGTTCATGATGACCCGGTCGATGTCGACCGTGTTCTCGATGTTCTGCAGCGGATCGCTGTGCAGCACGACGAAGTCGGCGAGCTTGCCCGCCTCGATGCTGCCCAGCTCTTTGTCGAGGCCGAGGTAGCGGGCGCCGTCGATGGTCGCCGCGCGCAGGGCGCCGGTCGGGCCGAGCCCGGCCACGCCGCCCACGCCCGAGAGGCCCCAGAGCTCCCAGTGCACGCCGAGGCCCTGCAGCTGGCCGTGCGCGCCCAGGGTCACCAGCGTGCCCGCCCGCTGCATGGCGCCCGCGTCGGCGGCCACCTGCTGGAAGTTCCAGTCGCCGTCGTGCACGAAGCTGCCGCTGCGCCAGGCCCGCGCGTCCAGGCTGCGGCGCGGGTAGTGGCGCACCAAGCGCTCAGCGCCCGGGCCGTTGATCGGGCTCTTGTGCTGGTAGAACCAGCGCTCTCCCTCGAGGCCGCCATAGGCGACCAATAAGGTCGGCGTATAGGCGGCGCCCGCGCCGGGCGCGCCGTCCACCGTGCCGGCGCTGGCCGCGGTGAAGCGGGTCACGTCGGTGGCCAGCGGCGCGATGGGCAAGGCGTGCTCGATGGCCTGCATGCCGTCGGCGAACATGCCGAGGTTCATCCACAGATCGCCGCCGCCCTCGCAGACGCAGAGGATGTCGAGCTCGCGGCAGGCCTGGGCGTACCACTGCCGCTGGTCGCGCCGGCTCTGCTGGTAGACCTTCACGCTGATCGCGCCCTGGGCGGCGAGGCGCTGCACGTGGGCCCGGGCGGCCTCGGGCGTGGGCGTGCGCGCGCCGTGGTTGCTGAGCGCGCCGTAGAGCACAAAACCGGTGCTGTAGACCCGCGGGCCCTGGGCCAGGCCGGCCGCGACCCGCTCGGCCTGGGTGAACACCAGATCGGTGCCCGCGCTCGGGTCGTGCACGGTGGTCACGCCGAAGTCGAGCGCGGTGAGGTACCGCCACTCCTGCTCGGGGAGCACGTCGCTGGCGGTGTAGTGAAGGTGCGCGTGCACGTCGATGAGGCCCGGGATGACCGTCTTTCCGCGCAGGTCGACCGCGCGGTAGCCGGCCGGGGCGGCGAGGCCGGGGCCCACGGCGCGGATCCGGTCGCCGTCGACGAGGATGGTGCAGTCGGCGCAGCTCCCGGCGCCGGCGCCGGCCATGGTGAGCGCGGCGGCGTGCAGGTAGGCCACCTTCTCGGTCGGTCGGGCCCGGGGCACCGAGAAGGAGAGGGAGCTGCTGCGGGTGGTCGGGGCCGCCGCGTCGGCCAAAAAGGAGAGGCTGCGCACGTCGGCCCGGTGCCAGACCGGGCCCACCAGCCAGCGCAGCTCGGCGCCGTCGGGGCTCCAGCTCAGCCAGTCCCCGGTCACCTTGGTCAAGGTGCGCGCGGGCAAGCTGCCCACGTCGAGGTTGATCGGGCCCTCGGGCAGGGCCGCGACGTGCACCTGGTGGCCCTGCTTGTACGCGACCTGCCGCAGGTCGGGCGAGAGCACGATCTCGTCGGCGCCGTCAAAGTTGAGGTGGGTCAGCGGCTCGTCGCCCGCCAGGCGCACCGAGACCAGGGCGGTCTTGTTGGCCACCCGCCCCTCACTCGGCAGGTCCTCCAGCCAGTAGACCCGGTCGCCGTGCAGCTGCAGGCGCGGGGCCCGGTCGGGGTTGCCGCGCAGGCCGGTCTCGGCGACCACCGCGCTGGTCCAGCCCGGCTTTCCCTTGATCTTGCGCAGGATCACCACGTCGAGCGGGCCGACCGCGTTGAGGTCGTCGACGCCCTCGGCGGCCCGACCGCGCAGCACGGCCACGGTCTGGCCGTCCGCGCTCAGGGTGGGGCTCATGAGCAGGCCGCGGACGGGCAGGCGCTCGGTGCCCGCGGGCAGCGGCCCGGGCGGAAGGGCTTGCCCATTGGCGTCGGTGAGCGGGCCGGCCAGGGGCGCCCGCCCGAGGCCCTTGGCCGGGCTGAGGTAGAGCCGGCCGCCGCAGTCGACGTCCAGCGGGCCGTTCTCGGGGCAATCCTCCCAGGCGGTCCAGGCGAGGGTCGCGCCATCGGGTGACCAGCTCGGGCTGTAGCCGGTGCGCGGCGAGAGGCGGCGGGTCTGGCCGGCGGCGTCGCGCAGCCAGAGCGCGCCCATGGCCGAGAAGGCGACCTCGGCGCCGCCGGGCCGCTCGGTGGGCCAGCGCAGCAGCTTGGGCTCGACCAGGTCGGGGATGCTGCGGGCTTTTCGGTGCACCTCATGCAGCCGCCAGGTGCCCTCGGCGGTGAACGGGAGGGCTTGGACCTTCCCATCGAGGCCGACCCGCCAGAGCTTGCCCTTGGCCCAGAGGATCACCGCGCTGTGATCCGCGGTCCAGTCGATCTTGGGGTAGGTGCCGTGGAGGGCAAAACCCTCCATCTGGTCGTGGTGCAGGCCATCCCAGAGCACGGCCCGTCGGCCGGTCTCGCGGTCAATGACCTCAAGCAGGGTCTTTTCGCGGTCGCGGCTGATGAAGACCACCCGCCGCCCATCGGGGTGCTGCAGCGGGCGGCTGGCGCTGCCCGCGCCTTGGACCAGGGGGCGCTCCTCGCCCGTGTTGAGGTCGCGCTCGACCAGCCACCACAGGCCACCCACCGGGTCGCCGCCGTAGTCAAAACGCCCGGAGCGGGAGCTGTAGACCATGCGGCCGGGCTGCAGGTCGGCCTCGCCCGCGTGGGGGTGCTCGTCGAGGTTGGTGAGCTGGTGGCCCTTCCCGGTCGCGACATGGTAGCGGTGCAGCTCGGTCACCCCGATGCTGCGGGTGTCGACGGTGCGGCGCCGGGCGACCACCCACTGCGCGTCGGGGCTAAACGCCGGGTCGGTGATGCGGGCCTCGGCCTCGTCGGTGAGCTTGCGGTGGGTGCCCGCCTTGAGATCGTGCACCCAGAGCTGCTCATTGCCGTCGCGGTCGCTGACATAGACGATCTGCGCGCCATCGGGGGAGAAGACGGCCTCGGTGTCCCAGGCGGCGCCTTCGGTGAGGCGGCGCAGCGGCCCGCCCGCGGTCGAGCCGAGGAACAGATCGCCGAGGATATCGGTCACCAGCTGCTCGCCGTGCACCGACACGCTCATCCAGGTGGCCTCGTCGAGGCGGAGCTGCACCTCGCGGGTCGGGCCGTGCGCGGCGTTGACGTCCCAGGCGCTGGCGCCGGCCTTCACCTCGCCCGGGTCGGCGGGGCCGGGCGCGCTGCCCTTGTCGGTGAACAGGTCGGGATCATCCGCGAGGCGGGGGGCGGCGAACGCCAGCGGAGCGAGCAGCGCCGCTGTGATGGAGGGGAGAAGCATGGGTTCGGCGCTCCGGAGGGGGGGAACTTCCCCCTCCGCCTCGTCCATGTCAATCCAGGTCCATGGCGATCACCGGCCCGAGGGCCGCCGCGGGGCGCTCTCCGCTGGGGGCGCGCGGTCACGATAGAGCGCGCCCTCCCCTCGCCGTGGAGCGCCTCCGCATGCGCCTGCCCGCCGCCCGCCTCCTCCCTGTCTCTGCCCTGCTGCTGGCCGCCTGCGCCCAGAACAACGCCCCGGGGCCCTACACCAAGCCTGAGCCCCTCGACACGGGTGATAGCGCCGCGCCCGGCCCTGACCCCTACGATGTCGTGATCGGGCCCTACGACGTCAATGTGCGCTGGACTTCGTATGGTGTGCCCCACATCCAGGCCGCCGACGAGGGCAGCCTCGGCTACGGCATGGGCTACGCCTTCGCCCGCGACCACGTCTGCACCCTGATGGACCAGGTGGTCATGGTGAACAGCCAGCGGGCCCGCTTTTTTGGCCGTGGCGCCGACGACATCCACGTGCACACCGACTTCGGCTGGCTGGCCCTGGGCGTCAAAGCCCAGGCCGAGGCGGGCTGGGCGGGCCTCGACCCCCGCATGCAGGCGCGGCTGGTCGGCTACGCCGCCGGCGTCAACCGCTACGTCGAAGAGCAGGGCGACGCGCTGCCCGACGCCCGCTGCGCCGGCGCGCCTTGGCTGCGTGAGATCAACCACATTGACCTGCTGGCCTACTATCTCGCCTTTGGCCTCAACGGCTCGGGCGGCGTTTTTGTCGACGCCATCGGCTCGGCGGCCCCGCCCGACGCGCGCCGTGCGCCGCCGCCGCCGGCCGAGCGCACCCTCGCCCGCGTGCGGGAGCCGGGCATGGGCAGCAATGGCTGGGCGATCGGCGCGGCCATGTCTGAGACCGGCGGCGGGATGTTGTTGTCCAACACGCACTTCCCGGCGGTGGGCGAGCGCAAGTGGCACGAGAGCCACCTGACCATCCCTGGCGAGCTCGACGTCTACGGCGCCTCGCTGATGGGCGTGCCGGTCATCAACGTGGGCTTTAACGCCGACGTCGCCTGGACCCACACCGTCTCGGGCGCGCCGCGTTTTGTCGCCTACCTGCTCAGCTTGGAGCCCGGCCAGCCGACCCGCTACAACAGCCGTGGCGAGATCAAAGACATGGAGGAGCACGCCTTCCAGATCGAGGTGCTCGGCGAGGATGGCGCGCTCAGCGTCGAGGCCCGCACGCTGTACAAGAGCGACTTCGGCTGGGTGATGAACGCGCCGGTGGTCGGCTGGACGCCGCTCAACGCCTTTGCCCTGATGGACGCCAATGAGAACAACCTCGAAATGTTGCCCACTTGGTTCGACATGAACCGGGCGAGCTCGCTGGCCGAGTTCCAGGCGGCGCATGAGCGCCACCTGGGCATCCCCTGGGTGCACACGATGGCGGCCAGCAAAGAGGGTGAGGCCTGGTACATCGACAGCAGCGCCGTCCCCAACTGGAGCGCCGAGACCTTCGCCGCCTGGCGCAGCTACGTCGATGAGCAGGTGCTCGCCGGGCTGTTCGCTGACTATGGCGTCTACGTCGCCAACGCCGCCGACACCGCCTTCGACCCGGTGGTCGAGGCGGGGTCCCGCGCGCCGGGCCTCATCCCTTGGTCGGCCATGCCCCAGCTGACCCGCGACGACTTCGTCTACAACGCCAATGACAACCATTGGCTCAGCAACCCCGCCGCGCCGCTCGAGGGCTACAACGCCCTCTATGGGCCCGAGCGCACCGCCCGCTCTCCGCGCACGCGCATGAACGCGCTGTACCTGAGCGAGCGGGGCGAGGCCTCGGCGGTCGGCGCCGACGGCAAGCTCAGCTTGGCCGAGCTCGAGGGCGCTGCGCTGGGCGGGCGGGGCATGCTCGCCGAGCTGCTGCGGGCGGGGGTGGCCGAGCGCTGCTTGACCTTGCCGAGCCCGCAGGTGGTGCGGGTCAGCGGCGCCGATGTCTCGGTCGACCTCGCGCCGGCCTGCGCCGCGCTGGCCGGCTGGGGCGGCACGGTGCGCCTCGACGACCCGGGCGCGCCCCTGTGGCGTGAGCTCGTGAACAGCGGCGTGTACGACTACTCCGAGGGCTTCGCCGCGGGGCGCCTCTTCGCCGAGGGCTTCGACCCGGCCCGCGCGGTCGAGACCCCCGCTGCCCTGGCCGAGGGCGCCGAGGCTGACGCCGCCTTGGCCGAGGCGCTGGCCTTGGCCGTGGCCCGCTTGGCCCAGGCCGGGCTCGCCCCCGACGCCGCGCTGCGCGCCGCCCAGCACATGCAGCTCGGCGACGCGCCGATCCCTGTGCCGGGCGGCACCGACCCCGAGGGCGTCATCCAGATCGCCACCTGGTCGGCGGGCAGCGGCACCCTGCTCACCGAGGGCAGCCGCGCCGCGGTGCTCAACGCCGACTCGGACCTGACCACCGCCGGCTACACCATGAACTACGGCAATTCCTTCGTGATGGCCGTGCAGTACGGCGCAGACGGCCCCGAGGCCCGCGCCGTGATGACCTACAGCCAGAGCGAGGTCGACGGCAGCCCGCACCGCGACGACCAGACCGCGGTCTACGGCACCGAACAGCTGCGCCCGGCGCTGTTCTCGGCCGAGGCCATCGCCGCCGACCCCGCCTTGGTCGAGCTGCGCCTGACGCTCGACTGAGCGGCCCGGCGGCGGGGGCAGGGCTATGCGCCGCCCCCGTTTGGAGCCCCCATGTCCCGCCGAGACCGCGCCCCGCGCCCGCCCCTCACCCTCACCATGGACCGGCTTGAGGAGAAGCAGACCCGCGGCCGGTCCGAGGGCGGGCGAGAGCTGCTCGTGCGCGGCGCGCCGGTGGGCGCCCGCCTGCTCGTGCGGCCGAGCAAAGGTGGCCTCGGGGTGCGGCTCGGCGTGGTCGAGCCCGCGCCCGACGCGGTGACGCCGGCCTGCCCGGCTTTTGGCCGCTGCGGTGGCTGCCAGCTGCAAGAGATGCCGCTCGCCGCGCAGCGGGCGGCCAAAGACGCCCTGCTCACCCGCCTCGTCGAGCTCGAAGGCGACGACACGGTGCTGCGGCACGCCATCGTCGGCGCGCCCGAGGCCTATGGTTACCGCAACAAGCTCGAGCTCAGCTTCTCGGTGCAGGCTTTTGAGGGCGACGAGGAGCGGGCGGCCCGCCTCGCCGATCCAGAGGGGGCCCACGCGCCGGTCCGCGGCTCCTTCCTCGGCTTTCACCCGCCGGGTTGGTTCGCCAAGGTCGTGCCGGTGGACGGCTGCCCCTTAGGCACCCCGGCCATGCAGGCCGTGATCCAGCGGGTGTCGGCCCTGCAGCTCGGCCCCGCCTGGGACACGAAGGCCCACGTGGGCGTTTGGCGCAACCTCGTGCTGCGCGACTGCGGTGATCCGGTCGCGCCGCGGCTGCTGGTCGGCCTGGTCACGACCAGCGCGGCCACCCGGGCCGAGCTCGACGCGGTGGCGGCCGAGATCGTGGCCCTGCCCCACGTCGAGGGCGTCGTCTGGATCATCAATGATGGCGTGGCCGACGTCGTTGCGGGGCCGGTGGCGGCGGTGCTGCACGGCAGCCCGACGCTGCGCTTCGCGCTCGAGCGCCTGACCCTGACCCTGCCACACGATGGATTTTTCCAGGTGAACACCGCCGGCGCGGCGCTTCTCTTCGGCGTCATTGAGCGGGCCCTGCTCGGCGAGACCCCCACGGTCCAGCCCGGGCCGGTGCTCGATCTGTACTGCGGTGCCGGGGTCATCGGCCTGTGGCTGGCCCACTGGTTCGCCTCGGTGGTGGGGGTCGAGCTGCACCCGGGCAGCGTGGCCCAGGCCCGCGAGAACGCCGCGCAGAACGGCGTCTCAGGGCGGTGGGAGGTGGGCCCCGTCGAAGAGGTGCTGCCCGCCCTGGGCCCGACCGGCGCCCGGCACGTGGTGGTCGACCCGCCGCGGGTGGGCCTGCACCCCAAGGCGGCGCGCTTCTTGGCCCAGCTCGACGCGGACGTGCTCGTCTATGTGGCCTGCGGGCCCAAGTCCTTGGCCCGCGACCGGCCGATCCTCGAGGCGGGCGGCTGGCGGATGGAGTCCCTGGCCGCGGTGGACCTCTTCCCTCAGACCCACCACGTAGAGGCCGTGGCGCGCTTCGTTCGCGGCAAGGCGCAGGCCCCCGGTTAGGCGGGGGGCTCTGGGGCCGATGGCTGCTCCGCCCGCGGCCGGACCCCCAAGCCTCTCTCCCCCTGCGCCGCCGAGGCGGCTGGAGCCTCCATGGATCGTCTCCGTCTGACCGCCCTTTTGGGCCTGACCCTCCTCGTGGCCTGCGAAGCTGAGCCCCCTCCGCCGCCGCCCGCGCCCCCGGCGCCGCCGGCCCCGGCCGCTCCGGTCAAGTCGCCGGAAGAGCAGAAGGCCGAGGCCCTGCTCGGCAAGGCCAAGGGCCTCTTCCAGCCCCTGCCCACTTTTATGGAGAAGGGCGGCGTGCGCGCCACCGACGACCAGATCGCGCTCGGCCGCGCGCTCTACTACGAGACCCGCCTGAGCAAGAACCAGGAGCTCTCCTGCAACTCTTGCCACGACCTCGCCACCTTCGGGGTCGACAACAAGCCCACCTCCACCGGTCATAAAGGCCAGCTCGGTGGGCGCAACTCGCCGACCTCCCTCAACGCCGCCCTGCACATCGCCCAGTTCTGGGACGGTCGCGCCGCCGACGTCGAGGCCCAGGCCAAGGGCCCGGTGCTCAACCCGGTCGAGATGGCGATGAAGGACGAGGCCAGCGTCGTGGCCGTGCTCAAGTCCATCCCCGGCTACGAAGAGCCGTTCAAGAAGGCCTTCCCCGACCAGCCCGACCCGATCACCTACGACAACATGGCCAACGCGATCGGCGCCTTTGAGCGCGGCTTGGTCACCCCCTCGCCCTTCGACAAGTTCCTCGGCGGCGACACCAAGGCGCTGAACGCCGAGCAGCTCGCTGGTCTCGAGGCCTTCGTCGACACCGGCTGCATCGCCTGCCACAGCGGCGTGGGCGTGGGCGGCGCGGGCTACTTCAAGCTCGGCCAGGCGGTCCCCTACGAGACCAAAGACATGGGCCGCTTCGACCTCACCAAGGTCGAGACCGACAAGATGGTCTTCAAGGCCCCGAGCCTGCGCAACGTGACCAAGACCGCGCCCTACTTCCACGACGGCAGCATCACCACGCTCGACCAGGCCGTCACCCTGATGGCCAAGCACCAGCTGGGCAAGGACATCGACGCCGCCACCGCCGGCAAGATCGTCACCTTCCTCGGCGCGCTCGAGGGCACGGTCGACGCGGCCTACGTCGCCAAGCCCGAGCTGCCCCCCTCGGGCCCCAAGACGCCCAAGGCCGACAAGGGCTGAGCGTGTTGACCGGCGGCGGCGCTATTCTCAGCGACCGCTGCCCTTGGGGATGAAGCGGCTGAGGCCCTCGCCCAGCCGGCGCCCCACCCAGCGCGAGAGATCGGCCATCGGGTCACTCTCGCGCAGGCGGTGCAGGTCGTCGAGGGCGCCCTCGATGGCCGCCTTGGTCTCGTCGCGCACCGCGGTCGCCGCCTCGTCGGTCACCGCGCCGCCGTACTGGCGGGTGTGGACCGGCGGGCAGAAGCGGAAGTAGAGCCGCTGCGGCCGCGGGAGCGCGCTGCGGCTGAGGCGGGGCAGCGGGGGGATGAGGTCCTCGCGCACGCGCAGGGCCTCGATGAGGCCGCCCAGCGGGCCGGCCTGGAGGGCACCTTTGTCCAGCGCGATGTCGAAGATCTCGTCGGCCCCCAAAGCGGCGAAGGGCACGATGGTCACGCGGTGCAGCAGGGCCATGCGGGCAAAACCGAGGCGCTTGTCCCACAGCAGCTGGTAGCGCTGCGCGGGCGACTTGAAGGCCTCGCGCGCCCCGCCGGGGAAGACGAGCACGCTGCCGCCCGAAGCGAAGATGGCCGCGCAATTCTCGGGTGTGCCGTCGACCGCGCCAAAACGGGAGAGCAGCTCGCGCCAGCCGGGGATGGCCCAGTGGGCGTGATCTCCGAGGCTGCGCAGGAAGATGCCCTCGCGCCGGTGCAGCTCGAAAAACAGGTGGGGGCTGTCGATCACGCCGTAGAGCGTGTGGTTGCCCACAAAGAGCAGCGGCCGCTCGGTCGGGATGTTCGCCCAGCCGTCAAAGGTCGGGCGGAACAGGGCCCGGAGCGGCCCGAAGAGCGCGTACAGGCGCTCAAGCTCGGCGGGCGAGGCGACCGGCGGGAGGGTCGGCAGCTCGCCCAAGGCGGCGCGCAGGTCGGGGTCGGTGGTCGCAGAGGGCATGGGGCGCCCTAACCGGGCCGGGGCGGGGCACCGCCGCCTGGGCGCCCGCGCGCATGAGGCTGTGGACTTTCGCACAGGCAGGGGGAAGGAGCGCGATGAACGCGCGGCTCTGGGCGTGGCACGGCGCTTGCTCAAGGGGCTCCCTCAACCCCGGGGCCGAGCGCCCCGCCGACCGCAGGAGCCCTCCATGTTCAGCGTCAAGCGCATCCTCGTGCCCATCGACTTCTCCGACGTCGCCCACGCCGCCATCTCGGCCGCCCTGCAGGTGGCCAATGACAACCAGGGCTGCGAGATCATCGGCCTGCACGTGCAGCCCGACCTCGACACCGAGCTGCAGCGGCGGATGGAGACCGCCCCCCACGGCTCGACCATCATGAACGCCATCGAGGCCCATGAGGCGAGCATCCGCGGCGCCTTCGCCCAAGAGCTCGACCGGGCGGCCGCGGCGGGCAAGGCCCTGGTGCTGCCCAACCTGCGCACCTACGTGAGCGGCGGCGACTGGCTCGAGGTCTGCCTGCAGATCATCGACGACAACCAGGTCGATCTGGTGGTCGCGGGCACGCACGGCGGCGCGGGCGGGCTCAAGGGCCTGCTGGTCGGCAGCGACACCGAGCGCCTCGTGCACAAGGCGCCCTGCTCGGTCTTTGTGGTCAAGCCGGCCGGCTACCCCTACCTGCGCGACTGAGCGGGCGGCGCGCGCGGGCCGCGGCGGCCACCCGGGCGGCGGCCGCGGACCGCCTCTCAGATGAGCTTGTACTCGAGGACCATCGGGCCGACGTTCTTGCGCTCGATCGAGACCTTGAGCTTCTTCTTTTTCCGCAGGTCGCGGTAGGCCAGCAGCGCCCGCGGGATGGTCTTCACCGACTTGTTGTTGAGCGAGAGGATGACGTCGCCGTTCTTGAAGCCGGCCTCGTGCAGCACGCTCCCGCAGGTGATGCGCACGATCTTAAAGCCGATGGTCTCGCCCTCTTTGTCCTTGGCCCAGACCACGTGGGCGAGGCGGGCGGCCTCCATCAGGTGGCTGGCGTAGTAGTCGATAATGGCGCGCTCGACGATGAACTGGTTGTCGCCGAGGGCCTCGACCCCGGGCACGTCGGGCTGACACTCCTTCTTGGACTTCTGCTTCTTGCGCTTCTTGGCCTTGCGCTTCTTGGCCTTGGCCAGGGGGCTCTGCGGGTCCTCGTCGAGCTGGGCTTCTTGGGTGGAGTCGGCGTCATCGTCGTCGAGCAGGTCGTCGAGGGCCGCGACGGCGTCCTCGGGCACCTCGGGGAGCTCCTCGGGCGGCTCTTCGGGAGGGGCGGCGGCTGGGTCGGTGATCACCAGCGCGTCCGGCGGCGGAGGCTCGGCCGGCGGCGGCGGGGCGGCGGTCTGCGGCTGCGGCTCGGGGGGCGGCGGCTCGTCTTTGGGCGGCGGCGGCGGGGCGGCGGGGGCCTCGTCGACCTGCTGCACCGGGTCGCCCGTCGGCTCATCGACGATGTCGACGTAGAGGTCATCCTCGGGGATGTTCTGGAGGTAGACCACCGCGCGGGGCGGGCCCTCGGGCATCTCGAAGACGGGCAGCTCGGGCCGCCAAAAGAGCGCCAGCAGGGGCAGAATGAACCAGAGGGAGACGAAGATCGTCGTCCCTGAGGCCTGCAGCGTGTCCCGCAGCCACTCCCAGACCCGCTGCCGCAACCCGACCTCCACCCGCGCCTCTAACGCAGCGCCTCGCGCCGCCGCGCAACGCCCCTTGAGCCCGACCCTTACGCCCGCCCGCCGGGGCCCGTGTGACGATAGCCGCGCGCAGCCCACCCTCGCTGGGCAGCGGTGCGGACGGGGCCCCGCCGCTGGAATAGCAGGGCGGCCGGCGGGGGCTGGCGCTGGCCTCGCGGAGGGCGACACGTGGCAACCAGCCGTTCATTGCCGGTGCGCATCCTCATCGCGCTCGCGCGCACCTTCGCGATGTTCGTCGTGGGGTTCACCATCACCTTCGCGGTGGTGGCGTGGCCACGGTGGATCTTGGCCCGCGACGAGGCGGTCGAGATGGCGCAGGCCCACCTCCGCCACGACGTCGCGCACCCCGGCTGGAGTTTTCCGGGCCGGGTGTGGAGCGACGCCGTCCCGCTCGAGGGCACGAGCAAAGAGCGCCTCGTGCTCGAGGCCCGCGCCCGCGGCTATGTCGAGGCCTGCCCGCCCAAGCGCCCCGGCGAGGTCTGCACGAAGACCGGCACGGTCTCGCTGCGCGGCGGCCTCTTCGCTGAGGGCCCCCAGCCGCCGGGTGAGCAGGGCTGGTCGCGGCCGCTCGCGCTCGAGCCGGTGCA
Source organism: Deltaproteobacteria bacterium (assembly GCA_016792625.1). GTDB lineage: Bacteria > Myxococcota_A > UBA796 > UBA796 > UBA2385 > JAEUKK01. Next base: position 38,715 of record JAEUKK010000101.1, on the reverse strand, counting down.
GATCGGAACGCTCATGGGCCCCGACGCCGAGCTGCGCTGGCATCTGCCGCTGAACGAGGCGCCGCGCCACCTCATCGCCGCGCTGCTCGCCGCTGAAGACCGCGCCTTCTATGACCACCACGGCGTCAACTTCAGCGGCATGGCCCGGGCGGCGTATGCGAACGCCCGCGGGGTCGGCGTCCAGCAGGGGGCGAGCACCCTGACCATGCAGGTGGTGCGCAACCTCTCGCAGGACAAAGAGAAGACCCTGCAGCGAAAGCTCCGTGAGATGATGGCCGCGCTGGCCATCGACACCGAGCTGGGCAAAGACACCATCCTGCAGATCTATCTCGACGCACCTTACCTCGGCCAAGACGGCTCGATGAGCATCTGCGGCTTTGAAGCCGCGTCTTGGTACTACTACGGGGTGAGCGCCCGCGACATGAGCCTCGGCCAAGCGGCGACCCTGGCCAGCATCCTGCCTGCGCCGGGCCGCTTCTCCCCCGAGAAGCACCCCGAGGTCGCCAAAGAGCGCCGCGACCGCACGCTCCGCACCATGGCCGAGCTCGGCTGGCCCGCCGCCGAGGTGCAGGCCGCCTTGGCCGAGCCGGTGGTCGCCCGCCGCCATCAGCTCCCCGCCGACCGCTACGCCGCCTACCTGCAGGCCACCCGCCAGTGGCTCGAGGCCAACCTCGACCCGGGCCTCGTCTATGGCAGCGGCCTCGATGTGTTCACCGCCCTCGATCTGGTCGCCCAAGAGAGCTCAGACACGGTGATCCCGCAGGGCCTCAAGTTCTTGGAGGGCGCGGTCGGGCGCCGCAAGCAGCCGCTCGAGGGCGCCGGCGCGGTGGTGTCGAGCGTCAGCGGCTACTTGGTCGCGGCCTATGGCGGCAGCCAGCGCCTCCCCACCGACTTCAACCGGGCGACCCAGGCCCGGCGCCAGGCGGGCAGCAGCCTCAAGCCGCTGACCTACGCCCACGCCTTCTCGCTGCGCGCGCCCGACGGCAGCCGCCGCTTCAACGCCGCGAGCACCGTCCGCAACGACAAGCACGTCTTTCCGAACACCGACGGCTGGTCACCCCGGAACATCTCGGGCGACTACAGCAGCACCAGCTCCTTGGCCATGGGCCTCGCGTGGAGCCAGAACGTCGCCACGGCCAGCGTTCTCGAGGCCAGCGGCGGCCCGGTGCCGCTCAAGGCCTTCGCAAAAAGCCTCGGCTACGAGACCGGCCACTGGCGCGATGAGCTCGGCTTGGCGCTGGGCTCGGCCGAGGTCACCCCGCTCGAGCAGGCCCGCTTCGTCGCCACGGTCATCGGCGGGGGCAAGCTCGCCTCGGGCCGGCCTGTGGTCACCGCGATCGACGTCGGCGGCACCGTTCGCGTCGCCCCCGAGGGTGAGCGCGCCCAGGTGATGCGGCCCGAAGACGCCGCCCTGACCCGCGGCCTGATGCGGCTGGTCATCGAGTACGGCACCGGCGGGGCCAGCCGCGGTGGTTTGGGCAAGGGCGGCTACGGCGGCCCGGCCATCGGCAAGACCGGCACCACCGACAGCGAGAAGGACCTCTGGTTCATCGGCGGCACCCCGACCTACGCGGCGGCGCTCTGGCTCGGCTACGACCAGCCCGAGCGGATCGGCGCGAGCGCCTCGGACTTCGCCGCCCCGGTCTGGGGCTGGTGGGCCAACGCCGTGCACCGTGGGGTGGCGCAAAAAGACTTCGGCGGCGTCAAGACCCGGGGGGTCGCCGTGTGCACCCAGACCGGAAAGCACGGCAACGGCACCTGCCGGATGATCGGCGCGCCCTTCCTCGACGGCGAGAAGCCGGGCCCGGGTGGCTGCCCGATCTCGCACCCGCCGCCCGATCCCGAGGCGCCCGACCGCGAGAACTTCTGGGAGCGCCGCGAGCGCATGCGCCTTGAGCGTGAGGCCGCCGCCGCGGGCACCGCGCCCCCTGCGCCCGACGCCCCGCCGGACCGCCCGGCTGAGCCCTGAGCGTGCCCGCCTCGGCCGCGGGGCGCCTCGGGATCGCCCTTCTGGGCGTTGTCTTCGTCGTGGGCCTGCTCATGCCCCGCGTCGGCTGGGCGGCCCGGTGGTCCTGCGGCGGCCGGGAGCGGCGCGCGCTCAGCGCCCTGCGGGACCCTGCCGCCACCCCTGCGGATCGGACCTGGGCCCAGCGCCTCGCCGCCCGGCCGAGCGCCTGCGGCGCGCTGCAGCTCGAGGGCATCGCCCAGCGGGGACAGGTGGAGCCGCGGCGGGCCGCGGTGGAGGCGGCGCTGCTGCTGCGGCGGTGGCCTGATCGACCGGAGCTGCTCGCCCTGACGGTGGAGCTGGAGCTGCGGGCGGGGGAGCTGGACCGCGCCGCCACGCGGCTGACCGGGTGGGAGCGGCGGCGCCCACGGGCCCCCGAGCCGCGGGCCCTGCGGGTCTGGTTGCAGCTCGCCCAGGGGGAGCTCGAGGCGGCGGCGCGCACGGCCGAGCTGCTGCCGGCCGGCCACCCGGCCGCGGCCTGCGCGGAGGCCCTGCGAAGGGGCGCGGAGCCCGCCGATCCCGCCTGCGCGCCCGCGCCGGCGCCCCCGCGCAGGGGGGCGCGGGCCGGGGCCACCTCGGCCGCGGAGCATGGCCTGCCTGGGCTGCATGTGGGCGGGCCCCCGCCGCCCGGCGGCCTTGGCGAGGCCCTCGCCGCCGCCCAGGCGGACTGGCGGGCCGGGCGCCACGCGGCGGCCCTGGCCGCGCTGGCCCAGCTGCAGCGGGCCCATCCGGGCGAGCCCGCCTTGGCCCTGCTCGCGCTGCGCTGGGGCCCGAAGACCGAGGCCGCAGAGGGCCTGCGCGCCCTGCTCGCCGCCAAGCCCGCGCCCCGCAGCGCCCGGCCGCTGACCGCCACCGACGCGGCGCTGGGCGCGGTGATGGGGCGCGCAGCCGCTGATCTCGCGTTGCTCCTGCTCGAGCAGGGGGACGTGGAGGGCGCCCGCGCGGCGCTCGAGGCGGCCGCCGCGCGGCACGGGCCGAGCCCGGCGCTGGTCGCGGCGCAGCGCCGGGTGCGGGCGGCGGCGCCGGCGGGCCCGGCGGGCACCCCGTGATCTTGTTCAGGTGTTGACCGGCGGTATGCTGACAGATTATGGTAGCCTGGTCGGGGGTGGGCATGGCGACCAGCGGAGCGCGGCCAGCAGAGCGGCCAGGTGAGGCGGGCGGCGGCGCGCGCCCCGAAGCCGGCGCGGTCGGCGCCTACCGGCTCGAGGCCCCGCTCGGTCAGGGCGGCATGGGGGCGGTCTTCTCGGCCCGCCTCGCCGGCAGCAGCGCGCCGGTGGCGATCAAGCTGCTCCCGCGGGCCTCGGTGGCCGACCGCTGGTCGCGCCTGCGTTTCCAAGAAGAGGTCCGTGCGGTCGCCCGCCTCTCGCACGAGAACATCGTCGAGGTCTATGATCAGGGCGAGCTCGACCACGAGTTGGTCTTGCCGGGGGCCGCGGCGGCCGCGGCGGTCGAGGGCGGCTTTGGCCCGGGCAGCCTCTGGCTGGCGATGGAGCGGGTGCGCGGCGCCTCGCTCAGCCCGGCCCGGGGCCGCGCCCGGTGGCCCTATGTGCGCGGCGTGCTGGTCGGCATGCTGCGCGGCTTGGCCCACAGCCACGCCCGCGGCCTGCTGCACCGCGACATCAAGCCGGCGAACGTACTCGTTGAGAATGACTACCACCACGACGATCCGGGGCGGGTGGTCCTAGTCGACTTCGGGCTGGCCCGGGCTGTGGCCGAGGCTCCCGACCCCGACGACCGCGCGGTGGTCGTGGGCACCGCTGGCTACATGTCGCCCGAGCAGCTCAGCGGCCTCGATGAGCAGTTTGGCCCGTGGACCGACCTCTTCGCCGTCGGCTGCCTCGCTTGGTCGCTGTGCTGCGGTTCGCCGCCCTGGGGGGGCGGCCACGGCTTCACCACACTGCTGCGTGAGCTGCGCGAGCAGCCCTTGCCGGCCTTCTTCGCCCGCCATTCGGTGCCCGCGGGCCTCGACGTTTGGCTGAGCTGGCTGCTGCAGCCCGATCCGCGCGACCGCCCCCGGCGGGCCGCCGACGCCCTGCGGGCCCTGCTCGCCGTCGACGCGGGCCCCATGACCGGGCCGGCGCTGCGCCTCGCCGCGCGCCCCGCGCCCCCGGCCGCCGAGCCCCCGCTGGTCAGCCCGACGCCGCGCGCCGCGGGCGGCGCCGGGCTGGGGCTGTTTCGCCTGCGCCAGCCGCCGCTCATGGGCCGCGAGGCCGAGCAGTGCGCGCTCTGGGCCGCGGCGGTCGCCGGCTTGGGGGGCGCGCCGGTGCTGTGTGTGGTCGAGGGCGCGCCTGGCGCGGGCAAGTCGGCCCTGCTGCGCTGGCTGGCCGAGCAGCTCAGCGAGCAGGGGCTCGCCGATGTCTACACCGTCCAGCACGCTGATCCGCCGGGCCCTGACGCGGGGCTCGCCGCGGCGGTGCGGCGCTGGCTCGGGCTGTGGGGGCCCCTCGACGCCGATCCGCAGGCGGTGCTCGGCCGGGTCGACGCACAGGCCCAGCGCCTCGGCCTCGAGCCGCGGGCGCTGCGGCGGCTGGCCGGCCTCGGGGGCGCCGCCGACGCCGGTTTTGACCGCGTGGGCGCGCTGCTCGGGCTGCTGCGGGCCCTCTCGGGGGATCGGCCGGCGGTGCTGCTGCTCGAAGACCTGCAGTGGGGCGCCGACGCCGCCGGGGTGCTGGCCCAGCTGCTCGAGCGGCAGGGCGGCGGGCCCCCCGTGCTCGCCGCGGCGACGCTGCGGGCGGGGGCGCCGCTGGGCCCGCTGGCCCCCTGGGCGGCGGCCGCTGGTTCGACCCACCTGCAGCTCGCGCCCCTATTGCCCGGGCACCAACGCCAGCTCGCCGCGCAGCTCTTGCCCTTGCCCGAGGCCGATCTCGACACGCTCGCCCTGCGCGCCCAGGGCAGCCCGCTGCTGCTCCTGCAGCTGCTCGAGATCTGGGTCGACGCGGGGCAGCTCCGGGCCGAGGGGCCGCGGCTGGCCCGGGCGGGCGACGAGCGCAGCCTGCCCGCCGATCTGGCCGCGACCTGGCGGGCGCGGCTCTCGCCGGCCCTGCGCCGGGCGGGTGAGGGGGCGCGGGACCTCATCGAGATCGCCGCAGTGCTGGGCTTTCAGGTCGATGGTGATGAGTGGGTCGCCGCGGCAGGCGGGGGCGGCGGCGCCCGCTGCGCAGCCCTGCTCGATCACCTCGCCGCGGCGGGCCTCGCCTTGCCCGAGGCCGCGGGTGCGCCCGGCTCCTTCCGCTTCGCCCACGCCCTGCTGCGCGAGGCGGTGCTGGCTGAGGCCGAGGTCGCAGGGCGCCTCGGGCGGGCGCGGGCGGCCTGCGTCGAGGCCCTGCTGCCCCGGCCCGCCGCGCGCCTGCGGGCGGGGCGGCTGTTGTTGGCCCTCGGCCAGCCGGATCGGGCGGTGGGGCCCTTGGACGAAGGCGCTTGGCGCGCGGTCCTCGACAGTGACTTCTTGCTCGCCGCCGACGCCCTGCGCGCGCGGGCGCAGGCCCTCGCGGGCGCGCACGCGCCGCCGGCCGACCCGCGCTGGGTGCAGGGCTGGCTGACCGAGGCCCGCGTCGCCCGCCGGCGGGGCGCCTGGGATGAGGCCCGGGTGGCCGCTGATCGGGCGGCGGTGGGCGCCCGCCAGCACCAGCATCGGGCGCTGCTGGTCCAGGCCCTGCGCGAGCAGAGCCGGATCGCCCAGGTCGAGGATCGGCCCCACCAAGCGCTGCTCTACGCCAAAGACGCGCTCCAGCACGCGCTGCGGGTCGGCGAGCCCGACAGCCTCGCCTGGTGCCGGCGCGACCTCGGCCTGCTCGAGGTGGCCGCCGGCCACCGGGGCGCGGCGGTCGACACCAGCCTCGCCGCCGCCCAGGTGCACTTCCAGTCCACCGATGAACCTTTTGGTGCGGCCAGCTGCCTGCTCGCCCGCGCCCAGCACAACCAGCGCGAGGGCAACCGCGCCCAGGCCGAGGCCCAGCTGCGCCTGGCCCGCGGCTTGTACGCCCGCGCCGCCGAGCGGCAGGAGCCCGCCTCGGCCTGGGCGGGGCTCGGCGAGGTGGCCCGCCTCTCGGGGCGGCCCGCCGAGGCGGCCCGTTGGTTCGACGCCGCCCGCCAGCGGCTCGCGGCGATCGGCCACCCCGGTTTGCCGCGCCTGCAGCTGCACCTCGTCGAGGTCGAGCTGCAGCGCGGCCGGCTGCGGGCGGCCCGCCAGGCCCTCCCCTTGGGCCCGGGGGTTGGTGAAGATGGCCTCTGGTGGGCCATCCTCAGCTGGCTCGCCCTCGCCGAGGGCGACGGCGCGGGCTGCGCGGCCCGGTGGGCGCAGGGCCCTGGGCGGGCCGAGGCCCTGCTCGACCCCGAGGTGGCCGAGCTCGCCGAGCGCTGCGCCCGGGCGGCCAGCGCAGCGGGCGCGGCCGAGGCCTGCGCTGCGGCGTGGGCGGCGGCGGGCCGTGCCTGGGCCGGGCTTGGGTGGGGCCGGCGCGCCCGCGTCGCAGAGGCGCGGGCGGCGGCGGTGTTTGGCGCGCTCAGCCCCGAGGCGGAGTCGACGCGGCGCTGAGCGAGCGGCCCGGCGGCGGCGCGCCCCCCGAGCGGGGCGGCGCGCGGGGCGGGCGGGCCGCGCGGCGTTCTGGGGGCTCTTCGGGCTCCTCGCCGATCGGCGTGGGCGCGGGCGCGGCGCGGGGGCCGGCGGGGACAGGCTCACTGGGCATGCAGCACCTCCTCAGGCCCTGCGGCCTGTTCACCGAAGTTCACCCACCAGATCAACCAGGCGCCTGTGAGGCTCGCCAGGATCAGCGACCCCTCCGCGATGTCCAGCCACCCCTCAAGCAGGCCCGCGGTCATGAGCAGCACCGCGCCGACGAAGAGGAAGGGGGGCAGGGCCGCGGGCATGGGGAGCTCCAGGGGAGTCGGGGGAGGGGATGTCGATTTTTGTCGGATTTCTCCTTGAGGGGTTCGCGGTCCTGGTCGATGCAGGTCGGGCGTCATCAGGGTCTCCAGAGCCCAGGCGCGGCCGGGGGGCCTCCACCTGTCGACGCGGTCGTCGCCGCCGTTCGCGTCGTCTTCGTCGCTGGGCTCCCTCCCCTCATCGGAATTCGACCGGCCGGCGAACAGTGCAGGGGCGCGCAATTGCCTTCAGGGTTGATCCTGGGGACCGAAGGGGCCGCTAGCGCCCGCCGCGGGCAAGCCCGGATGGTGGGGTGAAGATGACGTGTAGGTGGTCATCTTCGCGCGGATTGGCCGGCTGGCTCAGCGGGTGATCACGTCGAAGCGGTCTTGCATCGCGCCGAAAAGATCGCCCGAGTTGGCTTGGCAGGGCCGCCCGATCCCGCTCAGGCCGGCCTCGCCGACCGCCGGCAGCGTGCGGCGCCGGTCGTCGGCGATCCCGTCGCGGGGGCTGCTGTCCGCCCGGGTCGAGCCCTCGGTCAAGGTGAGGGCGGGGTGGTCGAAGGGCCCCGCGTGGCAGGCCACCCTGGGATCGGTCAGCGCGAGCAGGAAGGCCACCAGATCGTCCCGCTGGTCGTCACTCAGGCCGAGCCGCGTGATGTCGGGGTCGAGGTTGCTCCGCACGGCGCCGAGGCCGGTCGTGTCGCCGGTGCGGGCGTCGCCCCGGCGGTCGCCGCCGCGGTTGTAGAAGTCGACCACGCCGTGCAGATCGGCGGTGCCGCCGTTGTGGAAGTAGGGCGGGTTGAGGCCGACGTTGCGCAGCGTCGGCGTCTTGAACGCCCCGTCGACCGCCACGCGGGCGGGCAGATCACGCCGGCGCGGGCTGCAGTCGCCGCGGGTGTTGAAGGGCACGTCAAAGGCGCAGGCGTCGGTGCTCTCGACCCCCGGGTCGATGGGGCGGGCCCCGCCGCTCTTCCAGTCCAGCCACTGGCGCGAGAAGGAGAGCGGGTTGCCGAAGGGGTCCTCGGCGCCCACGCCGATGTCCTCGACCGTCGGGCGCACGCCGATGTTGTAGAAGCCGTTGTCGTAGAGGGCGGGGTTGTCATCGCCCATGATCATGCGCTCGACCTGCTTAAAGCCGCCGCTGACGCTGTCGGGTGACCAAGCGGCGCTGGTGAACAGCGGGCCATTGTGGCAGTTCACACACTTGCCCTGGCCCACGAAGACGGCCAGCCCGCGGGCCTCGGCGGGGCTCAGCTCGTTGAGGTCAAAAGGCGTCTGGTCGCTGATCAGCGTGGCTTCGTAGGCCTGCACGGCCAGCCCGAAGAAGAGCGCGAGGTTGTGCTCCATCTGGGTGTAGCCGGCGCTGTCGGCGCTCAGCCGGCCGTCGGCGCTGACCCTCCATCGGCCTTCGCCCTGCCAGAGCCGCTCTTCGAAGACGGCCTCGATGAGGTCGGCGTAGGTGGTGTCGAGCCCGAGCCCATCGGCGCGCTGTAGCTCGGGAAAGGCGCTGAACACGCTGTCTTCGGCGTGGACCTGCTGGTTGGCCAGCGGCCGCAGCCCATAGAGGCGCCGGGCGATGTCGGCGAAGCTCCGCCCCGCGCAGGACATCTCGAAGTCTGACAGGGGCGGGCCGACCGCTTGCGAGGCGAGGCTGGCGTCGAGCAGCCGCACCCGCTCGCGCTCGAGCGCCCAGACCCAGCCGCCAGCGGTGGTGTCCCAGGCGCGCTCGTCGGCGACCAGCGCGCCCACCCGGGGGTCGGCGTTGGCGCTGCGCAAACCAAAGGGGTCGCTGCCGTTGAAGACGTTGTTCGCGCGGCCATCCCAGAAGTTGCGGAAGTTGTAGACCGCGTTGATCACCGTCGGGCTGTTGCGGGGCTCGACTTGGCGCAGCCGCAGGTCGCTCCAGTAGAAGGGGCCGGTGGTCCGCGGGGTGCAGCGGTCGGCCGCCGGCTCGGCGGCCACGAAGGTGGAGCCGGCGCTGCCTTCGGAGCTGGCCCGGTCGTCGGTGGTCCGCAGGATGCTCGAGCGGCGGTCGAGGGGGTCGGAGAGGGCGTGGAAGGGGAAGGCGTCGGCGGTCAGGCGCTGATCGGGGCCCGAGACCGGGTGCCCGGACGGGGCGCCGCCGAAGACGCCGTCGGGGCCCGGGTTGACCGCGTTGCGCAGCCGGATGTCGCCGCCGCCGCTGTAGTGGCAGCTCGCGCAGGCGACCCCGTCGCTGCCCACCTGGGCGTCCCAGAAGAGCGCCTTGCCGAGGACGACGAGCAGCTCGCCATCCACGACGTAGGCGGAGAGGTCGGGCAAGGCCGGACGTTTGCCGGGCAGGCGCTCGATGATCGGCGGCGCGTCGACCTCGCAGGAGGGGTAGAGGCTGTGCGCCTTGAGCGCCCCACCCTCGCAGAGCTGGTCGATGAGCACGTCATCTTCGCAGCCGCCGCCGCAGTAGTGCGCTTCGGGTGGGGTCGGCGCGCAGCCGGGCTCGCGGCTGATCGAGGCGCCGGGTCGGCGCACCAGCGCGCCGCTCTCGTCAAAACAGAGGGGGTCATCGACGTAGCTGACGGTGAGGGCGGCGGTGGCGGTGTCGCGGCTCTCGACCGCCGCGCCGGCGGCGGCGAGGAGGGCCTCGATCCGCACCTGTGCGCCATCCTCGAGGCCGAGGTCCCAAGCGCTGACCTCAAGCTCGGCGGCGCCCGCTGCGCCGGGGACCAGCGTCAGGCACTGCTGCCAGACCCGCGCGCCGCCGCTCCAGCCGACGACCTCGGCCTCTCCCGTGTCGAGCCGGTGCGCTTCGGCCCCGCGGGCCCGCCACTCCAACTCGATGGGGTCGTCGTCGGGGTCTTGCACCTGGGCGCAGAGCTCGACCGGCACGCACTCGGCGGCCGCCTCAGGATCGTCGTCATTGACGTACCCATCGCCATCCACGTCGGTTGTGGGCCAGATCAGCGTGATCGCCGGCGGGTGGTTGAGGGCGACCACGGTGTCGAGCGCGCCCCGCGCGTCGCCCACACATTGGCTGAGCAGCGTCAGCGCGGCGGTCTGGCCATCGGCGACCACCACTTCGCCCTCGGCGAGGCCGCAGTCGGCCGACGCGACCCAGACCTCGGCGCCGAGCTCTTGCACGGGGATTGCGCGGACCGCCCAGCAGCCCGGCTCGACCGCCGCGAAGAGGTCGGCCGAGATGTGCCGGCTGGCGGGGTCGGTGCGCACCGCCCGCGCCTCGAAGGGGCCCGGCGCCCCGGTGTCGAGCAAGTCGACCGTGTGGGTGACCCGGGCGGGGGAGAAGGCATCGGTCGCCGCGCAGGCCACCCGCTCGAGCTCAAGGTGGAGCCCCACCACGTCAGTCTCGCCGTACCAGTCGACCGAGAGCAGGGCACCGGTGCGCGTTGCTTTTTCGGCGCCAGTCAAGTCGACGCAGCCCGCCAACAGCAGGAGGAGGGCGCAGCGATGGGGCTTCATGGGGAGGCGTCCGGTGCGGCCGTGGCCCGGGGGCCGGCCCGCGATCAACGGGAGGAGGGAGCGTCGCCGCGCGCCCGGCCGGAGCGTAGCTGGGCCCCTGCGCGCTTCGGGGCGGAATTCGCGGGGCCTTGCGGTGCGGCGCGCTGGCTGGGCTAGCCGCCCGGCGGAGGTGCCTCGTGCCCAAGAACCTGCTCTGGATGGCCGCCTTGTGGATCAGCGTCGGCTGCGGTGGCGGTGAAGCGGCCACGCCTGCTGCGCCCGCGCCGCCCCCGCTGGTCGACCCCGCCGCGAAGGCCGCGGTCGGCGCGCCTGCGCCCGACTTTGCGCTGCTCAACGCCGAAGGTGCGCCGGTGAAGCTGAGCGACCACCGCGGCAAGGTGGTGGTGGTCGAGTGGTACAACCCCGACTGCCCCTTTGTGGAGTACGCCCACGAAAAAGGCCCGCTGCAGAAGCTCCCCGCGGAGCTTGAGGCGCGGGGAGCGGTGTGGCTGACCGTCAACTCCAACACGGCGGGCGCCCAGGGCGCCGGGGCTGACCGCAACCGGCGGGCCCAAGGCAGCCACGCGCTGCCCCGCCCCGTGCTGATGGACCCGAGCGGCGCCGTGGGCCGGGCCTACGGCGCCACCGTTACGCCCGAGGTCTTCGTGATCGACCCGGCCGGCGCGCTCGTGTACCGGGGCGGGGTCGACGACGCGCCGCTGGGCAAGGCGCCAGGGGCTGCGCCGATCCATTTTCTGAATGACGCAGTGAACTCTGTTCTTGCGGGTGGCGCCCCCAAGCAACCCCAGACCAAGCCCTATGGCTGCTCGGTCAAGTACGGGGCCTGAGCTGGGGTGGCTCACCTGAACAGCACCGCGCAGTCGCATCCGGCATCGGACAGCAGCCAGGACTACGCGGCGCGCTTGCGGGTAGATGGTGAACAGGCTATCAGGTGAGGGTCGCTTGCCACCGCGCCCCCGCCGGTGGAGGATCGGCCCCACAGAGAGCCCCGTTGACCACCCCCGCCGCGCCAGCCCCTGATCCCGTCGCGGCCCGCGCGCCCGCGCGGCTCCTGCTTGGGATCGGCCTGCTGGGGCTGCTGCTCGCCGTGCTCGCGCTGGTGGGCGCCCGCGGCCTGTGGCGGGGGCCGCTGCTCGGCCTCGGGCTGCAGGGGCTGGTCAGCGCCGCTGCGCTGCTCTCGATGCGCCCCGCCGTTGGCGGGCCGCGCGGCCTGCTGCCGGCGATCGACCGCCGGGCGCTGCAGCTCTGGCTCGCCGCGGCCTTCGCCGTCGCGGGCGCGCTGTGGGGCCTCGTCTACATCCTGCCTGCGCGCGATCTCGGCCCCTGGGCCTGGGCGGGCCTGCTCGGCGGGGCGGCGCTGAGCGGGGCCGCGTGGGTCTCGGTGGTGCGCTTCTTCGGCGCGGTGCCCTCGCCGGGCGGCCGCGCGGCGGCGGCCTGGGCCCGCGCGGCGGCGCTGCAGGCCCTGCTCGCGCTGCTCGGCCTCGGCGCTGGGGCCGCCGCGCTCCGGTGGCCCGCCCTGGGGCGGGCCGAGGTCGGCCTGTCGCTCGTGCAGCTGGGCCTCGTGCTGCCCGGGGCCGCCGAAGCGGCCCTGCGCACCAGCCCGGCGCTCTGGCGCTGGTGGCGCCTGCGGGGGCCCGCGGGCGGCACGCCTGCCGCCGCCCAGGTCGTGCTGGTCTTGGTGCCCTTCGCCCAGAACAACCCCGTCGACGCTATCTTCGGCGCGCTGCAGCGCGGGCTTGGCCTCGACCTGCGGGGCAGCTGGGCGCTGACCGTGCTGCGCCGGGCGCTGCAGCCCCTCGCCCTGGTCGGTGTCGTGGTCGGCTGGCTGAGCAGCGGCTTGCTGATGCTCCGGCCTGATGAGCAGGCCATCGTCGAACGTTTTGGCCGCGCGCGGCCCGGGCCGCCGCTTGAGCCGGGTCTGCACCTGCTCGCGCCCTGGCCCATCGACCAAGCACGGCGCGCGCCGGTGCGTCGGGTGGCCTCGATCGGCGTGGGGCACGGGCTGATCGAGGGCGAGCCCGCTGAGGCCGAGCCCGAGGGGCCCGAGAGCCGGCTCTGGGCGCGGCAGCATGGCGCCGCCGAGTTCACCCTGCTGCTCGGCGATGGGCGCGACTTGGTCAGCCTCGACGGGCGCTTGCACTACCAGATCGTCGACCTGCGCGCGTGGCTCTACGGTACCCAGAACCCCGAAGACACGCTGCGCGCCTTGGCCTACGAGGCGGTCACCCGCCGCACGGTCGACCAGACCCTCGACGGCGTGCTCTCGGCGAGCGTGCGCGACCTCGCCGACGACGTGCGGGCCGCGGTCCAGCGCGCGGCCGACCAACGTGGGCTCGGCGTGCAGGTGGTCGAGTTCACCTTCACCGCGCTGCACCCGCCGGTGGCTGTGGCGGTCGAGTACCAGAGCGTGGTCAGCGCGCAGATTGACGAGCAGACGCGCATCGTACGCGCGCAGGCCGCGGCGGCGCTCAGCCTGCCCGCCGCGCGCTCGGCCGCCCTCCAGGCCCGCAGCCTCGCCCAGGCCGACGCAGCTCGCCGGGTCTCGGCCGCCCAGGCCTCGGCCGCCGCCTTCTTGGGGCTGCGCGCCGCCGCCCGGGGCGACGAGGAGCTGTACCGCTTGCGGCGGCGCCTCGAGGCCCAAGAGCTTCATCTGAAAGACAAGCCCCTGGTGATCCTCGATCACCGCATCGAGCAGCAAGGGGGTGAGCTGTGGCTGAGACCCTAGACCCGACCGGCGCGCGGCCTGCCGTTTCGGTCAGCCCCGCGGCCGACCGCGCCATCGACTGGCTCCGGCGGGGGCTCGGGTTGGTGCTCGTGCTCGCGCTCGCTGTGCGGGCCGCCAGCGCCCCGGTTCGCGAGGGCAGCGCGGCGATCATCACGCGTTTTGGTGATCCGGTGCGGGTGCTCGACGCGCCCGGCCTGCACCCGCGCCTGCCCTGGCCGGTCGAAGAGGCGGTCCTGGTCGATCTGCGCGCGCGCACCTTCTCCACCGCTCACACCGAGATGCTCACCCGCGACAAGAAGAACGTCATCCTCGTCGGCTTCGCCGTGTGGCGTGTGGCCGACCCGCTGCGCTTTCATCAGGCAGTGGGCGGGGTCGAGGCCGCCGAACAGAAGCTGGATGGCCTCGTGACCAACGCCCAGATCGGTGTTCTGGGTGGTTTTGACCTCGCGGCCCTGACCTCGACCGATCCGAGCACGCTGCAGCTCGAGGTCATCGAGGCGGCCCTGCTCGCGGCCGTCGGCGGCATGGCCCGCGACCAGTACGGCATCGAGGTGCTCGATATGGGCTTCAGCCGGCTGAGCCTGCCCGAAGAGAACGTGGCGGTCGTCTTCCGCCAGATGAAGGCCGAGCGAAAGCAGTTCGCCGCCAAACACCAGGCCGAGGGTGACGAGGTGGCCGCGCGCATCCGGGCCGAGGCCGACCTCGCCGCCGCGCAGATCCGGGCCGAGGGCGAGGCCGAAGCGGCGCGCATCCGGGGCGAGGCCGAGGCCGAGGCCGCGCGCATCTACGCCGAAGCGCACGGCCAAGACCCCGATCTGTACCGCTTCGTGCGCTCGCTCGACAGCCTCGACGCGGTGGTCGGCGGCCAGACCACGGTGATCTTGCGCACCGACAGCGAGCCCTTCCGCCTGCTCGCCAGCCCCGGGGGCCAAGGTGGCTGAGCCCGCCGCCCGTCATCCCGGCGCTGCGCGCGCCCCGCGTAGGGGGCGGCCTTGAGCCGGCGTGATCCCGAGCTGCAGCGCCTGCTCGACCCGGCGGCCCGGCTGGTCCTGGGCCTGTACCGCGCGCTGCCGCTGGTCGTCGGGCTGCTCGCGTTGGCCTACGCGCTCTCGGGGATCACCGTGGTGCAGGCCGATGAGGTCGCGATGGTGCTGCGCGGGGGCCGCCTCGTCGGGTCGGGGGCCGGCGCGGCCCAGCCGCCCGGGCTCTTGTTCGCCCTGCCCCGGCCCTTCGACGAGGTGCTGCGGGTGCAGGTCAAGCGGGTCGAGGCCACCGAGGTCAACACCCTGCACTTCGCCCGGGCCGAGGCAGGCCCCGAGGGCGAAGAGCGGCGCACCCGCTACCTCGTGTCGAGCCGCATGAGCATCGACCCCGAGCAGGTCGGCTACGCCCTCACCGGTGATCGCAACGTGCTGCACGCTGCGTTGGTCGTGCGCTGGCAGGTGCGTGACCCGGTCGCAGCGACCCTGCGCCACGCCGAGCTCGGCCCCCTCATCGATGCCGCGATCAGCGCGGCGGCGGTGCGCGCGCTGGGCGAGCAGAGCGTCGACGCGGTGCTGTCCGATGGCCGCCAAGCGCTGGTGCTGCAGATCCAGCGGCGCGCCCAGGCGCGCCTCGACCGGGTCGGCGCCGGGATCGGCATCCTCGCGGTCGAGCTGACCGATCTGAGCCCGCCCCACCAGGTGAAAGAGGAGTTCGCCGAGGTCCAGGGCGCCTTCATCACCGCCGAGACCCGCCGGCGCGAAGCCGAGGAGTACGCCGCGGTGCAGGTCCCCGCTGCCCGCGCCGACCGGGGGCGCCTCGTGTCCGAGGCCCAGGCCGAGGCCGCCGCCCAGGTCGCCGCCGCCCGCGCCGCCGCCGCCGCCTTCGCCGCCCTCTCGGCCGAGGCGCGCCGCGAGCCGGGTGTGCTCCGCCAGCGGCTCTACCGCGAGGCGATCGAGGCCATCCTGAAGGACGCCGGCGCGGTCCGCTTCGTCCCGCCGCCGGTGGGGCCCCGCTACACCGGGCTGCGGCTCGAGCTGGGCCCCTCCGCTGCCCCGCCCGCGCCGGTCCGCCCGCTGGCCGAGGGGCTGGACCCATGAGCGGCCCCTCCACCGACGCGGGCGCGCTCTCGCTCAGCGCCGCCGAGCGGCAGGAGATCCGCCGCCGGCTGCTGCGCGACCTGCTCGGCGCGGCGCTGCTCGGCTGGAGCGCGCTGCACCAGCTCTGGCGCCCGGGTGAGGGCGCGCTGAGCGCCGGGATCGCCGCGACCGGCGCGCTCTTGGTCGGTCTGCCGGTGCTCTGGCGGGGCGGGCTTGCGCTGCTGCGGCCCGGCGGGGTGCGCTTCACCGACCAGCTCGTGGCCCTCGCCACCTTCGCCGCGCTCTGCGATGGGCAATTCGCCACGGCCACGCTGGTGCCGCTGGTCTTCGACCTGGGCCGTCTCTTCGAGGAGCGCAGCGCGCTCGGCTTGCGTGCGGCGATCAGCAGCTTGCAGCGGCTCTCTGCCCGCAGCGCCACGCAGATCTCGGCGCTGGGCGCCGGCGCGGCCGACGAGCAGCGGGTGGACCCTGTGGGCCTGCGCCCGGGCGACCTGCTGCGGGTCAGGCCCGGTGAGATCATCGCCGCTGACGCTGTGGTGCGCACCGGGGCCTCCACAGTGGACCAAGCCGCCTTGACCGGCGAGAGCGCGCCCGAAGAGGTCACGCCCGGCGCCGCGGTCTTCGCGGGCAGCCTGAACCTCTCGGGCCTGCTTGAGCTCGAGGTGCGGGCCCCGGCCGAGGACAGCGCGCTCGGGCGGGTGGCCCGGCTGCTCGCCGCGGTCGACGCCGCGCGGCCCGCGGCCCTGCGCCAGCTCGACCGCTACGCCCGCGCCCTGCTGCCGCTGGTCTTGGTCGCCGCCGCGGGCGTGCTCGTCTGGACCGAGGACATGGGGCGCGCCATCGCCGTGCTCGTCGCCGCCGCGCCCACCGGCCTCGTGGTCGCGGGCCCGGTCACCTTCATCGCGGCGCTCACCGCGGCCGCCCGCCGCGACCTGCTGATCAAGGGCGCGGGCTTCCTCGAGGCCCTGCCGCAGGTCAATGCCGTCGTGCTCGACAAGACCGGCACGCTCACCACCGGGCGGGTGGGCGTGCTCGCGCTCGAGCCCGAAGGCGGCGTTTCGGTCGAGGCGCTGCTCGGCGCGGGCGCGGGCGCGGCTTTTGGATCGATGCACCCCGCGGCGCGCGCGCTCAGCGCGGCCGCAGAGGCCGCGGGTGTGGCCCCCTGGCCGGCGGCCCAGTGGCGCGAGCTGCCCGGGCTGGGGGTTGAGGCCGAGGGCGTCGGCGGGCTGCTGCGCCTCGGGCGCGCGGCCTGGGTCGGCGCGCCGACCGGGGGCGGCGGGGCCGAGGTCTGGGTCCGCGCGGGCGACCGGCTGCTCGGCCGCGCCCGCCTGGGCGACAGCTTGCGCCCTGATGCGGCCGAGGCGCTCCGGGCCCTGCGCGCCGAGGGCATCGACCACCTGCACATCCTCACCGGGGACGGCGCGGCCGAGGCCGCGCGGATCGCCGCGGCGCTCGCCGAAGCGGGCGCCCCGGTGGATGTGGTCGAGGCGGGGGTGCTGCCTGAGGGCAAGCTCGCCGCGGTTGAGCGGCTCGCCGCGGGCGGGGCCTCGGTGCTCATGGTCGGCGATGGGGTGAACGACGCCCTGGCGCTCGCTTCGGCCGAGGTGGGGGTCGCCTTCGGCCTGCGCCGCAGCGAGGTCGTGCTCGGCGGCGCCGACGTCGCGATCCAGAGCGAGCGCCTGCTCGACGTGGTCGCGCTCTTGCGCCTGAGCCGCGACGTGCGGCGTGTCCTGCACCAAAACATCGCGCTGGCGCTGGTTTGGAACCTCGGGCTCATGGCGGTGGCCGCGTCGGGCGCGCTGCCCCCCTTGGCTGCGGCCGCGCTGCAGCACCTCGGCGCGGTCTGGGTGCTCGCCAACGCGGCCCGCCTGCTGCGCGGATCCATCCCCGCGGAGCCCGCCCCGGTCGGCGCGCTCTGGGCGCTCGATGGGGAGGCGGAGGCGGAAGCAGACGAGGGCGCCGCCGCCGCGGCCGGCGCGCCACAGGTCGCGGAGGGCCCGGGGGCGGCCTGGGGCCCGCTGTCTGCAGAGGCCTCCCCACCGCCTGCCGAAGTGTCCGAGTCGTCCGAGTCGTCCGAGTCGTCCGAGTCGTCCGAGTCGTCCGATGGGGGTGGCCCTTGAGCGCGCTCGCTGCGGCGGTGGGCCTGCGGCGCCTCGGGCTCGGCGCCCGCCCGGGTGAGCTCGCCGCGCTGGGGCCGACCCCCGCCGCGGCCCTGCGCGCCCAGCTCGATGGGCCCGACAGCGCGCCGCCGCGGCCCGGCGCTGCTGAGCGGCTGCGGCAGTACGCCCAGAGCCGCGCCGATCAGCGTGCGGCGGGCGCCGCCAAGAACACCGTCCCTCGTGAGATCTACGAGGAGGAGGTGCTCGCCCGCACCCTCCAGCGGCTGCGCTCGCCCCAGCCCTTTCGTGAGCGCTGGGTCGCCTTTTGGTCCAACGTCTTCACCGTCTCGGTCAGCAACCGGCGTGTGCTCCCGCTGGCTGGGGCTTTTGAGCACGAGGTGGTGCGCCCGCGGGTGGTGGCGCCCTTCCGCGCGCTGCTCCGGGCCGCGGTCCGTCACCCGGCGATGATCTTGTACTTGGACAACCAGCGCAGCGTCGGCCCGCGCAGCGCGCTCGGCCGCCGCCCCGGGGAGCGCGGGCTCAACGAGAACCTCGCCCGCGAGGTCCTGGAGCTGCACACCCTCGGCGTGGACGGCGGCTACACGCAGGCGGATGTGCGGGCCTTGGCCTGCTTGCTCACCGGCTGGTCGGTCGAAGAGCGCCCCTCGCCGGTGGCCGACGGCTTTGTCTACCGCCCCGAGGCCCACGAGCCCGGGCTCCAGCAGCTGCTCGGCCACGAGCTCTCGGGTCGCGGCGGCGGCCTCGCCGCGGGTGAGGCCGCGCTCGACCTGCTCGCCGCGCACCCGAGCACGGCCCGGCACCTCAGCCGGCGCCTCGCGCGGCACTTCCTGGACCCCGAGCCCTCCGACGCGCTGGTCGCCGAGCTGGCCGCTGCTTTTGTGCGCAGCGACGGTGATCTGGGCGTCATGGCCACGGTCATCCTCGACCGGCCCGAGGCCTGGAGCCCGGGCGCCGACCGGGTGAGCGCGCCCGAGGACTGGCTCATCGCCGCGGGGCGGGCCCTTGAGCTCGACCGCGCACTCACCGGCGATCCACGTGTACAGAAGGCCGTTCTGCGCGGCTTGCGGCAGCTCGGGCAAGCGCCCTGGGCGGCGCCGAGCCCGGCGGGCTGGGCCGAAGAAGGGGCGGCTTGGGCGGGCGCCGAGGGGCTGCTCCGCCGCGTCGAGCTGACCGAGGTCCTGGTCGGGCGCGCGGCGCCGATCGAGATCGACCCGCTCAGCCGGGCCCGCGAGGTGCTCGGGCCGCGGCTCTCGCCCTGCGCCGCCGAGGCCATCGCGAGCGCGCCTGACCCGGCCACCGCGTGGGCGCTGCTGCTGCTCGCGCCCGCGCTGGTGCGCCGGTGAGCGCGCCCGCCGGCGTGGGGCCGGCTGCCTGCAGGCCCGCGGCGGGCGCCGCCCCGGGCCCCCACCGAGGTCAGCCATGCGCTTGAGCCGCCGCCGCCTGCTCGCCCTCGCCACGCTCGGCGCGGCGGGCCTCACGCTGCCCGCCCGCGCCGCCCCCGCCGATCCCCGCCTCGTGTTGGTCGTGCTGCGGGGCGCTCTCGACGGCCTCACCGCGCTCCCGCCCCTCGGCGACCCCGCGCTCTCTGGCCTGCGACCGGAGGCCCTGCGCCCGCCGGACGGCCCGCGGCTCGACGACACCTTCGGGCTGCACCCGGGCCTCGCGCCTTGGCGGGGCCGGTGGGCGGCGGGGGAGCTGCTGCCGATGTGCGCCGTGGCCACGCCGCTGCGCGACCGCAGCCACTTCGCGGTGCAGGACTGCTTGGAGCAGGGCGGCGTGGTCGCCAACGACCACCGCGACGGCTGGCTCTACCGGGCGCTCGCCGCGGCGGGGCAGCTCGACCGCGCTGCCGCCGTCGGGCGCGGCCTGCCCTTGGTGCTGCGCGGCGCCACCCCGGTGCCGAGCATCGACCCGGGCGGCGAGGATCGCAGCGACGACGCCATTGTGCAAGCGGTCGCTGCGCTGTGGGCCGAAGACCCCGTGCTCGGCCCGGCCATCTCTGAGGCGCTCGGGCTGCGGGCGGTGACCCAGGGCGATGGCGCGCCCGGCGGTGACCGGGGCGCAGCGGGGATCCGCGCCGCGCTCGGGGGCTGCGCGGGGCTGCTCGTGGCCGAGGGTGGCCCCCGCGTGCTCTCGGTTGAGCTGGGCGGCTGGGACACCCACGCCGATCAGGCGCGCCGCCTCGGCTTGCTGTTGCCCGCGCTCGCCGACGGGGTCGAGGCCCTGGCCCGCGGGCTCGGCCCCGCCTGGGGCAGCACGGCGGTGCTCTGCGTCACCGAGTTCGGCCGCACCGCCGAGGTCAACGGCACCGGCGGCACCGACCACGGCACCGGCGCCGCCGCCTTTGCGCTGGGCGGCGCGATCCAGGGCGGTCGTGTGCTCGGCGAGTGGCCGGGGCTGCGCCGGGCGGCGCTGTACGAGGGCCGCGACCTGCGCCCGACCGTGGACCTGCGCGCGGTCTTCGCCGGCCTGCTCCGCGACCACCTGCGCCTGCCCGAGGCGGCGGTCGAGGCCGCCCTGCCCGGCGTCCGGCCCCTCGACGGCCTCGTGCGGATGGCCTGAACCAGGGGCGGGGCGCGGTCGGCTCCGGTGTCGACAATGACGTAGGTTGCGCTGTTGTAGGGTCGAGCGGGCCAAGGTCCCGGCAGCGCCGGCGCACCCGCACGTAGCCGCGCCAGTCCTCGGTGGGCGCCGGCGGGCGCAGCGCGTGCTCTCCGCAGGCTTGGCGCAGGCCTTCGACCCAGGCGCGCAGCGTGTCTGGGTTGCTGAGGATCTCTCCGCCGTCCTTCACCGTGAAGGCGGCCGCCCGCCGCTCGGTGATCCGCGGCCACGGGTCGTCGGTGGGCCGCAGCGCCGCCGCGCCCCGCTCCGCCTGCAGTCGCTCGGGCGTGGGCCAGGGCCGCGCAGCCAGCCCCCACGGGATCAGCGTCAGCAGGGCCATCCCCGCGATGATCCGCGGAGCCCCCCCGGCCGCGAGGCGGGTCGTGATGAGCGGCAGGCTCAGCGCTAGCGCCCAGAGCTCGGCGTAGAGGCCGTGCAGCTGCAGCAGCGCGCCGATCTGCGCCCCCGGTGCCGCGAGCCCCAGCGCCGCCGCCGCCCCCACAGCCGCCGCCGCCTGGCGCCATCGTGGGCCGGCGCCCGCGCCGAGCAGGCCGAGCAACACCAAGCGCAGCAGGAGCAGGGCCTGCGGCCCCGCCGGCCAGGTCGAGGCGTCGAGGTGGTGCCCCAGCCGCAGCTGCAGGGCGCTCCACTCCTCGGGGCGGAGCGGCCCCCAGATCGGCGCTCCGCTGCGCTGGCTCATCAGGGCCGCCCCGCCGAGGCCGAGGCCGGGCAGCGTGCGCGGGCCCGCCGCGGCCACCCCAGCCAGCGCCGCCACCCAGCCAGTGCTCGGGTGCAGCGCGAGGCCGAGGCCCAGCAGCAGGCCGGCGCGACCTGCCCGCCCGGCCAGCGCGGCGCCCAGGCCGAGGAGCAGCGGCCCGGCGGCGAGCATGCGGTGAATGGGCTGCGGCTCGATGAGCAGGGCCGCGGCGCCGATGGGCTGGGGCCAAGCCAGCAGCAGGAGCAGCAGCAGCCCCGCGCGTCGGCCCAGGGGCAGCAGGCGCCCCAGGCCGATGAAGATGACCACCACCGCGACGATCTGAAGCAAGAGCAGCGCCAAGCTCAGCGCCTCGGGGGGTAGGGCCAGCGCCCCGGCGTGGAGCAGGCCGGCGAAGCCCGGCCGGCCCGGCGCCGCGCGCGTGAGCAGATCACCAGGCAGCGCGCCTTGTGCGGCGAGCGCGAGGCCCAGCTGCACCGAGAGGTCGCCGCCCTGCAGCCGCGGCGGGCTCAGCGCGCAGAAGAGCCCGGCGCCCACCAGCGCCCAGCGGAGGCCGCCCGGGCGGATGGCCCGCAGCCACGCCCGGGCCGCTGCGGGTCGATCCACGGCCGCTCAGACCCGCAGCTCGGCCCCGTGGGCGGCGCCCAGCGCGTCGAGCACCGCGCCGCGGAGCGCCTCGGCCTCGCGCATCTCAAGGGTGCGCTCGGCGCCCAGCCGCAGCCGCAGGCCGACCGCCTGCTTGCCCGCCGGGACGTGCTTGCCCTGGTAGACGTCAAAGACGACGACCTCGCGGAGCAGCGCGCCGCCCGCGGCCCGGGTCGTGCCGCAGAGCGCTGCGGCGCTGACCGCCTGATCGACGATGAGAGCGACGTCGAGGCTGATCTCGGGGAAGCGCGGCGGGCCGGGCGCAAAGAAGAAGCGCTGGCTGCGGGCGACCACCGCGTCGACGTCGAGCTCACCGACCAGCACAACGGCCTCGCCGAGGTCAAAGGCGCGGACCACCAGCGGGTGCACCTGCCCGTAGCGGCCGAGCTCGACCAAGCCCTCGGGCCCGTCGACCACCACCCGCGCCGCCACGCCGGGGTGCAGCGGGGCCAGGTCGGCCCCCGGCGGCAGGGGCTCGACCCGCCAGCCGGGCACGTGCAGGCCGTCGAGCAGCTCGGCCACCACGCCGGCGAGGTCGTGCACGTCGGCGAGGCGCGGGCTCGGCTGGTGCAGGCCCTCGGCCTCGACCGGCCCGACCATCAGCAGGCCCATCCGCTCACGCTCGCCGGGCAGGGCGGGCATGAGGCCCGGCAGCTCGGGCAGCACGACCACGCCCTGCTCGAAGATGTGCACGCCGGCGGTGTGGCGGCGGTTGTGGGCCGCGCACTCGAGGAGGTGGGCGAGCAGGGTGCGGCGCAGGGCCCGCTTCTCGACCGAGCCGGGGTT
Source organism: Deltaproteobacteria bacterium (assembly GCA_016792625.1). Classification (GTDB taxonomy): domain Bacteria; phylum Myxococcota_A; class UBA796; order UBA796; family UBA2385; genus JAEUKK01. The sequence continues at coordinate 16,724 of JAEUKK010000101.1, read as the reverse complement.
GCTCAGCGTCGCGTAGCCGGGCGGGGGCGCCCCGCCGCCCGCGCGCAGCCGCTCTTCCAGCTCGGGGCTGGACAGGGTGTAGGACCAGGTCTCGGTCAGGCCGGCCCGCACGGCGAGGTCGACCAGCTCTTCGCGCAGCTGCAGGCGCCGGTCGGTGCCCGCGGCCGGGATCGGCTCAACGGGCATGGTCTCGGGCAGGCGGTCGTAGCCGAGCAGCCGCGCCACCTCTTCCCACAGATCGGCCTCGTGCTCGATGTCTTGGCGGCTCGACGGCACCTCGATCGCCAGCGCGCCGGGGCCGGCGGCGCTGACGCCCAGGCCGGCGCGCCGCAGGGCGCCTTCGATCTCGTCATCCGCGGCCGGCAGGCCCAAGGCGGCCCGCAGGCGGTCGAGGTCGAGGCGCAGGGCGCGGCGGGTGATCGGCGCGGCGGCGAGCAGGCCCACGCCCACGACCCGCAGCGCGGGGCAGCTCTCGGCGAGCAGGGCCACGATGCGCCGGGCGGCGAGCGCCACCAGGGCCGGGTCGACCCCGCGGGAGAAGCGGGCCGAGCTCTCGCTGAACATCAGGTTGTGCTGCTGGCTTTTGCGCACGGCGATGTTGTCGAAGCTGGCCACCTCGAGCAGGACCGCGGTGGTCGCCTCGGTCACCCGGGCCCCGTACCCGCCCATCACGCCGGCCAGCGCGACGATCTGGTCGTCGGCCACGATCACCGGGCAGCCCGCGGGCACCGGCTGGGCCGCCGCCGCGGCCTCGGCGAGCAGGCCCTTGAAGGCCTCGCCGGCCTGCGACCGCCGCACGCCCAGGCGCGCCGCCGGCAGGGCGTCGGCGTCGTAGGCGTGGCTCGGCTGGCCGAGCTCGAACATCGCGTAATTGGTGGCGTCGACGATGTTGTTGAGCGGCTGCAGGCCCACCTGGAGCAGGCGGCGCTGCAGCCAGGCCGGGCTCGGCCCGACCACCACGCCCTCGAGGCGCAGGGCGGCGAAGCGGCCGCAGAGCGCCGGGTCGGCGGTGGTCGGCACCAGCGCCTCGTCGGTGGGAAAGCCGTCGAGCGCGTCATCGTCGCGGGTGAGCACCGGCCACGTGCGGGTGCCGCTGCGCGCCTCGCCCTCGGCGACCTCGATCTGCCCCCGCAGCGGCCGGTCGAGCAGGGCGCCGACCTCGCGGGCCACCCCGACCATGCTCTGGCAGCGGGCGATGTTGGGGAGGATGGCGAGCAGCAGGCTGGTGTCGGCGAGCGCGGCGGAGGAATCCCAGCCCAGCACGGCGGCGAGCGGGGCGCCGGCCGGCGCGCCGGGCTGCAGCAGCCGCAGCCGATCGGGCAAGGCCGGGGCGCCGGGGCCCTCGATGAGCAGCACGCCAGAGTGGTCATCGCCGATGCCCAGCTCTTTGGCCGAGCAGCCCACGCCCTCGCTGGTGCCGACCTTGAGCTTGGCCGCCGCCACCTTCTTCTGCTTGGGCTGGCCGTCCTTCCACTCGAAGATGACCGCGCCGGGGCGGGCCAGGGCGAGGCGGGTGCCGGGGGCCACGCCGCCGAGGTTGGGCGCGCGGCTGACCACGCGGAGGGGGGCCGGGCCGCCCGCGTCGACGTCGAGCCAGGTGAGCTCGGGCGCGCTGCGGTCGACCGCCGCGACGACGCCGACCACGAGCTCGGGGTGCAGGGCGCCGGTGGGGTCGACCGACTCGACCTCGACGCCGGCGGTGGTGAGGCGCTCACAGAGCTCTTCGACGGGGACGCCGTCCAGGTCGACGAGCTGGCGGAGCCAGGAGAGCGAGACGCGCACGGCGTCCTCCAGGGACAGGGGCGGGAGCGGAGCCGGACCCGTCTAGCGGAAGGTCTGCAGGAAGCGGAGGTCGTTGCGGTAGAAGTGGCGGATGTCGTCGACCCCGTGCCGCAGCATCACCAGCCGGGGCAGGCCCACGCCAAAGGCGACGCCGCGGTGGGTCTCGGGGTCGTAGCCGCCGTTGCGCAGCACCGTGGGGTGCACCAGACCCGCGCCCAGGAGCTCGAGCCAGCCGCTGTACTTGCACACGCGGCAGCCCGCGCCCCCGCAGAGCGCGCAGCGCAGGTCGACCTCGACGCTCGGCTCGGTGAAGGGGAAGTAGGAGCCGCGCATGCGGACCGCTTGCTCGCCGCCGAAGATGAGGCGGGCGAACTGCAGCAAAATGCCCTTCAGATCGCTGAGGCGGACGTCGCGGCCCACCATCAGGCCCTCGATCTGGGTGAACTGCACCTCGGACCGGGTGGTGATGTCTTCGTTGCGGTAGCAGACGCCGGGCAGGATGACCCGCACCGGGGCGGTGCCGTTGGCGCCGAGCGCGCGCATCGCGCGGATCTGCCCGGCGGAGGTGTGCGTGCGCAGCACCCGCTGGACCGGGGCGCCCTCGGCGTCGAGCGCGGCTTCGCCGGCCAGCCCGTCGTTCGCCACATAGAAGGTGTCTTGCATGTCGCGCGCAGGGTGGTGCGGCGGGATGTTGAGCAGCTGGAAGTTGTACTCGTCGGTCTCGACGTGGGGCGAGTCGTAGACGGCGAACCCCATGCTCTGGAAGGCCGCGTTGATCTCGCGCAGGGTCGAGCGCAGCGGGTGCAGGCGGCCCACCCGCGGGCGGCGGGCCGGCAGGGTGAGGTCGACCCGCTCGGCCTGCAGGCGGGCCTCGAGGGCCGCGGCCTCGATCTGCGCCTTGCGGGCCTCAAAGGCGGTGGTCAGCGTGGTAGACAGCGCGTTGATCGCCGCGCCATAGGGCTTGCGGGCCTCGAGCGGCAGCTGGCCGATGCCCTTGCGCAGCGCCGAGACGGCGCCCGAGGCCGAGAGCTGGGCCCGGTACCAGCGCTCGAGGCCGGCCGCGTCGACCACCGCGCCCAGGGTGGCCTCGGCCTCGGCCTGGGCCGCCGCCAGCGCGGCCTCGCCGCTCGGGCCGCCGCCGGTCGCGGCCACGGGGGGGGCTTCGGCAGACATGTGCGCTCCTCTGCCCGCTGCGGGGCCGCCTGCCCCCACGGGTGGACCGGGGCGGCGGGCGCCTGGGCCCGCTCCCGCCCGGTCGAGGGGCTTGGGGGGTGCCTATCCGGTCCACCCCGTGGTCAGCCAGGACAGGAACAGTCCGCAAAGCGCGGGGCCGGGCCGGCCCGCGCCGGGATACGCGGCGCCGGCGCTCGCCGCCCGGGGCCCCCCCCTTGCTTGCGCGGCGGGGCCGTCGCCACCCTCCAGTGCATCGACAAGGACGCTGACATGACCGACCCCGCTGCCGCCGCCCAGGCCAAGCTCGGAGACCTCCGCGTCACCCTGGCCACCTACCTGTACCTCGTGCGCGAGGCGGGCCACGCCATCGTCGATCCCGCCCTTGAGGCCGCCTGCGCGGCGGTCAGCGCGGCGGGCGCCAGCGAGGCCGCTGCGGCCGGGGCGGCCCTGGTCGAGGCCATCGCCTTGGCCCCCGACGCCGATCCCGGCGCGGTGCAGGCCTTCCTCGACGGGGCCTTCGGCGCGGGCAAGGTCGGCGCGCTCCCCATGCCCACCGGCGCGGCCACCGGCCGCGAGGCGCGCGCCCGGGCCCTGCGCAGCTACCAGTTCCGCACGAGCCTCCCGCTCATCGCCCAGATCGTCGACCGCTTCCCCGACGGCCACGTCGGCGCCCACTGGGTCATGGTCGAGCGGGTCACCGACCAGGTCACCTTGATGGACCCTTACCCCTGGGACGACGTGGATGAAGAGGTGCGCGTCGATCTCATCGAGTTCCTGGTCAAGTGGGAGCTCGCCGGCACCGTGTCCTTCGCCTTCGTGGGATGAGCGCTCCCTCCCAAGAGGGGCGCTTCGCTGGCGCTCACCACCTCGCCCTGCTCGTGCACCTCGCCGAGCAGGGGGCCTCTGGCACGCTTGAGATCCGCGCGGGCGGCCGTGAGGCCCTGATCGTGTGGCTGGCCGGCCGCCTGCTCTGGGCCGAGACCAATGACCCCGGCACCAGCGCCGCGCGGGCCTTGGCCAGCGCCGGCGTGATGGACCGCGGCCCCCTGGCCGAGCTGGGGCGGGTCTGCGAAGACGAAGACACCCTGATGGAGCGGGTCGCCGAGCGCACGGGCCAGCGCCGCGCCGCGCTCGAGGCCCTCCGCGTGGCGGCCGTGCGCGCCCGCATCGGCGGCTGCCTCCTCTGGCCCCAGGGGCAGTGGCGCTTCGTCGCGGCCCCGCAAAACACCCTGGACGGCGTTGATCCCCGCCTGCTGCCCGACCTTGAGCTCCCCGGCCTCTTCTGGGAGGCCGCCCGCAGCTGGCTGCCCCTGAACGTCGCCCGGGCCGAGCTGCTCCAGCCTGGCCTCGGCCCCTGGCGGGCGGGACCGGCCTGCGCCGCGGCCCTCTCCCGCCTGCGCCTGCCCCCCGGGCTGCGCGCGCTGCCGGCCCTTCTCGACCAAGAGCTTGAGACCGAGGCCATCCTCGGCGGCCTCGACGAGGCCTTGGGCGAGAGCGTGCCGCTGCTGTGGATGCTCGAGCGCGCGGGCTGGGCCTGGCGCGCCGAGCGCGGCCCGACCCCGCCGAGCCTGCCCGAGCCTCTGCCCGCTGTTGGCCTGGGCGCCGGCTTGGCTGCGCCCGCGCTGGGGCCCTTGTCCGCCGCCCGCCGATCCCTGCACGAGCGGTGGATGCGCCGCCACAAAGACGACCTCTACGAGCTGCTCGGCGTGCGGCCCTACGCGAGCGGCAGCAGCATTGAGCGCGCGGCCAAAGACCGCGTCGCCGAGTGGGGCCCGCTGGAGGCCGATCCCAGCGCCACGCCCGAGGAGCGCAAGGTGGCCGCCGCCCTCTGTGCGGCCGTCGCCAGCGCCCGCCACACCCTCTCCGACGAGGCGCGGCGCGAGGACTACGAGCGCGACCGCAAGCGCGGGGCGGCGCTGCACGTCGCTGAGCTGCTCGCGCGCCTGGGTGAGGGCGTGGGCGCGCCCGACCGGGTGGTCGTGCCCGCCGGACCGCTCGACCTGGGCCCGGCCCGCCAGCGCATCCAGCGCGAGGACTTCATCGGCGCGCTGAACCTGCTCGAGCCCATGGTCGAGGCCTTCCCCGACGAGCCCGATGTGGCCGCCGAGTACGCCTGGGTGATCTGGAATTTGAGCGAGCACGCCGACTACGGCGTCGATCCGGTGCTGGTCCTCCAGCGGGTCTTGGCCAAGGACCCCACGCACCCCCGCGCCCGCGCCGTGTGGGACCGCATCCAGGCGGCGGGCCCGGCCACGGCGACCACCCCGCCTTGGCGGAGATCCCGATGAGCGGCCCCATCTTGGTGACAGGCCTCTCGCCGGACGCCACCGCTGAGCTCGCCGCCGCGCTGAGCCGCTGGGGCGCGGTCGAGCGCGTGCCCGACCTCCGTCTGGGCATGCAAGAGGCCCAGCGCCGCCGGTGGGCCCTGCTGGTCCTCCCCGCCGACAAGGTCGCCGGCCTCGCCGCCTCGGACCGCGCCCAGTCCGACCCCCGCCTCGGCGGCGTCCCGGTCTGCTTGGTCAGCGAAGATGGCCTCACCGCGCGCCTCGCCGCGCACCTGCTCCGCCCGGGTCGCGCCGCGCTCAACCTCGCCCTGCCGCTCCAGGGCGCGATCTTGGAGCGCCTGCTCCGCCCGGTGCTCGGCCCGCCGGGCAACGCCGATCTGGCCGGGCCCGCCGATGAGGGGCCGCTGCCGCCGGCCCAGGAGCTCCGCCGCCAACGTGAGCTGCTGCTCAAGCTGCAGCGCGAGCTCGACGCCGAGCGCGCCGCCCGCGCCGAAGCCGAGGGCGCACTCGACGAGCGCCGCGCCGCCGAGGCCGCCCAGCAAGAGCGGGCCCGTTTGCTCGAGCTGCGCGCCGAGGAGCTCGACCGGCAGCACCAACAGCACGAGCTGCAGCAGCGCACCCTGCTCGCCCAGCTCGACCACCTGCTCGCCCGCCAAGCCGAGCTGAGCGCCGCGCTCGACGAGGCCCGCGCCCAGGCTGCTTTGGTTGAGGATGGCGTGCAGGACGCTGCAGCCATCGAGCGGGCCCGCGCCTCGGGCCGTGGGGAGGGCGCAGCGGCGGTCCGCCTTGAGCTGGACGGCCAGCTCCGCGATCTGGGCGCCCGGCTGCAGGTCGAGGAGCGGGCGGCGGCTGAGGCCCGGGTCGCCCACGCCACCCTCGAAGCGGAGCGGGCGCTGCTCAACACCGAGGTGGACCGCCTCGGCGCGGCGGCCGCCGGACTCGAGGCGGAGCGGGACGAGCTGCGCGCGGCCTTGGCGGCGGCCTCTGCGGGCCCCGGCCCGGCCGCCGGTGTGCCCCTCGCGGAGCATGATCGGCTGCTGGAGCGCGTGCTCGCCGCCGAGCACCGGGCTGCGGCCCTCGCGGGGCGGCTCGAGGCCGAAGCCGCCGAGCGCGCCGCGCTGGGGCTGCGGCTCGAGCAGGCCCAAGACCGCGCCGCCGCGCTGCTCTCGGAGCTGGTCGGGGCCAAAGAGGCCCGCCAGCGGGCCGAGGCGCGGGCGCTGGCCGCTGAACCCGAGCGGGAGCGCCTGCGGGCCCAGCTGATGGCCGCCGAGGCGCGGGCCGCTGAGGCGCAGATCGCCTTGGAGCGCGCCGTCTCGCGCGCCAAGACCTCCGAGACGGGCGCCGCCGAGGTCCACGCGCTCAGCGCGCGGGTCGAGGAGCTCCTCTCTGCCGGGCGCGAAAAGGCGCACCAGAGCGCCGCTCTCTTGTCTGCGTCCCAGACGCGGCGGGAGCAGGCCGAGGCGGAGCGCGACGCGGCGCGGGCCGCGCTGCAGGCCGCCGAGCAGCGCCTCGCCGCGGCGGGGGCCCAGGCCGAGGCGGAGCGCGGGGCCCTGCGCGCCCGGATCGACGAGCTGGAGGGCGTGCTCGCCGATCAGGCCGCGCTGCAGGCCCAGCTCGAGGACGCGGAGGCCCGCGCCGCGCGGGTGGAGCCGGGGCTGCTTGAGGAGCGTGAAGCGGAGATCAACGCGCTGCGCGCTGCCCTCGCCCGGGCGCGCGCCCGTGGGGAGGAGGAGGCCTCCACCGGCAGCCAGCCGGCGCCGGGGCTTGAGGCCGCCGCCCGCGCGGCCATCGAGCTGCTGCGCAAGGAGCGCGACGAGGCCCGCGCCGCCCTCGCCGCCGCGCAGGCCGAAGCGCCGTCTGCCGAGACCGCCGCCCTGAGCCGCAGCCTCGCCGCCGCGCGCGCCGCCGCGGCCGAAGCCGATGGCCTGCGCGCCGCGCTGCTGGTGCGCGAAGAGGCCGTCGCCGCCGCCACTGCCGCGCAGCAGCAGGCCGCCCGCCGCAGCGCAGCCCTGGCCGCCGAGGCCGCCGAGGCCAGCGCCGCGGCCACCGCCCTCGAGGCCGCCCTCGCCGCCGCACAGGCGGCCCGGGTCGCCGCCGAGCGCAGCGCCGCCGATGCCACCGCGGCCTGCGCCGATGCAGAGGCCCGCGCGGCCGCCGCGGCGGGCGCTCTGGCCGCCGCCCAGGCTGAGGCCGACGCCGCCCGCGCCGCCGCTGGGGCCGCAGAAGCAGACGCGCGGGGGGCCCACGCCGCCCGCGCGGCGCTCGAACAAGAGCGCGGCGAGCTGCGCCGGGCGCTCGAGCGGGCCGCGGGTGCAGGGCCGGCCGCGGTCGCTGAGGTCGACGCGCTGCGCGCTGCTCTCGAAGAGCTTCGGGCAGAGGCCGCCCGCTTGCGTGGCGGGCTGGACAGCCGCGAGCGCGCTTTGGAGGCCGCGCAGGCGCGGGCTGCGGCGGAAGCGGGCGCCGCCGCCGCCGCGCTCGACGCCCAGGCTGCGCGCCTCGCCGCCGCCGAGGCCCGCGCAGAGGCCCTCGGCGCGACCGTGCAGCGGGCAGAAGCCGAGCGCGCCGCCGCCTTGCGCGCCCGGGAGCTGCTCGAGGCCCGCCTCGGCGCCGCCGGCGCCGCGCCCGATGTGGCGGTGGGGGCCGAGCAGCGCTTCGCCGCCGCGCTCGCCCGCCAAGAGCAGCTGGTGGCGGAGCTCGAGGCGCGGGACCACAGCCTGCGCGGCGCCCGCGCGCAGTCGACCGCCCTGCTCGGCGAGCTCGAGGCCGCGCGCACAGAGCAAGGGGCGCTGCGGCGGGAGCGCGATGACGCGATCACCGCGCGGGAGCGCCTCGGGCTGCTGCTGGTCGAGGCCCGCAGCCGGGCCGCCGAGGGCTCGGCCGGCGAGCGTGATCTGGGCCGCGAGTCGGCGCTGTTGCAGGCGGCCCTCGCGCGTCTGCAGGCCGACAAAGGTGCGCTGCAGGCCAGCTTCACCGAGCTGCGCGCCCAGGTCGAGCAGCGAGACCTGCTCCTGCGCCGCGCCCAACAAGGCGCCGAGGCCGTGGCCGATGAGGCCCAGCGCCTGCGGGGGGCCTTGGCCCGGGCCGAGGCGGAGGCCGCTGCCGCGCGCGCCGCCGCCACCGGGTGGGAGGAGGAGGCGCGGGCCCTGCGGGGCGCCGTGACCCAGGTGGAGGCCAACGCCGCCTCTGCCGCTGCGGTGCCCGCATTGGAGCGCCAGATCGAGGCGCTGCAGGCCGAGCGGGCCGAGCTGCTTCAGGAGCGGGAGGCCTTGACCCACGCGCTGCTGCGGGCTGAGGCCGCGGCGCCCACCGGCGAGCTCGACGCGCTGCGCCTGCAGCTTGCGGCGGCCGCGGCGGAGCGGGACGCGCTGGCCGCGACCTTGGCCGCGGGGGGCAGCCCGACCCGGCCCCCAGACGCGGGGGGCCAAGCCGAGGCGCTCGCGCGGATTGCCGCGCTGGACGCGGTCCTCGGCGAGCGCGAGGCGGAGCGCCTCGCCCTTTTGGACCAGCTCGCCGCCGCGCGGGCCGCCCAGCGGCAGGCCGAGGATGCGCTCGCGCCCGCCCAAGACGAGCTGCGCGCGCTGCGCTGGCAGGCCGAGGGCCGTGCGGCCGAGCGGGCGGAATTCGAGGCGGAGCGCGGGGCCTGGGCGGACGAGCGGGCCCGCCTCGAGCTCGAGCTGCGGGTGCTCGGCGCCGCCCGCGACGAGCTGGAGCGGGCGTTGGCCCGCGCGGGCGGTGGGGTCGCCGCGCCGCGGGGCATCGTCGAACAGCTCGACGCGCTGAAGCGCGCCCTGGCTGAGGCCAACGACGAGAGCGCGCGACTGGCCGGCGCGTTGGACGAGGCACAGGCGCAGGTCGAGGTCGCCGCCGAAGAGGCGGCCGGTCTGCGCGACCGCGTCGACGCGCTGGAGCGGGTGCTGGAGGAGGCCCGCGCCGAGAACGAGGTGCTGCGGGCCGCTGCGCCTGAGGAGGGCGTGGCAGCGGCCGAGCCAGAGCTGGCGCGCCTGCAAGCGGAGAACGACGCGCTGCGGGCCGCTGCGGTCGAGGTGGAGGAGGGCGCGGGCGCCGCTGGGCTTGAGGCAGAGCGTGCGCGGCTGCAGGCCGAGAACGACGCGCTGCGGGTCGCTGTGGTCGAGGTGGACCAGGGTGCCGCCCTCGCGGCCGAGAACGCGGCCCTGCGGCTGCGCCTCGCCGCTGCGCCCGCGGTCGAGGAGGTCGATGAGCTCCGCCGGGTGCTCGCGGCGGCCGAGGCCCACATCGCCGATCTGCGGGCGGCCCAGGAGCTCGGCGAGATCGAGGTCTCGCCCTTGGAGTCACCCGAGAACGACGCGCTGCGGGCCGCGCTCACCGCGGCCGAGGCCCGCGCGGCCGAGGCGGAGCGGGCCCTGGCCCGGGCGCAAGTGGCCGAGCGGGCCGCCCCGGTGGGGGCGGCGGCGGGCTTGGACGCCGAGGTGGTGCGCCTGGACCTGCAGCTGCGGGGCCTGCGCGCCGAGCTGGCCGACGCCCAGGCGGCCCGCGCAGCGGCGGAGCGCGCCGTCGACGAGGCGGTGGCCCGCGCCGAGGCGCTGGTGGCCCGCGAGGCCGAGGCCCGGCTGGGCGCCCTCGCCGCCGCCGAGGCCCGCGCCGCCCAGGCCCAGGCCCGGCTGGAGGGGCGCGCCGACGCGCTCCGGTCGCAGCTGGATGAGCTGGCCGAGGCGCGGGTGGCCCAAGACAAGCAGATCGCCTTGCTGGCCCACCGCCTCGCCGAGGAGCAGCGCCAGCGCGAGGCCGCGGAGCGGGCCTTGGCGACCGAGGGCCTGCTGGCCCGCCACGCCGAGGAGGAGCACCGGGCGGCGCTGGCCCGCCTCGAGGCCGCCGCCGCGGTGCGGACGAACGAGAACGGCGCGCTGATCTCCGATCTCTACGCCGAGCTGCGGGCCAGGGACGCCCATACCCAAGAGCTGGCCGCCGAGCTGGCCGCGCAGGTCGAGGCGCAGGCCGCCTTGCGCGCCGAGCTCGCCGCCGCGGCCGCGGCGCAGGAGGCCGCGCTGGCGCGGGCCGCGCAGGCCGAAGCGGACATGCTCGAGGCCCAGCAGCAGGCCCAGCAGGACCTGGAGTGGTTCTTGAGCGTGGTGGGCGCGCGCCGGACCGACCCGGAGCGTCCTTAGGCGCGGGATTTTGGGCGGGTGTGAGGCCGCCTGATGGCTCTGCCCTCGGCGGGTCGGGGCGGGCGGCCTCGGCGTGCGACGAACAGGTCGCGGCGAGGGCCTCGGCAGCAGCGGCTGCGGTGCCGCGCCCGCGTGCGCCCGCGCGGCGGGCTCAGGGCCGGATGAGGTCGCCGGAGTGCAGCGGCACCCACCAGCTGCCGCCGGCGATCTGCACGGGCGCGCCGGTCAGGCGCACCTGATCACCCTCAAAGAGCGCGCAGCGCTCGGGTGCGCGGGCGTCGAAGTGGTTGGCCGGGCGGGGCAGGTCGAGGCGGACCCGCGCGCCTTGCCGCATGCGGATCACCTCACCTTGCGCGCCGGGCGTGCTGCTCCCCGCGTGCCACCAGCCGACGAGGCCGCCCGCCGCGGTGGTGCAGCGGCCGTGGTGGTTCGCGGTGACCGCCCGCCCGTCGAGGGCCGCGGGGCCGGGGACCGCGCCCATGCTGGCTTCGGCTGCCGGGGAGGGCGCCTTCGCCGCGGGGGCGGGTGGCGGGGGCTTTGGCGCGGGCGGTGCTGCCGCGGGCGGTGCTGCCGCGGGCGGTGCTGCCGCGGGTGCGACGGCGGCGGGAGCCGGCGGCGCAGCGGGGGCCGCGGGCGCGGCTGCGGCCGGTGGCGGCGGCGCGGAGGGGGAGGGCGTGGGCGGCGCGCTCGGCGCGGGCGCGGCTGCGGGCGGTGGCGGCGCGGAAGGGGACGGGGCGGGCGCCGCGGTCGGCGGCGCGGGCTGGACCGGCGGTGCGGGCGCGGCGGCGCTGGCGTTGGCGGCCGGGGGCAGGGCCGTGCGGAGCAGGGCCAGCTCGAGCTCATCTTCAGGGCGGAGCGCCTCGGCGGCAGCGAGCTCTTCGGCGGTGGGCTCAATCTCGACCGGCTCGGAGAAGCCGCCGGGGCCACCGCTCAGCGCGCGCACGGCCACGAAGCCGAGGCCCACGGCGGCGACGGCGGCGAGGCCGAGGATGGGCTTGAGCAGGGGCGGGGCGCTGCGCGCGGTCGGCGGCGGCCAGGGGCGGCCCTGCACCAGCGCGCAGACCTCATGGAGGGCGGCGTCGACCTCGGGTTGGGCGAGCACGGCGTCAATCAGGCGCTCGAGGCGGCCCTGTTCGGCCGCGCGGGTGAGGAGCACCCCCCAGGCCACCTCGCCGCGCTGCTCGGGCGGCTCAGGCGCGTGCACCCGCGCCAGCGCGGCGATCTGCCGCCGCTGTTCGCCGTTGGGGAAGCGGCGGTGAAAGAACACCGCGAGCTCGCGGTGCATCGTGGGGTCGAGGTCCATGGGGCCGCCGGGGGTCGACGGGGTGCGCGGGCGCGCAGGGGGCGACGTGCCGAGGGTCGGCGCGCCGATGGGCCCCCGGTGGAGGGAGCCGCGAAGGGTTGACACGGCAATAGCATGGGTCGATCGGCCCCACAAGGTGCGAAGCATCGCCCAGAGCATCGGCCAGGGCGGCGCCCGGGCGCGCCGCGGGCGGCGTCGATAGGGCGCCCCCCGGGGAGGGCCCATGGGCCGGGCGCGTGTGCTGGTGATCGACAACTACGACTCCTTCACCTGGAACTTGGTGCAGGCCCTGGGCGCGCTGGGCGCCGCGCTGCGCGTGCTCCGCAATGACGAGGCCAGCGTCGAGCAGGCGCTGACGTTTATGCCCACCCACGCGCTGATCTCGCCAGGGCCCGGTCACCCGCGCGACGCGGGCCTCTCGCTGTCGCTGCTCGCCGCGGTCGAGGGCCGCCTGCCCACGCTCGGCGTCTGCCTGGGCCACCAGGCGATGGCGCTGCGCCGGGGCGCCCCGGTCCTGCGGGCGCGGCGGCTGGTGCACGGCGAGGCGACGCCGGTGCACCACGATGGCACGGGGCTCTTTGCGGGCCTGCCAAGCCCGCTCTCGCTCGGTCGGTACCACTCGCTCATCGTCGATCCAGGCGGCCCGCTGGGTGATCTCATCCCCAACGCCTGGTCAGATGAGGGGGAGATCATGGGCCTGCGCGGGGCGGACGGCCTCAGCCACGGCCTGCAGGTGCACCCGGAGAGCGTGCTCTCGCCGCAAGGGCCGGCTTTGTTGGCCGCCTTCCTCGCGCTCTCGGCGCCAGGGGCGGGGGCTGCGCGATAACGAGCAGCAGGAGGCGGTTGATGTCCTTTCAGATCTGGAGCACGACGGGGCCCGCGCCCTATGACTGGGAGCGGGTGCAGCCCCTGGCCCGCGCCCCCCGCGTCTGGCCCTACGAAGAGCAAGGCCGCGAGCCGGGCGCCGGCCAGCCCGAGGGCCGCGCGCGCCCCGCCCGCCTCTGGGCGGCCGCCGCGGCGGCCGAGGCCGCGCCCCGGGCCCCCCGGGTCGTGCTGCGGGCCGATGAGCTGATGGCCAGCCCGGTCGTCTCGATCCGCCCCGACCAGACGCTGGGCGAGGCCCTGCGCCTGCAGCGCAACCGGCGCCTGCGCCACCTGCCCGTGGTCGGCCTAGACGGCGCGCTGGTGGGCATCCTCAGCGACCGCGACCTGCTGGCCGCCCACGCCGGCCCGGGCTCGATCGAGCCGGTGGCGGCCCACATGGCCAGCCCCGTGCTCAGCGCCGCCCCCGACGCCCGCCTGGTCGACATCGCCCGCGTGCTGCTCGCCGCCCGGGTCGGCTGCTTGCCCGTCGTCGACGAAGACGGCGCCCTGGTCGGCATCCTGACCCGCTCCGACATCCTGCGCGCCCTGGTCCACGAGCTCCCGGTCGACCTGCGCATCTGAGGGCACCGGCGTTCCCGCGGCCTTCGGCCCCGGCTCGGGGTCCGGGGCCCTCAGGCCCCGGCCAGGGGCGTTGCGGGGGGCGGGCCCCCCGCCCATCGAAGACGCCCTACTGGGCGTTGCTCTGGACGGTGCGGCTCCACCGGGCGCGGTCAACGCCCTCGCGCGCCAGCGCCCGCGTGCGGCTGCTCCGCGCGTCGAGGAGCAGCGCCCACTCGGCCTCGGCGCGGTCGAGCGCCCCCGTCCGCCACAGGGCCTCGGCCAGCAGCTCGCGGCGGCGCTCATCGAGGGCGGGCTCGGGCAGCAGGCCCGGCGGCCCGTCGAGCCGCGGGATGGCCTCGGCGTGCGCGCCGATCGCCGCCAGCTGCAGGCCCAAAAGGTAGCGACCGAGGTCATTCTCGGGGCGCTGCCTAGCCAGCTCAGACGCGGTGAACAGCTGCCCCGCCCGCCGGCTCTCGTCGATCATGTAGGCGTACAGCAGCTCGGCGATGAGCGGGTCGGGGCTGAGCACGCCGGTGGTCTTGACCTCGACCCGGCGACGGTCGCCGTCCTCGAGGCCAAGCTCGAGGCAGCCGCCGTAGGCCTCGGCCGCGTCGGCGCTGCGGCCCGCTTGCCAGAGGATGTCGCCGCGCAGCTCTTCGACCCGGGCCATCATGGCCGGCTTCATCGCCCGGCGCTTCTTGCCTTTTTTGCCCTTCTTTCCCTTCTTAGCTTTGCCCTTCTTGGCGGGGGCGGCCTCGTCCTCGCCCGCCGCGTCTCCCTCGGCGGGCGCGGCGTCTTCGGCGGGCGCGGCGTCCAGCGCGGCCTGCTCGGCGGCGACCTCGGCCCGGGCCTCGGCGAGCAGCTGGTCCAAGATCTGGATCGCCTCGTCGTGCCGGCCCAGGCGCACCAGCAGGGTGGCGATCTCGACCCCGCCCTGCTCGTCTTTGCCCTGGTGGTGGGCAATGTCGCGGCGGAGGCGCAGGGCCTTCTCCCAGTCGCCCTGGGCCTCGGCGCCCTCGGCCCGGCGGCGCAGCTCGGCCAGCGTGCGGGCGCAGGTCTTTTGGAAGATGCTGCCCCGGCCGTAGCGCAGGCGGGCGAGCTCGACGCGGGCCTCGTCGATCTGCAGGGCGTCGACCATCACCTCCCACTCGCTGATCAGCGCGTCGACCGGCTTGCCGTAGACCCCGGCGAAGTCGCCGCTCGCATAGACCTGCTGGAAGGCGGCGATCCCGTAGGTGTCGATGAGGAAGCGCACGAAGCTGCCCATCAGCGTGTAGGCTTTGCCGGCCGGCTGCTGCCAGAAGCCCCAGGGCCGGAAGGTCTCGCGCACATCGGGGGCGATGTCGAGCTGGCGCATCGCCGCGGCCGCCTCGTGGGGGTCGAGCTCACCCGGCGGCCAGTCGGCGGCGAGCGCGAGGCCCTCGACCAGGCCAATGTCGGGGATGAGGCCACCGCGGGTGGCGAGGCGGAGCGGGCCGCCGCCGAAGGGCGCGGAGAAGAGGTGCGCGAGCTCGTGGGCGACGACGGTGTCGCCGACGCGATCCCAGCGGATGTGCATCTCGTAGGTCCACGGCCGGGCCACAAAGGTGCGGCGCGAGCCGAAGAGCTGCTGCTGGACGCGGTTGTTGGGGTAGACGTAGACGGCGAGCTTGTCGCCGTGGGCGGCCACCGGGTCGCTCTGCAGGTAGGCGCCCAGCTCGGCGTACCGGAACTCGTGATCGGCGAGCATGGCCTGGAGCTGCGCGGGGCCGATGGCCGCGGCGTCGTAGTGCACGCGGAAGTGGGCCGACTCGGCGCTGCTGCCCAGGCGGCGGGCGATGAAGGCACGATCCACGCCGACGCCGGCCCGCTGCTTGGCCCAGTTGCCCGCGCCGATGACGACCAGCAGGGCGATCAGGAGCTGGAGCGCCGGCGCACGGGGCAGGCCGCGCCGCCCGCGCCACAGCAGCTCGAGGCCGAGGATCGCGGCGCCCAGCTCGAGCAGCTGCATGGCCCGGTAGAAGAGCAGCGCGCGGGGCACGCTGAGGGCCTCGTCGTAGATCGAGCCGGCGAACCAGCCAAAGAGCCAATGGAAGCCTTGGATCGGCGGCTCGACCACCAAGCGGTACGCGAAAAGACCGGTGTTGGCGGCGATGAGCGCCAGGCCCAGCGCAAGCGGCCAGCGGCTGAGGCCGCGGCAGAGCCAGCCAAGGCCGTGGCCCCAGACGATGGCCAGCATGGGGATCAGCGCCCACCAGACCAGACCGGCGGCGGGGTCGCAATTGCGGACGCGCAGCGCGTTGAGGAGCAGGACCACCAGCGGGCCGAGGCCCAGCGCGAGGCGGGCGGGCAGGGCGGCGAAGAGGCCCTCGACGGGGCCGCGGCTGTGCTCGAGCGGGCCGGGTGCGCCCGTGGCCGCGCCCTCACGCGCGGTGAGGATCAGCGCAGCGAGGCCCAGGACGACGCCCATCGCCGCGCTCGACTCGTAGCCGAGCAGGTTGAAGAGGGGGACGAAGCAGAGCCCCGCCGCGGCGGCGGTGACGAGCAGGTGGGCGGTGCGGCCGCGCGACCACATGGGGGCTCCTGGGCTGGGGCGGGCGATCTACCCGGTCCACGGCGGGGCGGCGGGCGGCCTGGTCGGCGGGGGAGAGCGGCGAAGGCGACGTGCTCATCGGCGCTTTGGTGCCGACGGCCGGGCAAAGCGCGGGGCATCGGCCCGACCGGCCTTGACGCGTGCGGGGGCCTCGACATAGGCGGCGGGGCCTCGTGCGGGCGGGTCCTCGGACCTGCCCCGCGCCTCGCCGAGCCCGCCCCCGAGGGGGACGTGGTTTCGCCCACCGGCCGCCCGCACCGCGCTCCCCAGCGCACCGCAGGCGAAGGTCCGCAGCGGCTCGGCTGGCCCCCTGAAAAGGGCCCCGCGAACTTTCGCAGGCGCTTCGGTGGAACTCCACCGTCCACGACGATGAACTCGGACGAGCTCCCCGCGGCGCAGCGCGCTGCGGTCCCCCCGCGCCCCGCGCGGTCGGCAGCCGTCCCCGCGCGCTCGGCACAGCGCGCACCGTGGCGGCCCGCGCGAGCGGCCCGCTGCTGCCGCCCGGCCTGCGCGCCGGGCCCTGTTCCACGCGGCCGACGGGCACCCCGTCGGCGGTGGCGCTCTTTTGTATTGGTAGTTTGTTCCCCACCGCCCCGCGCGAAACGGCCAAAATAAAATGGTCGGCGGGCCTGGACGCCCCGACGAGGGGTCGATAGAGGGTGGGGGTCGGCGGGAGCGCGGCGGCGGCGAACAGCCAAAGCGCGCTCCACCGCGGTAGAGTCGAGGTCCTTGGCCTTGGTTCTCTCCGCGACGCCGGGTCGGCCCCGCGCCGAGTGAGACCAAAAAAATCTCCTCGGGTTGGGTTGACAAACAGAACGGGCCTCGATAAGAAGCCCGAGTGAAGAGGCGGAGCGGCCGGGCGAGAGCCTGCGACGCGACAAGACTTCACCACAGCGTAGGGTTCGCCCACGCTGCACCCGTCGGGGCGCGAGCCCCGGTCCGGTCTTTGTGCTGGTCTTTGAAAAACAGGTAGCAGCTCTCGTTGATTGAAGAAGAGCTCATGGGCCTCCAGCCCGGTCCGCGCAAGCGGCCGAGCGGGG
>JAEUKK010000096.1 GCA_016792625.1 Deltaproteobacteria bacterium | reverse complement strand
TTTGGTCGGTGGCGATAGCTCAGAGGACCCACCCGTTCCCATTCCGAACACGGAAGTTAAGCTCTAGAGCGCCGATGGTACTGCAGGGGCCACCCTGTGGGAGAGTAGGTCACCGCCGGCCATCCCTTGAACCCCCGCGTTGAGCTCCGGCTCCGCGGGGGTTCTCTTGTTTTGGTCTCCCGGCGGCTTGCCCATCGCGCGCCGGGTCTCCGCCGCGCTGCCCAGGCCCGGGTCGTGCGGGGCTTCACGGAGGTCCCCCCAATGCCCGCCGTCCATGCCTGCGACCCTGCGCAGATGCTAGAGCAAGGGCAACGTTCCGCCGAGGGCTTCGACCTGCGGCGCGCAGCTTCCGTGCCATCAGCCGTGGGCCGCCCATGACCGGCGGCCCACGGGCCCGGACGCTCTGGCTGGCCACCGTCGGGGTGAGCCTCGCCTGGTCGACCCTCGTGATCGTCCACGTCCTCGGCAACGGGCTGCGGTCGGGGAT
Source organism: Deltaproteobacteria bacterium (assembly GCA_016792625.1). GTDB lineage: Bacteria > Myxococcota_A > UBA796 > UBA796 > UBA2385 > JAEUKK01. Next base: position 126,658 of record JAEUKK010000096.1, on the reverse strand, counting down.
CTGTGGCGCCGGCCTGTTGGAGACCCTGCAGGTCCTCTGTGTGGGCGGGGTCTGGTTCCCCGCCCATGTCTGGTCGTACCGCGCCCGCTTGCAGCGGCGTGGGGATCCGGTGGTCGAGCTGTGCACCGTCCTGCTGGGCCTGCTGGCGGGCTGGGCACAGCTGCAGTGGGAGCCAGCCTGCTCTGCCTACATGTGATGCCCCGCCGACCTGCGCCCGCTGCGCGGGTGGTCGCCGCCCGCGCCCCTCGCGCCCCTGCGGCGACAAGCTCCGGCCAGTTAAACGCCAGCGGGCCCGGCTCTGCGCGCCCGCGGGGGTGAGCGATGAGCGAAGCGGTGGTTGACGGCGGGATCGACGCCCTGCCCGCGCCCGTCCAGGGCTGGCTCTCCGGCGGCCCGGCCCCTGCCGGCGCGGTCTTCTGGCCCGCCGAGCTGCCCAGCGTCGCGCTCCCGCTGGTCTTCGGCGCGCTTTGCCTGCTGCTCGGCCTCGGCGCCGCCGCGGGCGTGATCGGCGAGATGCTGGCCGGCGGCAAAGACCCCGAGCGGCTCATCTTCGGCCCGCCCTTCGCCATCGTCACCGCCACCCTCGGCGCTGCGGGCCTGCGCGCCGCGGCCCGCGCCCGCGCCGCCCGCCACGCCGTCGAAGACCAGACCTGGCGCGCCGGCGTGCTCGTGCTCGACGAGGGCGCCTTGCTGCACCTCGGCGGTCAGCCCCGCTGGTTGCCCCGCGCCCAGGTGCGCGGCCGCCGCCTGCGCTCCGACCCCGGCGGCGGCGCGAGCACGCCCCACCCCGAGCTGCTCGTCGAGCTGGTGCCCGGCCGCAGCTCGGCCATCGCCCTGCCCTCAGCGAACCTCGCCGAGGCCCTCGCTGCCTGGGCGGGCGGCGCGCCGATGGCCCGGCCCGGCTGATCAGCGGCGTTCAAGCTCAGCCCCCGCCGTCCAGCGCGAAGAGCTGCACGTTCGCGACCACCACGCGCTCCCCCGGCTGGCTGTCGGAGACGATGGCCCGCAGCTGCTGAAAATATTGGCGGTGCAGCGCCTCGAGTCGCTTCAGATCAGCGTCGCTTACGGTGAAGACGTTGTAGCTGAACAAGCCTGGGTCACCCGCCCCCAGCCGCGCTTGGCCCACCGCCGCCCAGTGCCCCTTGAGCAGGCGGCTCGTCGCCGGGTCACGCCGGGTGTCGACCGCCGCGTCCTCGCCGGTCCACCGGCGGCCATCCCAGCGGGCCAGGCCCGCCGCCCCGAGCAGGCGCAGGCACTCGGCCTCTTCGCCCGGGGGCAGCCCCAGCCGCGCCTCGATCCAGCCGTCGAGGTGCTGCGGCAGGGCTTGGTAGTCGGCGAGCTCGAGCGCGCGGAGCACCGCCTGCGTCCACGGGCGGGCGGCGGCGGCCTCGCGGTGCTGCCGCAGCGCCCGGTAGGGGCCGGCCGCCTCGGGCACCTGCTCGACGTCGACAATGGCGGCCACGAAGTCCAAGACCCGCAGGGTCGCCCCCTCGATGAGGGCCAGCAGCTCGGGCGCCCGCGGCTCGGCTTCGCCCCGCAGCGCCCGCGAGGCCGCGTGCCGCGAGATCCCCGCCCGGTCGGCCAAGGCCTGCACGGTCAGGCCCCCGCGCAGGTCGCTCAGCACCCGGGCCAGGCCCGCCGGCCGCGTGGTGTCGACCTCGGCCAGCCAGGGGGGCGGCGCCCGGTAGAAGCGCGCCCAAGCGCCGGGCACGTCGACGCCGGTGCGCGCCGCCATCGCCAGCAGCTCGGCGCCGGTGGGCCAGCGCCGCCCCGACTCCCAGGTGTAGAGCACGTTGCTCTTGTGCCCCAGCCAGCGGGAGAGCTGGAGCTGGCTGCGCTCCCCCCGCAGGGCGCGGATGAGCTGGCGGGTGAGCAGGTCGAGATCCACGGTCCGCCTCCGGCTTGGCCACTCTAGCAGAAACGCGCGGGGCCGCGTGCGCCCAGCCCACGGAAACTGCGCCCGCGCACTGGCCGCCCCCCGGTCGCGGAGCGAAGATGGGGGCGTGGGGAGGCCGCCACACCGCCCACCCCCGGAGGTCACAATGTCCACCAGCCGCGCCATCTGCTCGCTCTCCGCCCTCTCTCTGCTCGGCTGCGTGCAGCGGCCCCCCGCGGGCGGCGGCCAGTCCGGCGAAGAGTACGACCAGGCCGCCTGGCAGCCCTGCGTCGAGGCCGGCCGCAGCCCGATCAGCGCGGGCGCGGTCGCCCCCAATGGCGTGCGCATCGATGATGTGGTGGCGGCGGTCAACGGCAGCGCGCGCCTGCCCTTCGTCTGGGTCGACGGCAGCAGCACCACCCTGCAGCTCTCGCTGGGCACCGGCGCCGACGGCGTCTGGGTCGACATGGAGCCCAACACCGGCGGCGGCGCCGACACCGGCCCGAGCCCGGCCATCGAGCCCGCCGACACCGGCGCGGGCGCGGCCGAGGAGTGCCCCGACTGGCTCGAGCTTGACCTGCAGCTCGGCTTCTTCACCGACGACGGCGCCTTCGCCGAAGACCGCGCCCTCAAGATGCAGGTCTTCGCCGACGGCGTGGGCGCCTTCTCGACCACCCTGCCCCTCGCCGAGCTCAGCGGCGCCTGGGCCCCCACCGAGGGCCGCGAGGGCTTCGACCCCGGCGCCTGGGACGAGGTCGAGCTCAGCATCACCGGCGCCAAGGGCCTCGGCGACGCCTTTGGCACGGTCAGCGCCCAGGCGAGCCGGGTCAACGGCGAGGGCCCCGAGGGCACCGCGGAGGCCGCCCTCTTTGACGTGGCCACCTGGGGCAGCGGCGCGGCCCGCTGAGGGCGTCACGCCGAAGATGACGTGATGCGCGTTGTCTTGGGCCCTTGGCCCGCCAGGCTCAGCGCGCCCGCTGGCTGACCAGGGCGAGCAGGTCGCGGTCGTCGAGCCCGCGGCGGGCGCTGACCTCAAAGGTCGCGTGCGCCCGCGGGCCGCGCATCTCGACGCACATCTGGCGGGCAGAGCACCACACGATCAAGGCCTTGGGGCTGAGCGCCGCCACCACCGCGTCGGCCACCTCTTCGACCAGGCGCTCTTGCAGCTGCGGCCGGCGGGCCAGCGCCTCGACCACCCGCGGGAACCAGCCCAGGCCGGCGATCTTGCCGTCGGGCCGGTAGGCGATGGTCATGTGCCCAAAAAACGGCAGCAGGTGGTGCGCGCAGAGGCTGGCGAAGGCGAGGTCGCGCACGACCACCGGCGCGTGGCCGCGGGTGGGCAGCGGCTCGCAGGCCGGCACGGGCCCGGGCGCGAACTCGCCCAAAAACTGGGCCACCCGGGCGGGCGTGGTGGCCATCTCTGGGTCCTCCCCGAGGCCGAGCGCGGCGAGGGCCGCCGCGAGGTGCCCGGCGGCGGCCTCGAGCTTCGGGGCCGCGCTGCTGGGGGAGGACATGCGGGCTCCGCGGAGGGGAGGGCGAAGGATGGGGGCGGGGGCTCTGCCCCCGCAACGCCCCCGGGGCTATCGTGCGCACCGCCCGGCCACACCCGCCGGGCGCCGGGGGCAACCTCGCTGAGAACGCCGCGCTGGGGGGCGTTGCGGGGGGCGGAGCCCCCCGCCCCTAGATCGCTCCGCCGAGGAAGAGCCGGACCTCGCCCGCGCCGCTCGGCGCGCTCATCAGCAGCTCGGTCAGGCCGTCGCCGTTGAGGTCGCCGATGCTGTAGCCGCGCTCGGCGCCCGACAAGAAGCGGGCGTCGGCGTCGCTGGAGCGCAGGGTGCCCTCGCCGGGGCTGCGGAAGAAGAGCACCACCGGGCTCGGGCCGGTCAGGGGCACCAGCAGGTCACTTTGGCCGTCGCCGTCGCTGTCGCCGACGCTGGCCGCCCAGCCGCCCACCGCCCGCTCGGCGTCATCGCCGATCACCTCGAGCAGGGCGCCGCCGCTGCTGCCGGTGACCGGGCCGGGCAGCACCGAGAGCAGGCCGCCGACCACCGCGCTCGATGAGAGCAGCAGATCGTCGTAGCCGTCGCCGTCGAGGTCACCCGCGCCGAGCGTGCTCAGGCCGAGGCCGAGGCCGGTGCGCCGGGCTACCGCGTCGGCGGGCAGGCGGTCGCCGTCGACCGGGCCAGCGAAGACCAGCACCTCGCCGACCGCGCCGCTGCCCAGGCCGTGCAGGACGACGTCGTTGAAGCCATCGCCGTCGAAGTCGTCCTGCGCCCGCACCCGGCGGCCCACGGTGCCCCCGGTCAGGTAGAGGCTGGCCTCGGCGTCGTCAATGTCGCGCACCCCGTCGAGCAGGCCGGGCACCACGAGCGCGTCGCCGGCCGCTGGGCGCACCAGCAGCAGCTCGACCACGCCGTCGGCGTCGAGGTCGGCCAGCGCGCCCTCGCCCGGCGCGCCGCTGTCGTTGAGCACGCCGTCGATGATCAGCGGGCTGGCCCCGAGGTTGGCCGGGCTGAGGTGGGGCCCGCGCACGAGGTAGGCCCGGCCCGCGCCGCTGGGCGCGCGCCCCCGCACGAGGATGTCGTCGTAGCCGTCATCGTCGCTGTCGCCGACCCAGAGGCCGCCGTCGACGCCGGCCTGGCCGGCTGCGCCCTCGCCCGCGTAGCGCACCAGGGCGTCGCTCAGGCCCTCGGCCCCCTCGGCGGGCGCGCGCAGGCCGTAGATCGCGCCGGCTTCGTAGGTCACGCCGCCGTGGTCGCGGGCCACCAGCAGCAGGTCGCGGCGCCCGTCGCCCTCGAGGTCGATGCTGGCCGCGCCGAGCCCGAGCCGGTCGGTCGGGCTGAGGCCGGTGAAGCTCACCCAGGCGCTGCTCGACAGCACCTCGCCGCGCCAGCCGCAGGAGTTCGCGCCGCCGTCGCAGTCGTTGTCGATGCCGTCGCGGCAGACCTCGGGCACCGATGGGTTGGCCAGATCGGTGCTGTCGTCGCAGTCTTCGGCGAGCGCCACGTCGTCGCTGTCGGCGAAGCAGGCGCGGTGCTCGCTGGCCGGGTCGCCGAAGCCGTCGTCGTCGAGGTCATCGTAGAAGACCGACTCGTCGATGGCGCCCACGTCGATCTCGCCATCGCAGTCGTCGTCGACCTCGTTGCACAGCTCGGTGGCCGAAGGGTTGACCAGGGGGTCGACATCATCGCAGTCGTCGGCGTTCTCGACCGCACCCTGGGGCTGCGCGCAGCTGACCACGGGGTCGCCGGGATCGCCGAAGCTGTCGTCGTCATCGTCGAAGTACCAAGTGGGCGCGTCGATCGAGCCCTCGTCGACCGCGCCATCGCAGTCGTCGTCGCGCCCATTGCACAGCTCGGGCGCGGCGGCGTTCACGTCGGCGGCGCGGTCGTCGCAGTCGACCTCTTCGGGGAAGCCGTCGCCGTCGCGGTCCACGTCGGGCAGCGAGGGGGTGCCTGTGTCTTCAGCCTTGGGCGCCTCGGCGGAGGGCTCCTCGACACATCCGAGCGCGAAGAGCAGCAGCAGGGAGGTGCGCATGGGAGACTCCGGCGGGCGGGGGGTGCCGCAGGTGGCCAGGCCGTCGACGCCGCGGGGGAGCCGCGGCGCGGGCCCTCATCGGCGAGGGTGCGGGATGCTGGGCGTGGGCGCGCGGCCTTGCTCGGACGCCCGCCGCTGCGCGCGGTTGGGCCCGGGGGCTTGGGGCTGCGGCGCGGCGGGGCGCTCGGCTTGGGGCGGCACGGGCTGGCCGGCCGCCTGCATGAGCTGGATCTGCTGCGCGCGGCTGAGCCGCTGCACATGTTCGGGGAAGAACTGAAACCACTGGGGGCCAAAAGCGAGCAGGTCGACCGTGCGCTTGTTGGCCAGGGCCTCTTGCCAGGCCTTGAGCGGCGCCGAGCCGGCCTTGCCGGTGAGGCCGCGGTCGAGCACCGCGAGCGCCTTCTTCTCGTCGCCGCTGTCTTTGGCGACCCAAGCGTAGACCGCCCAGAAGATCGCCTGGTCAGAGCCCGCGCCCGAGGCCTTCTCGAGCCGGGCGAGGCCGTCGGCGCTCTTCTTTTGGCGGTGGTCGAGGGCGGCGAGGGTGCACTGGCTGGCCCAGTCGCGCGACCAAGCTTTGCTCAGGTGCTCACGGGCCTCGTCGAGGCGGTTCTGGCTGTAGGCCAGCTGCCCGAGCTGGCCGTGCACCTGCTCGGTGATCAAGAACTGGTCGCGGCCGAGCGGCAGCGCCGTGTGCAGCAGGGCCTTGGCCTCGTCGATCTTGGCGGGGTTGGCCTGGGCGCCGGCCAGCAGGCCCATCGCCTGGGTGACGATGGCTTCGAAGGCCTTGAAGCTGCGCCGGGCCAGCACGAAGTAGAGCACCCCACCGGCGAGCAGGGCCGGCGCGATGCCGGCCACCCACGAGCTGGTCAGCAGGCCGGCCACAACAAAGACGGCGACGGCGAGCACGAGGGACTGCAGCAGGTTGCGCATGGGCGATCCATAACCGGTGCGATGCCCGGTCGCTGAAGTGATGACACCGAGTGTCTACTGAGGGGGCGCGCCGGTCCGGGCGCTCCGTGGGCGGCGCGCCGACGGGCGCCCGCAGGGGGGCGCCGGTGTGGGCGCGACCGGCCTAGTCGGCGAGGGTGGCCAGCAGCTCGCCGTCGGGCAGGCGCACCTCGCCGCTGCGGCCGTCCCAGGTCCACGCGTCGGCGTAGCTGAAGGTGCCGCTGAGGCCGTCGCCCGTCCACAGCAGGTCGGCCTCGAGGCTGAACTCGTGCAGGCTGCCCGCCTCGCCCTCAAAGCTGCCGTCGGCGCGCAGCGCGAGCTGGTTGCAGTTGTCGTCGCTCGGCGTCGCCTTGGCGATCACGCGCTGCTCGTCGATGCTCAGCGTGTAGCTGTCGTCGCCGGGCACATACTTGAGCGCCCACGCGCGCTGGCCGTTCAGCGGCAGCTGGGAGAGCAGCTCGGCCTGGGCCAGCTGCTCATCGACGTCGCCATCGGTTGAGAAGCCGCTGATCTGCCACGTGTCTTTGGTGCTGCGGGCCACGGTGTCGTAGCTGCCGTCGACCCGACCGGGGCTGCTGCAGTCGGGGTCGCAGCCCGCGGTGAAGACGGCGGCCAGGGCGGCGCAGGGGAGCAGAGCGGAGCGCAGGGCGGGGTGCGGCACAGGGACCTCCGGCGGCGCCGCGGGCGGGGAGAGGGCGCCCCCGCGCGCAGCGGGCCGAGAGCATAGCACCCGCCCCCTGGGCCAGACCACGCTGCCCTCTGGGCCCCCGTTGACAGGCGCGGCCGCCGCAGCGGTAGGCTGTGCCTCCTGCGGGGGCCCACGCCGCCGCGCCGGAGATTGGCCGCCGTGTCCTCCCCCGCCTCGCCCGCCAAAGCCGCGCTCGACCTGCGCTGCTTCACCTACATCGACATCCTGCAGCCGCAGACGGCGGCCTTCTTGGCCACGGTCAGCAAGGGCTACCACCCGCTGGTCGGGCAAGCGGCGCTCATGGTCGAGGTCGCCCCCGGCATGGACGTCAACGTCGTCACCGACATCGCGCTCAAGCGCACCAGCGTCGTGCCCGGCATGCTGGTGGTCGAGCGTGAGTTCGGCATGGTCGAGCTGCACAGCGGCGACCAGGGCCAGGTGCGCGCCGCGGGCGAAGAGATCTTGCGCAACCTCGGCCTCAGCGAGGGCGACCGGCTGCGCCCCCGCATCGTCAGCGCCCAGCTCATCACCGGGATCACCGGCTACCACAGCATGATCACCAACCGCATGCGCCACGGCAACTTCTTGCACGAGGGCCAGGCGATGGTGGTGCTCGAGACCCACCCCGCCGGCTACGCCCTGCTGGCGACCAACGAGGCCGAGAAGGCCGCGCAGATCGAGGTGCTCGAGTTCCTCTCGGTCGGCGCGTTTGGCCGCGTCTACCTCGGCGGCGGCGAAGAAGAGCTCAAAGAGGCCGCCAAGGCGATCACCGCGGCCCTCGACGGCGTGACCGGCCGGCCCAACCCCGGGCCCTCGGCTGTCTCGCTCTCCTGAGGGCCGCCGGGCGCGGCTGCGCCGGCGCCTCGGCGTGGGGCTGGCCGCCGCGCTGAGCTTCGCCGCCGCGCTCCCGCCCCGCCTCGCCGTGGCTGTCGACGCGAGCACCGGCAGCGACGCCATCGGCCAGCACCTCGCCGCCCTGGCCGTGCTGGGCGGCGGGCCCTGGGCCCCGCCCAACCCCGAGGGCGGGCACGCGCTCTGGCTTCTCGCCCTGCCCGCCGTGCTCCTCGCCGACGACCTGCAGGAATTGATGGCGCTGCGGGCCGCCCAGGCCGCCCTCATCGCCCCCCTCTGCGCGCTGGCCGCGGCCCTGATCGCCCCGCGCAGGCCGGCCCAAGCGGCCCTCGGCGCCGGGCTGGTGGTCGCCGCCGATCCGGGCTTGCTCGACACCCTCGGGGTGGCCTTTCGCGGCTACGGCGCGCCCGAGCTGGCCGCCGCCGCCGCGCTGGGCCTCGGCCTCGCCGCCCGCGGCGCACCTGGGGGGCCGGCCCTCGCCCTGCTCGCCGCGCTGGCCGCCTTGGGCCAGCACCCGATGGCCGCGGGCCTGCTCATTGGCCTCGCCGCCGCCGCGCCGGTACTGCGCCTGCGGCGCGGGCCCGCCCTGATCGCCCTGCTGCTCGGTGGATTGGCCTACCTGCCCCGCCTCCTGACCCTCGTCCAGCAGGCGCGCTGCGGCGCGGGGGCCCTGGCCTGCCTCGGCGCGGTGGCCCACAGCAGCAGCGAGCCCGCGGTGGGCGCGGCGGGCCTGCTGGAGCGCGCCCTGCACGACCGGATCTTGGTCGACTTCGGCGGCAGCCTGAGCCCCACCTGGCCCGGCCTGTTGCTGGGGGCCTTGCTGCTGCTGCCCCTGCGGCGGGCGCGCCCGCCCCTCCTCTTTGGGATTGGCGCGCTGGTCGGCATCTGCGGCCTCGGTCTCTCCATTGACTCCCTCCGCCCCTACCACCTGCGCGCGCTGAGCGGGCCGCTGGCCGCGGTGGGCGCGGCTGGCCTCGCCCGCCTCCCCCTCGCGGCCCCGGCTTGGGGCCTGCTCGTCGCGGCCTGGCCGGCGCCGGCGCCCCTGCCGGTCGATCGGGGCGGCCCGGCCCGGGGCGACGCGCTGGCCGCCGCGCTCGCCGCGCTTCCTGGCCCGCTGCGGGTCGACGCCGCCTTCTTTGACGGCCCCGTGGGCCTTGAGCCCGCCCCGGTGGTGCTGTCTGCGGCGCTCTCGGGCCAGCCCGCCGACCACTTCACCGCGGTGGGCCCGGCCGGGGTTGTGCTGCTGTGCAGCGGCGAGGCCGCGCCCCCCGATCCGGCGCCCGGTCGCCTGCTGCTCACCCTCCCCGCCGGGCGGGCGCTGCACTTCGCCGACCGGCCCTCGGCGGCGGGCTGGCTGCGGGCCCACCCCCAGCCGCCCGGCCAGGTGGGCGGGGCGCTGGACTGGGCCAAGGCTCTGCACCCCGACGACCCGCGGGTCGAGGAGCTGCTCGACAGCCCGCCTTGAGACTGGGCCCGACCGCAGCGCGGGGCGCGCGGCCGCCGCCCGCTGCGGATACGGTCGGCGCCGACGGAGCCCCCATGACCTTCGCCCTCTCGCTGCTGCTGTCCCTCCTGCCCGAGGCCGCGGCCGCCCGCCTGCCCGGTGTCCAGCTCAACTTTGACGTCAAGGACGGCAAAACCTGGGCCTTGGGCGCCGATCTGCCCCCGGCCTTCGCCCAGGCCGGCGTCCAGCCCGGCTGGGTCCTGCGCAAGGTTGACGGCGTGCCCTTCGATCCGCAGACCACCCCGCGGGCGGTGGCCACGGGCCCGGCCCGCAAGGTGCAGCTCGAGCTGGCCACGCCCCAGGGCGACACCGTGCTGGTCGTGCCGCGGCTGCCCCTGGTGCAGGTCGAGGCGGTCGGCCTGCTGCCCTGGCCCAGCGGGGCGGCGGGCTCGACGCTCCGCCTCGACGAGGCGGGTGAGGTCTGGGCCCTCGACGCCGCCCGCGCCGCCCGCCGCCTCGACCTCGCCACCGGCGCGCTCAAAGACGGCGCCCTGCCCACCGGCGCCGCCGAGCCGGCCATCCCCGCGCTCTGGTTTGGTCTGGTCGAGGCGCCCTGGGCTGTGCTGCCCGACCCGGCCACCGGCGCGGCCCCCGAAGAGCTGCGCGGCGCCGAGGCCCAGGCTCGCTTCGCCGGCGCGGCCCGGGTGCACAGCTTCCAGGGCCAGGCCGGCGAGCACCTGCTGCACCCCACGCCCGAGGGCCTCGAGGTCTGGGTGGTCAGCTTCCCCCGCGGGGCGCCCACCCTGCCCGGCTGCGCGCCCGCCGAGCCCGAGGCCTGCCTCGTGGCGGGCCGCGCGGTCAGCGCCCAGCTCCGCCACCTGCCCGGCGGCCAAGCCGAAGCCGAGCGGCTGTTGGGCCTCGCCTGCCAAGGTGGGGTCTACCGGGCCTGCGTCGAGCAAGTGGGCCTGCAGCGCGCCTCTCTCGCCGTGGCGGCCCAGGGCTGCCTCGGCGATGACGCCAACGCCTGCCATACGCTGGGCCGCGGCCTCGTCGAGGGCGCCGAGGGCGCGCCCACCGACGGCGTGGTCGGCGTGCTCGAGGTCGCCTGCAGCGTCGACGCCTCGGGCGCGCTGGGCGAGCGCCTGCGCCGCCTCGAAGATGTGGGCGAGGGCTGCATGATGTTGTCGCGGGCCCACGACCAGCGGGCCGCCCCCGACCGGGCCCTGCTCAGCCTCGACCAGGCCTGCGTGCTCGGCCGGGCCGAGGCCTGCGCCGACGCGAACCGGCGCCGGGCCGACGCCTTCGCCCTGCGCACCGTGCGGGAGTGCGAAGACCCGGCCCTGCCCCTGGCCGCCGCCTGCGTGCAGCTCGGGCGCCTGCTCGAGGGGGGCCCGATCAAGGCCACCGCGCTCGACCAGTTCGGCGCCTGGAGCCGCGCCTGCGCGCTGGGCGACGAAGAGGGCTGCGTGCTGCTCGGTGACTTCGTCGATCGCTGGGGCATCAGCCACCCGCGGGTGGTCGAGGCCGAGCGCAGCCTCAAAGAGGCCTGCACGGCGGGAGAGCAGCGGGCCTGCGTGGGCGCGGGGCACCTTTTGGTGCGCCACGAGCCGCGGTCTGTGGCCTATGGCGAGGCGCTCACCCTCTTCGCCGGCGCCTGCGCGGCCGGCCTGCCCAGCGGCTGCATCGCCGGCGCCGAGCAGCGGCGCATCGGCGCGGCCCGCAAGGTCGAGGCCCCCGACCCGGTCGGCCTGTGGACCTCGGCCTGCGACCAAGCCAGCCCCGCCGGCTGCGCGGGCCTCGGCGAGCGCCTCTCGCGCAGCAAGGTGAGCTGGCTCGACGCCTACACCGCCTGGACCAAGGCCTGCGACACCGGCGCGGCCTCGGCCTGCACCGATCTGGGCGGCTTTGTGGGCAACCGCCACGAGCCCCTCTGGCCCGGCGAGCAGCCGCCGGCCGACTACCTGAGCCGCGGCTGCGAGAACGGTGACCCTGAGGGTTGTTTCGAGCTGGCCAGCCTCAGCCTGCCCCGAAAGGGTGAGCCGCCCGAGCCCGCCTATGTGCTGCTCGAGCGCAGCTGCACCGGAGAGTTCGGCCCGGGCTGCGCCCAGCTCGGCGAGGTCCACCTCGACCGCAAGACCAGCTTCGACGACGAGATCGCCGCGCGGCACTTTGAAGAGGCCTGCGACAACGGCCACTTCGAGTCCTGCAAGACCCTGGGCGAGATGTTCGCCCGCGGCAAGGGCGTCGAGAAAGACCGGGTGCGGGCCCGCGAATTCGCCCAGCGCTACTCGATCAACGCGAGCCGGCGCCATGTGCGCTTGGGCCTGCACTTCGGCTTCCCCTATGTGGCCGGCGGCGAGGCCGAGCTGGTCGCGCCCATCCCGGTGGGCCCGGCGATCGCCCTCACCGGGTCATTCTCGTACTTGCCCAGCTTGGGCGGGGTCATGCTGCAGCTCGAGGGCGAGACCTACCCCGACGTCGAGCCCGACCTGCGCTACTTCGACGCCGGCGTGCGGCTCTACCCCAACAACAAGGCCCGCGGCCTCTACGGCATGGTCGGCTACCACCAGCTCGAGGCCCTCGGCGGCGCGCTGAACCAGCCGATCACCCGCCAAGGCGGCAGCTTGCGGCTCGGCATCCACAGCGACAGCCGGTGGAGCTACACCCGCGTCGAGATGGGCATCGGCCAATACGGCCTGGTCGACCTCAAGAAATTCGACGAGGACGAGAGCGGCACCTTCCCGCTCATCCAGGCGACCCTGGGGTTGAGCGTGGGCCTCGCCCCCTTCTAAGTGATCATCGATTGAGGAAAGAGATGGGCGGGGGGCTGCCGCCCCCCGCAACGCCCCCCGCTGGGCTGTTGTGCCCTAGGCGATGCAGGTCGTGGGCGCCTCGGCCTGGGGGATCACCACCGCGGCGGGCTCCCGCAGGGGCGCGCAGACCCGCACACAGGTCCCCCGCCCCGGGGTGGTGCGCAGCTCCAAGAAGCCGCCCAGGCGCTCCACCTCGGCCCGCACCGCGGCGGTGCCCACGCCGCGGCCAGAGAGGTGGTCGGCGGTGGCACGGGTCGAGAGCCCGTCGCTGAACATGGCCTCGAGCAGCTCTTCTTCGGTGTCATGGGGCAGCTGGCGGCGCGCGGCTGCGGCGTGCACCGCGCTCCACGACACACCCCGCCCGTCGTCCTCGACCTCGATCTGCAGGTAGGGGCTGGTGCGGGCCTGCGGCGCGCCCAGGCGGACCCCGCCCGGCGCCGGCGCCGGAGGGCCCTCGACCACCGCCGCCCGCAGCTGAAGCTGACCCATCGGGTCTTTGCCCGCGGCGACGCGGTCGTCGGGCGCCTCGAGGCCGTGGTCGATCGCGTTGCGGACGAGGTGCACCAGCTCGCTCCACAGCGCGCCGAAGCGGGCCTTGTCGACCCGCAGCTCGCCGGCGCTGGCCTGCACCCGCGCCGGCTTGCCCAGGCGGGCGGCGGTGGCCTCGGCCTGGCCGACCAGGCGCGCGAGGCGGTCGGCGGCGCGCTCATGGGGCAGGGTGTCGAGCTGGGCGAGGATCTCGGCGGCAGGCGCGCCGCTGGCCACGGCGCTCCGCAGCGCCCGGAGCTCGTGGAGGCTGAGGCTCAGCTGGGTGCGCTGGGCCGGGCGCAGGGTCAAGACCTGGGCCTCAACCGCGGCCCAGGCCGCGCAGAGGGCGGCCCGGGCGGCCTCGGCTTCGTCTGCTTCGCCGGCGCCGATGGCCTCTTCGAGGGTATGCGCGGCAGAGACGACCGACTGCAGGCCAAAGAACCCGACGTTGCCCTTCAGCGTGTGGACCTCGCGGGCCAAGCCGGGCGCGTCGAGCGTGGGCGCCGCGGCCACCCGCGCCACCCGGGCGGCCCCGTCTTCGAGCAGCTCGGCGAAGCCGTCGGGGTCGCGCATCAGCGCGGTGAAGATGGCCATGGCCTCTTGTTGGCGGGCCGCCGCTTCGGCGGCCTCGGCGGCGGCGGTCACGTCCGAGATCACCACCAGCACGCGGTCCACCACGCCGTCTCGCTCGAGCGGCTTGTAGCTGAGGGCATAGCGCCGGTCACCTTGGCGGGCCTCGCGGGGCAGCTGGTCGAGGCTGAGCTCGATGGGCAAGAAGCCGTCGCGCACGTTGTCCCAGCAGAGCGGGAACTGGTTGGCGAAGCGCGGGTCGGCCGCGCCCACCGCCGCCGAGAGGGGGGCCTCGGCGGCGCCGCTGGGGAACCAGGCGTCGAAGGCCGCCGAGCGCTCGGCGGCGAGGCGCTCGTCGAGATCGATGGTCACCAGGCCCTGTTCGACGTTGTCGAGCACCACCCGCATCGCCGCGTTGCGCTGGTCGAGGTCGCGGGTGCGGGCGGCCACGAGCTCTTCGAGGTGCTCGCGGTGGGCGCTCAGCTCGTGGTCGCGCCGCTGGATGCCGTCGAGCATCTCGTCGACCGCGAGGCCCAAGCGGCCCAGCTCGTCGCGGCTGTCAATGCCGACCCGGACGCTGTAGTCACCATCCCGGCGCACCCGCTCGGCGACGGCGGCGAGCTGGTCGACCGGGGTGGAGATCAGGTGATGGGCCCGGCTGGCGAGGCCGAGCGCGACCAAGGCGGAACCGGCCATCACCGCGCCGGCGATCAGCATGAACTGCCGCGAGCGGGCGTCGACGTCATCGGTCGAGTACCGAACCCACAGCGTACCGACCTTGGCCTCAGGCGTACCGATCGGGCGTGCGATGCCCAGGTCACCATCCGTGGCGACCGCACCGTCCAGCTTCGCCGGCGCCTCTTCGCCGCCGCGTGACCAGCCGCTCAGCCGGGTGCCATCGGCGAGGTAGACCCCGGCGATCTCGGCGGTGGGCTCTGCGGCGAGGTTGGCCAACACAGTGGTGGCCGAGCCCGCGTCTTGAAAAGCGACCGGGCCGGCGAGGGTCTGTCCGAGGGTGTCGGTGAGCACGCCGAGCGTGCGCTCCTTGGCCGCCGAGTAGCTCTGGCGGTCGTAGGCCACGAAAGAGGCGCAGGCGACGCTGAGGACGCCAACGCTCACGCCGACGAGCAGGACCATCAGCTTGGTCCGGATCGGGATGTCTGCGACGCGCATAAGAGAACTCCATCCAAAAAGGGACCGCGGCGCGCGGGGTAGCGGGCCGCGGTGCGGGGTAGCGGGCCGCGGCGGCCCTACTTGAGGGCGATGACCCGCACGCCGGCCGGCGGGCTGGTCCAGGCCTCGCTCGCCAACATGAAGCCGATGCCGCCGGGGGTGCCCTTGACCTTCTCGGCCAGCAGATCGGGGCTGCTCACCCGCTCGGGGGCGACGCCCTGGCCGGCCAGCTCGCGGCTGCTCCAGTGGGCGGCGAAGCGCTGGGAGTTCATGCCCAGCACACCCTCGATGAAGGCTTTTCCGGCCGGAGAGTCCGCCTGCCGCACGTAGACCTTCATCGGCACCACGCCGTGCCAAAAGGCGGTGGTCCCGAGGTAGATGTTTTTGATCTCCGCTTTGGTGAGCGAGGGGGTGGGGTTGCGGGCGTTGACCACCGCGACAATGGCGTCTGCGCCGGGGTCGGCCTGCACGTTGATCGGCAGGGCCAGCGCCAGGGCCGCGCAGGCGAGCAGGGCGAGGCCGGCGCGCCGGGACAGCGTGGGTGGGCGCGGGGCGGGCTGGCTGACAGGGAGTTCGGCGGACATGAGACCTCCACAGGTCCCCGCGCTGGGGGAGAGAGGGTCGAGGGTGGGGTGTGCGGTGGTCATGGCTCAGTCCTTGAGCTGCCAGAGGTAGCTGAGCGAGACGCGCGCCTCGGGGTAGTAGACCGGCTCGCCGTTGAAGACGAACTGGTGGGCGCTGCCGTCGACCTTCAGTGCCACCTGCGGCACGGGGCGAATGACCAAGCCGGCGGTGTACTTGACGAACTGGTTGTCGTCGGCCACCCCCGCCTCGTCGTCGCCGCCGAAGTCCTTCTCTTTGATCGTCTCGGGGTTGCGGTAGTAGTCCCACTGACCATAGGGGGTGACAGAGGCCTTGTCGCCGACCGCGAGCTGGTAGCCCGCCCGAACATAGGCCGTCTCGATGAGGTAGCTGACCTGCTCCTTGGCCGTGCCCTGCGCCGGGTCGCCGTTGACGAAGTACCGGTCAAGCTGCCGCGGGTTGAGGCCGGCGTCAGCGAGCTGGGCCACCGCGTCCGGCGAGCGCTCTGCCTCGTGGGGTGAGCGCCAATACTCCCCCTGCAGGGTGAGGGCCCGGGTGGTGAGCTGCGCATATCCGCCCATCACCTTGTATCGGTCCTCGGCCATCCAGTTGACCACGCCGCCGCGTGGGCTCCCGTCACCGACCGCGATCATCGGCCCGGCGGCCCCTCGGGTGTCGTAGTACGAGCTGCCCAGGCGCAGCACGCCGCGCACGTCGAGGTAGACGTCGGCCCCGATGGGCGGCTTCTCGTCGATGCGCTCGTCATTCCCGGTCGACACACTGTACACGAGGGTGCTGTCGCCGACGGGGGCCGAGCCGTGCAGCATCAGGTTCGTGGTGCGGGTCAGCATCAGGTGGTCTTTGTCGAAGATCTCGGGCGGCTCGATGCCTATGAAGGTCGGCGAGGCGTCCAAGATCTCGTTGTAGAGGCCAAAGCGGCGGTAGAGCTTGCCCACGCGGGCCGAGAGGTAACGGCCCGCCAGGGGGGCCTCGACCCAGGCGTTGCGCAAGGCCAGGGGCTCGTCGCCGGCCGCGCCACCGGCGCCGGGCGCCGCGATGTTGATGAAGTATCGGTACTTTTGGTGAACCGAGCCCTGCACCATCACGTTGAAGTTCAGGACGTCGAACTCAGAGGGGTTCTCTTCCCAGACGGTGCGCCCCTGGTCATCGACCCCCTCGGGGGTCTTGGCCGACTTCTCCCAATAGGAGTCGATGAAGCCATAGACCTTGGTCTCGAAGATCGTCTCTGGAACGGCATCCGATCCCCAGTCTCCGCCGCCCCAATCCCCCGCGGGGGGTGGCGCTTCGGCGCTGGTCTCGGGGGTGCCGGGTGCGGCTTCGGCGCCTTCACCCGCTGGAATTGGGTCTGTGGGGGTGGGCTCCTGCGCCCATGCGGGCGCGCAGAGCGTCAAAGAGAGGGCCCACAGCGGGGCGGTGCGTGTCCTCATGGGGCCTCCAAGGTCGGTGCGAGGGCGACGCCCGCCGTTCGGGTCACCTCCCTGACCTCTTGAGGCCATGTGCATCGGTCAGCGCGCGGATACCCCTCCCTCTCTGCGAATGGGCGCAGGGGGCGGGTGGCAGATCCCGGCGGGCAGCGGCGGCGCGAGCCGCTCAGCGGCGCTTCTTCTCGTCGGCCGGGGCGGGCGCGGGCGGGGCGCGCAGCGTGGTCAGCGCCTCGGCGGCGGGCGCCGCGGGGTCGAGGCCGACCAACCAGAGGCCGCCGCCGGCCAGCAGGTAGGCGGCGCCGGCGCCGGGCAGGGTCGCGCCGAGGAGCGCCCGCAGGTCATCCATCTGGGCCTGGGGCGGCGCGCCGGCGCTCGGGCCCTGCGGCGTGATCGGGCGGCGGTAGGCCCCGGGCAGGGCCACCGTGGCCGGGCCGCTCAGCGTCAGCCACGCCGAGCGCAGGCCGGCGGTGCTGGCCACCTGCAGCAGGTGCAGTCCGGGGGGCGCCGGCGCGGCGAGCTCACCCGCGGGCAAAGCGCGCCCGTCGAGCCAGGGCCCCGCGCTGCGGGCGGCGGGCGCGACCCGCAGCGGCGCGCCGCTCGGGCAGCTCGGGGGCGCAGCGCAGGCGAAGTGCGCGGCCCGCTCGGCCTCGAGCAGGGCGCCATCGCCGGGCAGCGCCGAATCCCACGCCAAGCTCGGCGCGAAGGACAGCGCGGTGCGCAGCTCGGCCTGGGCCACCTCGGGCGCGCCGCGGGCCGCGGCCAGCGCCCCGCGCAACAAGAAGAGGCGGGCGGCCACCGGGGGCTCGACCCGCTCGCCCAGGCAGCCCAGCGCCGTGAGGCCCAGATCGAGGTGATCGGCGGCAGCGACGGAATCTCCGGCCCGGAGCGCGACGTCGGCCCGCTGCAGGTGGGCCCGCACCGCGGCCCCGGTGGTCGGCGCCCCCGCGCAGTGGCGCAGGGTGGCGCCGCCCGTGGCGCCGGCGGGGCGCTGCAGCAGCTGGTCGAGGGCCACCGGCTCGAGCTGGTCGGCGGGCAGCCCGGTGCCCTTGGCCGCCTCGGCCTGGGCTTCGGCCGCGGGCAGCCCGTCGTAGACCAGGGGCACCGCCCACGCGGGCGCGGCGCCCAGCGCGAGCGCGCCGATGAGCGCGGCGGCGGCCCGGCGGATCAAGGCGCGTCCCCGCAGGCGGCGTTGGTGTCAAAACTCCAGCAGAGCGAGACGGTCTGGCCCGCCCGCACCGAGACGGCGAGGCGGGTGCGCTCGCCGGCAGGGCTGGTCAGCTCGACGGTGTGTTGACCGACGGGCAGGGTGTAGCCGCCGCCCGGCGCCGCGGCGGGCGCGCGGCCCCGCACGGTCACCGTCGCCCCGGACGGCACGGTGCGCACGCGGACCGTGCCGGTGGGCGCGGCCTCAGCGGGCGCCAGCGCGGGCGCGGGCGCGGGGGCCTCGCCGCCCTCTTCCGGCAGCACCTCGATCACCCGGCGGCCGCCGGGCGCCGGGCGGGGCGCCGCGGCGGGCTCGGGGGTCGCCGGCGCGGGCCGGGGCCGGGCCTCGGCCACGCCGTCGCCCTGCGGCGCAGGCTTGGGCTCGGCTGCGGGAGTGACGTCAGGCGCGTCATCCGCGCGTGGCGCAGGCGACGGCTCTTCGGGTGTTGGGGCCGGCGCAGGGGCCGGCGCGGGCGCGTCGGCGGGCGCGGTGGCCTCGTCGCTGGGCGGGCCGCCGCGCAGCAGCAGCAGCGCGGCCGTGCCGACGGTGAGCGCCAAGGCCGCGGCGGCCGCGGCGGCGATGAGCCCCCAGGGCCGGGCGGGCGCGGGCGGCGGGGCGGGCGCGGGCGGGGGGGCCTGGATCGCGGCGCGGGCGGCGTGCAGCTCGGCGATCATCGCCGCCATGTCGGGGTAGCGGTCCTCGGGGTAGAGGCGGGTGGCCCGCTGCAAGACGGCGGCGAGGGGCGCGGGCACGCCGTCGTAGGCCGCCGTCCAGGCCTCGGGGTTGTGCAGCGCGGCCACCTTGCGCGCGGTCAGCAGGGCGTAGAGCGTGGCGCCAAAGGCGTAGATGTCGCTGCGGCGGTCGACCTGGGCGCTGGACTCGCGCTGCTCGGGCGGCATGTAGTCCCAGGTGCCCATCACATCCTCGGCGCGGGTCAGCTGCTCGCCGGGCTGCTCGATGTGGGCGATGCCAAAGTCAGCGAGCTTGAGCACGCCGTGCTTGTCGACCAGGATGTTCTGGGGCTTCAGATCGCGGTGCACCAGCCCCTGGGCGTGGGCCACCGCCAGCGCGCCGCCGATGGTGATCCCGACGTCGATCACCTCGTTCACGCTCAAGGTGCCGTGGTGCTGCACCCGGCGGGCGAGGCTGTCGCCCTCGCAGAGCTCCATCACGAGGTAGGCGCCTTGCTCGTCTTCGACCGCGTCGTGCACCATCAGCACGTTGTTGTGGCCGAGGCCGGCCTGGGCAAAGGCCTCAGCCCGGAAGCGGGCGCGGTTGCGGGCCGAGCGCACCCAGCGCGGGTGCATCAGCTTGATCGCCCGGGGCACGCCGAGGCGGGTGTCTTGGGCCAGCAGCACGACCGAGGTGCCGCCCTCGCCGAGCACCCGCTCGACGCGGTAGCGCCCGCGGTCTAGGGTCTGGGGGATCTCCAGGCTCTCGCTGCTCGCCACGGCGGGCTCCTCGGCGCAGAGGGTGCGCAGGTCGGGGGTTATCGCGGGCCGCGGCCCCCGGGGCGCTCAGGGCGCAGGCGTGGGCTCGGCGGCGCCTTGCGCCTGCTGGAAGGCCATCAGCTCTTTGCTGCCCCAGCTGGCTTGGAATTTGTCGGCCGCCGGCTGGACCAGCGCGACGTAGATGGGCAGCTCTCCGTTGATCTCGGCGATGTAGGCGTTGGCCTTCTTGGCCTTGCCTGCGCTCCACTTGGGCTCGGCGGTGAGCAGGCTCAGCTCGGCCATCGGGCCCGACAACAGCCGCGACAGCCCGTTGGTCAACTTCACGCAGGCCTCAAGCAGGGTCTCGTCGTCGAACCAGGGGCCGGCCTCGTCGCAGGCGGTGCGGGCCCGGGCCACCTTGGTGACCACGTTGGGCAGGGCCTCGGCCAGGGGCGCGCCCGGCTGGATTGGCGCGGAGAGCAGCGTATTCGTCGCCTCGATCGCCGCGTTCATCTGGCCGAGCATGTGGTTGTGGTGGCTGAGCGCGGTCGCGGCGATGACGTGATCTTCGAAGCCGAGGCCGGTCTCGGGCAGCGGGGGCAGGGCGGGCTTGGGCAGCTCGAGCGGCGGCGGCTCGACGAGCACAAAGTGGTGTCGCTTGGCGAAAGCAGCCTGCGCCACGCGCACCTGGTCGTGTAGGGCCTGCTCTTCCGCCAGCGCGGCCATGTACACGGCGTCGGCCTCTTTGAGCCGCGCCTCGGTCATCGCCGCGCTGTTGAGCAGCTGGGCGACCGCGACGTAGTCCTCGCGGCACAGCTCGGCGCTGCCACGGAGGGCGGCGGTGATCGCGTCACGCAGGCTGCCGTCTTTGATGAAGGGCACCTCGGCGGCCATCGAGTTGGCCGCCGCGTCGATCTGGGCGCAGGAGGCCTTGGTCGCCTCGACCGCCGCCGCGCCGCTCGTGCGGGGCAACATCGCGGCGTGCAGCACCGCCCGGGCGAGCCGGTACTCTTGCCCGACGAGGTGATCGTTGTAGGCGACCGGGTTGGGCGGCATGGCCGCGGCGGGCGCCGCGCCGGCGGTGAGCAACAGCAGTGCGAGGGCAGGGCGGCGCATGGTCGAACCTCCGGGCGGCTCCGGCTCCGCGGTGGGCGAAGCGGCGAGGCGGGCGGTTATCCCGGGCAGGCGGAGGGGGGCGAGGGCTGGACAATGCCGCCGGGGCGGGCAAAAGGAGGGCGCGCGCGTTGTCCCCGCGCAGGGGCGGCGCACCCTCCTGCTTGTGGAGCTCCCCATGCCCGCGCCCGCGACCCGCCTCCTCCCCCTGCTCTTCCCGCTCCTCCTCCCCCTGATCGGCGGCTGCGAGGGTGACGACGACAAGGGCGGCGCGGCCGACAGCGGCGGCGCGACCGACGGCGGCGGGGCCGCTGACGGCGGCGAAGACACGGGCGCTTCCGATGGCAGCGACGGCAGCGACGGCGGCGCAGATCCCGAGGCGGTCTGCACCGAGCCCACCGAGGTGGCCTGCCTCGACGCCCTGCTGCTCGACCTCTCGCTGCACGACAACGTCAGCCGCGACGGCGTCACGAACAGCACCGAGGGCGCTGATTTTGTCAGCGTCGTCGACGCCTCGGCCGGCGGCTACGACCAAGCCACCCGCAACCCCTGGGTCTACGTCAAGTTCACCGAGACCGGGCTCGAGAAGGTCGAGATCGACGACGAGTCGGCGCTCGAGAGCATGGACTGGGACCTGTCGTTGCGCCGCTTCATGATCCGCATGAACGGCGGCAGCTCGGGCCCCAGCTGCGTGGGCGCGGTGACCTTCCCCGAGACCCCCTACGCCGAGGTCACCGCGGTGCCCGACGGCCTCACGTACTTGGTCGACGACTTCTACACCGACGACTGCACCATCATCAACGACAGCAGCGGCCTGCCGGGCAGCCCCCAGCTCGCGCTCGGCCAGTGGTGGGAGTACCCCGGCTGCGTGGCGACCACGAACAAGGCCCACCTCATCCGCTTGGCCGACGGGCACGTCGTCAAGGTCGTGGTCGAGACCTACTACGCCGAGGGCCAAGAGGACTGCAACACGAGCGGCGTGCCCGGCTCAGACAGCGGCATCATCACCCTGCGCTGGCAGTGGCTGGAGTGAGCGCGCCGGGGCGGCTGATCGAGACCCTGCCCGCGCTCGCCGCGCTGCTCGCCAGCGTGCGCACCGCGGCGGTGCTCGGCGCCAAGCCCCTCGACGGCCCGGCGCCGGCCGCTTTTGTGCCCGCGGCCATGCTCCGGCACGGCTGGCGGGTGCTTCCCGTCGGCCCGGCGGGGGGCCCGGCCGGCGGCTACAGCGCCCCCTTTGTGCGCAGCCTCGACGAGATCAATGAGCCTGTGGACCTCGTGGTGGTGTTCCGCCGCTCCGAGGCCGTGGCGGGTCACGTCGATGAGCTGCTGCGCCTGCGCCCGCGGGCGGTCTGGCTGCAGCTTGGCGTGCGCGACGACGCGTCTGCCGCCCGCTGGTGCACGGCGGGCATCGACGTGGTGCAGGACCGCTGCGTGAAGGTCGACCTCGGGCTGCTCTGAGCGCCGGGGCCTCAGCCCGGCGGCAGCGCCTCGAACCAGGCGAGCTGGCGGTCGGCCTCACCTTCGGGCCACTCGTGCACGCCGTCATGTTGGCACAGCGCGAGCGCGCAGCCCGGCCAGACCGCGCAGGTGGTCGGCCCGCGGCGCTCCTCGACCGGCGCGGCGGCGCAGCCCGCGGTCGCCGCCCAGACCGCCATGCCCTCCCAGACGTCACCTTGTTTGACCGTGGGGGAGAAGCGGCGGCCCTCTGGGGGCCAGGTCTGGTCCGCGGTGCCGTGGCTGTGGCGGACGGGCAGCGCGGCCTCGCAGCGCGCGGGCATGGGCTCCCAAAAAGTGCCCGAGACGCTGAGCAGGGCGTCCCAGGGGGTCGACCCGCCGCAGGCATAGACGTTGGCCGCGGCGCTGCCGTGCGAGAAGCCGCCGAGCAGGCGCGGGCCCACCCTCCACCGGTCTTCGACGTCGGCCACCACCGCGTCGAGGAAGGCCATGTCGTCGCGCCCGCCGCCGTCTTCGGCCTCGGGCGAGCCTGGCAGCACCCAGGTGGCGTCGATGCCGCTCGGCGCGACCATCAAGAAGCCCGCCGCGCCGAAGACCTCGGCCAAGTCGGCCTTGCCGAGGATGCCCTCGGCGCTGCTGCTGTAGCCGTGCAGCAGCAGCACGAGGGGGAGCGGGCCCTCGGCCTCGCCCGGCGGGAGCCGCGCGAGGTAGCTGCCGCCCTGGACTTCGCAGGTGGTCTCGCCGTCGCCGCAGGCGGCTTTTGCGCAGCCGATGGCGCTGAGGACGACGATCAGCAGGCTGATCTGCGGCCCTTGGCCCTCTGGGGCCGGGCGGAGTCTCGTGCGCATCGTCCCTCCGCGGGGCGCCCGGTTAGAGCGCCGTGATGGACCCCCGTAGCCCAGCACCGGACCCCGCCGCTGGCGCACCCGCCGGCGCGCCGCCGCACCCCGAGCCCGGCCTGCTCCCCAGGCCGCCGCGGGCCAACCCGACGCGCACGGCCGAGGGGCGGTTTCGCTCCAGCATGCTGCGGCGTTTTGGCGCGCTCTACTGGCTCAGCGGGCTCGGCTTCCTGCTCCGCAACCTGCGGCTCGAAGAGCACAGCGCCGAGAACATCCGGCAAGCGACCCAAAAGGGCCCGCTGGTCTATGTCCTCCACACCGAGAGCCTGCTCGACTGGCTGGCGGTGAACCGGGTGCTCAACCGGCGGCGGCTGCCGCTGGCCCGCTACACCCACAACCTCAGCTCGACCGCCTTTCGCCCGGCGGTCGCCGCCGTGCGCGAGTGGGGCACGGCGCTCTGGGCCTGGGCCCGCGGTGAGCGCACCGACCCGCTGGCCAGCGGCTGGCTGACCGAGGCGGTGGCGGCGGGCACCCCGGCCTGCGTGTTCATCGTCGGCGGCAAAGATCGCGCCGGCGCCGCTGATCCGGTCGAGGCCCTGCTCGCGGCCCAGGCCCGCAGCCCCCAGCCCATCCAGCTCGTGCCCCTGGTCGTCGTGTGGAGCCGCGCCCCCGAGGTGGCCCGCAGCGAGGCCGCGCGCTTCGTGCTCGGCTCGGCCGATGAGCCCGGCCCCCTGCAGAAGCTGTGGGCGGTGCTGACCCGGGGCGAGCAGGCGATCGTGCAGGCGGGCGCCCCCCTCGACCTGCTTGCCTTGCAGGAGCGTCTGGGCGATGGCCCCGTCGCGAAGCGGGCCCGCGCCGCGCGGATCTTGCTGCGGCGCTACCTCTACCGTGAGTCGCATACCCTGCGCGGCCCGCGCATCCGCCCCTACCGGTGGACGCGCCGCATCGTGATGACCAGCCCCGAGGTCCGCAAGGTGGTGCAAGAAGAGGCCGCGGCGACCGGGCGCACGCCGGCGCGCGTCTACGCCGAGGTCGACCGCACCCTCGACAAGATCGCCGCGCGCATGAGCTACCCCTTCGTGCGCTTCGCCGATCACTTCTGCCGCTTCTTGTTCACGCGCATCTTCAACGGCGTCGACATGCGGCCCGAAGACGCCGAGCGCATCCGCGCGGCCTTCCGCCAGGGCACGCCGATCTTGGTGCCCTGCCACCGCAGCCACCTCGACTACATCCTCATCTCCTGGGTCTGCTACCAGCACGACATTTTCATCCCGCATGTGTGCGCGGGCGACAACCTCGCCTTCTTCCCGCTGGGCACCGTGCTGCGCCGGGTGGGCGGCTTCTTCATCAAGCGGAGTTTTAAGGGCGAGCGGGTCTTCCCGGTCGTTTTTGAGCGCTACATGCGGCAGCTCATCCGCGACGGCTTCCCGATCGAGTTTTACCTCGAGGGCGGGCGCAGCCGCACCGGCAAGCTGCTGCCGGCCAAGCACGGCGTGCTGAACATGGTGCTCGACGCCGCCCACGGCGGGCGCGAAGACCGTGACGCGATCTTCCTCCCCATGGCCATCTGCTACGAGCAGATCGCCGAAGAGGGGGCCTACGCCCGCGAGCTGGGCGGCGAGAAGAAAAAGGGCGAAGATCTCGGCCAGGTCGTCAAAGCCAGCCAGGTCATCAAGAAGCGCTACGGCAAGGTCTACCTGCGCGTGGGCGAGCCCCTGCCCGCCCGCGGCGTCACCGCCGAGCTCGGGATCGAGTGGCCCGCCTTGTCCAAGGGGCAGCGCAAAGAGGTGCTGCAGCGCACCGGCGAGCGCCTGATGGTCGGCATCGCCAAGCAGCTGGTCTGCTTGCCCACCGGGCTGGTGGCCCTGGGCCTGCTCGCCCAGAGCCGCAGCAGCCTGCGTTTTGGCGAGCTGCGGGAGCGCTGCGGCCGGCTGCTCGGCCAGCTGATGCGCAAGGGCACGCTGGGCGCGGAGCCCGGGCTGCTGCAGCCGCGGGCGCTGGCGGCGGCGCTGGGCCGCTTCGAGCAGGAGAAGGTGCTCACCCGCGTGCTCGACGGCGGCAGCAAGGACCTCTACGGCGAGTCCGACATCCTGCAGGTCGTGCCCGAGCGCCGCATCACGCTGGAGTACTACAAGAACAGCGTGATTCACGCCATGGCGCCGCTGAGCTTGATGGCCGCCGCCCTGCGCGGCGAGCGCGAGGCGGCCCGCTTCGAGAAGGCGCGGGTCTTCGAGACCTTCCGCACCCTGACCTTCCTGCTGCGCTACGAGTTCACCCTCGACCCCGACCAGCGCCTCGACCAGCTCGAGGACGAGGCGCTCGCTGACCTCTTGGCCTACGGCGCCGCCGAAGAGGGGCCCGAGGGCACCCTGCTCGTGCCCGACCCGCGGCGGGTCGCTGAGCTGGCCGAGCTCACCCGCAACTTCATCGAGAGCTACCTGCTGGTGCTTGAAGGCGCCCGGGCCCTGCGGTCGAAGGACTGCAGCATGCGTGAGCTCCCCGGCCTGATCCAGGAGTGGGGCCGCCAGCGCGTCTCGGTGGATGAGCTGCGCCGGCCCGAGGCCCTGTCCTTGGCCAACCTGCAGAACGCTGTGGCCGCCTTCCACGAAGAGGGCGTGATCCACGCCCGCAGCGACGGCGGCGGCCTGCAGCTCGACGACGCGGCCGCCGGCGGCACCGTCCGCATGCTCAAGGGTTTGTTGCCTTGAGCCTCAGCGCCGAGCCCCCGGCCGAGGGCGCCGCAGCGGCGCCGCTCTCGGCCGCGTCGCTGGCCCGGGTGGACGCGCTCTTCGCCGGCGAGCCGGAGGCGCCGCCCCAGCGGGCCGGCCCCGCCCTGCGCAAGATCTGGGCCCTGCTCGCACTCGCCGCCCCCTTCAACCTGCTGGGCATCCCCTGCGGGGTCGGTGTGCCGGGCGGCGCGCTGACCCTCTGGGCGTACCTCGCTGCCGACGTCGAGCTGGGCCGGGTCGAAGACGGCCTCTACGGCGAAGAAGACGCGCTCGCCGTGCAGCGGGCGCGCTCTTGGGCCGGCTGGGCCCTGGTCTTCTGCGTCGTGAGCTTCGTGCTGCAGGTCTTTTTGCTCATGAGCGAGCCCTACCAGGCCTGGCTGCTGCGCCTGCTCGGCGCCCTGCTCGCCCTGGCCGCGCCGCTCGATCTGCAGCCCGCGCCCTGAGGTCTGGGGCCTGAGCCCCGACCAGCTGCGCTGGGCCCGAGGCGGGCGGCCGAGCTTCAGCGCACCAGCGCGGGGTGAAAGGGGTCGATGCGCGCGGCGGCCCGGGTGGCCATCTCGACCGCGCTCGCCTCGCCGGCGGCCTGGGAAGCGGCCGCGAGGGCGACTTGGCTGCGGGCGTCGCCGGGCGCCGCGGCGAGGGCGGCGGCGGCGGCGGCCTTGGCCTTGTCGGCCTCGCCGAGCGCCGCGTGGGCCAGCGCCGCGTCGGCCGGATCGAGCCGACCCCGCACAGAGAGGCCGTCGACCACCGCCCGCAGGCCGGTCTTGGCGGACATGATCGTGGCGCTGTCGCCGCTGGCCTCGGCGAGGCGCAGGAAGACCAGCTGCGGGGCCACGAGGTCGGTGCGGGCCTGGGCGTGGGCGCGGGCGGCGGCCAGCGCGTCGGGCGACTTCGCTGCGACGGCGAGCTCGGCCCAGCGCAGGCCGATCAGCGCGTCATCGGGGGCCTTGGCGGCGGCCTCGGCGGCCAGACCCGCGGCGCTGGCGGCCTCACCCGCCGCGGCTGCGGCGGCGGCCAGCCCCAGCAGGTGCTGGGCGGGTCGGGCCCGCGCGGCGTGGTCGCGCAGCACGGCCTGGCGGTAGGCAGCGGCGGCGCCGGCGCTGTCTTTGGCGGCCAGCAGGGTGTTGCCGGCGGCGAGCGGCAGCAGCGCGTCGAGGTCGAGGCGGCTGGTGTACAGCGCCTGGGGCCCGCCCGCCCGGTCGTGGGCCAGCTGGGCGGCGGCGAGCAGGCCGTCGACCACGAAGCAGCTGCTGGGCTGGGCGATGACCTCGGCGCCCTCGGCGGGCAGGCGGGGCGGCGGCGCGCCCTTGCGCACGTCTTCAGCGCGCACGTTGGCCACCTGCACAAAGCCGAACTCCTCGGCGTTGAAGTGGAAGGGCACGCCGTCTTTGTTGGCGTGGTCGAGGGCCTTCTTGAGCTCGCCGCGCACCTCGACCGCGAGGTCGCCCCAGGCGTGCCAGAGCGTGCTCGCCGTCTGCAGGCTCTGCTCGGCGGCGGCCGGCTCACCAGCGGCGAGCAGGGCCTCGCCCAGCGCCATGTGGGTGGCGCAGCCCTTGGGGTCGAGCTGGGCCGCGGCTTGGCGGGCCTGCACGGCGCCCTTGAGATCGCCAGCGTCCATGCGGGCCTTGGCCACGGCGGCCCAGGCCCCGGGGCTGCCCTTGGGGGCGTCGGCGGCGGGGGCCGGCGCGCCCTCGGCGGCGGGGGCCTGTTGGGCTTTGGCGAGGGCGGCCTCGGCCACGGCCAGCGCGGTCGGCTGGGGGGCGGCGGCCTTGCGGACTGGCGCCGCCTTGACCGCCAGGACCTGCGCGGTGGGGTCATAGGCGAGGTCGAGGGTGCCCAGGACGTCGGCCCCGAGCACGCCCTGGGTGATCTGCTCGAGGTCGTTCTTCTTGAACTGGCGGAGCACCGGCAGGGTGTTGCGGTGCTCGATCACCGCGCTCGCGCTCGCGCCGGCGAGGCCCAGCGTGACCGGCTGCAGGCGGCGGTCGCCATAGGCCGCGGCGGGGCCGGCCGGGAGCGCCTCACGCTCGATCTGAGTGCGCGTGGAATAGCTGGAGAAGACGACGGGCACGTCTTTCCCATTGAGCTGCACCAAGCCGCCCAGGCGGCCCCCGTCGGTCTGCAGCTCGCCGTCGGGGGTCTTGAGCTTCGCGCTCTCGGACCGGAAGAGCTTGAGCGGGGCCGCGCTCAGGCCGCTGGCGAGGCCCCCGCCCTCGGCGGCCGGCGCGAAGACCACCTCGCCGGTCGAGGGGAGGATGGCCCAGGCCACGCCTTCGAGCGCGCCGAGGCCGATGTAGCCGACGGGGGCGCCCAGGGGGCCGCTGCGGTCGCCAGGGGCCGCGGGGCTCGGGCGCAGGGTCGGCTGGTTGCTGACCACGACGTCGCTGAGCACCATGCCGCCGATCATCAGCTTGTCGACCTGGGCGGTGCGCAGGGGCGCGTCGTCGGCGCCCTTGAGGCTCGCCCCGACCGCGGCCACGGCGCCATCGTTGAGGTAGAGCTCGTCGGCGCCGATCTCGAGGGCGAGCAGCATCTTCTGCTCAGCGCCCTCGCCCCAGGCCACCCACACGCAGGGCCGCAGGGTGCCATCGGCGCAGTCGACCAGGGGCACGGTCACCCGGGCGCTCAAGCTCACCTCGGGGGCCGAGGCGAAGCTGTGGAGCTTCGGCCCGGCGAAGGCCGGCGCGGCGAGCGCGAGCAGGGCGGCCGGGCTGGAGCGGAGCAGGGTGCGGCGCATCAGGAGATCCTCGGGCGGGTCGGTGGCCCCGCGGCGCCTGCAGAGCGGCGCGCGGCGGTGCAGCGGGGAGCGGGGCGGCGGGGCGTACATCAACGGGGCGGCGGGCAGAGGGAGGGGGCCGGAGCGGGCGGAGCGCGCCCCTGCCTCTGACGCGGAAGCGCCGATCAGCGCGCAGTATCGCCCCAGGTGCCCGCTTGCAAAGGCACCCCCTCGGAGATACCGCCGCCGCCCACCTTCTGGGAGGCGATGATGGCGGCGATCTTTGAGGTTCACGGGCGCATGGTGCTGGACTCCCGGGGCAACCCGACCGTCGAGGTCGAGGTCGCCACCGAAGACGGCGTGGTGGGGCGCGCGGCCGTGCCCAGCGGCGCGAGCACCGGCGCGTATGAGGCGGTCGAGCTGCGCGACGGCGACCGCGCCCGCTGGCTCGGCAAAGGGGTGGACGCGGCGCTGGCCAACGTAAACCGGATCGCCGAGCACCTCGTGGGCCTCGATGTGCACGACCAGCGCGCCATCGACGCGACGATGATCGAGCTCGACGCGACGGGCAACAAGGGCCGCCTGGGCGCCAACGCCATCCTCGGCGTGTCCTTGGCCACCGCCCGGGCCGCCGCGGCCACCCTCGACGTACCCCTCTGGCGGCACGTCGGCGGCCTCGGCGCGCACGTGCTGCCCGTGCCCCTGCTCAACGTGGTCAACGGCGGCGCGCACGCCGACAACAACGTCGACATTCAAGAGTTCATGCTCGTGCCCGCCGGCGCCTCAAGCTTCTCGGAAGCCCTGCGCATGGGCACCGAGACCTACCACGCGCTCAAGGCCGTGCTCAAGAAGCGGGGCCTGGCCACCGCGGTGGGCGACGAGGGCGGTTTTGCCCCCAACGTCGAGAGCAACGAGGCGGCCCTGGCCCTGCTCGTCGAGGCCATCACCGCCGCCGGCTACCGGCCCGGCGTCGACATCTGGCTTGCGCTCGACGTCGCGGCCAGCGAGTTCAAGCACGACGACGGCTACCACATCGACGGCAAGGTGCTCGACGCAGCCGGCATGGTCGAGTACTACGCCGGCCTCGTCGAGAAGTACCCGCTGGTCAGCATTGAGGACGGCCTCGACCAAGACGACTGGGAGGGCTGGCGCCTCTTGACCGCCCGCCTCGGCGGCAAGGTGCAGCTGGTCGGCGACGACCTCTTCGTGACCAACACCGCCCGCCTCTCCCGCGGCATCGCCGAGGGCTGCGGCAACAGCATCTTGGTGAAGGTCAACCAGATCGGCAGCCTGACCGAGACCCTCGAGGCCATCGAGATGGCCCAGCGGGCCGGCATGACCGCCATCATCTCGCACCGCAGCGGCGAGACCGAGGACACCTTCATCGCCGACCTCGCCGTGGCCACCAACGCCGGCCAGATCAAGACCGGCGCGCCCTGCCGCAGCGAGCGGGTCGCCAAGTACAACCAGCTGCTGCGCATTGAAGAGCAGCTGGGCCGGGCCGCCCGCTTCGCCGGCACCTCGATCTTGCGCGCGCGCTGAGGGCCGCGGCCCTCAGCCGCTGGCGCCGAACTTCAGCGCGAGCGCGAGCACCACGCCGATGAGCGCGGCGAACAGCGCCCGGGCGAGGCCCGCCGCCGGGTGGGGCCCGCCGTCGACCGGCGTGGGCAGGGCCTCCTCGGCGCCGCTCGGCCCCCAGCGTCGGCCCTCGATCCACACGCCGCGCGGCCCCTCGGCCCCCAGCACCAGCAGGGTGGGGTCGCCGCCCCGCGCCGTCGCCCAGGCGGCGAGGGCCTCGGGCTTCGTGGTCGCGGCCCAGGCGTCCTCGACCCGGGCCGCGCCCTCGGGGGTCCAGGCCAGCAGCAGCTCGCGGGCGCCCAGGCGCTGGCAGGCCTCCGCCCGGGCCCGCCGCGACAGCAGCACCAGCGCGCCGGCCGGCGCGGCGTAGCTGAGACCCAAAAGTGTGCCCTGGGCGTCAAAGTCATCGACGGGAGCGGGCAGGGCGCGCTCGACGGCGGCGAGCGCCCGGGCGCGGCCGCTGGGGTCGGGCGCGCCATCCGGGCCGCAGGCCGCCGCCGGCCAGGCCACCCGCGGGCTGCGCGCGCCGAGGCCCGGCAAGACCGGCTCTTCGGAGGGGGAGAGCGCGGGAGCGGAGGGCGCGGGAGGGGAGCCGTACCCGGTGGAGCCTTCCGCGGTCGCCCTCGCGATCTGGGGGAGCAGCGTGGGCAGCGGGTCGTCGGTGGGCGCGCTCATGGGCCCTCGGGCGGCTGGAGGGGCGCGGGCGGGTGCACGAACCAGCCCGCTTGGGCCCAGGCGGCGAACCAGCCGGGCAGCGCCGCACCGAGCGCGGCCCGGTCGGCCTCGCTCCGCCCGGCCTCGAGGGCCGCGCAGGCGGCGGAGAGCGGGGCCCCGGCGGCGAGGGCGGCGAGCAGCGTCGCCTGGTCGGGGGAGAGCGAGACCGCCTCGACCCCGGCCTGGGCGCGCAGCACGAGCAGGTCCTCGGGGCCGGCGACCGGCGAGCCCTCCCCCCGGCGCAGGGGCAGCAGGCGCCAAGCCCGGCGCAGCACGCGCAGGTGGGGCTGCAGGCGCAGCGGCGCGTGCAGCAGGTCGGCGGGATCGACGGCGGCGGGGCGCAGGGGCGGCCCCGCCGCGGCGGAGAAGGCCTCGGCCCAGGCGAGGTCATCCTCGAGGACCGCGTCGAGCAGGTCATCGGCGACCGGGAGCAGGTCGAGGGCCGCCCGCAGCGCCGGGCCGGGTGCCCCCGTCGCCGCCCGCAGCCGCGCGGGCAGGGCGCGCAGCAGGGGGCTGTCGGGCGGCGCCTCGGCCAGGGCGGCCAGCGCGAGGTCGCCAAAAGCCCGCTCGCCGAGCAGGGCGGCGGTCAGCGGCAGCTCTTCGCGCAGCACCCCGACCAGCCGGGCCTGCACCTGGTGGGTGTAGAGCGCGAGGCGCAGGGCCGGGGGGCGGCCGCCGGGGTCGGGCAGGGCGCCGAGCAGGGCCGCCGGGTAGCGCTGAACCGGGACCCGCGCGGCCCCGTCGGCGCCCCGGACCAAGGGCAGCAGCGCGGCTTCAGCGAGGTCATTTTGGAGGGCGGCGAGGTCTGCGGGCGGAGCGGGGTCGAGGTCCACCGGCCCCGGCCCGGGCCAGGGCAGGCCGCTGGGCAGCGGCGCGGCGGCCGCCCAGGGCGCGAAGCGCGCCACCTGGGCCCAGGTCTCGTCGAGGGGCAGGTGCGCCCCGTCACGCTCCAAGCAGAGGGGAACGGGCCCGGCCCAACCATAGACCCAGGCGAGCAGCGCCTCGACCGGCGGGCAGAGCGCCTGGTCGTGGGTGTCGAGGCGGAAGCCGTCGTCGAGCACGCTGTGGCCGGCGATGTGCAGCTGCAGCACCCGGCTCGGGTCGAGGTCAGCGGTGAGCGCGGCCTGCACCTCTTCGACCGCGGCCGCGGCCTGCTCCTCCTCGGCGCGGGCGTCGCCGTGGGCCGCGTTGCGCGCGCTGACGTAGAGGTTGTTCACATCGAGCAGCAGGCCGATGTCGGCCAGCTCGGCCACCCGCTGCAGGAAGGCCGGCTCGCTCATCTCGGCGCCGGGCAGCTCGACATAGGCCGAGACGTTCTCGAGCGCGATCGGCAGCTCGACCACGTCTTGGAGCTGCCGCGCCCGCGCCGCCGCCAAACGCGCCGCGGCCTCGGTGCGGGGCAGGGGCATCAGCTCGTGCAGGTGGCGGCCCCGGCTGCGGCCCCAGCAGAGGTGCTCGCTCAGCCAGGCCGCGCCGCTGTGCCGGGCCAAGGCCCGCAGCCGGCGCAGGTGCGCCCGGTCGAGCGGGTCGGGGCCGGCCAAGCCGAGGCCGACCCCGTGCAGCACCACCGGGTAGCGGGCGCAGACCTCGTCGAGGGTGCGCCGCGGCGGGCCGCCCTCGACGACGCCATCCTCGCTGAGGTAGTTCTCAGAGAGCAGCTCAAAGAAGCCGACCGCGGGCCAGCTCGCCCGCAGGGCCCGCAGGTGGGGCACGCGCAGGCCGAGGCCGATCCGCCCCGCCCAGGCCGCGCGCAGCCCCGCCCGATCCATCAGTGGCCGTGGCCGTCGTGGGGGCCGTGGCCGTGGGCCGCCGGCGCCGCGCCGCCGGCCTGGGCGGCCTTGAGGCTGGCAAACTTGGCCTCGTCGACCGCGCAGCCGCCGAGGCCCTTGCAGGCGTTCTGGCCGGCGCAGTCGTGGGGGCTGCCCGCCTGGGCCATGTCGACCCCCGCGGCCTTGGCCAGCGCGGCCAGCGACTCGGCGGTCACCTTGCAGCCGCCGAGGCCCTTGCAGGAGTTGCGGCCCGCGCACTCATGCACGTCGGTGTACGACGCGGTGCCGGTCGGGGGCGCGCCCATGCTGTCGGCCACCGGGGCAGCGGCCGCCGGGGCCGCGGCGGGGGCGGCGGGGGTGCTCGCCGCGGGGGCGGCGCCGCCGACGGGGGGCGGGCTGGTGGTCTCGGCGCCCTCACAGGCGACAGCGGCGCTGAGCAGGCCCATCAGGGCGAGGCGAGAGAGGTCCATCGGGGGCTCCAGGCGCCGCGGCGCGGCGGGTCAGGTGCGGGCAGCTGCCGGCAGGTGCGGGGCGGGCCTCGCGTGCAGGGCCGTCCACAGCAGCGGCCAAGGTCGCGAGGCGCGGCCATAGCGCAGCCGCCCAGGCCCGGCGAGAGCCGCCCACCACCGCCCACCCGCGCCGCACCCGATCAACCCCGCGCGCGCCGCAACCCCAAGACGGAGCAGCTGATCCGGCCCGTCCGTCTGCCCGGACATATCGGAGGAGCAGCTGATCCGGCCCGTCCGACTGCCCGGACATTTCGGAGGAGCAGCTGATCCGGCCCGTCCGACCGCCCCGACACCTCGGAGGAGCAGCTGATCCGGCCCATCCGCCCGCCCGGACACCTCGGAAGAGCAGCTGATCCGGCCCGTCCGACTGCCCGGACATATCGGAGGAGCAGCTGATCCTCCGTGTCCGTCTGCCCGAACCCGTCGGAGGAGCAGCTGACCCGGCCCATCCGCCCGCCCCGACACCTCGAAGGAGCACCCGCAGGAGCCCAGGCCTTCGCGGCGCCACTCTTCATCGCCCACCAAAGCAGCGGGCCGCGCCGGCCTCCGGGGGCCCGGTCTTCAAGGACCGGCAAAGGGGGGCCTTTGTGGGCTGGCGCGCGGCGCTGCCATGCGCCGCGCGAAGCCTGCCCGCTGGCCCCCCTTGGCGGGGGATCCAAGGGGCCACGCGGGCCCCTTGGCCGGGGGCCTGGGGGCCGGCGGCCCCCGGCATCAACCACACGACGGTGTGCGGCCCGCGCAGCGACCTCATCAACGACCAGAAGCCCATCGGCATCGGCCCGCGCAGCGACCAGACGCCCAGCGTGCTGGCCCGCGCAGCGACCAGAACCCCAGCGTGCTGGCCCGCGCAGCGACCAAAAGCCCAGCGCGCTGGCCCGCGCAGCCGACCGAGCAACGGGCACCAACCGCCCAGCAACGGCGACAAGAGCCCCGAAAAGAGGCTCACCCCCGCTCCCGCGGGGTGAGCCTGCCCCCAAAAACAAGAAAGTGCCGGGGGGCGTTGCGGGGGGCAGCGCCCCCCGCCCACCCTCAAGGCGCTCCTGGCTGGAGTCTCCAGATCCACCGCCCATCCCGCTCGATCGGCGCACCGAAGGCCCGCAGCTCGGCCCGGACAAAGGCCGCCCGCGCCGGCTCGACATAGGCCTCCGGGTCGACGATCAGGCCCACGAAGCCCGCGGCCACGAGCTGCTCGGCGCCCGCCGCCCGCTCCTCGGCCGTCGCCCCGCCGAGCTGATGTGGCCCCTCGTGGCCTTCGGCCTGCAGCAGGCTGCGCAGCAGGCCATTGTCCCGAAAGAGCGGGGGCACAAAACCGGCCACCGCGTTGGGGATCGGCCGCTTGTGGCGCAGCGCGTAGAAGAAGGGCGCGCGCCGAAAGCGGTTGCCCCCCTCGTGAAAGAAGGGCAGGTCGATGATCGGCCCAGGGGGCAGCAGCTCGTCGAGCGCGGCGTAGGCGGCGGGCACCTCGGGCAGGGCGGTCGGCGGCGGCGAGAGGTGGGGCGCGAGCAGCCGCAGGTCGAGGGCCACCAGCCCCGCGCAGGCGAGGCCGAACCAGGCCGGCCGCGCTCCGGCCTGCTCCAGCGCCGCCGCCCCCGCCGCCGCCGCCACCGCGAAGCAGACCGCCGCGGGCGCCGCGTAACGGAAGGGCTCGAGCAGCAGGTCTTGGCCGGGGATGGTCCAAAAGGCGCTCAGCCAGGCGAGGTTCACCGGGGTCGGCGAGGCCAGCCCCTCGGTGATCGGCAAGAAGGGGCCCAGCGAGAGCAGCACGCCGAGCAGGCCCAGGCCGGCCCAGAGCCGCGCCGCCCCCCGCAGCGGGCCGGGCAGCGCGCAGCCCGCCGCGGCGAGCCCGAGCACCGCCCAGCCCGGGGCCACCGCCCGGTGGAAGAGCGCGACGTTCTCGCGGTGGCGCAGGCCCCACTCTCCCGGGCTGAGCCACTCGACCAAGGTGGCCACGTACTGCTCATGCGCCGGGTGGAGCTGGGCGAAGGGCCAGCCGTGGCGCGAGGCGGCGACCATGCCGCGCGACATCTGGCTGCCCGGCGCGTCCATCAGGGTCTGGGTCCAGGCGAGCACGGGCAGGCCGAGCAGGGCCGCCCCGAGCGCGGTCGCCCCGAGCAGGCGCAGCGCTTCGGGCAGGGTGGGCAGGGGCCGGAGGCCCACCGCGGCGGGCCCCCGCCAGGTGATGAGCGCGGCCATGGCCGGCAGCAGGGGCAAGAAGACGAGCAGGTTGTAGGGGCAGAGCTCGAAGCCGAGGCCGAGCAGCAGGCCGGCCCGCAGCGCCGCGCCCGCGTCGCGGCCCTCGACCGCCGCGCGCAGCTGGTGCAGGCTCCACAGGTAGGGCCAGAGGTTCATCACGTCGAGGATGGCGCTGGCGACGCAGTGCACCCACAGGAAGGGCATGAGCGCGACGCCCACACCGGCGACGAGCGGGGCCCAGCCGCGGTCGGCCGGCGCGCCGAGCCACTGGCGGGCCAGGGCGGCCGCGGCGAGGCCGTTGGCGAGGGCGAGGCCGCCGGCGAGCAGGTCCCAGGCGAGGCAGGCGCCGATGAGCGGGCCGAGGCCGCCGACGACCAGGGTGCCGAGCAGGTCGGGGTTGTTGAGCGGGCCGGGCGTCGGCCAGCCCACCCCCTCGATCGGGCCGCCGAGCAGCAGGGCGGGGCTGGCGAAGGTCTCGTAGACCCAGAGCTTGACCGGCAGCTCGGACGCCGGGTCGGCGAGGCAGACCCGCGGGTCGGCCAGGGCGGGCAGCAGCTGCAGGCCGACCAGCAGGGCCAAGATCAGCGGCGTGGCCCACCGGGGGATGGCGGGGCGCTCGCTCATGGGGCGGCCGGCGGCGCGGCCAGCGCGGCCTCGAGCGCGCTCCAGACGGCGCCCTCGCCGACCGCCGCCGACAGCGCCTCGCGCTGGGCCACCGCCGCCTCGACCCGGGCCGGGCCCAGCGCCGCGGCGAGGGCCTGGGCGGTGGCCTCGATCGCCATGCGCCCCTCGCGGGCCCGGTCGCGCAGGCCGGCCGCGCCCGGGGACGGGGCCCCCGTGGGCGGCGGTGGGGGCATCGGCGGGCCGAGCGTGTGGTCCCCGAGCCCGTCGACCCGGGTGAGGGGCGGCACCAGCGGGCGCAGGGTGGGCGTCGGCGCCGGGGCCTGGGGCCAAGCCGCGGCGAGGAGCGCCGCGAGGGCGAGGCCGAGGCGCAGAGCCGGGCCGAGGCGCCGGGCTGGGCCGCTCATGGCGTGCCCTCGAGCTTGGCGCGGGCCTCGCCATAGTAGGCCTCTTCGACGCCGCCGACGCTGATCTGGTCGCGCTCGCCCATGATCAGGGCGCGCTGGGCAGGGTCGAGCCCGCCAGCCGCCGCCGCCGCCGCCGCGCCCAGCCGCCCCTCGGCCACGGCGAGCTCGGCCTCGACCGCGAGCAGGGCCCGGCGCTGCTGGTCGGCCCGCTCGACCAGGGGGAGCAGGGCCGCGCGCTCCTCGGCGCTGAGCGGGGGCGCGCCGGGCAGGCCCTCGGGGCGGGCGCTCAGCGCCCAGCAGGCGCGGATCAGGTCCTCGATGGTGAGCAGCTCGCCCACCGCCGCGGCCTCGGCGGCCACCGCCCGGGTCTCGGCGCCGGGGCCCATCAGCGCGTCGGCGCCCGCCCCAGGCCGCAGCAGGGGCAGCAGCAGGGCGCCGCTGGCCGGGTCGAGGCGCTGGCGCAGGCCGAGCAGCAGCGCGCCGAGCAGCGCGAGCACGACGAGGCGGTCGAGCCAGGCGCTCATCGGGGCGCTGCCTGGGCAGCTTCGCGGGCCGCGGGCGGGGCGGCGGCCAGCAGGGCGAGGCCGGCGGCGCGCAGCTCGCCCCGGGCGGCGCGGGCGGCGGCGCGCAGGCGGTCGACCTCGGCGCGGGCGGCGCGGGCCTCGGCCACCGGGCCGCGCAGGGCGGCGCGCTGGTCTTCGCGCAGGCCGCCGGCCGCGGCCGGTCGCTGGGACAGGGCGAGGATGCCCCGCGCCACGTCATCGGGCGTCATGCTGCCGGCAAATGCGGGCTCGAGGCCGGGCACCGGGGCGGGCCGCGGCGGGGGCGGCGCGGGCAACACCAGCACCGGCGCGGGCGGGGGCTCAAGCAGCTGCAGCTGCAGCAGGGCCAGCGTGAGCAGCAGCTGCACCCAGCGCAGGCCGCCGCGGGGCGGCGCGGCCGGCGCGGGGCCGGCGGTGGACAGGTCGGGCACGGTCGCTCCCTCGTCGTTCAGCGGCCGCCGAGCGCGGTCTCAGCGAGGCGCACCGGCGTGAAGCCGCCGACGCCCCAAATGTCGAGGTAGCCCTTCCACACGCCTTCGCAGACGTGGTTGAGCTCGCAGCCGCCGCAGGCCTCGGGGTGGCCCTTCAGATCGTGGCGCTTGCGGTCCTGCCAGTTGAAGCGGGCGCGGCTCTCGGCCTCGTCGAAGTGCACCGTGCTCGACTTGGGGTGCTGCACCCAGCTGCCCTCGACGAAGGCGCGCCCGGGCGCGGTCAGATCGCCGCCGTCGCTGCGGATCGAGCAGGCGGTGGACAGGTCGCGGTACTCGCCCATGGTGCGGCTGAGCAGGTCGTGGTCGCGGCGCAGGGGCGCGGGCAGCACGCACATGGGGAAGCCGCCGAAGGTGAACACCTTCTTGAAGTGCCGCTCGGCCAGGATGATCGCCTTGGTGAGGTTGGGCACCACCTCGGCGTAGCGGGGGGTCAGCTCGGCGTCGCCCTCGGCGTAGCCCTCGGGCCGGATGAAGTTGGCCCGCAGGTCATCGACCCCGACCTTCTCGTAGAAGAAGCGCAGCATCGCCGGCAGGTGGTGGTGGTTCCACCCGTTGAGCACGATGTTCACGCTGAGCCCATCGGGCAGGATCGACGGGTCGGCCCGGCGGCGGGCGGCGAGGTAGCGCAGCGCGTCGAGCTTCTTGTAGAAGTTGCCCGGCACGCGGGTGAGCTTGTCTTCGAGCTCGGGCGTGTGGCCGTGCATCGAGCAGGTCACCCGGGTCAGGCCGGCGTCGAGCAGCTTGTCGGCGAAGTGGCGCAGCCGCAGCTTGGTGGCGTTGGTCGCGATGGTCACGCGCGAGAAGCCCACGCTGCGCGCGTGGGTGATGGCCTCGGTCAGCCAGGGGTAGGTGGTCGGCTCGCCGCCGAGGAAGCCGACGCTGCGGTAGCCCTCGGCCGCCCAGCGGTCGAGCTCGGCCTGCATCTGGGGCCAGGGCATGTACGAGCGGTCTTCGGCCTTGGGCAGCCCGTCGATGCAGAAGACGCAGCGGTTGTTGCAGGCCTTGCCGATGTTGATCTCGACGTTCTTGCGCGGGTCACGCCAGCGGCTCTCGGGCTGGTTGGCCGGCTTGGCCTCGATCAGGCCCTCGACCGGCGGCCGGGGGAGCAGCGGCGCGGTCGGCGGCCCGAGCGGCGCGCCGCCCGCGTGGGCGGGTGCGGGGGCAGGGCTGCTGCGGGGGAGGGCCGACATGGGGCGAGCATAGCGCAGCGCTGGCCGAGGTCAGCTTTGGGCCGCACTGGGGGGCATCCGGGTCATGCTGACCCCCCAAGATGGGCCACGCAGGCCGCGGGGTGGACTACATTGGGGGCGTGGCCCGCCCGCGGGCTGCCCCACCCCGAGGCCCCAATGCTGCGCACCCTGCACCACGACGGCCACCCCGCGCCCCGCCGCCACCTGCGCTTCGCCCAGTGGCGGGCCGACGGCTTGGTGGCCTTCGCCGCCGACAAGGTCGAGGGGCGCACCGGCTTGCTCGACGGGCACCCCAGCGCTGACCGCTTCGCGCTGATGTGCACGCTGGCCCGCTTCTTGCCCGAGGTGGGCGTCGAGGTCGACGGCGAGCGGGTGCGGGGCAAGCTCGGCCGCCCCGACCCCGACAGCGGGCGCACGCCCTTTCATGTGCAGGGCACCCTGGCCCCGCCGACCCGGCCGATGGCCTGGCTCCGGTGGGAGGTCGCCGCCCAAGCCTACCTCGCCGAGTGCGCCGTGCGCACCGACCGAAACGGCGGCTGGCTGCTTGATCTGCCGCGGGCGGTCGAGGGCTCTGACCGCCGCCTCCTCCCCCGGTGGGAGCTTGGGCCCGGCTGGCGCTACGAGCCGCTCTCCACCGCGCCGGCCGGGCTCGGGGCGCCGATGTCGGTGCTCGACCTCTCGCCGGTCGGGGCCTCGCTGCACCTGCACACCCGCGAGCCGGCCGACGAGTTCTTGGGCCTGCACGTGGCGGGCACGCTGATGGCGCCGATCGGCGAGGGGCTGCGGCTGCGCTGCGAGGTGCGGCGGGCGGCCCTGCACCCCGAGGCCGAGGGTGTGCTGCTGGGCGTCTCTTTCGACGGGCTGGGCTTCGAGCAGATCGCACGGTTGGTCGACTGGCTGCCCGCTGAGCTGCCCGAAGAGGCCTCGGGCGCCCTCGACCCGGGCGACCACGCGCAGCACGGCCACCCGCATGGCCACCCGCACGGCCACGCCCACGAGGCGCCCGCCCACCCCGTGCTCGGCCCGGGCTTCCCGGTGCGCGGCGGCGACCACCACGGCCACGGCTTTCACCCGGTGCTCGGCGGCGGGCACCACCCCCACGCGCCCGACGAGGGCCACCACAGCCCGCGCCCCGCTGACCTGATCAGCCTGCCCGGCGAGCGTCCCCGCCGCTGATTGGGGGCGCCCCGGCGGCGGGGCCGCCGGCGGCTGTCCGGCTGCGCTCGCCGCGGGGCGGCTCGGTCGCTGCGCGACCGGCGCTGCGCGCCGCGCGCCGGCCCGCCTGGCGCGCGCGAGGCGGCGGCGGGCGCGCCCCCGACCGGCCCGGCGCGCCCTTCAGCGCCGGCCCTGCGCGTCGGCCCCGGGCGGCGGTCGGTGCAGATCGGCGTCGGGCGCGCCCGTCCCACCGAAGAGCTGCAGCTGCGGGCTGCGGTGGCCGGCGGGCAGCGGCGCGCCGATGAAGGGGTCGGGCGGCAGGCTGGCCGGGTCAAAGGGTGGCCCCCCGGCCAACAAGCGGGCCTGGGGCCAGCCCGCGGCGACCAGCGCTTCGGCCACCGCGGCCGCGGCGAGGCGGTGGCCCTCGGCCGAGGGGTGCATGACGTCGACGAAGAGCGCGGCGGGGGGCGTGCCGCTGGCGGCCAAAGCCGGCGCCAGCGGGATCAGCGGGGCGCCGTGGTGGGCGGCGACCGCGGCCTGGGCGTCGAAGTAGGCGCCCCAGACCGGGGCGACCCCGCCAGAATCGGCCCCCGCCCCGAGCATGTCTTGGTTGGCCGGGGCGAGGAAGGCCACGCCCACCCCGCGCGCGGCCGCCGCCCGGGCCATCGCGTCGAGCTGGGCCGCGTAGTCCGGCAGGCGCACCCGCCGCTGGCCCTCGCTCGGAAACGCGCTGCTCGAGGTCCAGCTCACCACGCGGGCCCCACCTTCGCCGCGCAGGCGGCTGATGAGCGTGGTCAACAACAAGAAGCTGCGCAGGCCCGAGAGCTGGCTCTGGTCGAGCAGGCGCCGGGTGGCCAGCAGGTCGGCGTCGCGGAAGCCGTCGATGTTGTTGTCGCTCCACAGCGAGCCGATGAGCAGCAGGTCGGGTGCCTGGGCCCAGCCCTGCTCATCGAGCAGGGCCCGGCTCTGGAGCGACGAGTAGCCGGGCACGCCGAAGTTCTGCACCAGCGCGTCAATCCCGCGGTCTTGCAGGGCGCGCTGCAGCTGGGCGGGCAGGGTCTCGGCCTCGCCGACGCCGTGCCCAAAGA
Source organism: Deltaproteobacteria bacterium (assembly GCA_016792625.1). Taxonomy (GTDB): domain Bacteria; phylum Myxococcota_A; class UBA796; order UBA796; family UBA2385; genus JAEUKK01. The sequence continues at coordinate 86,459 of JAEUKK010000096.1, read as the reverse complement.
AGCTGCTGTCGCCGAGCACCAGCACCCGCGGGGCGTCACCTTCGGCGGGCGGGGGCAGCGCGGGCCCCCGCAGCCCGCTCGGCCCGACCTCGGCCATCAGCTCGCCGCTGCGGTGCGCGCCGGGCGCCATCGCCCACAGGCGGGTCGGGTGGCTGACCATCAGGTCGACGCCCGGGTGTTGGCGCCAGCGCGGGCCCTGCAGGTCGACCAGGCGGGCCCCCAGCTCGAGCGCGAGCAGGGCGCAGCCGGTGGTCAGCGCGCTGAACAGCAGCTTGCGGCCGGTGCCCAGGGCGGCGCCGCGGCCCGGGGCGCGATCTGCGGCGCGGCGCGGGGGCATGGGGCCTCGGGGCGGGGTGAATGGCGCGGGCGGCCAACGCCGGCCCGCCGCGGGGATACTAACGGTGGGCGGGCCCGGCGCAGGATCGCCCCCGCCTCCGCCACAATCGGCCGCGTTGGCGGTTCGTGGTCCCCCCCCTTTGCGCCCCTCCACCCCCTCCCCGAGCGCCCGATGTCCCGCGCCCCCAGCGCCCTCCCCATCGGGCTCGGCCTCGCCGGCGTGGCGCTGGTCGCGGTCGGCCTCGCGCAGTGGTGGTCCGACCGCGCGCCGCGGCCCTCCGCCTCCCCCGCGGGCGGGGCCCCCGCCGGCGCCCCCGCGCCCGGGCCCACCCCGCCGCCCGCCGGCCTGGCCACCCCCGGCGCGGGCACCTTCACCCACGCGGCGCCGGCCGAGCGCTCCGCCGCCGACGCCGCCGCGGCCTGCCCCGGCTGCGATGTGGTGCTGATCACCATGTGCTCGCTGCGCCGTGACCATGTCGGCGCCTATGGCCTGCCCGCGGGCCAAGGCCGCACCCCGACCCTCGACGCGCTGGCCGCCGAGGGCTGGCGCTTCGACAACGCCTGGTCGGCGAGCACCTTCACGCTCGCCGGCTTGACCGCTGTGCTCACCGGCCGTTTTGGCAGCGCGACCGGCGTGACGGGGTGGGACAAGGGGTTGGTCGCCGACATTCCCACCCTGCCCGAGGTGCTGGGCTTCTATGGCTACGAGACCGCCGCCTTCACCATGGACGCGCCCAGCGGCTTCCGCCCTGACTATGGCCTCGACCGGGGCTTTCAGACGATGACCATCAACATGCCCACCCGCGACACCCCCGACGGCCGCCACGGCCCGGGCGCGGTGGGGCCGGGCGGCGGCTCGGTGGGCCCGGCCCTGCAGTTCTTGTCGGGGCGGGTCGATCCGCGCCCGCTGTTCCTCATGTTCCACAGCCGCACGGCGCACTTCCCCTTCGTGCTCGAGGACGATCCCAGCGAGCCCACCGGCGTGCACCACGCGCTCTACGAGGCGGGCCGCGACCGCGCGGGCGAGAACCTGCCGGGCAACGCCGGGGGCACCAAGCAGCAGGGCGTCGTGCCGGTCGCCAAAGACGAGGTGCAAGAGCTGACCCGCGCCCAGGGCGAGGCGGGCCTCGCCGTCTGGTGGCGAAGCTACGGTGAATCCGTCCGGCGCGCCGATCACGACCTCAAGCTGCTGCTCGACGGCATCAAGGCCAAGGGCCGCTGGGGCCAGACCGTCGTCATCGTGGTGGCCGACCACGGCGAGTCGCTGGGTGACCACGGTGAGCTGCTGCACGGCGACGCCTACTGGGACAGCGTGGTGCACGTGCCTCTGCTCATGCGGGTGCCTGGGCTCGGGGCCGGGGTGAGCCCGGCCCTGCTCAGCCAGGTCGACATCCTGCCCACCGTGCTCGAGCTGGTGGGCGCGATGCCGCCCGCGGGCATCGACGGCGCCTCGGCCCTGCCCCTGCTGCGGGGCGCCGCGCCCGAGATCCGCGCTGCGACGCTGATCGAGGGCGGCGTGGCCCGCGCCCAGTCCACCACGCCCCGGGGCGCGATCATCCAGCCGCCCTGGGCGCTGCTGCGCCAAGACATGGGCTGCGGCCCAGGGCAGCCGGCCGGCCACCGCCCGCCGGGTGAGCCCTTCACCTGCCTCTACGACCTGGCCTCCGATCCGGGCCAGACGCGCAACCTCGCGCTCGAGCGGCCTGAGGTCATCGCCGAGCTCAGCGCCGGGTGGGAGGCCTACCGCGCCAAGCACGGCAAAGACGGCGCGCAGCTGCAGCTCGACCCCAGCCTGGTCGAGGCGCTGCGGCGCACCGGCTACGACTTTCGGTCTGCCGAGGGCCCCACCGCCGAGGGCCCGCGATGAGCCGGCGGCGGGGCGGTGGGCCCAGCCGCGCCGCGCCGCCCGCGGGGCCGCGCCCGGGGCCGCCCTTGGTGGCGGCGGGGCTGGGGCTCGTGCTCGGCGCGGCGGGCGCGCCGGCCCTGCTCGAGCGGCTGAGCGGGGGCGCGCGCTTCGAAGAGCTCGAGTTCGCGGTCATCACCCCGCACCGGGTGGCGGCGCTCAAAGACCCGCTCAACGCCCGCGGCATGCGCGTCGAAGGTGGCGCGCTGCACATGGTCCCCGCCGCTTTTGAGCAGGCCGACCGGCTCGTGCTGCGCGACGAGCGGGCGGTGGGCGCGGTGGCGGTGCGCCTCGCCCCGGGCAGCGCGCCGCTCAACCTGCTGCTCATGCCGCCGGCCGGCTCGATGGCCGATCCGGTGCCGGTGGTGGTGCACCCCGACGGCTTCTCGGGGCACCCGGGCACGCCCCTGCGGCCGACCGGCGGGGGCGTGCGGCTCTGGCTCGACGGCGAGCGGTACCTCGTCGAGACCCCCGAGGGCCCGGTCGAGGTCGCCCGCCACGGCGGCGGCACGCTCGAGCTCAGCGCCGTGCGCCAGCCGGGCCAGGCGGCCGACGAGGTGGATGAGGTTCTCCTCGACGAGATCACCGTCACCGCCGCCGACGGCAGCAGCCTCGCCGCGCTCCGTTTTGAGGCCGCCGGCCCCCCGCTGGCCGCCCGCCTCGCCGTGGCTGGGATCGGCGCCCTGGTCGGTCTCTGCGCCGGCCTGCTCGCCAGCGGCGGCCTGCTCGGCGCGCTGGGCGCGGTCCTGGGCTTGGCCTTGCCGGCGCTCGTGCTGAGCTTGCCCTACACCACGCTGCTCTCGGTGGTGGAGCGCCTCGTGCTCGTGCGCACCACAGCGCGTGAGCTGCTCGCCGTGCTGCTCGGGCTCAGTCTGCTGCCCCTGCTCGCCGGCGGCCTGCTGGCCACCGGGCTGCTCGCCGCGCCCGCCGCCCCCGACGGCGCCGCCGACCGGGCGCCGGCCCGCGCCTGGGTCGGGCTGGTGGTGCTCTGCGCGCTGCTCGGCGCCCGCGGGCTCGAGGGGCTGGCGATGCTCTGGGCCCTGCCCGGCGCGCTGCTGCTCCTCCTGCCGCTGCGGGCGGCCGCGGCCAGCGGGGCGGCGCTCTGGGGGGCCCTGCTCCGCGCCTCCCCCGCGCCGCTGCTGGTCGCCGGCTTGGGCTGGGGGGCCGGCCTGCTCCCCGCGTTGCTCTGGCAGCTGCTCCTGCTCTGGGCCGAGGCGCCGCGGCTCGCCGCCCGCGCGGCCCGGCCGGGCGCAGATGCCCTCCTGCTCAGCCTGCTCGCGCTCCCCCTGGGTGCCGAGGCCCTGCTCCGCCAGACCTACCTCGACCAAGCCTGGTCGGCCGAGCGCCTGAGCGGGGTCGAGGCGGGGGCCAACGACGAGGTCGATGACTTCGCGCCCTTCTGGATCGGCCGCTGCGGTGCAGACGCGGGCAAGCTGGTGGTCTGGTGGCTGGGCGGCAGCGCGGCGGGCGGCGCCTACCAAGAGGGCGCCACGCCCGAGATGTACTTCCCGGCCCAGCTGCACGAGCGGCTCTGCGCCGCTGGTTTTGCCCTGCGCACGGTCAATTTCGCCAACGGCGGCCGCGACAGCCACACGTTTTCGCGCGGGGTGGCCAAAGCCCTGCAGAGCGACCGCCCTGACGTCGTCTTCGCCTATTGGGGGGTCAACGACCTGCTGACCTCGAGCGCCGGCCTGACCCGCAAAGAGCGCGAGGCCGCCGCGGCCACCCGCGGGGCGGTGGCCACGGGTCTGCTCGGGGTCGGGCGGAGGGCCCGGCTGCTCAACGGCGCGGCGCTCTGGGCCCGGCCCGTGGACAAGGCCGAGGCGCCGGACCGGCCGGCGGTGCCGGTCGACGACGCGATGGAGAACCACGCCCGCCTGCTCACCGCCCTGCAGGGCGCGGGCGCCGAGCTGGTGCTCATCCCCGAGCAGGCCCGGCCCCGGCCCTACGCCATGCTCGCGTCCTACCGCGAGGCCCAGCAGCGCTTCGTCGCCCAGCAGGCCAAAGGCGTCGAGTGGGTGGACGCAGGTCAGCTCGGCTTCACCCGGGCGCTGCAAGAGCCGGGTGCGGCGGAGCGGCTGCTGGTAGACTCCAACCACCTCGCGCCCGAGGGCCACGCCATCTTGGCCGAGGTGCTCGAGGGGCCGGCGAAGGCGGCGCTGCAGCGGCGGCGGGAGGCGCGGGATGGGGCAGCTCCGTAAGGTCTGGATCGGCCTCACCGGCCGCTTCGCCTGGCGCTTCCGCGCGGCCCACCTGCTGCGGGCCTTCTCGCGCACCGAGCAGGGCAGCGCGCTCGACATGTTCGCGGCCTGCGAGGCCACCCCGCGGCGTGAGCTGCGGCGCAAGTACTTCCGCCACGCCCTCGACGAGTGGCGCCACGCCGGGGTCTTCAAGGCCCGGGCGCGGGCGGTGGGCGGCCGCAGCGCGACCGAGACCGGGGTGGACGAAGCCGGGGTCATCGTCGAGCACGGCATCATCGGCGGGCGCACGCTCTTTGAGCGCCTGGGTGAGCGCGACTTCTTGGCCTTCGTCTACGTGGCCGAGGCCGACGCGGTCGAACAATTCGAGGTCTACGCGGCCCGTGGGCTGCCCGACCCCGACACCCAGGCGGCCCTGTCGGTCATCCTCAAAGATGAGCTCTTTCACGTCACCTACAGCAAACACGAGCTGGAGCGCCTGACCGGCGCACCGCCGACCACCGGCACCGCGGCGGTGGTCGGGGCTGAGGCGCGGGCGGCCGTGCGCCGCATCCGGTGGAGTCGCCTCAAAGAGGGCTGGCTGCGCCTCTCGCTCGACATCGGCCACTTGATGACCTCGCTGTGGCTGACGCTGCTCTACGCGCTGCTGATCCCCCCCTTCCGCCTGCTCGCGCGGCTCGAGCCGGCCGGCTGGCAGGCCCCGAGCGCCGACCCTCGCCCGCTGCGCCTGCGCTTGCAGAGCGAGGCCTGAGTGGCCCGCGTCATCCTCGGCGTCTCGGCGCTCTACCACGACGCTGCGGCCGCCCTGCTGATCGACGGCAAGGTCGTGGCCGCCGCCCAAGAAGAGCGCTTCACCCGCCTGAAGCACGACCCGAGCCTGCCGGTGCGGGCGGCGGGCTGGTGCCTGCACCACGCGGGCCTGCGCGCCGAGGACGTTGACCAGCTCGTCTTTTACGAGAAGCCCCTCCGCAAGTTTGAGCGGATCTTGACCACCAGCGTGGCCGCCTTCCCCCGCTCCGCCCTGTCCTTCCCCCGGCAGATGAAGTCCTGGCTCGGCGACAAGCTCTGGACGCGCAACCGCCTCGTCGAGGCCTTTGGGCTGCCTTCGGCCAAGATCGGCTTCTCGGAGCACCACCTCAGCCACGCGGCCAGCGCCTTCTACAGCTCACCCTTCGAGCGGGCGGCGGTGCTGGTCGCCGACGGGGTGGGAGAGTGGGCGACCACCAGCATCTGGAGGGGTGGGCCCGAGGGCCTCACGCCGCTGGCCGAGGTGCGCTGGCCGCACTCGCTGGGCCTCGTCTACAGTGCGCTGACCGCCTTTCTCGGCTTTGCGGTCAACGAGGGCGAGTACAAGGTGATGGGCATGGCGGCCTGGGGCCAGCCCCGCTACCTCGAGCAGCTCCACCAGATCGCGAAGTTGACCCCGGGCGGCGGCTTTACGCTCGACCTCGACGTCTTCTCCCACCACTGGCACCCCACCCGGGCGAGCACCGACAAGCTGGCCGCGCTGCTCGGGCCGCCGCGGGCGCCGGGCAGCCCGATCGCCCTGCTCGAGCCGGGGGCCGACGCGGGCGCGCGGGCCGAGGGCCAGCGCCACGCCGACATCGCCGCCTCGACCCAGCGCTGGCTCGAGGACGCCCTGCTGCACGTCGTCCGCCACGCGCACGCGCTGTCGGGCGAAGACGCGCTCTGCCTCGCCGGCGGGGTGGCGCTCAACGCGGTGGCCAACCACCGGCTGGCCGCCGAGGGGCCTTTTGCCCACCTCTTCGTCCAGCCCGCGGCGGGCGACGCTGGCGGCGCGCTCGGGGCGGCCCAGTGGGCGGCCCACGCGGTCTTTGGGCAGCCCCGGCCGGCGGGGCCCTTTCGCTGCGACCTCGGGCCCGAGATTGACGTGGGCCACGCCAGACAGCTCGCCGACGACCTGGGCTTCCCCCACGACGAGGTCAGCGGAGAGGACCAGCTCGCCGCCGGGGTGGCCGCCGACCTGCTGGCCGGCCGGGCGGTGGGTTTTGTGCAGGGCCGGGCGGAGCTGGGGCCGCGGGCGCTCGGCCACCGCAGCATCCTCGCCGACCCGCGCGGGGCGGGCACCGCCGAGCGGGTGAACCGCCAGATCAAGCTGCGGGAGCCCTTTCGCCCCTTCGCGCCCAGCGCGCGCGCGGCCGACATGGGGCTCTTCGCCCTGCCGCCCGCGGCGGCGGACCTCGCGCCCTACATGGTCATCGCGAGCCCGGCCGCCGATCAGCTGCGGTCCGAGGCGCCGGCGGTGGTGCACGTGGACGGCACGGCGCGCCCCCAAGCCGTCGACCCGGGCCGAGAGCCGCTCTACCACGGCGTGCTCGACGCCATGCACGCGGCGACCGGCCTGGGCGTGGCGCTGAACACCAGCTTCAACCTCAAGGGCGAGCCGCTGGTCGGCAGCGCGACCGACGCGCTGGCCACCCTGGCCCGCAGCGCCCTCGACGCGGTGTGGATCGGCCCGCTGCGCATTGGGCGGCCGAGCGCCCGCGCCTTGGGCGAGTAGCCCCTGCTGACCCCGAGGGAAGGACCGATGAACGAGCCCCTGCCGACCCCTGGACGGATGGAGTCCCTGCTCACCCGCATGGGCACCGCGGGCGCCTTGTTGCTCATGTTGGGGCGGGGCAAACGACCCTGGATGTTGCCCTTGGTGATCGTGCTGCTCGCCTTGGGGCTGGTGATGGTCTTTTTGCAGAGCGTGCAGTACGTCGCGCCGTTCATTTATATGGTGTTTTGAGTGCGACGCATGTAATTCATCTATTTCAATATCTTGTGTCTGCTTGGTAGGGTCAACGGTGGCTCTGGTAGGGGCTCAAACGGACCGCGCCCCTACCAGAGCCCTACCGGCAGGGAGAGCCCGGAAGGTGCACCCGCAGCGCCGTCTCGGCGGTGGGCGCGGTGGAGGCACTTGCCCCGAGCGACCGCCGCCCCAGACGAAGCAAGCCCCTTGGGAGGAGGTCCCAAGGGGCGCGGTTGAAGGGCTGGGCGGGCGCTTACCGCTTGGGGAAGCTCAGCACCTTGCCCGGCCCAGCGGGCAGCTCGCCCAGGCCGGCCGATGCCACCGCCCGTCGGCGGTCAGCGTCCGAGGCTTGACGGTAGAAGCTAAGCATCACCGCCGGGCTGTGACCCGTGATGGCAGCGGCTGTGCCGATGTCGACTCCGCTTGCGAGCATCTGGTCGACGGCGAGGCGCCGCATGCCGTGCACGGTGAACGGCACCACTCCTGAGCGCACACACGCCTCGCGCAAGCGACCGGTGAGCGCCTCCCTCGCGTTCGAGACAGGGGCAATGGGGCCAACGCGGTCGTTGGGCGGGACCTCGCTTAGCCGTGCGAGAATGCCCCGGCCTAGTGGAACAACGCGGGGACCGGTCTTGCCTGAGACCGTCACGGTGGCGCGCTCGAGGTCGACGTCCGACCACTGGACCCGGACGACTTCCCCCAGGCGGCCGCCAGTGGCCCACGCCAGCGCCACGCAGAGCCGGTGCCAGCCGTTGAGCTGCTCGAGGACCGCCGCGACGTCCTCCGGCGCCGGCGTGTGCCGGAGCTTGGGCGGGATCTTGATGACGAGGCGGGGCAGGGTCTCACGCGGAACGAAGCCGAGCTCAAAGCCCCACCGCCAGGCGATCCGCAGGATCACCAGGTGCTGCCGGACCGTGGTCGGGCCGAAGCTCTGCCCGAGCTTGTCCCGCAGCTGCTCCAGGGTGCGCAGCGTCACGCGGTCGAGCTGAACATCGCCGGCAGCGGCCACCACCCCCTTCGCGACAACGCCGTAGGAGAGCTTCGTCGCGTCGCGAAGGTCGGGGCGCTGCTGTTGAGCGCCGACCCAGCACTCGAGCAGGTCGCGGATGGTCCGCACCTCGGCGGGCGCGTTCTTCGGGGCGTCGGCGCTGAGGTGCGCGCCGGCGGCCAGGAGCGCCGAGCCGCGGGCGAGCGCCTCCTTCTTGGTGATGCGCTCGCCACGGGTCTGGGCGAGGGCCTTGGTGACCATCTTCCCGCCGCCGCCCTCGGGGTACCACTCGGCCCGCCAGCGCCAGGCGTCGCCTTCGCCGTCGAGCGCCCGGAGCGTGATCGGGCCGAGCTCGATGGGCGCGGGCTTCTTGGTCGGCTTGCGGCCGCTCGGGCCAGCTGGCGTCTTCATCGGTCGCTCCCGGGTGGGGTCAGAGCTTCGCGCGGGGGCCAGCGTACCGAGGCGCGGGCGGCGCGTCCCCGCCCGAGGCGGCGGCGGGTTCGTCGAAGGCTGCCGCGACCACGTCGCGCCATCGGTAGAGGCGCGCCTTCCCCCGCTGGCAGGAGGCGAGCCCATCGACGAGCTCACGCGCAGCCGGCTTGCCGACGCGCAGCTCGACGCAGATCTCGGTCAGCGTGACCAGGTTGTCGGGGCCCAGCGGCCGGCGCAGCTGCTCGCGCCGGCTGACCGCGCGCTCGATCGCGGCGAGGTTGCGGCCGACGACATCACCCGGCGCGTCTTCCAGCTCGGCCCAGCTCATCGGCGCACCTCGGGCGCGCCGGCCTGCGGCCGCACGCTGTGGACGTCGGGGGTGCTCTGACCGGGCGCGGTCGACGCCCCGGTGGTCGTGGCGGTGCTCATGCTGCGGTCCTCCGATGGAGCCCATCGTGCAGTCGGGCGGCTCTCCACCCGTGTCCATCGCCCGCGGGCCCCCCAATTCGCACCGCCCGGACCACAAAAAATGCGCGCGCGCCCCCCTCTGCCTGGGCGTTCAGGTTGAGGGCACGATGTTCGCCCGCTTGAGCGCATGGATGCCGTGCAGGGACCACTTCCCGAGGCGCGCGGTGCTGCGGCGAAGCGGACATGGGAGTGACTTTCGGCCTCAAAACAGCCTCCAAGTGCAACAAAGACCATCCCCAGCTACTTCCCGACGACAGCCCTCGTCAGGGAAGTGGACAACGGGCCTGCGTGGAGCTCGAATTCGACCCCGAAACAGGGCCGAAAACGGTCACTTTCCCCAATGGGAGCAATGACTTAGCTGTGAATCGGCGCGTGCCTGTTCAGTGGTCGAAATTCGGCACTTCCCGGAATGGGAACAATCACTTAGCCCCGATTTCTGGCACTGAACGGCGCGCTTCCCGGCGGTCCCTGCGCGGCCGGGTGCCGGGGGTGCTCCCGGCGCCCTCACCCCCGCACCGGCCGGCGCAGCTCGCCCTCGAGGTGGTCAGCCAGGCCCCGCAGGGTCTGGTCGCTCAGCGGTCCGCCCAGCTGCAGCTCGGCCCCGCGCCAGGACCCTGCCTGCACCTCGGCGTCGAGCGCCCGCAGGGCGGCAGCCGCGCGCTGCAGCAGGCCCACGGCGCGCCGGGCGGCGGCCTGGTGGCTCTCGACCTCGGCCGACAGGCGGTCGACCTCAGCGTGCAGATCGCGGAGCGCGTCGGCCGTCGGGTCAGCCGGGCGGGCAGGCGCACCAGCCTCGTAGGCCGCGAGGGCCTCAAGGCCGTGGGTCAGGGTGGGCGTGCCGACCAGCGGCGCGGGGGCCGGCGCCTCCCGCCCGCGGGCCGCGGCCTCGCCCAACGCGAGCACGAGTTCATCAGCGGTGAGCTCGACGACACGCCCGGCAGCGGTGGTCACCAACAGCGGCAGGTCCGCGGCCACGGCGGCCTCGCGGATGCGCGCGTCGAGGCGGCTCAGACGCGCCTCGCCCTCCCCCAGCTCGGCCAGCAGGTGCTGGGCAACGTCCTGAAGCTCGCTCTTGAGATCGAGAAAGGCCGCGGCCTCGAGTTCGGCCTGGTGACTGCCGACCACGGTGGCGAGCCACCGCGCGAGGTCCTCCGGCGTGCTGATCAGCGGGAGCAGAGCCCCGGCGGGGTCCGCGAGCTCGACGTCGTGGGCGAGGTGGTGCTCCGCGACGATGCGCACCCGCGAGACTGGCAGCTCAGCGGACGGCAGCGGCACGACCAGGTCGCCCCCGCAGCCGGTGCACTGGCCCGCGGAGTTCACGAAGCACGGCGCCGCGCACCAGGGGCACCATTGGTCGGCGGTTCGGGCTGCCGTCTCCGGCACAAACTCAAGCATCGGACCTCCAAGCCGGGCCCAAGCTGGCCCGGAACTGCCGGGCCCCGTCGGGCCCCAGGTGTCGGTGGGCGGCGCCGCGCAGGGCCAGGCGCCGCAGAGAGGCCGCCACCTCCCCGGCGGCGAGGCCGGGCAGGTGGGCGGCGAGCTGCACCGGGGCCAGCGGGCGGCCCGGGCAGGTGTGCAGGCGCAGGGCCCCGAGCACGCGCTCGTCGCGCGCGTGGGCCGCGGCCAGGTCGGGGGCAGCCGCGGGCTCGGCGCCGGCGGCGGGGTGTGCCGGGCTCATGGCGTCGGCCCGAGCGCGCCGGCGGGCGCTTGGAGCGCGTGGAACTCGACCAGCACACCCGCCCAGGAGATCGCCACGCGCACGAGCGCGCCGGGCGGCGGCCGGCTGAGCCCAGCCCGCCGGGCCGCCCACTCGAGCGCGCGCTCGACCATCACCTTGAGGACAACCATCAGCAGCAGCTCTTCCATGGCACCTCCGGGGGGTTCAGGGTTGCGGGTCCCAGGCGCCGGGCGCCGGTGGTCGGGCGGCCTCCACGGCCTCGAGCCGGTCGACTGCGGCCGCGCAGGCCTCCCGCGCGCCGTCGGGGCCGAGGGCCTTCTCCAGCGCCGCGCCCAGCAGGCGAGCGTCGGCCTCGACCGCGCGCAGCCGCGCCCGCAGCAGGCGCCGGGCCACCTCCTGCCAGCGGTCGCCGGTGAGCTCGAGCCAGCGCGCCCGCAGGCCTTCCGCCTCGCGCACCAGCGCCACGAGCGCGTCGGCCGCCTTGGGCACCGCCGCCTCCTGCGTGCGCGGGACGAGGGGCGCCGGGACCAATTGGGTGCTGGGTTTGGACCGGCGCACAGCGGCGCGGGCACCCCTTGGGTTGCGTGGCGTGGCGGGGGCTGGTGCGTGCATCTCGACCTCCAGTGAGAGAAGTGCCGGGCCGTCCGCGGGCAAAGCCGCGGGCGTCCCCTGGGCCCAGCGGGCAGGGGGCAGGTGCGCTTGGGATGCAGAGCAGGGGGCGCGCGGGCCTGCAGAAGGGCCCCCAGGTTGGTCAGCTCAGCGGCGGCTGGAGCCGCGAGTCGAGCGGCCGCGGCGGGCCCGGCGGCTGGTGTAGGCGGCCTCGACCTCGGCGGCGAAGCGCCGCTGCAGGGCGTAGGCGTCGCCCACCGTGTCCATGCGGTGCCCGGCCGCCCGCAGCAGGGGCAGCATCCCCCGCGCCGCGGCGAGGGCCGCGTGGGTGTCGGCCAGCGCGTTGTGCCAGTCGTGCAGCTCGACCCCGAGGCGCTGACAGACGTCGCCGAGGCGCTGCCGCTCTCCGGGCCAGAGGGCGGCGGCCCACAGCCGCGGGTCGAGGCCGGGCGGGGTGTAGTCGGCCGGGGGCCGCGGCCGCCCCAGCGCGGCCCGCAGCATCTGGGCGTCGAAGCGCAGGTTGTAGGCCATGGGCAGCCGACCCCGCATGCCGGCCGCGACCCGCGGCTGGATCTCCGCCCAGCGCGGCAGCTCGCCCTTGGCCCGCTGCTCGGCGAGCCAGGCGTCGGTGAGGCCGTGCACCGCAGCGGCCGCCGCGGGCACCGACCGCTCCGGGTCGACGACCACAGACAGCACGTCGCGGGTCTCGACGCCGTCGAGCGTCGCGTGGACCATGGCTAGCGACACCACCCGGTGCCCCTCGTCCCAGGGGTCGAGGCCGGTCGTCTCGGTGTCGAAGACCACGAGCGGCACGCTGTCCAGCGGGCTGCGCTCGTCGATGGCGCTGAGTGCTCCGGGGCTCACTTGGCCGCCGCTCCCTGCCGGGCGGCGGGCGGCAGAGGGTCCTTGCCCTCGGCCTTCCGCGCGGTGACCAGGTCGAGCAGCGCCTTGCGGCGGTCGGTGCCCACCTGGTGCGCGCCTTTGCCGTCGGTGGCGCGGAACCAGGCCTGCACCGCCTCCATCGTCAGACCGAGGCCCTCGACGGCGGCCTTGTAGCGGGCCTCCTCCTTGGTCCAGCGCGGGTCGGGCCGGTCGTGCTGCCAGTCCCAGTAGGGGCAGGCGCCGTCGCGCAGGTCGGCGAAGAGCGCCCGCAGCCCTTCCGCCCGCAAGGTGCGCACGGCCGGCAGGCCCGCGGCTTGGCGCCAGGCCTCGAGGTCCTCGACGGTCACCGGGGGCTGGAGGCCGGCGAGGGCCCCGCGGAAGCCGTCCTCGAGGTCGGCCCAGGTCTCCGGCGCAGCGCTGGTCGTCGCCTTGGCGGCGCTGGAGGCCTTCGCGCGGGCGGTGCCCGTCGACGCGCTGGGCTCGCCGGCTGGCTGGCCCTCGTCGCCCGCTGGCGGGGGCGTCGTCAGCGGCGCGCGGGGCGGCGGCCCCGAGCTCAGCCAGTCGACCAGGCGCTGGGTGAAGACTGCCCCCGGCTTCCGGTGCACGTTGTCATCAAGACCATGCACGCGAGTCTTGGTCACGACGCCGACGTGGTCCTGGTCCATCTCGAGCATGACGTCGAGCTCGTAGGGGAAGGTGTCACGGAAGACCGGCGCGAGGCCGAGCTTCACCACCTGAGCCTTGCCGTTGCCGTCTTTGCTCTGCTCGTAGGCCATCTTGGCCCGGAGCGTGAAGATGACGTGCACGCGGCTGGCCAAGATGTCGATGACCCACTTCGCGTAGGCCGCGTCCACCGGCTTCCAGGCCGTGAAGCTGTCGCCGCGCCCGCTCTGTCGGCTCGCCTTCTGCCGGGCGACCTCGTCGTCGACCATCTCGAGGAAGCCGCCTGGGCCGTTCCAGAACGGGCTCACCGAGTCGATGATGGCGACGTGGTAGCCCTCGCGCTCGCAGAGGTGCAGGAAGTCGAGGACGCCCTGGGGGCGGTAGTGGTCGAGCTCGATGACGTCGAAGGTGAAGTGGTCAGCGTACTTGCTCGCGCTGCCCAGCTCGGTGTCGAGCACGGCGATGCGCGCGTCGGGCACCAGCCGCGAGGCGACCTCGAGGGCGGTCCAGGTCTTGCCGGCGCCGGCCGGGCCGCTGATGCCCAGCCGCAGGTAGGACTGGCTCTTGACCGCGCGCTTGAGCTGCATGCCCTTGGTGTTGTTGTTCTGCATCGGTCCTCCGGTGTGGGGCGCGTGCCCCGGTTCAGAAAGGAAGGCTCAGCTCGGCGCAGTCGTACTCGCGGTCGGCCCAGAGGCCTTCGGCCTGCCCCGCGGTTATGAACGCGGGCCCCGTTGGGGATTGAAACGGGGATTGAAACGCCTCGAGGCCTGCGCCGAGGACCACGCCCGCGCGCTGGTTGACTGTGATCAGCGCCAGCAAGGCCGAAACCGCGGGCCTCGGCCCGTCGAGCCGCATCTCCACCGCGTCGAGGCGGGCGATCCAATCGCCTGTCTCGACGCCCACCTCGAGGTCATCGCCGACGTGCTCCGCCAGCAGGGCAGCCTCGGCCTCGTCGCGGTCGAGGCCGGCGGCGACCAAGCTGTCGCCGTGGAAGAGCAGCACCACCGCGTCGAGGCGCCCGGCCTCCGCGGCAGCTGGGGTTGTGCCGCCGAGAACGGCCCCCTGGGATAAGGAAGTGTGCGCGTTCATGGCTGGACCTCGGCGGGGCCGACGGCCCCAGTGCGGGGGGAGCTGAGGAGCCGCCAGCCGAAGCCGGCGCTCGCCGCGTCGGCCAGTTGGAGGGCGGCAGACATGGTCTGGGCGCGGAGCTGCACCGGCGCGGGCGCCGGCGAGCGACCAGGCGGCCACACGCTGACCGCCCAGCCCGACTCGTCGCGGCCCGCCCGACAGACCGGCGCGTCGTCCGGGTCGAGGCGCATGACCACGGTGATGTGCTGGTCGGGCCCGCGGACGACGACCGTCCAAGGCGCAGCGACCAGCCGCGCCTGCGCGCGGAGGCCTTCCGCGTCGCGGCGTGCGGTCGCGCGCAGCTCGTCGGCCTTGCGCTGGGCCTCGGCCACCAGGGCGGCGGCCTTGGCCTCGGCCGCGCTGATCAGCGCGTCAGCTTTGGCTTCGGCCTCGCGGACAGCCGCGGCGAGATCGGCGGCGAGGGCCGGGTCGCCCTCGAGGCGGGCGGGCAGCACCTGCTCGCGTTTGCGGGCGCTGCGCCGAAGGTTGATGCGCTCGGCGTTCTGGCGCCACCATTGGCGTTGATGGCAGCGGTGGCAGCGTCCCTTGACCTTGACCGGGGCGCCGCAGTCCGGCTCCAGGCAGAGGCGCGCGTTTGGCGTTGACGCCGCCGACGGCGGGGTCTCCGGGCGACGCGCGGCCTTCTCGGTGGCCAGCCGTTTGCGCCGGTCGCGGTTGTAGTGGACGTTGCACATGCCGCGAGACTGCGCGATGGACCCGCAGCCTTCCTGGCTGCACACGGGCTTGGCCGGGGCCTCGTCCGTCGCGGGCGCCGGCGCGGTCGCGGAGGCCTCGGCCGGGGGCTCCTCCGTCGCAGGCACGGAGGCCTCGACCGAGCCGGCCGCGCCGGCCGCCTCCTGCAGCGGTTGCTCAGGGACCGGCGGGGCGACGACGGGACGGTCGTCGTCGTCTGCAGCGGAGCGCTCGACCCCCGACACGACCCGCTCGGGCCGCAGCCAACGGGGCGCGCTGGTGGGGTGCGGGGCCACCTGGGGCGAGGGCGGGAACGGCGACTCCGTCGGGGGGCCGCCGCTCCACAAGCGGTACTCCCACCCCTCCCCGCCACGGCGGCGGTCGAGGGTGAACGCCGGGCCATGCTCCCCCTGCACTCGCAAGCGCAGCACACCCGCCTCCGGGGCGGTCAGCTTGCCCCTCAGCGCCCAGCCGTCGACCTGGCTGGACAGCTCCGCGACCTGGTCGCGCTCGGTGGCCGGCAAGCCCGTGCGGGCCATCACCGCGTTGAGGGTCTCGGGCCCGACGCTGAACCACTGGCCGTTGGCCAGGCCCCGCGCGGCCATCCGCAGCAGGCTGGTGGGCAGGTGGTTGCGGTGCCCGGCGGTGACATCGCGACGTGGGGCGTTCATGCGCGCACCGCGGTGTCGAAGGGCAGCTCTTCGGTGTCGGGCTCTGCAGCGGGGTCCGACTGCGGCTGCGCAGCGAGCTCGAGCGACAGGCGCTCCCGGTCCTGCGCGCGCAGGCGGCGCTCCACGCCCCGAAGCGCGGCTGCGAGCGCCGGCCCCAGGCAGACGCGCCAGCCCGAGAACAGCGGGTCGGTCACCGCGTGCAGCGCGCGAAGGTCGCCCACGACCGCGAGGCGGGCGAACGCAAAGCCGGTCGGCAGGTCGAGGTCCAAGCCGACCGCCTTGGCTGCCTCGGCCTGGCTGAGCCCAGCCCCAACGATGGCGCCGCTCGGGCTCAGCAGCAGCCAGGCGCTGCGGTGGTGAACGCCGTCACCCTCGCCCCAATGGAACGGACCCTGGTACGCCTCCCGCAGGAGTTCCGCATACGCCGCGGCCGCCTCAGGGCTGAGGTCATCGGCTGTCCGCGCAGCGAAGTCGGACAGGTTGTGGTTGGCTGACCCAGTTCGGTCAGCGGTAGGCTGCTCATGCATCGGGGCCTCCGAGTTAGCTCTGATAGAGCTTACTCCGATTATCCCTGGTAGAGCTAACGATGAACCACCGGTGGGGGCCTGCCGTGACAACTCGTGACAATCATCAAGCCGACGCGGATCAGCTCGCGCACGAAAAGCGCGTGCTGGCCGTGCGCCTCATGGCACCCCGGGCACCACGGCTCGGTGTCCTGATTGCCTACTGGTTGCTCTTGCTGTCGGGAGCCAGGCCGAGCTGACGGCGACGTATGCGGAGCTCAGCCTCCCACAGGTCGAGGTCTGACTCGGGGAGCTTGGTGAGGACCTCGCGCATCAGATCAAGGACCAGCTGCTGCCGAGCGCCCAGCTCGGGCCCGGTCCGAGCGACGAGTGCGAGGTCGAAGCCAAGCATGCTGGCCCACGCCTCAACGTGACCGAGCTTCGGGTCGCGTGAACCGTGCTCGGCTGCGCTCACCATGGACTGCGCAAGGTCAATGGCTTGGCCCACGGCGGCGGTGGAGATCTTTTGCTTGAGGCGCTCCTGACGGAGCCGCGCAAGGAGAGGCGAGGTCATCGGCATGAGGTAGCCGGGCTCTGCCCGCTTGCATGTTATCTCGGGTAGTGCTATCTCTGGTAGAGGAGACGCCATGCTTCGTGACCTCCGAAAGCGCGTCGGGCTGACGCAAACCGCTCTGGCGGTGCGGACCGGCATGTCGCAGTCGTACCTGGCCGCCCTCGAGTCCGGCCGTCGGCGGAGCCCGGGCTTCGCCACACTGAACGCACTCTGCGACGCCCTCAGCCTCACGGCCGATGAGCGGGTGGAGCTGATCTTGAGCTTTGCGCAGGCGCAGCCTCCGGCGCCGACGGCCGTCGTGGCCGATGGGGGCGCTCCGGCGGGTACGCCGGACACTGAACAGATGTTTCAGGTCTCGGCGCTGGCTGGGGCAGAGGAGGCGGCGTGAGCGATCGCTTGGTCATCAACACCTTCGAGGATGCCATCCTGGTCCTCGTGTCCGCGCAGTTCGGCGCCCCCATCCACCCGGCGCTGGTCGCCGGTGGGCACGTTGACGACGCCGGGTTCAACCACCGGCTGGACCTCGTCCGCGAGCTCCGCGTCATCGTGACCGAAGCGGAAGGCCGGCACGATTGGCAGCTGGCGTTGCTCACTGATCTCTACAATGCGGTGGACCAGGGCGACGACGGCCTGACGGTGCGCCTGTCTCCCGAGGAGATCCAGCGCCGGCTCGCACTGCTGGCGTTCGCGGTGGTCGATGTCCCGTGCTGGCAGCGCGACCGCCCCGCTCCAAAGCCGGCGGTCGCCGCGGTGCCGGCGTCCGCGACACTGCGCCATGTCCAACAACGCCACCACGCGCTGCTGGTCAGGGTTGAAGCGGCCCTGCAGGCCTCGCTGCGCGGGCCGCTCAGCACGGCGCAGCTCGTCGAGCTGCTGGGCCTGCCGGCGCCCAAATTCCTGCAGTCGTTACCGGTTTGGCTCGGCTGGGGGAACGGGCTCGACGACGAGCGTCGCGGCGAGGGTGCAGTGCGCACGCTCGTGAAAGGTGACCTCCACGGTGATGTATGCGCGTTGGAACTCGATGACGGTGCGGTCCTGGTCGCCGACGCGGATGTTGGTGCGGGTCCCGTCGGTGGTGAGGTCGAGCGGGGCCAAGCCGAGGCGGCGGAGCAGCGGTTCGGGCGGGTGCCGGAGCTTGGTGGCGACGCCGAACTTGGGCCGGTCAGCCTCCCAGAACGCAGCCATGAGGGCGTGCTCGACCGGGCCCCCGGGGAGTGACCGCACATGCTCCAGCACCAAGCGATGGTGAAACGCGAGAACATCGGCCCAAAGCGCCGCGGCTTCGTCTTCGTCGATGTTCACTGTCTTGAGTGGGGTGGTGCCGGCGATGGGGTGGCTGGAGCCCATGACTTGGTCCTCGGCCAGCCCGCGCGGGGTGAACGCGTGCGCGCGCTGGCCGGGGGCTCTTCTACCACGGGGGCCGTCCTCCACTCTGCCGCTCGGAGCCGGGCGACGCCCCCGCAACATCGCCTTTGACAACTTCGCGGGGGGACTTGCCCCCGTTTGGGGCGATGGGACCAGGTGAGGGGCCCGGGGTCCCCGCCGCACCCTGACCCGACCTGACCAGGTCTCCGCCCCTCCCTACCGCGCCCCTCCCGCAGAACGACCTCCCCATCACCGTCCTCGACCCCTGGTGCCGCCCTTCGGGCGCGCGCCCGGGCGTCCTTTTGCCTGGGTGCTTCATGCCGCACGCCCCCGCCGTCGATCCGCCCCCGTCCGCCCCGCCTGCGCGTGCGCAGCGCCGCCCGCTCGACCGGTACGACACGCCCCGGGGCCTCTGCGCCGCGGTGGTCGAGGCCCTGGGTCTGCCCCGCGGCTTGCGGGTGCTGGAGCCCTCGGTGGGGTCGGGCCACTTCGTCGGGCCGCTGCTCGCGGCGGGCGCTGAGCTGTGGGCCAACGACATCGACCCGGCCGCCGCAGGCCTGCAGCTCGTTCCGCCGGCGCGGCGGTCGGTGGGCCGCTTCGAAGAGCTCGAGGGCGGCCCCTTCGACCTTGTGGTGATGAACCCGCCGTTCTCAGCCATCGACGCCCACCTCGCGCGGGCCATGGCGCTGGCGCCGCGCGTTGTGTTGGTCTGCCGGTCGACCTGGATGGTGGCGGCGGGCCGCCGGGCGGTGCTCGCGCAGATGCCGCCCCGGCGGGTGTGGCTGCCGAGCCCGCGGCCGAGCTTCGTCGCCGGCGGCGGCCTCGACTCCGCCCCCGCCGCCGTCATCGAGTGGGCCCAGGGCGCCCCGGCCGAGACCGGCTGCGGGCTGCTCGTCTGGGGCGAGCGCGCCGCGCAGCCCGGCCACCCCGTCGAGGCCGCCCTCGAGGCCTGGCAGCGGGCCGCGGCGGTGCCCCGGTGAGCCGCGCCTTCTTGCGGCCGGCTGCCGCCCAGCGGCCCCGGACCTGCAGCAGCTGCGGCCACTGGCGGGGCGGCTGCGCCCACCCGCGCCCCGACGACGAGCTTGGGGCCGAGGGCAGCGTGCGCGAGTGGCAGGACCGCCAGAACATCTCTGCCGACTTTGACGGTCGGGACAGCAACCTCGTGAACCCCAACAGCCGGTGCCCCGGCTGGAGGCCCCGATGAGCTTCCGCGTGGGCGGGCGCATGCCCGCGACCTTCTTCCGCGTCACCGGCCTGCCCCCGCGGGTCGACAGCGCTGTGCTGCGCGCCGCTCTCGTCGCCGACGGCGCGGGCCTGCACCTCGCGCCGCCCAACGCCTGGCCCGACGACGCGCTCAGCTGGGCCGGCGGCAAGCCCAGCGTCAGCGGCTGGCGCTGGGTCGGCGACGAGGATGGCGCCGACCTCGTCGAGGCGGGCGACTGGACGATCTGGCTGCGGACCACCTGGTCGAAGGTGGTGCCGATCGAGGCGGTGGACGCCCTGGCGTGGCAGCGCGGCGCCTACGAGCTCGGCCCGGATGGTCGCCAAGCGCTGCGGGCCGAGCTGCGGGCCGAGCTGCTCAAGCGGGCCCTGCCGACCCGCCGCGACGCCCCGGTGGCGCTGAACCTGCGCACCGGCGAGCTGCTCGTGGGCGCTGTCGGCAAGCCCGCGGACGCCATCATCACCGCGCTCCGGCATGTGCTCACGGCGGCGGCGCGGGACGCGGCGGGCGAGGACGTGCCCGTGGCGCTCCCCCGGTGGGAGCCCTCGGCGGCGGGCGGCCTGATCGGTGGGGACGTGCTCGGGTGGGTCGCAGACGTGGTCCAGGCCCAAGAGCCCGCGGTGCTCGTCGCCCGGCACCCGCACACCCGAGAGCCCTGGCTCGCCGCGCACCTCGAGCTCGGCAGCCGCCGCTTCGCGCTGAGCGTCGGGGAAGACCAGCTGCAGGTCTCGGGCAAGCTCGTGGGGCCGACCCTGCGCGCCTGGCGCCAGCGCACGGTGCTGCTCGGGACCGACGCGGTCGATGGCCAGGCCGGCGGCCTCGCGATCACCCTGGCCGACCTCGTGAGCGGGGCAGACGTCACGCTGACCTTCGACGAGGACGCGCTGCTCGTCGCGGTCGCCACCACCGACGACCTCGACCCGCCCAACGAGGCCGGCGACCTGTCGACGGCGTTCGAGCGCGCGTCGGCCGGCCTGCTGCTCGAGGTGGGGGCGCTGGCCCAGGGGCGGCTCTGCGCCGACGCGATCTGGGCCGCGGCCCGCCACGCGCTGACGAACCGACCGGGCCTGACGCTGTTCCCGCAGGTGCCCGCGCCGATGGACGGCGCGTGGCCGGTCGCCGGCGTCGTCTCGATCGAGGCCTCGGCGCCCGACCTGCCCGAGGCCCGGCGCGGCCAGCAGCTGCTGTTGGCGCCCGCCCGTGCGCCGCGGCCCATCGAGGAGGCGCCCGCGGCGGCGCCGGCCCCCGCTCTCGCCCCCGCCGCGGATGGCCGAGGGAAGGGCAAGCGCGGCGCCGCTGCCCCCAGGGCGGAGGGCGCGCCCGCGCTCGATCACGAAGCGGCGGCGGCCGAGGCCCGGCGGCTGCAGGTGCGGGCCCTGCTGACCAGCGCGCCCCAGGCCGTCGACGCCCTCGTGGGGGCCAGCGGCGGCTACGACCGCGAGCAGGTGACCGCGGCGCTGGCCCGCCTGGTCGCCCAGAAGGAGGCCGCCCGGACCAAGGACGGCCGCTACCACCGGACAGGCGGCGCGGCTGAGGACCTCGAGGCGGTGGCCCGGGCGGGTGCTGCGGCCCGCGCAGAGGGCGTGCTCTTCGACGAGCACCCCGAGGGCGTCACGGGCGGCGCGCTGGCGGCCTGGCGCCGGGGCTGGAAGGCGGCGGCGCCCCCCGCGCCGCCCGAGCCCGAGCCCGACGCCGGCGAGGTGGAGCAGACCGAGGCTGAGCGCCTGGCCTACGCGGCGGGCACCCAGGCCGCGCGCGCCGGGGCGAGCAGCGCCCCGCCGCCGCAGCTCAGCGGGGCGGAGGAGCGGGCCTGGTCGACCGGCTGGCGAGACCAAGCGGCCGAGCTCGAGGAGGCGGCGCGCAGCCGCGCGGCGGCCCGGGCGGCCAAGGCGCGGCCCGCCCCGACCATCGCGCGGGAGCGCCCTTCGGCCTTCGCGTTGGGCCAGCAGGCCTTCCGCGACGGCGTGCCCTACGCCGACGACCAGGTGCCGGCGCGCCTGCGGGGCGCGGACCGCGACGCCTGGATGGCCGGCTGGTACGCCGGCAAGGCCGAGGTCGACACCGAGGCGGCGCAGCCCGCAGCGGCGGTGGGCCAATGACCGGCGAGCTGCACCGCGGGCAGGCCGCGGACCTCGTGCTGCGCAGCGACCTTGGCGGCACCGAGAAGCTGCTGCTGCTCGGCTACCTCAGCCACCAAAACAGCGCCGAGGACGTCGAGCGCGCGCGCTCGTGGCCGGGAATTGACCTGCTGGCCGCCTATGCGGGGGTCTCGCGCCGCTCGGCCATCACGCACCGCAACACCCTCATCGCCGAGGGCCTGCTCGAGGTGGTCGCGCGCCCCCAGGGCAGCTCACTGGTCTGCCGGGTGCGCCTGCGGCCGCTGCTCGGGCGGCAGCTCGCACGGCCGAGCACGCCGACGCCGGCCGAGGCCTTGGCCCCCGACGAGGGAGGCGCCGGCCCGGCGGAGGCCTGCGCCGCCGCGCTCGAGGCCGGGCCCGCGGTGGAGGGGTGCACGCCCTGCACCCGTGCAACCGCTGCACCCGTGCAACCGCTGCACGGGGGGAGTGCAGCCGTTGCACTCCCGGGGGTGCAACCGTTGCACGGGGGGAGTGCAACCATTGCACCTGAACCTTCCTCAATAACCTTCCTCATTGAACCCTCCTCAGAGAACCCTCCACACCACCGGCCGGCAGCCGGCCCGGCGGGGCCCGGCCTGGGGGCGCGGGGCGCGCCCTGGTGTGAGGAGCCCGTCCAAAGCGACGTGCAAGAGCCCGTTGTCGAGGTGGACGAGAACCCGGCTGGCGCGCCGAGCTCGCCCACTCCGCCCCCAAAAGCTGCTGCTCAGCGCCGTCTGCGCCTGGACGAGCTCGACGAGGGCGAGGTCCTCGAGGCCGCCGCGGCGCCCGGCCCGGCCCAGCTGCCGGGTCTGCCCGACGCCGCCCCGGTGCCGGCCTGGGCCCGCAAGGCCGGCATGCCCAAGGCCCGGGGCTCGGCCCGTGAGCTGGCCGGGGTCGTGCTGCGGTCGGTGGCCCGGGTGACCGGCCGGCCCCTGGCGGCGCCCTGGGGCCCCGGGGGCGGCGCCATGGCCGGCGAGGGCCGGACCATCGACCCGGACGCCGAGACGCTGCCCAAGCCGGTGCTGGCGCTGCTGCGGGCCCTGCGCTGGCCCGAGCTGCAGGCCTTCGAGGACCAGGCCGCGGCGGTCGCCGACGCCGCCCACCGCAGCCCTGACCCGCTGTTCGCCCGCCACCTGCGGGCCATCGGCTGGACGGGTGGAGCCGACCGAAGTCGCGCGCCGCAGACCATCTTCGTCCAGGAGCAGTGGGAGGAGCGCCTGGATGCGGCCCTGGCCTGGCGCGACCGCGGCTGCCCGACCGCGCTGCTCGTGCCCGGGGCGCCGCCCCGCGGTGACGGCCCCGGCGGCGGCGCCCGGCCGCCCCGCCCGGCCCAGGCGGCGAGCCGCGCCTTCTCGATGGACGACCTGGACGCCTTCTTCCAACAGGCCGAGCAGACCGAGCTCGGCCCCAGCACGCCCCGGAGCGCCGCATGCCATTGACCCTCACCGGCATCAAAGACGCCGTCAAGCTGCTTCTCGGCGCCGGGGTGCGCAACGGCCCCGAGGGCCCCGAAGGCCTCGCCGCGCTCACCGAGGCCTGGCGCGCGGTGCTCGGCGACCTCGAAGACGACCAGCTGCGCGAGGCGGTGCGCGCGTGGCTCACGAGCTCGGCCTTCTGGCCCACCCCCGCCGACCTGCTGCGGGCCCGGCCCGCGGCGCGCCGCCTCGAGGTGCCCGGCCCGGTCGGCCCGAGCCCGACGGCCCAGCGGGTGGCCCGGCGGCTGGAGGCCCTGGGCGAACGGGGTCGCGAGGCGCTGAAGGCCGCCGCCGAGCTGGAGGTGCAGCTGATGCGCGAGGGCAACTTCGCCCTCTACGAGGCCCTCTGCGCCGACCTGCAGGCCCTCGAGCAGGAGTTCGCCGACGGCGAAGGCCTCAGCGGCAGCGCCTTCGCCGGCCGGCTCTTCGCGCGCGTGGCCGCCCACGAGGCGACGCGCGCTGCCCGCCAAGGCGCCGCTGTGCCGCCGGAGGCCTCGACGGGCGCCGCCGCGGGCGCCCCGGGCCCGACCGACCGCGCCCCCCAGGACGGCCGCCACCTGCGCCTGGTCCAGCCCTGACCGCCGGCGGCGGCCTGCGCCGGGCCGCCGCTGCGCCTCCACCCCCTGCCCGCCGCGCCCCGCCCTGCTGCCCAAGCCCGCCCCGAGGCCCACCATGAAGCGCTCCGACAGCCCCGAGACCGCCGCCCTGGTCGCTGATGCCGACCGCCGCCGCCTGCGCCGCACCTCCGACGGCCTCCAGTGGACCTCAGCCCCGCGGGCGCTGACCTGGTTCTACGAGGCCCGGGAGCGCATGAGCTCGCCCGTGGGCATGCACCCGCGCACGAGCGCCGGGCCGGGCGGCCAGCAGGTCCACGTCCGCGTGCAGGGCGGCAAGGGCGGCGACATCGACGAGGTGCTCGCCAGCATCGTGTCCATCGGCCAGACCCTCGACGCGCTGGCGGCCTGGCAGCCGCAGGCGGCGCGGGCCGTCGAGCTGCGCCACCGCGACGGGGCGAGCATGGAGAAGATCGGCCAGGACCTGCAGGTCGGCGCGACCGCCGCGAGCAAGCTGCTGCACGAGGGCGAGAGCTTCGCGGCGGGGTGGCTGGTCAACGCGGGGGTGGTGGCGAGGCGGGCGGGGTGATGGGGCGGAGAGGCGCAGCACTTGAGGCCCCACGGGTGACGGTCGCGTGACGGTTCCACAGGTCGCTGGCCTGATGGTCTGCGCAGAGTCTCCGGACATCGGGAACAGTGTAGCAGCGATCTCTGCTGAGGGGTCCTCGTGAATGACGTCCAGTAGGCCGCTTCGGGTTGAGGTATTACAATACGTGAGTAGAACCGTCAGCGCAGCTGACTATTCGGACCGACCAAACTCGCGACATACCCCACCAAACTGTGCTGCCTGTCGCTGGTTTCGGAGAGGCGAGGGGGTTGCGCAGGCCCGCAGCCTGTGCTAACCATGGAGCGTGAAAGCCGAACCCACTCGGCACTTGGAAGGCTCCACCGTGTCGCCGCAGCCACCACGACTTGTACCATTGCGCGCCGCAAGGCAGCTCGCAGGGCTGTCCGTGGGCGAGCTCGCCAAAAAGGCCGGATGCACCGCCGCGTGGGTCTCTCAGATCGAGAGCGGCCTGCGCCGGCTGAGCGCCGACTCGGCCGCGCCGTTTGCGGCGGCGCTCGGGGTGAGCGTGGCCTTTCTCACCGGCGCTGACCTCGAAGTCACCGCGACGCCGGTTCAGTTCCGGCACGTCCGGTCCACGAAGGCCGCCCAGCGGGACCGGGTGACCGCAGGCGCAGCCATGGTGCAACACGTCGTCGCCCTGATGCGCGCGCATCAGCGTCTGCACAACAAGCTGGACCTGCCGACGTTCTCTGGCGCCGAGCCTCCCGAGCCCGAGGCGGCCGCGGCCAAGGTCCGCGACCACTGGTTCGTCGGCAGCGGCGTCATCCCCGACCTGACCGGCCTGCTCGAGTCCTGGGGCGCTTGGGTCTTCACGCTGCCGGCAGAGGACCGGGTGGTCGACGCCTACTCCTGGTGGAGCCGCGAGGACGCCTTCATCGCGAGCAACCCGATCGCGCTCGACCCCGGCGTATCGGTTGCTGGTGACGGCCCGAGGAACGCCTACCGCGAGCGCTTCAGCCTCGCGCACGAGCTCGGCCACTTGGTCATGCACCGGGGCCTTGACCCGGCGCTGGTCGGTACCCGCGCGGTCGAGGCTGAGGCCCACCGCTTCGCAGGGGCCTTCCTGGTCCCGGCCGCGGCGTGGCTTCAGCGTTCACCGCGGTCGGCCCGCTGGCAGGACTACCTCTTTGAGTCCGCCCGCTGGGGCGTGTCGACCTCGGTGCTCCTGCGGCGCGACTTCGACCTTGGGCTCGTGCCAGAGGCCCGGTACCGCAGCGCGATGATCGGCCTATCGGCGACGGTTGGCCGTCGGAGCGAGGGCTCCTAC
The DNA here is from genome assembly GCA_016792625.1 of Deltaproteobacteria bacterium. Lineage (GTDB taxonomy): Bacteria > Myxococcota_A > UBA796 > UBA796 > UBA2385 > JAEUKK01. The sequence continues at coordinate 61,350 of JAEUKK010000096.1, read as the reverse complement.
CTGTCACCCCGCGCCCCCGAGCAGCCGCGACGCCTGCAGGTCGCCCTCAGCGCCTGGCTTCATGCGCGGGCCGCGGGCGACCCTCGCGAGGCATCGGACGCGTGGACCTCAACCTTGATCGAGAAGGTGCGACAGCTCGTCGCACCCGACCCTCTCCCCGAGCCGCGGAGCTAAGCGCCGAGCAGTCGTCAGACCGCGGAGTCGAATCGGGCCACCGCACCCGAACGCAAAAGGGCCGCCCAGTTGAAGCTGGACAGCCCTCAGAGCGACGTCAGGACCGAGATCCCGAACGGGCGTAGCAACCGTACGATATCGCCGGCCCTGATGGCGCGCAAGCAAGTTCCTCCCCTTTCATGGAGGCGCACATGCGCTGTCATCGATGTGATCGCATCGGTGGTCGTTGTTGTCGCAAGCACCCCCGCCGGGCCTACCGGCGGCCGGTGCCCTGCGGCGGCCACTGCCCCGACCGCTGACCCGGCGCCTAGCGCGGCCCCGGGGCTCGCTCCCCGGTGGCCGCCGCTCGGCGGTCGCGGGCTGACCCGTCCCTGCCTCCGGCCTGTCATGGTGACAGGTTCGGAGGGCAGTGGGCGCCGATATCGTTATGAGGTTGATATGAAACCGTCCTGTAGCTGTTGTGGTGCCGAGCTCATCGTCCGCAAGTCCATCACGGTGCGCGGCGTTCGCCGGCGTCGCGCGAACGGCAAGTCGTTCGCTTGGTGCCCGAAGGGATGCAAGCGCCAGTAGGGTAGAGCCCTGACCCAGCCCCCCTCAGCTTCGGCTGGGTGGGGGCTGCGGTCTCCCATCGCGGTTGGAAACCATGGTGATCGCTCCATGATTCCGAGGCGTGCTCGTCAGACCGGCTAACCGGGCGCGCGCTGCAGTTGTGTCCAGCACCAATCGGGAGCCCGAATGCCAGAATTCGAAGGCGCGGCAGTACTCGTCTTGCTGCTTATGGTCGTCGCAGGCCCTGGTATCGCGGGGGTGCAAGCATGGGACTATCGATGCTACCGGCAGGAGCGTCCAGGTACTCATTTGGTTGGGCTCGGCCTGTTCTGGACCCTCTGCGGTTTGTCCGCATTGTTGTTTGGCGTCGATGTTGAGCCGTCGCATCTCGGGGGAATTAAACCGATTGACCAAGCCCAATTCGTACTTGATGCTGTTGAGTTGTATACAGTCGCGTGCCTGACATACGGCATGGTTGGTTGGATCGCGGCGGGCATCCTTCTTAGGCTTGGGCACCGGGTCCCATCATCCCTTCGGCCTGAAATGTCTGGATGGGCTGGCTTCTTCGTCGCGTTGGAGCGAGCCTACGGTAGCGGTAAGGCCCGCAACGACATTGGGCTCCTGGTTCGAAGCAGTGAGAATATCGAGTATTGGGGCCGCCTCGCTCATGCCCCTACTTGGACAGATCCAACCGGGCACATTGTCATTAGTCAGCCTATGTGGCGGGTCGACGGATCTGGCGATTGGACCCCGGCCGAGTTGGACCAGATACTCATTCCAGTTGCCTCAGTGGTGTCGGCCGGATGGTGTGCAACACCGGCCGAAAGTGATACCGTTGAACAGCCCTTGGTCGGGTGACGGCTGGATTATCCGATAGCACGTGCCTAACGGTCGCAAGGATGTAGTTAGCAAGGAGGACCGATGAGCGAGAAGCCCCCGCAAAACCCACCACCGATCTACGAGAACCTTCGAAAGGGAGGCTTCGGCTTTGGCACCCAGTCGGATCTGAAGAAGGCGCCGCCGCCGCCGCCCAAGAACACCCCCCGGCCCCAGCCGCAGGGTAACGGCTCCAAGTCTGGCACATAGAACTGAGATTGGCCTGACGGTCGGTAAGAGTCGGCCGAGCCTGTCTCAGTAGACCCGGGGTAGCCGCCTTGTTGGCGGCGGCGGCTCCGGCAGCGATCAATCCGCCCACTCGCGCCGCCGGAAGCGACCCCGGCCCTGCCATCACCCCCGGCGCAGCCGCTCCAGCACCTCGTCGGGGTCGAGCCCGAGCTGCTTCGCCGTCTTCTTGATGATGATGGTCGACAGGTCCGACTTCTCGGCGTTGTGCGCGACCACCGGCACCTTGCGCCCATCGGCGTCGATGAAGCACGGGTGGTTCGTCCCCCGCTCGAGGCGGATGCCGTAGCCCTTGAGCACCGCGGCGAGCTCGCCGAGCCGGAAGGCCACCGCCCTCAGCCCTGCGCGACGCGATCGAAGAACATCGGCGAGGGCGCCGCCCGCCGCTCTGGCACCTCGCGGTGGAAGACCCGCGTGCCGTCGACCTGGACGAAGCCGACCGCGCGCACGGCGGGGTCGCGCCGGCCAGCGGCGTCGATGTCGTCGAGCGCCATCGGGGCGCCGTGGCGGAGCACCTCTTCAGCGCTGGTCGCGGCCTCGGGCTCGGGGGCCTCGACCGGGTCTTCGTGGCGGCGGAGCTTCTCGTCGACGTGGAGCTGGGCGGCCTCGCGCGCGAGCTCGAGGGCCTGGGCGAGGCTGGGCGCCTGCGCGGCGACGTCGAGCTCGACGACGACGCCCACCCAGGCGTCGACCTCTGCGTCGAACTGGAGAAGCACCCGGAGGTTCCGCGGCTTGTCCGGTCGGTCGAAGAGGGTGAGCTGCATGGCGGTCGGCTCCAGGGTGCGGTCGGCTGCGCGGGCGTGCCGCGCGTGCCCGGCACCCACGGCATACCCCAGGGGCGGCCCCGAATGCCACCAGCTTGAGGCCGACCGGCCCGCCCGCTTGCGCCCCGCGCGGGCCGGTGGTAGCCTTTCGTCATGGTGGCGAGGTGCGCCCACCCCGGCGCGCGACCCTCCGGCAGCGCCGGCCGTCCCTCTCCCACGCTCCCTGCCCCGCCGCCGACAAGGCCGCGGGGCTCGCTGCTTTTGGCGCCCTGAGGCTCGGAGGTGGGGAGGAGGCGCGATGGCCAAGGCGCGCCCTGATCGCATCTCTGTCCTCATGTGGATGGACATGAACCGCGTCGGCGCCGCCGCCGCCGCTGCCCACTTCAAGGGGCTGCCCGCCAGCACCATCCGCCGCTGGCTGACCGAGGCCAAGCAGGCCAGCGCCGCGCCGCCTGGGGGCGAGCGCCAGGCGAGCGTTCCCCGGGCGCCCACCGCTCGGTCGAGCGCGCGGAGCCGCGGCCCCGCCGCTGATCACGAGCCCGCCCCGAGCGGGATCGAGCGCTCGGCGCGGCCCGGCCTCGCCGCCATGGACGGCCACGACCAGGCGCACATCGTCGGCTTCAAGCGCCGGGCCCTGGCCTTCCTCGACTCGGACAAGGCGCTCGAGAACCCCCGCGCCGCCCGGGACCTCATCGGCGCCCTGGCCGACCTGCTCGACGTGGTGCCGGACCTGCTGAGCATGGAGGCCCGCCTGGCGGGAGACGACGATGCCGACGGAGGCGTGGCTGACGACGGCCCGCGCGGTGGCGGCGCTGCCGCCGAGCTCGTTCGAGCGGCTCTGGGTGGCCTCGGACCGGCGGACCCGTGACGAGCTCGTGCGGATGCGCTGCCGCTTCGACATCGGCTTCTTCGCGAAGTGGTGCTGGCCGTCGACCTTTGGGCGGCCGTGGAACCCGGCCCACCACCACCTGCTCGCGCCTGTCGACCCCCCGGCCTCCGCCCGGGCCCGCACGGCCCTGCGCGCCACGGCGGCGCCCCGCGGCATCGCCAAGACGACCATCGCCAAGGCCCGGCTCGCCCACGCGCTGGTCTTCGGGCTGGACCGCTGCTGCCTGGTCGTCTCGGCCGAGCGCGAGCTGGCGGCGGCGATCTCTGACGACCTGCGCGGCTGGTTCGTGGAGGAGGGCAGCGAGCTGGCGCGCCTCTTCGCGCCGCAGGTCCGCGCCCCGACCGCCCCAGGCCGCCGGCCCGCCCGCCGCGCCCGCGGGCCCCGCCCGGCCGCCGAGGCCGACCCGCGCAAGGGCACCAAGGGCCCCTTCCTGGTGCGCGGCGGCAAGCTCCGCTGGTCGATGCTCGGCTGGGAGGGCGTGCTCTGCGGCGTCATCGCCAAGTCCTTCGGCACGCAGGTCCGCGGCAGCAACATCGCGGGCCACCGCCCCTCCCGCATGGTGGTCGACGACGGCGAGCGCCCCGACCGCGTCGCCTCGGCCCGCCAGCGGGCGCGGGCGCAGCAGTTCCTCGACGACGACATCCTCAAGGCCGGCCCCTCGGCGGGAGACGGCGGCCTCGTGGTCGAGTGGGTGGGCACGGTGCTCCACCCCGACGCCATCCTGGCGCGGCTGCTCAAGCACCCGGGCTGGGACGCCCGCCGCTTCGCCGCCGTGATCCGGTGGCCGGACCGCGCCGACCTCTGGGAGGCCTGCCGCGCGGTCTGGGCGGACCTGACGCTCGGCCCGCTCGAGGTGCGCGAGGCCGCGGCCCGCCGCTTCTACGCCGACCGCCGCGCCGAGATGGACGCGGGCGCCGAGCTGCTCGACCCGGTCGCGGTGCCGCTCTTCGCGGTCTACCTGATCATCTGGTCGCAGGGCATGCGCAGCGTGCTGCGCGAGCTGCAGAACGAGCCCCGCGACCCAACCGCCGCCCTCTTCGACAGCGCGCGCTTCGCCCGCTGCCGCCTCGAGCGCGACCGCGAGGACGAGGTCATCATCGCCGCCGACGGGCGCCGCGTCCGGCTCGCCGACTGCCAGGTGCGCGGCCGCTGGGACCCGGCGTTGGGCGAGGGCGACGGCGACTTCGCCGCCCTGGCGGTCATCGCCTTCGACCGCTTCGGCTTCGGCTTCCTGCTGCAGGTGTGGATGCGCCGGGCCCGCCCGAGCGCGCAGCTCGAGGCGCTCTGGGCCATCGCCGAGCGCTGGGGCATGCGGCGGGTCAGCCTCGAGAGCAACGGCTTCCAGGCCATGCTCGCCAACGACTTCGCCCGCATGCAGCGAGAGCGGCGCGAGGCTGGGCGCTTCTGGCAGCTGCAGGTCATCGCCGAGCCCTCGACCGACGACAAGGTCGCGCGCATTGCCAGCCTCGACGTGCCGCTCACCGCGGGCTGGCTGCAGGTCCACCCCGCGGGCGTGCCGCCCGAGGTGCTGGCGCAGTTCGACGACTTCCCCAACGGCGACCACGACGACGGCCCCGACGCGGTCGAGGGCTGCTGGGCCCGCCGCCCGGGCCACGGCCCGCAGATGGTCGAGGAGCGCCGCCGATGAAGGTCAAGCTGCTCAGCCAGCGCCGCGCCGACGCCGACCGGCGGGAGCGCCTGCGCGCCCTGTTCGAGGGCGGCCCGCGGTGGCACGCGATGCGCGCGGCCTGGTTCCCCCAGCGCGGCGTCGAGCCCAAAGAGGTCTACGACGAGCGCCTCGCCCTGCTGACCTACACCAACCACGTCGGGGGCCTGCTGAGCACCCTGGTGGGGCTGCTCTTCGCCGAGCCGCCGGTGGTCGAGGGCCTGGGCGCCGAGGCGGCGGGCTCGGCCGACTTCTACGCCCGGCTGCTCGCCGACGCCGACGGCGTGGGCACCGGCTGGGCCGAGCTCTGGCCCCCGCTGGTCGAGGACGCGCTGGTCGCCCGGCACGCCTACCTCTGGCTCGACCTGCCCGCGGCCGCCCCCGGCGCGGCCTGGTCGTCGCTCGGTGACCAGCTGCGCGCCGGCGCCCTGGACGTGCGGCTGCACCGCATCCCGCCCGAGCAGGTACTGGACTGGGGTGAGGGGCCGGGCGGAGAGCTGCGCTGGCTGCTGTTCGTCGGGGACACCGAGGTGCGCGGCGCGCCCGAGCAGGCCCGCGCCCGTGTGCGGACCTGGACCTACATCGACGCCCAGCAGGTCCGCCGCTGGGAGTGGCGGCCGCGCGAGGACCAGGCCGAGCCCGGCCCCGAGGACGAGGCCGTCGAGCTGGCGGCCGTCGCCCACGGCTTTGGGCAGCTGCCCGTCGTCCGCCTGAGCCTGCCGCTAAACCTCTGGGCCATGCACCGGCTCGAAGACGTCGCGGTGAAGCTCACCCGGTCCGAGAACGAGCTGGCCTGGGCGCTGCACCAGGCCGCCCACGAGCTGCTGGTGATCCGCAGCCGGGACTTCGCCGCCGACACCCCCAAGCTCGGGCACGGCCACTACCTCCACCTCGATCGCGACTCCGAGGGCGTCGACGAGGCCAAGTTCGTCGCGCCCAGCGGAGTAGCGTTCCAGCACCTGCGGGCTGAGCGCGACGCCGACCGGGCCGATCTCTTCCGCGCCGTGCAGGCCATGGCCCAGGCGGTCAACCCAGAGCACGCTCAAGCCCAGTCGGGCGCGAGCAAGAACGCCGACTGGAAGGCTGCAGACGTGCTGCTCACGGCGCTGTCCGGCCGGGTGCTCGGCGCCATGCGGCGCACCCTGGAGCTGGTCGCGGCGGTCCGCCAAGACAAGGTGCAGCCCGTCGTCCGCGGCCTCGACGGCTGGCACGTCGAGGACCTCGAGACCTTCCTCCGCAGCGCGACGATGGCCGTCGATGCCGCCCGCCTCAGCCCGACCTTCCGGCGGCTGCTCGCCCGGGTCCAAGCGGAGCGGGTGCTCGGCGCCGCCGTCCGCCCCGAGGAGCTCGACCAGGTCCGGGTGGAGATCGACGGCGCCACCGACGACGACCCCGACGGCGACGGCCTCGACCCCGCGGCGGCCTTTGACCGCCGGCGCGCAGGAGCCCCCTGATGGACCCCCGCCGCCTCGAGCGCCTGCTCCGGCGGCAGGAGGCGGAGCTCAGCGCCCTCGACGCCGCCGCCCAGCAGGCTCTGCTCGCGGTGCTGCTGCTCGCCGACGAAGAGCTGCGCACGGCGCTGCTGCGCCTCCAAGAGGGCCTGCCCGCCGGCCAAGAGCGCACGCCCTTCTCTGCGCAGCAGGCCCGCGTGCTCCTGCTGCTCGTCCGCAGCGCCACCCGCACGCTGACCGACCGCGGCGTCGGCGCCCTCGCCGGCCACGCCCGGGCCGGGGCCACGCTGGGCGGCCGGCACGCGCTGGAGCTGCTTGAGCTCGACCCCGAGCTCGCCCCCCTGCTCGCCGCCATCCAAGCCGCCGAGACGGGCCTGCGCCTGCCGCCCGCCCCGACCGCCGACCAGGCGCCGGGCGAAGAGGACGGCCTGGTCGTCGGCCAGCCCCTGCGCGCCCGCATGGTCGCCCAGGTCGCCCAAGACGGCCTGCTGGTGCAGCGGGTCGAGCAGAGCCTCGCCCGCTATGGCGCCGACCTCGCCGCCGAGATGCAGCGCGAGGTCGCCGTCGGCCTCGCCACCAACCAGAGCCTGCCCGACATCGCCGCCCGCCTCACCGGCCTCGGCGGCGTGCTCGCCACCGCCCGCGGCCGCGGCATGCTCATCGCCCGGATGGAGACCGCCGGCGCCTACGACGTCGGGCACCGCGAGGCCGCCGGCTTGGCCGCCGACCGCATCAACGGCGCCCTCGGCGTCGCTGGCCGCCCGCCCCTGGTGATGCGGGCCAGCGAGCACATCGACGACCTCCGCAACCACCCGTTCAGCCAGGTGGTGCACGGGATGACCCGGCCGCTGGACGGGAAGTTCCAGGTGCGCGTGGACCTCGTGCAGCTCGCCGCCCAGCGCATGCGCGGGCGCCCCGGCCTGCCGGGTCAGCGGGCCATGCGCGGCAAGGCCGGGCTGCGCGTGAGCGGCGTGCTGTGGCCCGTCGTCGGCGGCGCCTACGAGGGCGACACCTACCCGGCGCACTTCCACGACCGGGGCCGGCAGCACCTGTGGCGGGAGAGCTGGGGCGTCAACGAGCCTGACCACCGCAGCGGCGTGACCACGACACCTGACCCGCGAGGCGGCCGGCCGCGCACCGAGCCCGTGCGGCCCTACGACCCCAACGCCAAGCCGGGCGGACGGCCGAAGAAGGTGCGTGGCGAGGAAGGTCGCGCCCGGGCTGACCGCCGCGAGAACGAGACGGCCGAGCTGCTCGCCCAACTGGGCTTTGACGTCGTTCAGCTCCCTGAGCCAACCCGGCTGAAGGCCCCCGACTACACCATCAGTGGTGTGGCGTGGGATTGCGTCGCGCCGACCACGCCCAGCGCGCTGAACGTGCTGGACCGCGCCCGCCGGAAGGCGGCCGACGGCCAGGCGCGTCGCGTGGTGTTCAACCTCACCGACACCCCGTTGACGGCGGCGGACCTTCAGCGCGCGCTCGAGGAGGACCCCGGCTACTTGGAGGGCTCGGGCGTCGATGAGCTGCTCGTGGTCACGGCGAAACCCACGGGACGACCACAGCTCTCACGGATATGGTGACTCCATGGACTTCGATGTCTACGTCCCGATCCCCATCGACGACGCCGTGCGCGCCGCCATCTGCACGCCTGTCCCCGACCTGAAGTTTGGCAGCCTCCCCATCGACGCGAAGCTGGCGGCCAGCCTCGGTCAAGAGTACCTCCCAAGCCGGCGACCGGTCGTCGACCGCATCCTCGTGTTTCAGCACGGGGAAGACGACGATGACGTGTTTGTGCGCATGGACGAGGTCATCGCCCGTGCCCTCGCCCTCATCCCCGGCGAGCTCGCCATCGTCACCGAGTTCGACTTCGTGATGGTCGACCGCACCGCCGCGGGCGAGGTCCGCTACCGCGCGAAGGACGACTACTACCGGCCGTTCTTGGTCAAGAGCCTCGGGCCAGTCTGACCGCAGCGGCTCGCCAATGACGCTCTCTCCGCCGCCCAGCGCAGCTCTGGCGGCGTTGTTGCTTCAAGGCTCAGGCTCCGCCCCACTCCACCGTCACGCGCTCAACGACCCGGTCGGGGTCTTGACCGCCCCGCGCCTCTTCGAGCTCCCGACGGCGCTCGTCCCACCACTGGTCATGCCGCTCGCGGTCGAGAGGGTCGCGGCCCTCGGCGAGGTCGTCTTCGATGGACAGCTCGATGGCCTCTTGTGCCATCTCGACGGCGTTGGGCACCGAGGTTCCCTGCGTGCAGACCCCGAGCTGCGGACAGAGGGCGACCCAGATGCCGGGCAGGTCCTCCGCCGGCACGATCAACACCTCGAAGCTCAGCCCCATCGGCACCTCCTCGGGGTGCGGCCTCGCCCCCTCCGCCGAGCCTTAGCCACCACCCACCCTACCCGCCCCGGCCCCGCGCCGGGGCTTCGCCGTTTTGGAGCCACCGATGCCGCTCGACCAGGCCGACCTCGACAAGATCACCGCGCTCATCAAGGGCAGCATCACCGCCGAGGCCCTCTCGCCCCTCATCGGCGAGGCGCTCAAGCCCAGCCTGACCAAGCTCGAGCAGGACAACGCGAAGCTCCGCGCCGAGCTCGAGGCGGTCAAGGCCAAGCCCGAGGGCGAGAAGAAGCCCGAGGGTGAGAAGAAGCCCGAGGGCGGCGCTGCGGGCCCCGACGCGGCCACCGCCGCCGAGCTCACCGCCCTGCGCCAGCGGCTCGAGGCCACCGAGAAGGCCCGGGCCGATGAGGCCGCCGCCCGCAAGGTCGACGCCGTGCACGTCTCGGTCCGCGAGGCCCTGCAGAAGGCGGGCGTGCCCGCCGACCGCGTGGGGGTGGCCATGGCTGTCCTCAAGGAACAGGGCGTCATCGACACCGAGAAGGGCGGCTGGAAGGGCAAGGATCGCCTCGGCATGGACGCCGTGCTCGGCCTCGACGAGGGCGCCGCGTCCTGGCTCAAGTCCGACACCGGGAAGCTCTTCCTGCCGCCCAGCCCCGCCCAGGGGACCGGCGGCGGCCCTGGCTTCGGCGCGGGCCCGGCCGGTGGCGACGGCACCGCCAAGCTCTCCGACCTCGCGGGCCGCGGCCTCGGCGGGGCCCTCTCTGCCCTGAGCGCGGCGGGCTGAGCCCCAGCCCGCGCCGCGCGCCCGCCCCGCCGCTCCACCCTCGCCCCCCACCGGAGGCCCCATGAACCTCGCCACCATCTCTGCCGTCCTGAACATCATCCTCGCCGAGGTGCTCGAGGCACAGTTCCGCCGCGACGCCGTGCTCCCCAACCTGCTCGGCTGTGAGCCCGAGCCGAACGCCACCTGCACTTGGTCGGTGAAGTTCGAGGGCCGCAACACTGCGGGGGCGCGGGCCGAGGGCTACGCCGTCGGCAGCGGCGACTTCTCGACCGACGCCCGTCAGCAGGCCACGCTGGCTTGGGCCCACTACGAGTCCTACGCCCAGGTCACCGGCACCGCCCAGCGCGTGGGCGCCGCCAACGGCCGGCTCGGCGCGGGCGACGCGCTGCTCCAAGAGGAGCTGCGGGACGCTGCTGAAGAGCTGGCCACCAAGATCAGCCAGCACACCTACAGCGGCTCGGTCGCGGCCAGCCCGGCCCAGATTGAGGGCCTGGGCCGTGCGGTCGACAGCACCGGCACCTACGCCGGCCTCGCCCAGTCGACCTACACCTCCTGGGCCTCGGGTGAGCAGACGCTGGCCCTGAGCGCGCTCTCGGTCGCCGGCATCCGCACCAAGCTGCTGCGCCCCTTCAAGGACGCGACCGGCCGCTACCCCGAGTTCATCGTCACCGACGGCACCGTCTATGACGCGCTGCTCGAGCTCGGCGACGGCTTGGTGCAGGTGCAGACCGCGCCGCTGACCACCGCGGCGCTGGCTGGCGAGAAGGTCGACGTCATCGGCCTCGGCTTCCGCTACCTGACCGTCGACGGCGTGCCGGTCATCGAAGACCGCCACTGCACCAGCCAGACCATGTACGCGCTGGACAGCCGCTACCTCAGCTACCGCCAGGTGCCCCCGAACTGGACCAGCCTCGACCCGGGGCAGCTGCAGCGGATGATCAAAGAGCTCTACGGCAGCACCGTGTCGCTCGACGAGATCGTCGCGGCCATGAAGCGCGCCGGCAAGCGCATCGCCGTGCAGATCAACGCGCTGGGCAAGACCGGCGACTCGACCCGGCTGCAGATGGTGGCCGACGTGCAGCTGCGCCTCAAGCGCCGCAACGCCGCCGCCAAGCTCACCCTCACCTGAGCCGGAGGCCGCCTTGGCCCTGACCGACGACCAGCGGGCCCAGGTGCGGCTCTACCTCGGGTACTCCGACGCCAGCCGCGGGGGCCCGGGCGCGCTCGAGGGCGCGCTGAGCGGGCTCTCCGCCGCGGCCGAGCCCATCGTGGCCGGCCTGCTGACCGCGCTCGCGAGCATCGACGCCAAGCTCACCGGCTCGTGGGACCGCCAGAAGGTCCTGCGCGCCGAGGAGGTCACCCTCGCCGGCGAGGGCGAGCTGCGCGCCCTGCGCGGGGAGGGCAGCCGTCTTGTGCGGCGCCTCGCCGCCACCCTCGGCGTGCCGGTGGCCTCTGACCCCTTCCGCACCCACACCGGGGACGCCAGCGGCGTCGCCCGCCGAGGAGCCTGAGATGTCCGCTGCCCCGCCCCCCTCTGACAAGCCCATCGCCGAGAAGGCCCCCAAGGCCGAGGCCCGGACCGCCGCCGGGACCATCGAGCCCGTGGACGCCCGCCTCGGCCGCCTCGAGGCCCGCCTCGACCGCCTCGAGCAGAGCCTCGACCGGGTGGGCGGAGCGGTCACCAAGGTGGCCGATACGGTCGCCGATCTGGCCGCGGTGGTCACCAAGGTGGCCGACACCGTGAGCGACGTGGCCGAAGGCGTCGCGCGCCTGCGCAAGCGCTTCAACCTCTCGGCGCCGGCCCGCCGCCCCGCCGAGGTCGCCAGCGACTGCGTGCGCGTGCTCGTCGAGGCCTTCATCGACGACGGCCCCGACGGGCGCCCGCTGCGCCTCGGTCGCGGTGATGTGCGCAGCGGCCCCCTGGCCACCTGGCTGCTCAAGCGGCACGCCGAGAAGGTCGAGCGCTTCCCCAAGGCGCCGGCTGCCCCGGCCGCCGCCGCGTCGTGAGCCTGCGCGCGGAGCTCGTCGCGCTCGTCGATGAGGTCCGCCAGGAGGTCATCGACGACGCGGCGGGCCTGCGGCTGCACGACGTCATCATCCGCCGCACCACCTGGTCGGGCGGCGCGCCGGGCCGCGGGGTCCCGAGCCACGAGGACCTCGAGCTGCGGCCCCGCCCGCGGGTGCGGGCCGACCGCCGGCACGCCTGGAGTGAGGGCGGCCGCGCGGTCGAGGGGGCGGTCACCGTCGACCGCATCAGCGCCACGCTGACCGCCGAGGCCCTCGGCGCGGGCACGCTGCCCGCCGGCGTCGAGGTGCTCTGGCTCATCGACGACGTGCCCCACCGCCCGAGCGGGCCGCCCGAGGCCCGCCTGCTGGAGTGGCGGCAGGCCCTGGTGCCCGCCCACGCCCGCCCCGGCGCCTGAGGTCCCCATGGCCGAGCTCGTCATCCGCCTCGGCCAGGACTCGGTGAAGGCGGCGCTGCAGACGCTGGTCGAGCGCTCCCGCGCTGTGCTGCTCGCCGGCGCGCTCGAGGCCGCCCACGCGGGCGTGGCCGGCGCCATCGCCGACACCGATGAGGCCGGCCTGGTCGACCTCGGCACCTTCAAGCGCGGCTGGCAGGCGCGCCCGACGCCCGACGGCGCCGAGCTCTACAACGACGCCCCTCACGCCGCAGCCATCGAGTACGGCCGCCGGCCGGGCGCTGCGGGGCCACCGCTGGCCCCCATCCTTGGCTGGGTCCGGCGCCAGCTCGTCGGCCGGTCCTCGGGCGGACGCCCGCCGCTGGTCGAGGCCGACGCCCTGCGCGTCGCCCACATCATCCGCCGGCGCATCCACCTGCGGGGCTCGCCGCCCCGCTTCTTGCTCCGCAAGCAGAAGCCCCTCGTCGAGCGGGTCTTCCGCGACGCGATCGCGAGCCTCTGATGCCGCCGCCGCCGCTTGACCCGGTCGCTGCCTGCCTCGACGCGCTCGAGGCGCACCTGCAGGCCACCATCCTCAGCGGGTGGCTGCCCGAGGGCTACCGCGGGCTCGTGGTGCGGCAGGGCTGGCCCGAAGCTGACGCCGCGCTGCGGGTCGACGCTGGGCCGCTGCTCACGCTCACCCCGGTCATCGATGAGGGGCAGCGCCACGCCCCGGTGGTGGTCGGGAGCGTCCGCGAGGCCGACGGCCAGATCACCGTGACAGAGCGCATCGGCACCGTCGAGCTCGAGGCCCAGCTCGACCTCTGGGTGGCCTACGCCGCCCAGCTCGGCCCGGTGGCCGGGGCGGTCGAGGCCGCCCTCGACGCGCCCACCGGCCCCCCGGGGCTCTGGCTGCAGCGGGCCGACGGCCGCCCGCTCAACGTCGACGTGCTGCGCGCCCAGCGCGAGGCCTCGGCAGAGGGCGTGGCCCAGGGCCTCTGGCGCTGCCGCTGGACGCTGCGGCTGCGCAGCGACCGGGTCCGCAGCCGGCGGGGCCCGGCGTTCTCCACCTTCGCCGTCAGCGGCGACATCGGCGGCTCGGCTCTCTGAGGCCGCCCCCTCCCGTCCCTGGAGCTCCCCATGTCCGGTTCACTGGTCCGGCGCATCAGCGCCCTCTCCGCCGCTGGCTACGGCGTCAACCTCTTCGAGGTGGCCTCGCCGCGGCCGGTCGAGGGCGTGTCGACGAACCTGGTCGGCCTGGTCGCCCTCCTGCCCTGGGGCCCAACCGACGAGGTCACCCTCATCACCAACCCCGCCGAGCTCTGGGAGGTCTTCTACCCCAACGCGCTCAGCGCCACGAAGGACACCGCCGCTTGGCCCGCGGTGCTCGCCCTGCAGAACCAGGTGCTGCCCGCCGGCGGCCTGCGCGTGGTCCGGGTGGGCGCGACCGGCGCCGCCGCGGCGAGCTCGGGCGACCTGACCGCAGGCTCGGGCACGGTCACCCTGAGCGCGGCGCACGTCGGCAGCCTGGGCAACAGCCTGCGCTACCAGTGGGCGGCCGCCTCGGGCGGGGACAGCGCCAAGCGCGACCTGCTCATCAGCGTCGGCACGTCCTACGCCGCCCGCTACAAGGACCTCGGCCTCGCCGACCTCGCGGCCTTCAGCGACCCCCTGGTGCGGCTGACCAGCGCGAGCCCCACGGCGATGCCGGCGACCTGCGCTGCCACCGCGTTCACCGGCGGCGCCGACGGCAGCCCGGTGGCCGGCGACTTCGTGGGCAGCAGCAGCGCCGCGAAGGGCATCCGCTGCTTCTACGCCGAGAGCGCCGCGGTGGCGGTGCTCTTCGTCGCCGAGGCGCCCGCCGGCCTGGTCGACAACGTCAACGCGGGGCTCAAGGCCTGGGCCGATGCGGTGCAGCGCGGCATGGCGGCGCTGAGCGCCGTGCCCGGCCAAGCCGCCGACGACGCCATGGCCTACGTCGAGGACTACCGCAGCGACCGGCTGGTCTACACTTGGCCCCGCGTGCGGACGGTCAACTTCCTCGACCCGGCCAACCCTGAGGTCACCGTCGACGGCAACGCCTGGGCCGCCTTCGCCATCGCGAACGTCGAGCCGTGGCTCAGCCCCGGCGGCGCCGGCGGCGCGCCCTTCCTCCGCGGCATCACCTCGCTGGCCGACAGCTCGGCGACCACCACGACGCTCGACCTGCTCAACGAGGCGGGCGTGGCGCCCTGGTTCATGTCCTCGGCCTTCGAGGGCTGCATCCTGCGGCTCGGGTGCACCACGGCCCGCAGCGGCCGGACCCGCATCTACGACCGGCGGATGACCGACTTCCTGCTCGAGAGCCTCAGCCGCCACGCCGAGCGCTTCACCGAGTCGCAGCTCGACGTGGACCTCACCACCCGGGACCTCGGCCCCAACGCCGACGCGCTGGTCACCGCCGTGGTGGGCTTCCTCAGCGGGCTGAAGGCCGACCGCAGCATCGCGGACTTCCAGCTCGACCCCTTCGGCGGCAACACCACCGGCGACCTGGCGGCCGGCCGGTGGACCCTCGTCCTGCGGGTCCGCCTCTACAGCATGGCTGAGGTCATCGTCCTGCGGGCGCAGGTCGGCACCACGGTCAGCATCACCGCAGAGTGAGGTGAGCGATGTCGGACATCGACCTGCCGGCCACCGGCAAAGACTTCAACATCGAGATCTTGATCTCGGGCGTCCCGACCAAGGTGCTCGAGATGGTCAAGTTCAAGGCCAATGAGGTCATCGAGAAGACCGAGACCAAGCCGCTCGGCACCACCCGGCGGCACATCAACACCGAGCCGCTGGGCTGGGAGCTCGAGATCGAGGTGGACGTCAGCCGCAAAGAGGCCGACGACCTCGCCGACATCATCAACTCGGCGGCCACCCTGCGCGTGCCCCTCGCCCTCATCGTCGCGACCACGACCAAGTTCCGAGACGGGTCGAAGGGCAAGCACAAGTACCTGGACCTCAAGAAGACGGCCTTTTCCGTGAGCCATGGCCGGGGGGAGAACATGAAGTGCACCATCAAGCTCGAGACGGGCTTCCCTCGGGTGGCGCTGTGAGCGGCCCGGCGACCGGCCAGGTGGTCGAGGTGCGGGTGGGCGCCCGGCGCGTGCTGCTCGCGCTGCTCAAGCCGAGCGAGCTGCTGCACGCCGCGCAGGCCGCCGGCGAGACCGACGAGCTCGCGGTGCGGCGCCAGGGGCTGCTCATGGCGCTGCGCGAGGTGGATGGCGAGCCCGTCCAGTATGACGTGCTGACCGAGCGCTTCGCGCAGCTCTTCCCCAAGGCGCGCGAGGTCAGCGGCCTCGTGAAAGCCTTCTCGCAGGTGCACGAAGCTGCGCCCGCCGAGGTCGAGGCCTTGCTCGCCTCGGCCGAGGTCGAGGACGACGGCGCCGGCCCGGAGCGCTGGCGGGTGCGCCTGCCCGGGGGCCGCGAGGTCGTCCTCGAGGCGGGCAGCTTCGACACCCTGCGCGACGTGCTGGGCGCCGCGCGGTCGGTGCGCAGCCCGGGCGCGCGCGCCTGGGCCAGCCTGCTCGACGGCCTGCGCCGGAGCGTCGTCGAGGTCGACGGCGCCCCGGCCCCGGCCTGGACCCCGCGGCTCTGGGACGAGCGCTTCACCGGCAAAGAGAGCGCCCTGCTCGGCGCGGCCTGGATGGAGATGCACGCGCCCCCCGAGGTGACCGTGGGGGAAGCGCGGCCCGCGCTTGGGACCTCGTCGCGTACCTGACCCGGTACGGGCACCAGCCGCTCAGCGAGGTGCTCTCGCTGACGGTGGCCGAGGCGCGGGCCTACCAGGAGGCGCTGGGGCGCCTGGTCGAACGGGAGAACCAGCCGGCGCCCTGAGCGGCCGCGGGGTGAGCCGTGGAGAGCTTCAAGATCGTCGGCCGCATCGTCATCGACGACGGCACGGCGCCTGGCGTGGCCCAGGCCACCCAGCGGGTCGAGTCCGTCGTCGGCGCGGCCCAGCGCGCGGGCACCCGCGCGGGCGCGGCGCTGGGCCGGGGCATCAGCGGCGGCCTCAGCAGCGGCTTCGCGGGCGTGGGCGCCGCAGCGGAGCAGCTGCAGGCCGTGTTCGGCGACCTCGTGGGCAGCGTCGGACGCGGCGTGGTCGGCGGAGGCCTCGCCGCGCTCGGCCTGCGCGAGGCGGCGGGCGGCATCGCGGCGATGCACGCCGAGATGGACACACTGCAAGCGGGCATGGCGACGCTGTTCAGCGCCCAGCTCAACCTGCCCATCGACGACGCTCTGCAGCGCAGCCGCGGGCTCATGCATGGCCTCGCCGCCGACGCCGCCGCGGGCGTGGGCGAGCTCGCCGACTACTCGACCGCCGCCGCCCGGGTGCTCAGCTTCGCGAACGCCGCGGGCAAGGGCGACGAGGGCGTGCGAGAGCTGACCCGCAACGCGCTGGCCGCCGGGATGGCCCTGCGCGGCAACGAGGGCATGCAGACCGCCGGCTTTGACGTGGCGCAGGCGTTGTCGGGCAACGTGTCGGACCAAGAGACGCCGATCGTGGCGGCGGCGCTGGCGGCGGCGGGTGTCTCGCAGAAGGCCTTCACCAAGCTCGACGTGACGGCCCGCTTCGAGACCCTCAACCGGGCCTTTGGGCGCTTTGGCGCCGGCGTCGCGCTCATGGGCAAGGGCTGGGACGCCCAGCTCTCGACCTTCCAAGACGGCCTGCGGCAGGTCGCCCGCCTCGCGACCCGCCCGATCTACGACGCCTGGCTCGAGCGGCTGCGGTCGGCGAACACCTGGCTGGCGGGGCACAGCGCCCAGCTCGACCGGGTCGCGGGCCTCATCGGGGGCCGGGTGCTCGCCGCCTGGCAGGGTGTCGAGGCGGTGGTGGAGCGGGTGCTCGGGCGCGTCGGCGGCCTCGAGGGCATGCTCAGCGGCGTGGAGCGGGTCGCCGGCGGCGAGGGCCCGGGGTGGATGCGCGGCCTCGCCTCGGGCGGCGGCATGCTGGCCACCTTTGGCGCCCTGGTCGGCGGTGCGAGCAAGCTCGGCGGGCTCGCCGAGGCCTTCAGCGGCGCCGCGGGCCTCGTGGGGGGCGGCGGCGCGACCGCGGGCGCGGCGGGCGGCGCGGCGGCGGGCGGCCTCGGCATCGGCGTGCTGGCCGAGGCCCTCGCCGTGCTGGCCCCGGTGGCGGTGGCGATCGGCGGCGCCTTCCTCGCTGTCTCTGGCGCGATGGGGGAGTTCCCGGCGGTGACCGGCTTTGTGACCAACGCGGTCGACACCCTCCAAGAGCGCTTCTGGCCGCTGGTCGCGGCCTTCGGGCGGCTGAACCAAGAGGGCTCCATCCTCAACCGGGTCGGCGCGGGCCTCATGGGCCTGTTCGGCGTCTTCCTCCACTGGAACGGCCTGCTGCTCAGCCTCGCGACCAGCGCCGTCGATCTGGTGGGGCAGGCCTTCCTCGCCATGGGACAGGGCGTCGACTTCGTCGCCGCCAAGGTCTGGGACCTGTTGGCGAGCCTCGGCGTGGCCAACGTCCGCGGGCCGCGGGCCTACGTCCCCAACGCGGCCGACCTGGCGGCGCTGGCCCGCGAAGAGGACACGCCCGCGGCCACCAAGCCCCCCGTCGCCGCCAAGGGCAACGTCACCTTCACCGGCCCGGTGCACGTCGAGGTGAAGGCCGAGCGCATGGACGACCCCGACCGGGTCGCCGTCGCCTTTGACGAGCTGCTGCGCCGGGCGGACCGGTCCAGGCTGCAGGCCCGCCGGTCGGTCCGCTGAGCGGCGCGCCCGCCCCGAGGAGGAGCCATGTGGTTCAACCGCGCCGCCGAAGAGGCGAAGCTGCGCGCCCAGGCGCCGCTCTTCGTCGAGGGCGTGCCCGTCGTCCTGCGGGAGATCGCGCCGCCCTTCCGCAGCCTGACCCTCGAGGGCGCCGACCTGCCCGAGCAGGGGGTCGAGGCCGGCGCCGAGCTGCGCGTGCACACCACGCGCTACCCGGGCGGGCGCGGCGCCAGCGCGCAGGTGCTCGGCGTCACGGAGGGAGACATCCGGCTGCGGGGCGTCTTCCGCGACAGCGACGCCGGGCTGCAGGGCTGGGCGATGGCCCAGAGCAGCGCCGCCCGAGCGCTCCTGCTCGGCGGCGGCCTCGTCGAGCTCAGCTGGGGCGACGCCTTGGTCCGGCGCGGCCTGGTGAAGGGCTACACGCCGTCCTACAACCGGGTCAACGACATCGCCTACGAGCTGGTCTTCGAGGTGCACGAGGCCGACGAGGCCGCGGCGATCGTGCTGCCGCTGCCGCCCTCTCCGCCCGACAACGACAGCGCGCTGGCGGCCCTGCTCGACGCCCTCTCCCTCGCCGCCGACGCGGCGATCATCGCGGTGGCGGTGGTCAACGCGGTCACCGCGGTGGCGACATGAGGCCGGGCGAGGTGGTCGCCGCGGTCGGCGCGCTGGCGACCGAGGCCAAGGCCATGGCCGACACCCTGGCGCCGGCGGCGCGGGGCGGCACCCTCGACCCGCGCCAGGTCGGCGGCGCGCGGGCGGCCCTCGCCGCGACCTTGGCCGCCGCCAGGGCGGTGCGCCGCGATCTCGACGGCCGCGACGTGCTGGAGCACCAGGTCACCGGCGCGGCCATCGACAGCATCCGCCTCTGGCAGTGGGAGCGGGGCACCCGCAGCGCGCTGGTGCGCCTGACCGACGCCGCCTTGGCGGTCGACGCCCGCGCTGCCGCTTGGCTGGCCGGCCAGCAGGCCGCCGTCCACGTCGTGCGCGCCGGCGACACGCTGCAGTCCATCGCCGAGCGCCACCTCGGCGGCTGGGCCGAGTGGCCGCGCATCGCCGCCCTCAACGCGCTCCCGGCGGGCCCGCTCCGGCCGGGGACCGTGCTGGCCCTCCCGACCCGGCGGTGACCCGTGGCGATCAGCTACCCGCGCTGCCTCGTCGTCCTCAGCGTGCTGCTCGACGATCTGGTGCTCGGCGCCGAGGCCCGGGTGCACACCTTCGAGGTGGTGCCCCGCGCCGCAGAGTGGGAGCGCAACCCCGCCCGCGCGGCGGACACCTTTCGGGTCGAGCTCGCCTGGCAGGACCTGCCGCTCGACCCCCGCGCCGTGCGCAGCGTGCTGGTCGCCATCTACTGCGCCGACCTCGGCCAGCCGGCGGCGACGCTGAGCGTGGCCCGCCGGGATGCGCTGGTCTTCCTCGGCTACGTCGACGAGCCCGAGGCCACCTTCGACGAGCGGGGCGAGGGCCTGCGCCTCGAGGGGCGGGACTACACCGCGCTGCTGCTCGACCACCGCTGGACCGGCGGCAGCCTCGACCTGCGCCGCCCGCTGGGCCTGCTGGTGGCCCAGGTCCTCGCCGCGGTGCCCGGCGCCGAGGGCCTCCGGGTGGAGATTGACCCAGCCGCCGCGGCGACCACCCTCGAGGGCCTGGTCGGCCGTCGCTACCTGCCGCCGGGGGACGGCGACGACGCTTGGACGCTGCTCACCGAGCTCGTGGGCCGGGCGGGCCTGCTCGTCACCGTGGAGCTCGACGCGGTGGTGGTGCGGCCGGCCGGCGTGCGGACCCGCCCCGCGGCCCGCTTCCGCTGGGGAGAGCAGCTGCTGTCGCTGCGGCTGCGGCGCCGGGCGGCGGAGGTGCGCAGCGCCCAGATCGAGGTGCGGTGCTGGGACGAGGCCGCCGGCGAGGGCCGGGCGGCGCGCTACCCCGACCAGCCCATCGTGCTGCGCAAGAAGGTCGGGTCCAACGGCAGGGTCACCCACGAGACCGCCCCGCTGCGGCCCTACTCCGTCTCGGGGAAGTGGACGGTGGCGCAGCTGCGGGACCTCGCCCGCGGCATCTACGAGGAGGAGGCGCGCCAGCAGCTCGAGGGCACCCTCGAGACCGCCGAGCTGGTCGACGGCACCACCCTGCTCGACCTGCCCCAGCTCGCCAACGGCGACCGCGTGGTGGTCGAGTGGGGGCAGGACCTCGCCGGCGTCCAGGGCATGAGCGACGCCGAGGCCACCGCCTGGCTCTGCGCGCCGCCGCGGGCGCTCAACCCCGTCGTGGCCGCCGCGCTGGTGCAGGCTGGCGCGCTGGCCGACCGCCTGGCCACGACCTTCTACGTGCACCGGGCCCGGCACCGCTGGTCGAGCGAGGACGGCTACCGGCTCAGCGTGGACTTCATCAACCTGGTCGGCGCCGGCGGCCGGACCTGAGGCCGCCGCGGCGAGGGGGCGCGCATGCGCGAACAGGTCGACGTGCTGCAGCGCTTGCTCGACGATGGGCGGGCCTGGGTGGCGCTCGGGCAGATCCGCGAGCTGACGCCCAGCACCGACGGCGGCTGGCGCCTGACCTGCGCCCGGCTGCCCGGCGAAGACCTCATCGAGGCCCGGCCCCTCTGGCCCCAGGCCAGCGGCGCCGGCCTCTTCTTCCCCTTGGCGGTCGGCGACGAGGTGGTGCTGCTGCTGCCGGGCGGCGACCCGCTCCAGGCGGTCGCCCTGCCCGGCCCGGTCAGCCGCCCAGCCCCTGCGCCGGCGACCTGGCTGCCCACCGCGCCGCTGCTCGTGCACCCCCAGGGCGTCGAGGTGCGCCGCACCGGCGCGCTGCCGGCCCAGCCGGTCGTGCTCGAGGCCTTGCTCCCGGCCCTCGCTGGCGCCCTCACCGAGCTCGCCACCGCGCTCGCCGGCCTCGGCGCCCCGCCCACCCCGCAGACCACCGCGCTGGCCGCCCAGCTGGCCACCGACTTCCGCGCGCTGGCGCTGCGCAGCGAGTGAGCTGCGGACGTCGGCGGCGGCCACCGGCCCGGAGGCCCCGTGTCCAGCCTCGTCGACCTGTCCCTGCGCGCCACCGATGCGGCGCTGCCGGTCACCGCGACCGGCGACCTCGCCCTGCTCGGGGGCCCGGCCAACACGGCCGCGGCGCTGGAGCGGCGCCTGGTCAGCCGCGCGGGCGAGCTCGTGCACCGCCCGGCCTACGGCGCCCGCCTGGTCGGCGCGCTCGAGGCCCGTAGCCACCCCGCCATGCACGCCGACGTGGCCCAAGCGGCCCGCCGCGCCTGCCTCGCCGACCCCCGGGTGGCCGACGCCCGGGCGCGGGTGCGGGCCGATGGCGGCGTGCTGGAGGTCAACCTGAGCGTCCGGCTCCACGAGAGCCCCGTCGAGCACCCGGTGCAGGTGCGCCTGCCGGAGACCGCATGAGCGCCACCGCCCTCCCGACCTTCCGGCAGCTCTACGACGCCGGCCGCGCCGAGGTCCAGGCCCGCGACCCGCGCCTCACCGACTGGACCGAGGGCAGCGCGCTGGACGCGGTGGTGGGCGCCGGCGCGGTGATCGCCGACGAGACCATGCGCGGGCTGGTCGAGCTCTTCGCCGCGCAGTTCGTCGACACCGCCACCGGCGCTGATCTCGACGCGCTGGCCGCCGACCGGTACGGCCTCGGCCGCAAGGCGGCGACCGCGGCGGTGGGCGAGGTGCGCTTCACCCGCGGCGGGAGCGCTGCGCTGGTCGTCATCCCTGCCGGCACCCTGGTCTCAGCGCCCACGGCCGCCGGCGCCCGGGTCCGCTTCCGCACCACGCTCGAGGTCGAGCTCGCCGAGGGCAGCGCCACGGTCAGCGCGCCGGTGCGCTGCGAGGCGCTGGGCGTCGAGGGCAACGCCGAGGCCGGCGCCATCGACCTCGTCGACGCGCCGCTGGCCGCCGACCCGGGGCTGACGGTCACCAACCCCGCCCGATGCGCCGGCGGCGCCGCGGCCGAGACCGACCCGCAGCTGCGCGACCGGCTGCGCCGCTTCTTCACGACCGTGCGGCGGGGCACGGTCTCTGCGCTCGAGGCCGGCGCGCTCAACGTGCCCGGCGTCGCCTTCGCCACGGTCGACGAGCAGTTCATCGACCACGAGGATGGTGGCTACGTCGGCGTCTACGTCGGGGACCCCGACGGGGCGGGCAACGCCGCGCTCGCCGCCCTGGTCGCCGCCGAGCTCGAGCGCTGGCGCGCGGCGGGCGTGCGGGTGGCGGTGCTGCCGGCCGAGCGGCAAGAGCTGACCCTGGCGATGGAGCTGACCATCAGCCGCGGCGCCGACCAGAGCGCACTGCGGGGGGATGTGCGGGCCGCCGTGCGCGCCCACCTCGACGCGCTGGGCGTCGGGGAGCCGCTGCGCCTGAGCCGGGCGCTCTCCGCCGCGCTGCGCACCTCGCCGCTCGCGCTGGGCGCCCGCTTCCTCTCCCACACGGCCGACGTGGCGCCCTCCGCCCCGCACCGGGCGCTGCGCCTGACCGCGGCGGGCCTCTCGCTGCGCTTCGTGGAGCTCTGATGGCGCGGTCCGCAGCGGAGCGCCTGGCGCAAGCGATGCGCTTCCTCCCGCCCGCCTACGCCCCGCTGGAGCCCCTGCTCGCCGCGGTCGCCGGCAGCCTCGCCACCGTCGAGGGCGCTGCAGACCTGCTCGCCGCCACGAGCACGGTGGAGGGCGCGGCCGGCCGCTGGCTCGAGCTGCTCGCCGCCGGCGCGGGCCTGCAGCGCGCCGATGGCGAGGTGGACGCCGCCCTGCGCGCCCGCCTGCGCACCCCCGAGGCCATGCTCACCCGCGCGGCCCTGATCGAGGTGCTCGAGCAGCAGCTCGCGCCCTACGCGGCGCCACCGCCCACCCTGCTCGAGTGGTTCGACCCCGGGGCCTGGGTCGGCCACGACGCCTACGTCGGCCTCGCCCGCACCCGGCGCTGGCGGACGGTGGCTGCGATTTTGCCCGTCGGCCCAGCGGCCTGGGAGGGCGCCTTCGCCGGCGCCGCCTGGTCCGGGCGCGCGGCCTTCGCCCGCTCCTACGTCAGCCTCGCCTTCTCCGGCTTGGCCTGGACCGGGGCCGCGGCCGCCGCCCGCCCGGCCGCCTTCTGCGGGGTCCTGCCCCACCCCGCGATCGCCCCCGCCCGCGCCGCCCTGGCCCGCCGCAGGGCCGCGGGCGTGCGCGCCTACGTCGTCCTCGACACCCCGGAGCCCCGATGAGCACCCGAGACCGCTTCGGCGGCAGCGCCCTGGCCAACCCCTACGAGCTGATCGACGACGCGAAGCTGAACCAGATCGGCCTCGTGGCGCTGCAGAACGTCGCGCACCTGCTCACCGAGCTCTGCCTCGACGCGGTGACCGGCGCCCCGCGCAGCGGCTGCGTCGGCGACGACCTGCGCTGCGCCAACGGCGCCAGCGCGCTGGACGTGACCGTGGGCGCGGGCGTGGCCTGGATGGTCGACGCGGCCGACACCAGCGCGGTGGGCACCGGTTTTAAGCCCGTGGTCATCGAGGCCGCCCGGGCGCTCACCCTCGACCCCCACGACCTGAGCCACCCCCGGGTCGACCTGGTGGTCGTTCGCCCGGCGACCATCGACGACGAGCGCGTCACGCGCACCATCTTCGACGTGAGCACCGGCGGCCCGGTCTCGGCGGCCCTCGACACCGTGCGCCGCCTCACCGCCGAGGTCGACGTGCTGACCGGCACGCCGGGGGCCTCGCCGGCCGAGCCCACCGTGCCGGCGGGCTGGATGCTGCTCTGCCGCGCCGACGTGCCGGCGGTCAGCGGCACGGTCACCCTGTCCGACCGCCGGCCGCTGCTCGGCTTCGGGCACGCCTGGGCGCCGGCGCCCGCCCGCGGCTTCGCGGTGCCGCACGTCATCGCCGCGGCGGCAGGCGGGCCGGCGGGGGCCTGCGCGGTCAGCGCGGCGGGCACCAGCCTCGAGGTCAAGGTCGCGCGGGGCGACGTCTGGGTCTTCGGCCTGCGCCGCCGGGTCGAGGCGCAGTCGGCCGCACTGCCCACCCACGCGACCCTCGGCACCCGCGGCTACGTCGTGGTCAACCAGGGCGGCGTCGTGCAGGTGCTCTCGGCGAGCATCGGCTGGCCCTCGATCCCCGCCGAGCGGGTGGTGCTGGCCCGCTGGCAGCTCGGGGCCGCGGCGACGGTGGTCACCGCCGGCGACCTCACCGACGTGCGCAGCTTCGCCCCCTACAGCGGCGCGCAGCTGCAGCCCGCGACCCTCGCCGCGGCGGCGCTCGTGCGGGTGCCGGTCGGCCTCAACGTGACGGTCGGCGCCGAGGTGACCCCGAGCCCCGATGAGGCGGCCTACTCGGAGATCACGGTCGACTGCCAGCTCACCGACGCCGACGGCAACCCCATCACCTTCACCGGCGGGATGGCGGCGACCGGGGCGCTGGCCTTCCGCGTCGAGCTGATCTTCACCGACCAGTTCAGCCCGCAGACGCCCTCGATCAGCGCCCCGGCGTCGTTCAGCAGCGGCAGCCCGGTGCAGGGCATCGGCAAGACGCTCATCGCCGGTGCCCTCTTGACCACTGTCGGCCCGCTGGGCGGCCCCTCGACCTCGACCCTCTACATGCTGCCGGCCCTGGTCGCGCGCCCCGACGCCGCCGGCCGCTTGGCGCTCAAGGTCTACGACGGGGCGGGCATCAACCGCAGCCTCAGCCTGCTGCTCACGCCGCTGAACTGGCCAGGCCACGCCACCTTGGTCGAGCTGCCCTTCCGGCCCTGAGCCGCGCACGACCCCGACCTCCCCCTGGGCTCCCCCACCGTAGGGCTGCCCTGCGGGGCGGCCGGAGCGTCCCATGAGCTTCGCCTCCACCCTGCTCGCCGCGACGGTCATCGCCGGGCGCCGCCACGTCCTCGTTGAGATCGTCGAGACCGACGCCGACCCCGCTGACGAGTGGTCGGTCGAGGTGCCGCCCTTCCTCGAGCTGCGCCTCGTGCACGCGGCGCTGACCACCCCGGGCGCCGCGGCGACGGTGCAGCCCGCGCTCGGCCTGGCCGCAGGCTGGTCAGCGGGGCTCGACGACCTGGTCGAGAGCTCCACCCCCGCAGCGGCCGTCCGCGTGCAAGACGCCGTGGTGGTCGCTGCCCCCGATGGCCGGCTCTATGGCCGCAGCCGCCCCGACGCCGTCGCCGGCGAGGTCCGCACCCGGCTCGCCTGGGTCGAGGGCCTCACATGAGCGCCTGGCAGTCGACCGGCGCCTGGTCGGGCCTCGGGGCCGTCCGGCCCGCCTGGGAGCGGCGGACCGAGCTCGGCGTCGGCGACGGCGCCGCCACCACCTTCCCGCTCCCCGCCGGCACCGTCGCGGTCGACGTGACCGTCGCCGGACTCTCGCAGCCGGGGAGCAACCACACGATCTCGCGGGGCACTGGCCCCTCGGGCGCGGACCAGCTCGTCTTCCTCACCCCGCCGGCCATCGGCGAGGTGGTCGAGGCGATGGCTTGGGTCCGCTGAACACCCACCCCACGGAGCATCCATGACCATCCGCCGCCTGTCCGGCCTCATCACCGCCGGCCTCATCACCAAGACCATGATCGCCGACAACGCCGTCGACGCCAGCAAGCTCGATGAGACCGACGACTACAACTTCACCGGCGCGCTCGAGAAGGACGGCGCCGCGCTCAGCACCGGCGGCTCGGCCTACTACGCGGTGGTCGACGCCGCGGCCGACCTCGACGTGACCCTGCCCAACGGCGCCCCCGACGAGATCTACGGCGTGAGCCTGTCGATCGGCTCGAAGGTGCTGTGCTTCGGCCAGACCGCACAGGCGGAGAACGGCATCTACGCCGTGAGCTCGGTCGGCACCGGCGGCGACGGCGTGTGGGCGCGCGACACCGCCCGCGACACCGCCGGCGAGCTGCCCGAGGGCCTGCTGGTCTACGACCGCAACAAGGACGCGCTCTACAAGCTGGTCACCGCGCCGACCACGCTGGGCACCGACCCGGTCAAGTTCGTCGAGCACCGCACCGGCCTGCAGGTCGCCAACAGCGGCGAGCCGGTCAGCCTCAGCGGCGCCAACGGCACCAAGACCACCTTCGACCTGCCGGTCAAGGGCGTGGTCGCGGCCGACGTGCGCGTCAACGGCTTCCCCCAGCCCGACAGCACGACCTCGATCTCGGCGGGCACCGGCACGGGCGGCGTCGACCAGCTCGTCTTCGCGACGGCGCCGGCGACCGGCGACGCCATCGAGGCCCTCATCTTCTTCCGCTGAGAGCCGCGCCCGCCGCTGCTGGCGGGCGCCCGGAGGCGCACATGCTCGACCGCCCCACGCTGCTGTTGGCCCTCGCTGGGCTGTTCACCGGTGTCGCCTTCGCCGACCCCGCCAGCACCCTCATCCAGGTGCCGGTGGACGTCGGCGCGGCCACGCTGCTCGAGGTCCCCGTGGGCCAGCTCACCGGGCCGGTGGCGATGTTGGCGGCGGGCGGGCTGCTCGGCCGGCTGCTGCGGCAGCTCGCCGAGCTCGTCACCAAGCTCGCGGTGGAGCTCAAGGGCTGGCGGCCCCACATCATCGTGGAGCACCGCCATCTCCACGCCCCTGACCCGGCGGCCGAGGGCGACCGATGAGGCTCGCCATCATCCCCGGGCACGGCTGGCGCCTACGCGACGACGGCCGGGGCCCCCGCTGGGACCCCGGCGCCGTCGGTGAGGTCGAAGAGGCCGAGGTCGTGCGCCGCATCGCTGAGCGGGCGCGGCAGCTCGCGCCCGACCGCGTCAGCGTGCACGACGCGGCCGGCGCCGGCGGCCCGGGCCTGCGCTACCGCGAGCGGCACGCCGCAGCCCTGGCGGCGGTGGGCCGCGCCCCCGCGCTGATCGTGCACCTGCACGCCAACTCCGCCGAGCGGCCCGGCGACTACCCGCTGGCCCTGCACGACCCGCGCTCTGCCCGCGGGCGCGGCCTGGCCGCGGCCTGGGCGGCCGCCATCGACGCCGCCCGGCGCAGCACCCCGAGCCTTCGCGGCCTCAGCGCCTGCCAGGTGCGGCCAGCGACCCGCCCGACCTGGGACCGGGCGGCGAACCTGCTCGAGCCGACCTGGAGCGCGCCGGCGAACGTCTCGGCGGTGCTGCTGGAGGTTGGCTTCGTGAACCAGCGGCTGCACGCCGGGATCTGGACGGAGGAGGGGGTAGGGGCGGTGGCGGGGACGGTGATCGGGCTGTGAGGAGGCGTCGCGGCCTCAGCCGACGTCAACAGTACGCGCCGCAAGGACAGCCTGCTTCGAAGTTGGCCCCTGGTTGGCCGCCTCGAAACCACTGATTGTTCTGCGAATCAACCGGTCATGCACCAGCATCTCGACGGCGCGCGCAACATCTGCTTCGCCGAAACGAAGAGCCTTTTCCTCCGACCATGCCAGAAAGTAGCGTGTGATCTCTTCAATCGGCCGCCCAGGGTTCGCTGAAACGACTGCATGCGCGGTCGACAAGGCCTCCAACTGGTCGATGCGTCGGTTGCAGTACTCGATAGTGGCCTTCACAGCAGGATACATGGCGTTCAGGCGCTCAACATCGCGGCCGCTTAGGTGTCGGCCTAGAGCATCGCCGATGAGCTCCTTCGCCGAAAGCCCGGTAAAGTCTAGGAAATCCTTGATCGTCAAGATCATCGGATCGATGGCGATCGAGAATGGGCCGTACCGATGCTGATCGAAACGGAAGAACGGCTGACCGTACATCACATTGAAAAAGTAGACAGCTTTCTGGAGGTTGAGCTTGTTTGGGTTGGTCAGTCCTACCCGCAGCGCCGCCAGGACGTAGTGACTGACCGACAGCTTGGGCGCCTTCGCAACCGTCGAATCGAAGTGCCCGACTGGCTCGTACACTACGATATCGACGCCGTCGACGTCACCCAACTCAACCTCGATGAGGTGCTTCACGTCGTCCCACGACAGCCCGCCGTTGCCGCATCCCAGAGGTGGAACAGCGACCGAAGCGACCCCGTTCGCAACGATGTACGAGCGGAGAGACTTGAGTCCAGCGGCCACGTCCTCGATTCGCGACTTGGAGCGCCAGTGTTGCTTGGTGGGAAAGTTGATGATTAGGCGGCCATGTTCGTGGTAGCCGCGGACCTCGCCCAGCTGCACCGCCCCGGCTTTACAGTCGGCGACGTAGGCCTTGTGCATTGCTGGATAGGCACGGCGGAATTGATACGCGATGCCTTTGCCCATGATGCCGGCGCAGTTGACGGTGTTTACCAGCGCCGCCGCATCGCTATCGAATAGGTTTCCAACGGTGAAACGAAGCATGGTGGCCTCAGCGTCTGCCGTTCGGTGGAAAGATCCTCGGATTGACCAAAACATACGGGTTGCGACCGGAAATCATGCCAGAAACCGTGGCCTTCATGGCGTCGCTTGACACGAAAATCGTCGCAATGTCGCCAATCAGAACGGTGGCCGGCGATAACGCCTCCGCCATCATGCTCTGCTGAAGGTCGTTATCCAACTTCCAATCTCCTCCCTTGTCAATCCGATCCCAGTCGATCGCCGCCAGTCCCTCATCCCACTCCACCGGTGGCTGTTTCCAGGATAACGGGTGGCGAGGAAAGACCAACCAACCGTTGCTTCGAGCAAACTCTCGGTCTACCCCGAGTACCAAGTAGTCCTCGTTGGGTTCACGGTTCACCACCGCGTAGTCGAATGGTGAACGACTGACGAAGTGGAACGGCACGAATATCTCAAGGCTTTGACCCTGCCGCTCGGCGATGATTTCGGGGTCGGCTACGTCTGCGAAGCTCATGTGGCTACGAGAAAGGTCTGCCCGACTCATCAGGCCGTGGCGAATGATACTCGGAAGATTCGCCAGCTTGGTGAGATGATACACCTGCTTGTTGTTGCGGCGGCTTTGCTTGACTGAGTTGGTATTGTCCGACGACACCGCGGGCTCCTTTCGTAGGGGTGAGCAGGCCCGACCTTGCTTGGGCGAGGTGGCGGGATTGCGCCACTCGGAGCTGCGCCGTCTGAGCTTACGATCGTTCGCCCTGTAGGCCGTTGTGCTCGGGCGGATGACCGTCTGCCGCAGCTGACGCCGGCTGCCCCGCCGCCTCCACCACCTGCTCCACCGTCCAGCCCAGCCACTTCGCGAGCTTCAACGCGGTCGCCAGGCTGGGCGCGTGGGTGCCGCGCTCGATCTTGTAGTAGGTCCCCTTCGTGACCTCGAGGACAAGGGCGGCTTCCTCGCCAATCGATGCGCCTCGGCGCGCTCTCATTGCTGCGCCGAGCGCTGTTGACGGTGGCAGTGGGGGGCGTGGCATGAGGAGTTGTATCCACGCTTGACCACTACCGCAACGCCACATATAGTTGTGGAGCGTCGCCACTATGGGGCGCAAAGCGGCCCCGGCGGTGCTGGAACACCGCCGAGGCCTGTCAACAACGAAGGAGCACGGGATGCAAACGGACAACCACGTCGCTGACGAGCCGAAGGCTAACATCGTCGCGCACCGCTACAACGAGACGGACCTGCTCGAGATCGAGTACGACGGCCGGCCCGTCTTCCTGGCCAGCCAGGTCGGGTTGATGCTCGGCTACGCCGATCAGAAGAAGCTCGCCAACAACATCACCCAGAAGTGGGAGCATGACCTCGTCGAGGGCCAGGACATCATCAAGCTCACGAACGGAAAGCTGGCCTCTTTCAAGCGTTATCTGAACTGGAGCCCGGATCGGGCTCCAGTCGCCACGGGGTCCGATGTGGCCGCCGTGGGCCAGAGCCCGGGGCGGGACCTCGTCGATCCGCGCACCCCGAACCTCATCCTCCTCACCGAGTCCGGCGCGCAGCTCGTCGCCATGCTGGCGCGCACCCACCAGGGCCGCGCCTTCCGGCGGTGGCTGGTCGACGTGGTGCTCCCGTCCTGGCGGCAGCGGCACCAGCCGCCGGTCCCGCCCGCGCCGCCGGCGGCTCCGGCTCCCGCACCCCGCGGTCGGCGCCCGCGCGCGCTGCCCGCGCCCTCGGCCGAGGCGCAGCTCGCGCTGGCGCCGGCGCCCCGCCCGGCGGTCGCGGCGGTGATCGGCGACACGCCAGAGGAGCGCATGGCGCGGGCCAACCGCTACGGCCAAGAGCAGCCGCTCGGCCTCTGCACGCTGCGCGAGCTGGTCATCGGCCAGTGCATCGCCGTGGTGCGCATGCTCGACAAGCGGGGCCCCGCCGTGGTTGCGCTCGAGGCCCTCGCCGGCGCGCAGGCGCCCCTCGTCGCCGACAGCGCCGACGCCGAGGTCGTGGCGCTGACCCAGGCGATCCACCTGCTGCGCGGGCTGCCCGACGCCAAGGTGACCGCGGCGCGCTCGGCGGTCGGCGAGCTCGTCTTTGACCGCGGCCCCAAGGAGACCCTGGTGCTCGGCCTGGTCATGGGCCTGCTGCGCCAAGAGCTCCACGGCCTGCCGACGCCGGCGCTGTACGACGTGCTGGCCTACGCTTCGAAGCTCGGCGCGGCGAACGGCCGGCCGATGCACGCGGCGTGATCGCGGGGCCCTGGCGGCGGGGCCCGCGCCTCGCCGCCAGCGGCCGCCCCTACTCGCCACCCCTACCAAACGCTGAGAATGGCGTGCTGCACGGCCCGCAACAATGAACATGGTGTTTTGACTCCGAATTCGTTTGGTTTGGATGGGGCTGGCGCTGCTCGAGGTCCCCGTGGGCCAGCTCACCAGGCCGGTGGCGATGGGGGCGGCGGGCGGGCTGCTCGGCTGGCTGCTGCGGCTCGCCGAGCTCGTCAGCACGCTCGTGGTGGTGCTCAAGGGCTGGCGCCCCCACATCGTTGTCATCGACGGCGCCCGGCGTAGCACCCCGAGCCTGCGCGGCCTCAGCGCCTGCTCGCTGCGGCCCGCGACCCGCCCGGCCTGGGACCGGGCGGCGAACCTGCTCGAGCCGACCTGGAGCGCGCCGGCGAACGTCTCGGCGGTGCTGGTGGAGGTCGGCTTCGTGAACCAGCGCCCGCACGCTGGGCTCTTGACGGATGAGGGAGTGGAGGTGGTGGCTGGGACGTTGGTCCTGGTGTGAGAGGTCCGACCAAGCTTCCCAACCAAGCGCGTGGTGGTCTTCGAAAGACTAAGCAGAGCCGGCGATGGCGACTGCCCCTCGAAGCTGGCTCCATGCATGTCCCAATCGATCCGTCACGGCGCAGTCGCTCACCATGTACTCCTCGTGCAAGCCGGTTCGCGACTTGATGGTGATGTAGCCGTACTCGACCACCGGAATCTGAAAGTTGTCCTTAAATCTGCGATCAGGGCTTCCGTCCTTGTTGGCTTTCGTCCAGGTCTTGCCGACCACTCTGGCCCCGGGCACCAACGGCTCTGTCTCGTTGAACCGAACCCGTGTGCAGGTCATCGAGATGTCCCCGAGTTCGACCAGCCCTAGGTCCGACGCAGAATTGTAGACCACAACGAAGGCCGGCAGGAACAGCAGATCGCCCCCATTCGCGTTTCCGAGTCGAGGAGGTCGCTCAGACGTGCGGATCGAGCTTGGACCACCAAGGGTGGCCCGAACCTCCTGACGGTCGATGACGCGACCCGCCGTGGTGCGCTCACGCACTCGATCGGTGGTCCGCTGTCCAACATTGTCCCACACCTTGGCCACCTTCGTCAATCCCTTAAAGGAGTCAACGAAGCTGCTGTATGCTTGCGCGACCTGCTCAGGAACATCGAAATCTGCTGCAAGCACTGATAGCTGCAGCTGTTCCTGAAGCTCGGCTCTCTCCGCCTCGAGCTCGGAGATCGATTCCTGCATCCTTGCGAATTCTGCCGGCCGGATTCGTTTCATGAACCAGCCGCTCTCCCAGCTGGCGTACTTGGCTCGTGTGGTGGTCAGGTCCTCAAAGACCACCTCGAGCGATTGTGAGACTTGCTGGTGGAGTGTGTTGGACTGCACAAGCAACCGCTTGAACTCGGCGAGCCCTTGCGAGGTAACCGTTTCGTTTGAAGCGCTTCCAACCCGCTCAAGCTCGTTTCCGGCGTGTTGAGTTTGCACGCCTGGATTGGTTGTAGACGGGCCTGGCCGCGGCACCCCTCCGCCCGACCGGGGCGCCCCGGGCAGCAGTGAAGTGGAGTACGACAGGCCCGTGCCAGGCACCGATACCGAGCCACGAACGCCGCTTGATCCTACGCTGATTCGAAAGGGCCCAACACCAACCGATGTGGACAGACCTGACGGGGACAACCTCACCAGGACGCCAGGAATGGGCGAAAATGATTGCCGGAAGCGCCATCCCATCGCGAAACCTCACACGGCACTCTAGTCGGCGACGAGGCCCCACTTGCCCACCAACCCGAGTGTGGCGGTCGCGTCACCGGCCGGTCATCGGGCTCAGCGGCAGTGCCGAAGCCGACAGGGTCGGCGTAACACGCCGATCGGGGTAGCTGGTCCGCCTGCGCTGGCGTCAGCGCCCCGCCCGGCGGTCCCGGCGGTGCTCGGCGAGACCCCGGAGGAGCGCATGGCGCGGGCCAACCGCTACGGCCAAGAGCAGCCGCTCGGCCTCTGCACGCTGCGCGAGCTGGTCATCGGCCAGTGCATCGCCGTGGTGCGCATGCTCGACAAGCGGGGCCCCGCGGTGGTCGCGCTCGAGGCCCTCGCCGGCGCGCAGGCGCCCCTCGTCGCCGACAGCGTCGACGCCGAGGTCGTGGCGCTGACGCAGGCGATCCACCTGCTGCGCGGGCTGCCCGACGCCAAGGTGACCGCGGCGCGCTCGGCGGTGGGCGAGCTCGTCTTCGACCGCGGCCCCAAGGAGACCCTGGTGCTCGGCCTGGTCATGGGCCTGCTGCGCCAAGAGCTCCACGGCCTGCCCGCGCCGGCGCTCTACGACGTGCTGGCCTACGCCTCGAAGCTCGCCGCGGCGAACGGCCGGCCGATGCATGCCGCCTGATCGCGGGGCCCTGGTGGCGGGGGCCCGCGCCTCGCCGCCAGCGGCGCCCCTGCTCGCTCCGCCATCCAGCTGCGGAGAGTGGCATGGAGCTCGCGCTGCACCACGCGACCACCGTTCGAACGGGGCGAAAGGTCGCGGGGCTCAGGGTGCAAACAGCGTCGTGACCAGCCAGAGCACCCCGCCTAAGATGGCCATCATCAAGAACAAAACGCCGAACATGTGCAGCTTCTCGATGATATCGGCCCTGTTCTTGCGGATGTGTTCTTTGAACAGGCCGGGGATGACGACGAAGGGGGCGCACATCGCGAGCGCCCATCCGATAGACCTGGGCAGGTCAAACACGTGGTAGAGGACGATCAGGATGACGTAGGTGGGGATGGGTAGGTACCGCAGGACCTTTCGCAGCCTGGATGGAGGGGCGTCTTCGTCTGGGACAGGGTCGTGCATGGGGCCTCCGCGCCTCACCCACCCCGTGCTGAGGCGGTGGCGGCTTGCGTAACCCGGCGACCGGTCTGGCTGGGGGCTGGGCGCCGGGGGCGGGTCGGCCTTGGGTTGCGGCGCCGGGTCGGCGGCGGTGAGCCGGGTGCCGTCTGCGGTCGTGGGTGCGGGCGCTTGGCGTACGCTCGCCCGCCCACAGGGCCGCGGCGCGGCGCGCCGCTTCCGCAGGGTGGGCACAGGCGGCCCCGCGGTGAGCGCGAAGCGGGCGACGTGGCTGGTCGGCCAGCTCCCCGATGCCAAGCTGGTCGAGGCCCGGCAGCAGCGGGCGGCGGGCCTGCAAGCACCGGCCAGGGGCGCGCGCCGCGCGCTGGGCACGGTCGGAGCAGGCTGCGCGTGGCGGCACCCCGACTCGTCACCCCTGTCAAATGCTGAGAATGGCCTGTAGAACGTCACCGAACACTGAAGTGGCGTTCTGAGCCCGGGTCGACTGGCTTCGCCGCGGCCCACCACCTCGGCCGACCCTACTCGTTCATCCAGCCGCCGAGGGCCTCTTCGTCGAGGGCCGTGTAGAGCGGCGCGAGGGGCCCGTAGGTCTCGGCCACCGTGGGCACGACGTGGGCGACCAGCTGCCGCGGGCCGGCGCCCGCGCCAAGCGTCCACACGCTGACCTGGGGCCGGGGGATGGCGCCGCCGGGCAAGCGGGCGCCGGGCGGCAGCTGGACCAGCGGCACCGCGGCGGGGATGGAGTCGGCGGCGTCAATCAGCGCGCGCAGCCGGGCCAGGGCCGGGGCCGAGAGGCGCGGAGCCTCGGCGCTCGGGGGCGGCCGGCCTTTGCCCCGTGGCCGCTCGATCACCAGGGCGCCGTCGGGGCCGCGCAGGCGGTAGGTGCCGTCCTGGTCGATGATGTGGCAGTCGCCGCCGCTGAGGAAGCACACGGCCACCAGGGGCGCGCCGGGCAGCGCGGGCGCCTGGGCGAGGGCCGTGGCGACCGCCTCGGGGGAGGTGGCGGGGTCCCAGGGTGGGGGCGGGTCTGCGGGCGCGGCCGGCGGCGGGCGCGCAGGCAGCGCGGCGGGCGGCGCTTCGGCGGGGCCGGCGGCGCAGGCGCTGAGCAGCAGGGCGACGGCGGGGGTCGACATGGGCGGCGCTCGCGGAGCGGGGGGGCGTCAGGGGATGGCGGCGCGGGTCGGCGCGGCGCGCCCTATCCGCCGCGGCGGGGCTCAGATGGTCCACTCCTGGATGCCGCTGATCGTCCGCAGGGCCTCCATGAAGCTGCTGTAGTTCCACCGGCGGACGGTGCTGCCCACGCTCATCGCCCCCTCGTTGCGGCCGCGGGTCAGGGTCTCGCCGGTCGTCGCCGTGATCATGGCCTGGTAGGCCGGGTCGACGCCGGTGCCCGCGGGGCTGCCCGTCTCGGGGTACTCGTCGCCGAGGCCGAGCATGTGGCCGGTCTCGTGGAGCGCGGGGCTCTGCTGCTGGTGGTTGCCCACCTGGGCGTCGACCCGGCACCACTCATCGCCGGCGCCGGCGCCCTGCTCGCCGACGTTGCGCTCGGTGACCCGGGCGGCGCTGACCCCGCCGCTGGTCACCACCGCCCGCACGGCTGCGGCCCGGGCCCGGGCGACGTCCATGTTCTCGATGGCCCCCTGGGTCGCGTTGCTGCCCGCCTTGTGGGTGGCGCTGGCCCGGCCCACCAGCTCGACCCGCGAGGTCGGGTCGGCCTTGAGGCTGTTGACCACCCCGGTGGCGGCGGTGCGGCCAGGGCCGCCCAGGGCCGACGAGCCCCGGCGGAAGGGGATGGCGACCACCGGGTTGCCCCAGTCGAGCTTCTGTTCGGGCCGCAGGTCGTTGTTGTCGAAGCGCCCCGAGCCGTTGTTGGGCGTGTGGCCGCCGCTGTCGGCGGGGTTGGCCGGGCAGGTGTTGCCGCCCGCCGGGTCGTGGCTGGTGCCCGGGGGGCAGACCGAGCTCTGCGCCATGCCGGCGTCGGGCGGGTACTTGCCGACGGTGAGCACGAAGTGGGGGTCGGCGGCGTCCTCGAGCACCTGGACCGTGCAGCTCACCCGCAGGGCCGACCAGAAGGGCTTGGTGCAGGCGAAGACATACTGGTTCGACCACTGGGCGCTGACGTCGGCCTGGTAGCGGGCCTTCCACTGGGTCTGCTCTTCCGGGGTCCACTGGAACTCTTCGGGGCGGAAGCCGGGGGCGACCTTGGCCGGGGTGCCGTTGACGAAGTTGTACGACACCTTCAGGCTGACCACCATCGCGCCGGTCGCCGCGTCGAAGCTCACGTCGAACATGCCGATGCCCGAGCTGGGCTTGTGGTCGGTCAGCGGGGAGAAGCTGCGGGCGCGGAAGGCGGCCAGCTCTTCTTCGGCGTCGAGGCGGGCCTCGTCGTCACGCATGTCGAAGGCGTCGCCGAGCGCGTTGCCGATGCCGAGGAAGTCGCGGTGCACCTCGGGGCCGGCCTGAGCGCTCACATCGACCCGCTCGCCCGCCGCCGCCTGCTTCGCGATCGTCCGGGCCTCGGCCTCGACCCCGCCGCCCGGCGCGCTCAGGCCGCCGGCGTCGCCGCCCTTGGCCCCGCCTGCCCGGGGGCCGCCCCGGCGCTGCACGACATGGGTGAGCTCGTGGGCGACCTGCTCTTTGCTCGGGCGGGCGCTGGCGAAGGCGATGACCTCGCCTTGGGCGGCGGCGCCGGCGTCGATCGCCCCCAGCGCGGCGGCTTGGCCGAAGAAGCACCGCACGCCGCTGAAGTCTTCGCCGAAGCTGTCTTCAAATTGGGCCCGGAAGGGCAGCGGGCCGCCTGCGCCCCCGGTCGCCTGGCGCATGGCCCCGCGGGCCCCCAGCGCGGCGCTCTGGGCGCCGTTGCCGCGGCCCGGGCCGGCGCTGGTGGGGGTGGGGACCGCGAGGTCTTGCGCGGGGGTCGGGCGGGCGGCGGCGCGGGCGAAGGCCATGGTGCAGGCTCCAGAGGCGGGCGGCGGGGTCGGGCGCGGCCCCAGCGGCCAGGAATGGCCCGACATTCGCTGGCTGTGACATGCTCCTTTCAATCAGGTTGAAGGTGACGCTGTTGACGCTGTTCTCGTGGCTTTCGACCAATTGCAGCGCCGCGCTCAGGCCGGGCCCTCGGCGGCGGCTTGGGCGGCCAAGGCCCGCAAGAAGCGCCGCAGGTCGGCCTCAAAGTCGCGGCGGAGGGGGGCGAGCGCTGGGTCGGCCATCGCCGCCGCCGCCGCCGGGGCCGGGTGGGCGAAGGGGTAGAGGCCGGCGACCACGGCGAGGGCGTCGTGCAGCAGCCGGCCGTGGGCCTCGGCCGACAGCGCGGGGCAGGCGGTGTGCAGTGCCGCGCCCACCGCCCCCATGCTCACCAGCGTCTGGCGTTTGAACTGGGCCACCGCCTCGGCGCTGAGGTTCTGCTCGAGCACCGAGGGCAGCGCGGTGATCAGCGCGCAGAGCAGGGGCGCGTCGGTGAGCAGGCGGCTGAGCCGCGCGGCCAGCTGATCGGGGCCCATCGGGGCGGCCGGCGCGGGGGGCGGCCCGCACAGCGCGGCCTCGATCGGCGCCCACTCGGCCCAGAGCAGCGCCAGCAACAGCGCTTCGCGCGAGGCGAAGTATCGGTAGACGTTGGCCTTGGCCATGCCGGCGCGGCGGGCCAGCGCGTTGAGGCTGAGCTCGGCCAGCGGGGTGCCCTCGTCAAGGGCGGCCTTGGCCGTGGCGAGCAGGTGGGCGCGGCGCTCGCCCTTCTCTTCGGCAGAGCGGGCGCGGAGGAAGGGCGTGTCCATGCCCCCGCCTACTCCGCCCCTTGACGAGTGACCAGCGGTCGCCTATTAGGTGACCATCGGTCGCTTATCCTGGTGCCCGCTCCGCTCCGCCTTCTCCCGAGGTCCCCATGCCTGCGCCGCTGCTCTGCCCGCCCGCCCTCCTCCAGACCGACCTGCGTGGTCGCGTGTACATCGTCACCGGGGGCAATTCCGGCATCGGGCTGGTCACCGTGCGCCAGCTCGCCACCCAGGGCGCCACGGTGGTCTTGGCCTGCCGGCGCCCGGCTGAGGGCGAGAAGGCGCAGGCGGTGATGTTGGCGGCGGGGCTGCCTGGCGTGGTCGAGGTCGAGGCGCTCGATCTGGGGCAGCTCGCCTCGGTGCGGGCCTTCGCTGCGCGGGTGACCGCCCGCCACCCCGCCTTGAGCGGCTTGGTCAACAATGCCGGGGTGATGAACACGCCCAAGGGCAAGACCGCCGACGGCTTTGAGACCCAGCTCGGCACCAACCACCTCGGCCACTTTTTGCTCACCGAGCTGCTGCTGCCGGCCCTGCGCGCGGGGGCGCCGGCGCGGGTGGTCAACCTGTCGAGCTGCTTTCACGACAAGGCCCAGGGCCGCGAGGGCCACATTGATTTCGACGACCTGCACTTCGAGCGCCGGCCCTACGACGGGTGGGAGGCCTATGCCCAGTCCAAGCTGGCCAACGTGCTGCACGCCGCCGCGCTCGCCCGCCGCCTCGAGGGCAGCGGGGTCACCGCGATCAGCGTGCACCCCGGCTGGGTGCGCACCAACCTGGTCGGCTCGTTTATGCCGGTGTGGGTGCAAAACACCGTCGCACGGCCGTTTCTGCGCCTGGCCGGCATGATCGAGCCGTGGGAGGGCGCGCAGACCACCCTCTACGCCCTGCTCGCGCATGAGGTTGAGGCGCACCCCGGCGCCTTTTTCAGCCAGCGCGGCATCTACCGCGACAAGGCTGCCAACCTCGGCGGCTGGCCCCTGCGCTCGCCCAACCCCCACGCGCATGACGCCGCCGCGGCTGCCCGCCTCGAGGCGGTCAGCCGGCAGCTGGTCGGCCTCGCCTGAGCCCCGGCGCCGGGCCCGCGCCGCGCCTGCTCCCGCTGGCGGTGGGCTGGCCTCCGGTAGGTCCCGGATCGGCGTGGAGAGAGCGCGCTCCTGCTGCGGGTGCTCGGCCTGTCCCTCCGCGGGGGCCCGCATCCGCATGAAGTGGCGCCTCGCCTCGCCGATACTGGCCCGCGCCCGAAGGATCGGGGGCGAAGGGGCAGGTCGCCCCTACCCCTCCCGCGGCGCCCCAACCCGGAGCGGCGATGTCAGGCCTGTGGTCGCAGATCAAGTCAGTGGTGAGCGAGGTGGCCACGCAGGTCCGCCTCATGTGGAGCGGGTCGAGCGCGCCGAGCCCCGCGGCGCCCCCAGGGCCTTGGGTGGACACGGGCGGCGGCTCGGACGGCTCCGACGGCGGCGGTGACTCGGGCGGTGCCGACGGCGGGTCGGACTCGGGCGGCGCTGACGGCGGGTCGGACTCGGGCGCTGGCGGGGGCGGCGGCGACACGGCCTACAACTGGGACGACCCCAACGCCGAGATCTGGGACGACTGGGACACCGCCTACCCCTACGTCGAGACCGAAGACCAGACCTGCTACGCGCAAAAGAAGGGCGAGAAGCCCGTCTGCTACGCCAAGGGCGGCAAGACCCAGGAGTACACCCTCATCGTGCAGGGGCTCAAGTGCTCGGCCTCGACCGAGGCGCCCGCCCCGGCGGGCACGCTCGGGCTGGTCTTTGGGATCAGCGTGGTGGCCATCGTGATCGCGCGGAGGGGCCGTTGATGTCGCCGCGCGCTCTCCCCGCCACCCTGCACGAGGTGCCCATGCTCCGTCGCGTCTTCGCCGTCGCTGGCGCCCTGCTCAGCCTCTCCGCCCTGTCTGTGCCCACCGTGGCCGAGGCCGCCGATGAGCCGCGCTACCGCGGTTTTGGCGGCGTGTCCTACGGCTGGGTCAAGTACATCGACAAGCCCAAGGTCGAAGAGGGCCAGACCAGCGTCTCTCTCGCCAACCCGGTGGGCCTCAACCAGTCCCTGGGCGCCGACTTCTTGCTGCGGGTCGGCGACAGCCGCTGGTTCGCCGGCTACGGCGTGGCTTTTCAGGGCGGCGGCACTTTTGTGCGCGAGCTCTCGGTCTTCAACACGAGCAAGACCTCGCCCAACGAGGCCGCCTGCTACGCCGACCAGTGCTACGGCATGACCACGACCGCCTACTACAACGTGCTGCACATGCCGATCGAGGCGAACACCGCCTGGGCCTATGACAAGGGGCGGTTCAATTTCTTCGTCGGCGGCGGCCCGAGCATCCACATCGCGCAGTTCACCGCCTACAACGCGGTCAGCGCGGTGCAGGTCTTTGAGCTTGGCGACGACCTCTCCGATCCGAGCAGCCAGACCGCGACCTCGGTGGTCAGCCGCATCGAGGGTCGCACCCGCAAGTATGGCGTCGGCGGGCAGGTCTTCGGCGGTGTGGGCGTCGAGCTCGGCGAGATGCCGCAGATCGGCGGGCGCTGGGGCCTCACGCTCAGCGCGCGCTACCAGAAGGTCCGCGACATGGAGCAGGTGCTCGAGGGCAAGTACAGCGCCCAGGAGTACCTCCTCGACGGGTCGGAGTGCCCCGACGACACCTGCCCCAACGAGGAGCGCACCTGGAACGAGACGGTGAAGGTCGACGGCGACAACTGGGGCATCCGCGCCGGGCTGGTCTTCTTCTTCTGAGCCGCGCAGGTTCTTCTGAGCGGCGCGGGCCGCGGCCGCCGCAGCCCTGGCGGCGGTCGTCGCGGTGGTGGGGTCGGGGCCGACTTCGACGCGCTGCGGCTGGACCGGCGCGCGCTGGCCTGCGCGGGGCGGCGCCGGGCGGTCGTGCTACCCTCGGGCCATGCGCCCCTGGCCCGCTCCGCTGCTGCTTTTCGCTGCCTGTGGCCCAGCGGCTGACCCGCCCGGCGGCCCCTCCGCCGAATCGGGTGGGGACACGGCCCGGGCGGAGCTGCCCGCGGCCTGCCCGGCGGCCCGCTTCACGCTGGGCCTGCACCTGCCGCGCACCGCCCTGCCCGACCGGGTGGACTTTGACCGGGCCGAGCACGGGGCCGGCTTCGGGGACATTGACAGCGACGGTGATCTCGACGCGCTCATCGCCTGGGAGGGCGGCAGCTTCGTGCTGCGCAACAGCGGCGCGCCCTGGGAGCCGGGCGGCCTGCAGGTCGACACGGGCTGGACGGTCGACGGCGCTCCGCTGCCCGGCGCGACCACGGCCATCCTGCTCGATCTGGACGGGGATGGTGATCTGGACGCCTTCCTCGGTCGGTCGACGGCGGATGACGACCTGCTGCTGCTGCGCGTGGGCGCGGCGGAGGACTTCAGCCCCCGGCCCATCGCCGGGAGCACGGCGGGCACCTGGTCGGCCGCCTTTGGTGATCTGGACGGTGATCTCGACCTCGACCTGTTCATCGCCAACCGGCCGCCGGTCATCGACGAGGCGGGCTTCCTCGACGGCAGCCTGCGCGGCGAGCCCAACCACCTCGTGCTGCAGGACGCGGCGGGCTGGCTGCGCGCCGACGTGCGCCTGCCGGTCGGCGACAACCACGGGCTCACATTTCAGGCCCCGCTGCTCGACGCCGATGGCGACGGTGATCTCGACGCCTACATCGCCAATGACGGCGGCCACCAGGTCGTGCCCAACCAGCTGTGGCGCAACGACGGCGCCGCCCGCTTCTCGGTCGACAGCCTCTGCGCCTGCGACCGGCCGATGTACGCGATGGGCGCGGCGGTCGGCGACTGGAACGACGACCTGCTGCCCGATCTCTACGTCACCAACATCGGCCCCCAGCTCTACCTCGAGAGCGAGGGGCCGGCGCGCTGGGTCGACCAGACCTTGGCCCGCGGCGCGCTGATCCCGCCGGAGCCGGCCCACCTCGCGAGCTGGGGCGTGGCGGAGGGAGATCTGGACCGCGACGGCCGCACCGACCTCTGGGTCACCTTTGGGCGGCTGCAGGACGGCACCGCGGGCGTCTTTGGCGCCCTGCCCGGCACCGACCCGGCCTGGCAAGAGGACGCGCTGCAGGCCGATGTGGTGCTGCTCGCCCAGCCTGGCGGCGGTTTTGCCCAGGCCGCGCTCGGCCTCGAGGCCTCACCGGGGCGGGCCCGCAGCGTGATCTTCGGCGACATTGACGGCGATGGCGACGACGACGCCCTCGTGATGGGCAAACACGAGCTGAAGCTCTGGCGGGCCGAGGGCGGCTGCGGCCCGGGTCTGCAGGTGCGGATCGCCGGCCCGCCCCGCAACGCCCACGGCCTCGGCGCGCGGGTCAGCGTGCGCACCGCCCCGGGGCGCCAGACCCGGTGGATGCTGCCATTTCGGATGCACGGGAACGACGACCTGCAGCTCAACTTTGGCCTCGGGCCCGAGGGGCGGGCCGCGGCGGTCGAGGTGCTCCTCCCCGATGGCCAGACCTGGTCGGCCGCCGATCTGGGCCCGGGCGCGCTGGTCGTGCCCTGGAGCCCCCGGTGAGGGCGCGATGACCGGGCGGCTGGCCTCGACCACCCTGACCCTGCTGCTCTGCGCGGGCCTGCTCGGGCTCGGCGCCGCCCAGCTCGCCGCGCCGCCCCGGCCGCTCGCGGCGCCCGAGGCCACCGCTGCGCTGATGGCGCTGATCGACGATGATCAGGACGGCGCGGCCTCGACCGCCGAGCTCAGCCGCCACGCGGATCGGCTCGGCCCGTCGCTCGCCTTCGACCAGAACGGTGACGGGGCGCTGCAGCTCGCCGAGCTAGACCTGCTGGTGTGCGCGCTGAGCCCGCACCCGCCGCAGCCCAACGCGCTGCCGGGGGCCCTATGAGCGCGGCGCCCGCCTCTGCCCGCCTGGAGCGCGCCCTCTTGGCCCTGCTGCTGGTCAATTGCCTGCTGGTGGCGGTCGCGGGCTGGCGGGCCGGGCAGCTGCGCCGGGCCTGGGGGGAGTGGGAGCTCCGCCGCGCGCTGCGGGCCACCCTCGATGGGGAGCTGCTGCTTCGCCCGGTGGGGCCGCCCGCCGCCCCGGCCGCCGACGCCTGCGAGGAGGCGGGATGAGCGCCAGCCGCGTCGCTCTGCCCCTCCTGCTGCTCGCGCTCGGCGGCGCCTGCGCCCCGGCGCCAGAGGGCCCGCCCGACCTCCTGCTGGTCAGCGTCGACGGGCTGCGGGCCGACCGGGTCTGGCCGCTGCGGCCAGCCGACCGCCCCTCGCCGACCCCGAACATCGACCGGCTCGCCCAGAGCGGCCTCGTGGTGCTTGATCACCAAGCGGGGGGCAATGAGTCGTTGTTCTCGCACGCGGTGATGTTGACCGGCCAGCCCGTCTCGGCCCTGGCCGCGCCCGACTACACGAGCTTCACCCTGCCGCCCGCGGCGATGACCCTCGCTGAGGTGCTCGCGCTCTATGGCTACACCGCCGGCGCTTTTGTCGCGGGCGGGCACGTGAAGGGCGCCTACGGCTTCGATCAGGGCTTCGGTGTCTACAGCGACGCGGCCGACTTCGGCAGCCTCTTCCACACGCTGCCCGCGGCGTTGGACTGGCTCGCCGCCGGGCCGCCGGGCCCCCGCTTCACCTTCCTGCACGGCTATGACGCCCACCGGCCCTATTTGCACACCGGGCCGGTCTACCATGCGCTGGGCGCCGACTACGCGGGCCCGGTCGACGGCTGGACCGAGCGGGCCGACACCGAGCGCATCGTCAATGGCGCCCACCACCCCGCTTTTGTGCCCGACCACATCGCCCACGCCGAGGGTGAGCAGCTGCTCGACCCGGGCAGCTACGCCCGGCTGCGGGCCCACGCCGCGGGCTGCGCGGGCCACCCGCTCTCACCCGAGGACGTGCGCCACCTCGCCGATCATTACGACAGCGGCGCCCTCTCGGCCGATCTGCAGGTCGGCCGGCTCGTCGCCGCGCTGCAGGCCAGCGGACGGTGGGCGCGCACCTTGCTCGTGATCACCAGCGACCACGGCGAAGACCTCGGCGAGCACGGCCTCTACAACCACCGGAGCGCGCTGGCCGACAGCACCACCCGCGTGCCGCTGATCTTCGCCGGCGGGGCGCTGGACGCGGGGCTCCGCGGGCGCAGCTTGGCCGGGGTGAGCGGCGCGATTGACCTGGTGCCCACCATTTTGGGGGCGGCAGGCGCAGCGCCGCCCGCCGAGCTGCGCGGGCTCGACCTGCTCGCCGCGGCGGAGGCGGGCCCCAGCCTGCCGCTCGAGCGGGTGGTGGTGCAAGAGGGCGTGCTGCCGATGATCGCCGCGGTGAGCGGGACGCACCGCCTCGTGATGTGGGGGGTGCCGCTCGACTCGCCGCTGCTGCCGCTGGCGCTCGAGGCCGCGCCGGCCGCGGGGCCCTGGCTGCGCCTGAGCGACCGGCGGACGGACCCGGGTGACCAGCTCAACGTGGCGGAGGCCGATCCGGCGGCTCTGGAGGCCCTGCGCGGCGCTCTGCTCCTGTGGATGGAGGAGCGGCGGCCCAGCGAGGCCCGCGGCACCCAGCCCCAAGATCCGGCGCTGCAGGCCATCCTGCGCGCGCGGGGCTATTGGTAAGGCCCAGGGGAGGGGGGAGGCTCGGCGGAGAGCGGTGCCCGCAGGGGCGCGCCGACCGCGCCCATCGCCGCCGCCCAGGCGCGGAGCAGCGCGTCGACCGCCGGGTCGGCCTCATCGGTGGCCGCCCGCGCCGCGGCCCGCAGCGCCGGATCGGGCAGCAGCGGCTCGACTGGTCGGCCGGCGGCGGCCGCGGCGGCGCGCAGCCGCGCATCGAAGATGGCGTCCAGCGCGCTGATCGCGACAGGGGCCCGGCGGGCGCTCGCCTCTGTGGGCGCCTCGGGGGCCCGGCCCGCTGCCCGCGCTGCGCGCACATCGGGCGCGCCCGCGACCTCGAGCGGCAGGTGGGCGGGGGGCATCGGCGCGGTGAACAGCAGCGCCACCGCGGCGAGGTTGAGCGGCAGCAGCAGCAGGCCGAGGGCCAAGGCCACCCGCAGCCCGCGCGCGGCCGGCGGCGGGCTCATGGGGTGGGCGCCCGGCGCTCGACGCGCAGGGTCTTGTGGGCGCCGCCGCTGCCCCCGGTCACCGGCCCGACCAGCGGCAGGCCCGCGGCGCGCAGCGCGACCCCGTAGGCGCTCAAGACCTCAGCCACCGCTGGCTCGCTGACCGCGCAGCGCCCGGTCGCGCTGAGCTGGCGCAGTTCGGGCAGGGTGCGCGGCCCGACCTTGCCCGCGGCGACCAGCTGGGCGTTGAGGTTGAGCAAGAAGCCCTCGAGGCGCAGG
This sequence comes from Deltaproteobacteria bacterium, assembly GCA_016792625.1. Lineage (GTDB taxonomy): Bacteria > Myxococcota_A > UBA796 > UBA796 > UBA2385 > JAEUKK01. The sequence continues at coordinate 17,125 of JAEUKK010000096.1, read as the reverse complement.
CAGGCGTCGTGGGGCGCGGTGGGCCCGCCGGGCATGCCGCCCAGCGGCAGGTGCCCGCGCGGGTCGGCGGGGGCCGCGGCGGTGGGCGCGGCGGTCGGCGGCGTGGGCGGCAGGGGCGTGGTATTCCCCGACAGGGCGCCGGTGGCAGCGAGCGCGCCGATCCACAGCAGCAACGCGGCGTTCCCGGCGAGCAGCAGCGTAGAGAGCGGGGCGAGGGCGCGCATGGTCGACGATCCTGTGGCGGCGCCGGCGCCCTATCCGGCCGAGGCCCTCGACCCGCGCGGCGCGCGCCTGCGGTCGGCCCTCGCCGCGGCGCTGGCCCTGATCGCGCTCGGCGCCTGGCTCAGCCTGCGCCTCGCCCCCGCGCCCGACGACGCGGCCTTGCCCCTGCGCGGGGCGACCGACGCGCGCACCGGGAAGCCGGCGGCTGCCAGCCGTTGAGGCGGCGGGCGGCGGTGCTCAGCGCAGGTCGGAGACCGCGCCCGTGTCGTCGTCGCCCTGGGGCAGGTCGTAGAGGGGCGCAAAACCCCGGAACAGCTCGCCGGTGAGCACCGGGCCCGTCTTCGCGTCGCGGGAGGGGCGGATGTAGCTGTTGATGACCTCGCCGGCGTCATTGACGCGCAGGTCGGGGTGCTTGAGGTTCATCGCGATGCGCACCACCCCGTCGCTGCCCAGGTGCACCAGCGTCATCGTGCCATCGGGCAGCACCCGCTCGACGATGGCGATGTGCGAGAGATCATCGTCGCGGCGCCGGTTGTGGTTGCGGTCGTAGGTGTTGTCGAAGAAGACGACCTCGCCGGGCTTCGCGGTGCGGCCCTCGTGCAAGAGGCCCCAGGCCTCGGCCTTCTCGTACATGTCGCGGGTCGAGCCCCGCAGGGGCAGGCCGGCGCCGGCGTAGGCGGCGATGACGAAGCCCGAGCAGTCGTAGCGGTGCTTCTCGCCGTTGACGATGAGCGGGTTCATGCCGACCAGCTCACCCGCCGCGACGGCCACCCGATCACCCACCGCGCTGGGCTGCCGGCGCTCGGCGCGGCGCGGCTGGGCCTTGGGGGCGGCCTTCTTGGCGACCTGGGGCCCGGGGGCGGCGGGGTCGTGCCCCATGCGGTCGGTCGGGCCCGGCAGGTTGAGGCCCCGGTGCGCGCAGCCGGCGGCGGCGAAGCAGAGCGCGAGCGCGGCGGCGGTGCGGCGGAGCGCACCGTGCAGACCGTGCGGACCGTGCGGACCGTGCGGACGGGCAGAGCGGCGGAGCATGAGGGCCTCGGGGCGCAGAGCGGCGGCCTGCGGGGGGCGATGAGCCAGCGGGGGGCCGGCCGACCCCGCGGAGGCGGGGGCGGGCCGTGGATCTCAGCCCCGTGGAACAAGGGCCCTCGAAGTCTATCTAACTTGACCTGCCAAGGGCAAGCCTGCGGTGCTCTCGAAGGGGGCAGCGCCGCGGGGGCCCCACGTTAGGCGGCTGCCCTGGAGGCCTCTTGTCCACGACCGCGCCCACCACGACCGCAGCATCGCAGCACCTCGACATCCTCGACGAGATTGACGAGCTGCGCCGCATCCGCAAGGCGGTGATCCTCGCGCACTACTACCAAGAGCCCGACATCCAAGACCTCGCCGACCACATCGGCGACTCGCTGCAGCTCGCCCGCGCCGCCCGCGACACCGACGCCGAGGTGATCCTCTTCTGCGGCGTGCACTTTATGGCCGAGACCGCCAAGATCTTGAACCCGGGCCGCATCGTCATCGTGCCCGATATGAAGGCCGGCTGCTCTTTGGCTGACGCCGCCCCCGCCGCGCGGGTCGCGGCCTGGAAGGCGGCCCACCCCGGCGCGGCCCTGGTCAGCTACATCAACTGCTCGGCGGGCGTAAAGGCCGTGTCCGACATCATCTGCACCAGCAGCAACGCGGTGCGGGTGATTGAGAGCATCCCCCGCGATCAGCAGATCTTGTTCTGCCCCGACAAGAACCTCGGCCGCTACCTCATGCAGCAGACCGGCCGCGACATGGAGCTCTGGCCCGGCGCCTGCATCGTGCACGAGACCTTCTCTGAGCAGAAGCTCATCCAGCTCAAGGTGCGCCACCCCGCGGCCAAGGTCATCTGCCACCCCGAGTGTGAGCCGCAGCTGCTGCAGCACGCGGATCACATCGGCAGCACCAGCTCGCTGCTGCGCTACGCGACCACCACGCCCGACGCCGACACCTTCATCGTGGGCACCGAGCCGGGGATCTTGCACCAGATGCAGAAGGCGGCGCCCCACCGCACCTTCTTGCCGCTGCCCGGCATGGACGAGACCTGCGCCTGCAACGAGTGCCCGCATATGCGGCGCAACACGCTCGAGAAGATCCGCGACGCGCTGCGTGACCTCGCCCCGCGCATCGAGATGCCCGAGCCGCTGCGCCTCGCCGCGCTGCAGCCCATGGACCGCATGATGGCCTTGGGTTGAGCCCCGCGCGCGCCCCTTCGCCAGAATGACCTGCTGGGGGGCGTTGCGGGGGGCAGGGCCCCCCGCCCACCCTGCCTGCTCTACTCGCAGCGCTGCAGGGGCAGGTTGCAGGTCTGGCCCTCGGGGCACTCTTCGTCGCGGTTGCAGGGCGTGTAGCCCTCAATGCGCACCTCTTCGGCGAGCTGGCTGCTCGACAGCGTGAAGTCGAGGCAGCCGCCCTCTCCGATGTCGGCGCTGTCGACGGTCTCGCGGTGCAGGTCACCCGAGGGGAAGCCGGTGAGGCCGTACTCGGTCAGGGCCGAGAAGACCGCGGCAGGCACGACCCCCTCGCCGTCGTCGGCGAAGCTGCACTCGAGGGCCGACGGGGTGATGCCGTGCTGATCGACGCGCAGGCGCAGGGTCACGCGCGTGCGGGCGCCCGCGACGGGGGGCGTCCAGCGCACGGTGAAGGGCTCGCCAGGCGTGAGCTCCCAGATCAGGTTCTCGGGCACCAGCACCTCGGGGCCCACGCCAAACAGCACCGCCTCGTCAAAAGCGCCGCCCCCGGTGCGCAGCGCGACCAGCTCGCCCGTGCCCCAGGGCGGGTTGTCGAGGCCGGTCTCGAAGTAGGTGGCGCCGGGGGTCACGGGCTCCATCGAGAGGGGGGCGCTCAGGCCCTCGACCACCACGGTGCCGAGCTCTTGGTTGGCCGGGTAGGGCACGCAGACGCCGTCGAGGCCGCAGGTCTCGCCTGGCCCGCAGCCGGGGTCACAGAAGGGGTTCTCGCGCCGCCAGATGGTGCACTCGCCCTCGGTGAGCAGCTCGGTGAGCACGGCGATCGGCACCACGCCGTCGGCCACCGCGCCCGAGGCGGCGGCGTAGTCGGGGTTGCTGTCGACCGCGAAGCCGCCCCAGCGCACATCCAGCGGGCAGCTGCCCTTGAGCGGGACGGTGGCCGGGTCGACGACCTCGCCCCCGCCATCACCGCCCCCGTCGGCGCCCGCCGCCCCGCCGCTGTCTTTGGGATCACCGCCGCAGGCCGCGGCGAGGGCCAACAGGCCCAGGTTCAGGCGCCGCATCTCAACCCCCGCTGTTCCAGCCCGGGTAGGGCCGGGCTTGCTTCATCACGACCTCACCGTCGACGACCTTGAATTCGGTGTCCATGGCGTAGAAGCCGCCGCTCGTGCCGTAGGCCTCGTAGAAGAACTTGTGAATGGCGTCGAGCGCGGTGCCCAAAGCATAGAGCTCGGCGTTGCTCATCACGGTGTCGCCTTCGCGGATCAGGTTGCTGTGGTTGATGTAGACCACGGGCTGCCCGGGCATGTTGTAGTAGTACAAAATCTGGTCGGTGGTATGGCCCGGAGCGGGCAATACGACGCTGTTCTCGCCGATCTGGGCGTTGATGTAGAAGGCCGGCTCGAGGCCTGAGGTGTCGAAGACGTTGCCGGTCACCGCCACGCCGTTGGCGTCTTCGCCGTCGAAGGTGGGGTTGGATAGGGTGGCCATGCCCACGCGGGTGTGGTCGATGCCCCAATACTCGCGCTCTTCCCAGGCGCGGGGGTTCCAGACCGAGGCCCAGACCTCTTTGACCGTCTTCTCAAGGTCTTCGCCGGTCGGGTCCCACTCGCCTGATTTGCTCGTATACAGGCCCGCGCCGGTAAAGTTGCCCAAGTCTTCGGCGTTGGTCGACGAGCGGAAGCGCATCTTGGCCTGATCGAAGTCGGCGTCGATCTTCTCGATGAGCAGGGCCAAGAAGTCGGGGTCGAGCGGGGCGGCCATGATCTCGGCCTGCAGCTCGGCGAGCAGCTCGGCCCGGCGCCGCGGGTCGGCCCAGTCGGGCGCGCGGGTCAGCTCGTCGTAGCGCAGCCAGAGGCCGTGGGTCTCCATGTGGTTGTTGTAGTAGTGCATGGGCGTGACAAAGCAGGGCTCCAGCACGACGTCTTCGCCGATGTGCACGAGCGCCGACATATTCGTGCCCTTGCCGCCAAAAGCGGGGATGCGGGCACGCAGCGCCTCGCCCAGCGGCAGCGAGAGGTCGAGGATGTCTTCGCAGTCCCACAGGCCGGTGACGGTCGTGTCCATCGCGGGGGCGTCGAGGGGCTCGGGGCGGCTCGTCTCCCACCAGGCTTGGGCTTCGGCTTCGGTGACCTCGCGGATTTGCCAATCGAGGCCCTCGACCACCAGCTCGACCCACTTGCCCTCCAGCGCGCGCAGGGTGGGGTCGTCCCAGGCGTTGAGCAGGGCCATGTTGGGCGTGCCGCGGTTCTGGGCCAGCACGTTGATGTGGGCCAACGGGGTCTGGAACTCGGCGGTGATCGTGCCCGCGACGATCGAGATGTCGTTGGGGATCTTGTCGAGGACGACGATCTCGCGGTAGTTTACGAAGTCTTCGACCTCGGTGCTGCGGTAGAAGCGCAGCTGCCCCATCGAGCGCCCGAGGTTCAGCGGCTGGTAGGTGATGCCCGCGAACAGCTCAGCGGTGGAGATCTGCTTGACGTCGGGCGGCAGGCCGGCTGCGACCGCGTTCACCGCCTCGGACGTGGGGTGGAAGAGCAGCTCGCCCCCAAAATACGAGCTGGCGGCGATCGAGCGGTAGGCCAACGTGATCATGTCGGCGTCGGCGGTGTCGTAGGGCGAGATCTCGTAGACCCAAGCCGCGGGCTCTTCGTAGTAGGTGACCGCGCCCAAGATAAAACGCCGGTCTGGCGAGTAGTACTCGGTCGCGTTGAACGAGCCGAGATCGCCGACGATCGGCAGGTCGCCGCCGCTCAAGAACTGCGAGGCGAACTCGTAGTGGATGGGGTACAGCTCGGAATTGGTGAAGTAGAGCGCGTTGCCGTCGACCCGGTCGATGATGGTCTTGCTCGACTGGGCGCCGGGGATGCTCGCGTCGAGCGGATCAGCGGCCAGCAGGTCGTAGTCGGCGCGGCAGCCGACCTCGAGGCCATAGTCGGGCACCGGATCGGGCGTGAGCACGCAGTCCCACACGCGGTCGGGCTCACCGCCGGAGTCTTCCTCACCCGGGGTCTCGTCGGGCTTGGGCCCGCCGCAGGCCGCGACGAGCAGGGGGAGGAGGAGGCGGAGAGAGGGGGTGCGCATGGCGTCCTCGGCGGGGGAGGTCGGCGAGATCAAAGGAGGGAGCTGCGGTCTGCGGCGCCCGACGCCGCTCAAGCTCAGTAGGAGACGCGCTCGCCCCGCCAGGTGCGCACCGTGTCGCCGGTGGGCACGCCGATCACGACCTCGCGCACGGTGGACCCGTTGTAGGGCTGGGGCTGGTAGATCGCGTCGCGACGCCAGCCGTTGATGCCCGTGCCGAAGACCGCGCCGTGGCCGTAGGCCCGGCCGCCGGTGGGCACCGCGTTGCTCACCGTGCCCGCCTCGAGATCGATGCGGTAGAAGCCCGAGCTGTAGTAGTCGGGCACCCACACGATCCCGCAGGCGTCGACCGCGACGGCGTCGTGCCAGCCCGAGCCGACGCTGGCCAGGGCGGTGGGCTCGCCGCTCGGGTTGAGGTCTTCGTCGAGGGGCAGGCCCAAGAGCTGCCCCGAGCCGATGGTGCCGATGTACAGCATGGTGCTGTCGAGGTTGAACTCGATGGAGTGGGCGATCCAGCTGCCGTCGGCTGGGGCGTCGAGCAGGGTGGTCACCGTGCCCGTGGCGACCTCGACCCGGAGCACGCCGCCGTTGGCGACGTAGACATTGCCGTCGGGGCCGGTGGTCACGCCGTAGACCCCGCTGACCCCGCTGGCGAGGACGGTGCTCGCGCCCTCGGGCGAGATGCGCAGCAGGTTGCCGCCCCAGGGGTCGCCCATGACGAAGTCGCCGTCGGGCAGGCGGTCGAGCTGCTCGGCGTAGTTGATGCCGGGCAGGAAGACCTCGCGGTCGCCGTCGTAGGTGGCCTTGACCAAGGCGCTGCGGCCATCCCAGCCGATGAGGTTGCCCACGTCGTCAAAAGCGATGCCGTGGTAGGCCCGGGCGCCGGCGGTGGGCGTGCCGGCAAAATCGGTGGTGGGCGCGGTGTCGCAGTCGTAGACCACGGGCGGGGCGATGTCGAGGCCGGTGTCTTCGCCGCCCGTGTCTTCGCCGCCGGTGTCGGTCGCGCCATCGGCGCCGTCGGCGCCGCCCGAGTCTTCGCCGTAGAGGTCGCCGATGGACTTGTCGCCCTCGATGGTCGGCCGGCAGGCCCCGAGCCCGAGCGCCAACAGCAGGGCGGGGGAGAGGAGGAGGCCGAAGCGGACGGAGGGTGCGGCGGCGGTTGGGCTGGACATGGGCGCTCCGGCGGGCAGGTGGCCGACAGTAGCCCCGCGGGGCCTCACCCGCCCGGAGGCGCCTGTCCGGTCGAGGTCAAAGCGCGTCACGCCGTTGACACCGGACCGCCGCCCGCCCGCTCAGCCCTTCTTCTTCTTCTTGCCGCCCCGCACCTTGCCCGTGGTGGCCGGCGGGTTGTAGCCGAGGGCGAGGCCGAAGCCGCTCTCGGTGCCGCCCGAGGTGATGCGGTACTGGTAGTTCACGCCGACCCGCAGCTCGCTGATCGCGACGCTGGCCCCGGCGAGGTAGCGGAACTCGTCGCCGAAGCCGAAGGGCACGTCGTCATTGGCCCAGTCGACGCCCGGCCGCTCGCCGACCATGTACCAAGAGGGCTCGAGGCCCACATAGGCGCTCACCGCGCCCTGCTGGGCCGAGCCGATCAGAGGCGCCGCGATGCCGGTCACCGGCGCGAGGACGGTGCCGGCGACAATGTACTGGTTGTGGAAGAGGTCGGGCCCGAAGCTCAGGCCGACGTGCCGCCAGGTCGGGCCGATGAAGTTGCCGACCCGCACCTCCCACCCCGAGACGTCGCTGGCGCTGAGCAGGTAGTCGCCGGCGACCCGGGCCTGGCCGGTGAGCTTGGGCAGCTTGCGGCCCTGCTCCCAGTAGTTGATGCCCGCACGGACGCCGACCGTGGCCGCCGCCGCGGTCTGGCCGTTGGACGACCAGCTGCTCGCGCCCACCGCCGGGCGCACAAAGGGCTGGGACTGCCACTCTTTGCCCAGCGGGCCGGCCTGGGCGGGGCTGGCCACCAAAACGACGAGCCCCAGCGCGGTGAGGGCTGGGGCGAAGGGGCTGCGGCAGAAGGAGAGGGGGGAGGGCAGGCGCATGGACGGCTCCTGTGGGCGGCGGCGCGGCGACGGCGCGGTCGGCCGGCCATTCTGCGGCGGCGGGGCTCAGCGCCCGTCGTCGAGGAACTGCCCGAGCGAGTGGTTCACCTTCTCGAGGTTCGGCGTCACCAGCTTCACGATGAACTCCTCAACCATCGGGGCCAAGCGCCCGGCGAGGATCGAGGGGACGCCCGGCACGTCCTTGATCTTGATGGTGAGCTCGCCGGTCAGCAGCACCCGCGTGCCTGCCCCGTCAGCGAAGAACTGGTTGCGACCGCTGCAGCGCACGCCCTCGCGGAAGGTGGGGACCACCAGCGTCCAGTCGACCCAGGTGTTGGCATCGTCCCACTGGGCGTGATCTTCCCAGTACAGCCACTCGGGCTTGACCACGCCCTGGGCCACCTTGGGGATGTTCTTCTTCGCGTGCCAGATGTTGAGCAGCTGCGGCCCGCGGGGCCCCTCGGTGCGGCTGCGCACCTCGATGCGCTCGATGTCGGGCATGTAGGCGGCGATCTCGGGCATGCGGTCGCGGTAGGTGCGGTAGACCGTGTCGAGCGGGTGGCGCAGCCGGCTCTCGGAGTGGATCTTCATCGGGCTCCCCTGGGATCGGCGCGGGGGATACCCGCCACGCGCAATGCGCGCCAGCGTCCTCCCCATCGCCGCAGCCACAACCGCAGGCAGCGGCCCCGCTGAGGCCGAGCGCGGCCCCTCTCCCGATGAGGTGGCCGCCGCCCGGCGCGCGCTGCGGGCGCTGCTCGTAGAGGCCCCGGCGGCGAACCAGTACCTCCTCCACCGGCTCGAGCGGGCCGAGGCCGGGGATGTGCCGGCCGAGCTGGTCGAGCGCTGGGTGGGCGTGCACGACGGCGCGGCGCTGGTCACCGCCGCGCTCGTGCGCCGCAGCGCGCCCGGCGAGCCGGCGACCATGTGCTGCCCCGCCGGCGCCGCCGAGGGGGGCCATCCGCTGGGCGCCCGCATCGCGCTCGAGGGCGGCGCGCTCATCATGGTCGGGCCCCGGGCGGTGACCGACGCCTGCTGGTGGGGCATGGGGCGGCCGCCCTTTCGGGTTGCCTTCGACCAGCGCCTATGGGTGGCCGGCGCCCCCTCGGCTGGCCCCACCCTGCCCGTCGGGCCGGCCATGCGGGCCGACCTCGACGCCCTGGTCGAGATGGAGCTCGGCATGTTGGCCGAGGACCTCGGCATCAGCCCCGACCGCGTGGACCTCGAGATCCTCGAAGAGCGCGTGCTGCAGCGCATCGAGGCGGGAAAGGTGGTGGTCAGCCGCCCACCCAAGGGGCCCCCGGTCTTCACCATCGACGTGGCCCGCTGCGGCCCCAGCGGCGCCCAGCTCGGCGGCACCTACGTGAGCCCCGCCTGGCGCGGCCACGGCATCTGCGCCCGTGCGGTGCGCAGCCTGCTCGGCCTGCTGCACGCCGAGGGGCGGCTCACGACCCTGCACGTCAACGAGGCCAACGAGGCGGCCTGGCGCAGCTACGCAAAAGCCGGCTTCGTCGAGGACGAGCCCTTCCGCCTGTTCTCGGTCTGAGCGGCCGTGGCCCGCGCGCCCTGACGGCCGCGGGCCGGCCGTGGCATGTTCGGGGCCGCGGCCCCCCGCCCGCTCTGGAGCCCCCCATGTTGTTGCGCCGCGCGCTGCTCTCCGCCGTCCTCTCGCTGCTCGCGCCGGTCGCCTTCGCGGGCCCCAGCGCCGGTGTGCGCGACGCCCAGGGCCTGCAAGACGACGAGCCGGTCGTGCTTCGCCTGCGCTTCGCCGACCCGCTGGGCGTGCGCCTCGTCGACGGGCGCCTGCGCAGCCTGCACGCGCCCGCGCGTGACCCCGCCCTCGCCCGCCTGCAAGCGGCGCTCGAGGCCCAAGGCGGCGCGCTGCAGCCCACCCTGGACCCGGCCGCCGCCGACGCGCTGCGGGCCCGGGCCGCGGCCACCTCGGGTCGGCCGCAGCCTGACCTCGCCAGCGGCCTGAGCCTGCGCCTGCCCGCCGGGGCCCTCCGGCAGCTCGCCGCCGCCCGCGCCGCGGCCCAAGCCGAGGGCCTCCTCGTGTGGAGCTACGCCGGCCGGCCCGCCGCCCCGCCGCCCGCAGACCAGGGCAGCGAGACCCCCGACTACAGCGCGCGGCAGGGCTACCTCGACGCCGATGCGGGGATCGGCGCCCGCGAGGCCTGGGCGCTGGGCCTGCGGGGCGGCGGCGTGGGTCTGAGCGACGTCGAGTACGGGTGGAACCTCGACCATGAAGACCTGGAGGACGTCGGCGCCGAGCTCGAGCCCGGCCAGACGGTGCCCTCCTTCGTCTTTGAGTACGGCTGGGAGCAGCACGGCACCGCGGTCATCGGCCAGACCTCGGCCTCCGACAACGGTTTTGGGGTCACCGGCGGGGCGCCTGAGGCCGCGCTGCGGCTCTTCCCCGAGTGGTCCAATGAGCAGGGTGAGCGCCGCGCCCGGGCGATCAACGCGGCGATCAACGCGAGCGCTGCGGGCGACGTCGTTCTCCTCGAGATGCAGCTCGGCCTGCGCTGCGCCGACTGCTATGGCCCCGCCGAGCTCGACCCCGCGATCTGGGAGGTCGTGCGCGCCGGGGTCGACGCCGGCGTGGTCATCGTCGGCGCGGCCGGCAACGGCGGAGAGGACCTCGACGACGCCCTCTACGACGACTACCGCTCCTGGGGCGACTCGGGCGCCATCCTGGTCGGGGCCGGCGCGAGCAACGGCAGCCGCGACGCGCTGAGCTTCTCCACCCACGGGGCGCGGGTGAGCTTGCAGGGCTGGGGCTCCTCCGTCTTCTCCACCGGCTACGGCTGGTTCGACAGCATCGACGGCGAGCTCGATCAGGCCTATGTCGACGCGTTTGGGGGCACGAGCTCGGCCTCGCCCATCGTGGCCGCGGCCGCGGTGCTGGTGCAAGGCGCGGCCCTCGACCGGCTGGGCGCCCCGCTCCCGCCGGAAGAGCTGCGCGCCCTGCTCATCGAGACGGGCAAAGCCCAGGGCCGCGGTCGCCCGATCGGCCCGCTGCCCGACGTGGTCGCCGCAGTGCGCGCCTTTGATGCCGACCTCGACGGGGTCGGTGGGCGGGCCTATGGCGGCGCCGACTGCGATGACGCCGACCCCGACAGCTTCCCCGGTGCGGCCGAGGTCTGGTACGACGGCGCCGACAACGCCTGTGATGGGGGCGACGACTTCGATCAAGACGGCGACGGCCTCACGCTCGGCGATGACTGCGACGACGAGGACCCCGAGGCGGGCGCCTGCGAACCCGTGGCCAAGCTGCCGGTGGGCTGCGCCGCGCCGGTGCCGGCGCTTGGGATTGGCGCGGTGGTCGGCCTTCTCGCCCTGAGCGCCCGTCGGCGCCGCGACAGGGCCCGGGGCCCGGCATAAGCGCGCGTCCCCACCCGGAGCGCGCCATGGCCCCTCAATCTCCGCCCCCCTCTGGCAGCCGGCGCCTCAGCGTATCCTTGGCCGGCAAGCGCAAGAAGCGCGACGCCCAAGAGCTCCGGGTCGAAGACCTGCTGCCTGAGCTCAAGCTCGGCGGCGACGACAGCCAGCGGGTGGCCGGGCCGCCCCCGCCGCTCAGCGTGCGCACCAGCGGCGACCCGGCGCTGGCCTCGGCCATGGCCGCGGCCGTCTCGGCGAACGGGCGGGTCGAGCGGGCCACCCACGGCTTTCACACCTACCCGGCGGGCATGCACCCCGACTGCGCCGCGGCGGTGATCCAGGCCTGCGCCGGCGACGTGCACGACCCCTTCTGCGGCGGCGGCACGGTGCTGGTCGAGGCCGCCTTGGCCGGCCGCGGCGCCTCGGGCACCGACCTCTCGCCGATCGCCCTGCTGGTGGCCTCGGCCCGCTGCGCCGACCCGGCTGCCGCCGCCGCCCTGCGCTCGGCCTCACGCCGCATCGCCGCGGCGGCCCAGGCCCCGACCCCGGTCGAGGCCGACCCGCTCTTCGACGAGTGGTACGAGCCCCACGTGCGCGACGAGCTCGCCCGCATGATCCTGCAGATCCGCGAGGTCAGCGGCCCCGCGCGCGGCCTGCTTGAGGCGGTCTTCTCGTCGATCGTGGTCAAGGCGAGCTACCGCGAGAGCGACACGAGCAACAAGCGTGTGGTGACCCACCGCCCGCGGGGCACCACCGCGGTGCTCTTCCACAAGAAGGCGCGTGAGCTGGCCCGCAAGATCGAGGCGCTGCCGCCCCACACCGCGCCCCGCCTGCGCCTCGCCGACGCGCGCGCCAAGGGCCCGCCGCCGGGCACCGGGCTGGTGCTCACCTCGCCGCCCTACCCCGGCGTCTACGACTACCTGCCCATGCAGCAGCTGCGGCTGGTCTGGCTCGGCCTCGACGCCGGGCGCGGCATGGCCTCCGAGGTGGGCAGCCGCCGCAGCTTCCGCGCGCTCGGCCGGGGCGACGCGCTCGACCGCTGGCGGGCCGACACCGCCGCCTGGATCGGCTGCCAAGGCGCGGCCCTCGAGTCGGGCGGCCGCTTCGCGATCGTCGTCGGCGACGGCCTCGTCGGCGAGAAGCCGGTCGACGCGCTCAGCCCGACCATGGACGCCCTGCGCGCCGCCGGCCTCGAGGTCATCGCCCGGGCTAGCGCCGACCGCGCCGACCACGCGCGCGACACCATCCGCACCGAGCACATCGTGCTGGCCGAGAAGCGCAACAAGCCGCCCGCTCCGCCTCGGGGCTGAGCCCGCCCTTTTGGTAGTGTCGGGGCCGAGGTGCGCCCATGGCCCGCTCCGCCCGCCCCGCCGCGCCCGACGCGCTGCCTGTCTCGACGTCGCTGCCTGAGCTGCGCGCGGCCCTGCTCCGCCGGGCCCGCCTGCGCCTGCTCCCCCGGGCCGATGGCGCGGTGGCCGACCTGCTCGCCGAGGCCGTCTACTTAGAGCGGCGGCGCTTCGCCGAGTCCCGCGGCGGCCTGAGCCCCGAAGACAGCGTCGAGCGCGGTCAGATCGAAGAGGCGGCCCGGGCGGTGCACCGCGGCCGGGCCGAACAAGAGACCGCCCTGCTCGGGCTGGTCGGCGCCTACGCCGGCCAAATCCACAACACCTTCTCGCCGCGCACCTACCGCTTCGCCACCTCGGTGCTGCCCAGCGGCCTCTCGCGCATCCTCACCGCCGCCGACCCGGGCCGGGGCAGAGGCGCCGCCGCCGACGGGGCGGGCGCGGGCTGGTTCGGCGGCCACGTCGACCCGCTGCAGCGCGTGCACATCCGCGGCGATGTGGCCCTGCTGCAGCGCTTGGCCCGCACCCACACGCTGATTTTGACGCCCACCCACCTCTCGAACATGGACAGCCCCCTCATCGGCTACGCGCTGCACGCCGCTGGGCTGCCGCCGTTCATCTATGGCGCCGGGCTCAATCTTTTCAGCAACCCGGTCATGGCCTTCTTCATGAGCCGGCTGGGCGCGTACACCGTCGACCGCCGCAAGCGCCACCAGCTCTACAAAGACACGCTCAAGGACTACTCGACCGAGGCCATCGGCAGCGGCCACCACTCCCTCTTCTTCCCCGGCGGCACCCGCGCCCGCAGCGGCGAGGTCGAGATTGACGTGAAGAAGGGCCTCTTGGGCACGGGCCTCATCGCGTGGCAAGAGGCGCTGCGGGCCGAGGCGGCGGGCGGCGCGCCGGCCCGCGACGTGCTCGTGGTGCCCTGCGCCCTGTCCTACGCGATGGTGCTCGAGGCCGAGACCCTCATCGAGGACGCGCTGAAGGAGTCGGGCCAGCGCCGCTACATCATCTCGGACGACGAGTTCAGCGACTCGCGCAGCGTGGCCAGCTTCACCCGCCAGATCTTGGCCCTCGACGCCTCGGTCATCGTGCACTTTGGCGCCCCGCTCGACCTCTTCGGCAACCCGGTCGATGAGCAGGGCCGCAGCCTCGGCCGGGGCGGCGGCCTGCTCGACCGCCGGGCCTATGTGCTCGACCGCGAGGGCCAGCTCGTCGAGGATGCGCAGCGTGACCGGGTCTACACCGAGGCGCTCTCGGGCGCGCTCGTGCGGGCCTGGCACCGCGACAACACCGTGATGGAGACGCACCTCGTCGCCTACGCCGCCTGGCGCCTCTTGGTCGCCGAGAGCCCCCGCCGCAGCACCTGGGAGCGCATGTTCCTCTCCGAAGACGAGCGCCTGCTGCCCCGGGCGGCCCTGGCCGAGGCGGTCGGCCGTCTGCGCGAAGCCCTCGACGCGAAGGTCGCCGCCGGGGCCCTGCGCAGCCACCTGCCCAGCGGCGCCGATCCCACCGAGGCCACGCTGCGCCTCGCGCTCGACCGCTTCTCGCGCTTTCACAGCCAGCCGGCGGTGGCCGAGGTGGGCGGAGGCCGGGTGCGCGTGGCCCCGCGCTTGGCGCTCTACTACGGAAACCGCCTCGCCCACGCCGGTCTCGGCGATGTCCCCCTCTCTGCGCCGGCCGTCGGCGCCCGCCCCGCGGAGTCCCCATGAACCTCGCGATCTTGGGCAGCGGCCAATGGGGCCGCTCCCTCGCCATGTTGGCCGCCGAGGCCGGGAACCAGCCCCGGCTGGGCTACCGGGGCCAGCCCCCGCGCGGTTTTGCCGGCAGCCCCAACCTCGCCGCGCTCTGCCGCGAGGTCGAGCTGGTGCTCGTCGCCGTGCCGCTCGAGGCGGTGGGCGAGGTGCTCAGCCAAGCCCAGCCGGGGCCGCACAACCGCGTCGTGCTGGCCACCCGCGGCCTGCAGCCCGAGACGGGCCTGTGGCTCACCGATCTCGTGAAGGAGCGCACCGACTGTCTGCGGGTGGGCGCGCTGGCCGGCCCGGCCATCGCCGCCGAGGTCAGCGCCCGCCGCCCCTCGGCCCTGGTCGCCGCGAGCCCCTACGACGAGGTGGCCGCCCTCACCCAAAAAGCCCTGCACAGCCCCATCTGCCGCGTCTACACCTCGTCTGACCTCATCGGGGTCGAGATGGCCGGCGCGCTGGTGCGGGTGCTGTCGGTGGCGGTGGGCGTGGCCGAGGCGCTGCAGCTCGGGGTCGGCGTGCAGGCGGTCATCGTCACCCGCGGGCTGGCCGAGGGGCGGCGGCTGGGCCGCGCGCTCGGGGCCGACGAGGGCACCTTCTCGGGCCTCGCGGGCGTGGGCGAGCTGGTGGCCGCGGGCAAGCACCCCGAGCACCCCGGCGTGGTCATCGGGCGGCGCCTCTGTGGGGCCGGCGGGGTCGAAGAGGCGGTGGTGCGCGAGGCCGCCGCGCTGGTGGCCCTCGCCCAGCGCCACAAGGTCAACCTGCCCCTGACCGAGGCGGTCGGCGCGATCGCCGCGGGCCGCGTCAAGCCGCGCTTGGCGATCGACATGCTGATGCGGCGCGAGGCGACCAGCGAGTGAGGGGGTTGGGCGCCCCGGCGGCCGCGGGCCGCCGGCGGCCCCCGGGCTGGGCGCGGCCCTGCGGGCCTTGGTCGCTGCGCGACCGGCGCGGTGCGCCGCCCGCCCGTCGGCCTGGCGCGCGCGAGGCGGCGGTGGGCGGGGTCTGCGCGGCGCCCGGGTGTCAGCGCTCGCGTGGATGACCGTGCTGCGCGGCGATCTGGGCCGCCCGGCGGTGCGCGGCGACCGCCAGCGCGCGGTCAGCGGCGGCCCGGGCGGCGGCGAGGCCGAGCAGGCTCAGCAGGGCGAGCAGGGCGGCGAGGCGGAGCTCGGTCGGGGTCGCGCGCATGGGGCCTCCGCCGCCCACGTTAGCCCCGGCGGCATGCCCGCGCCCCGCAGCCCCCGCCGCCCCCTCGCCGCGCTCGGCTTCGCGGGGTTCGGGGGGCTCGCGGCCTGCGCGCCGCCCCCTGAAGCGCCGCTGCTGGTGCTCATCTCGCTCGACACCCTGCGCGGCGACCACCTCGGCCGGCGCGACCCCGGCGGCCACAGCCTGAGCCCCGGCCTCGACGCCCGGGTGGCCCAGGGCCTGCGCTTCACCCAGGCCTTCGCCCAGGCCAACGAGAGCTTGTTCTCGCACCGCGCGCTGTTCTTGGGCCAAGGCGCCGAGGCGGCGGGGCCCCTGCGCTACGACGCGCCGCCCCTGCCCGACGACGCGCCGACCCTGGCCGCCGCCCTCGCCCAGGCCGGCTGGCGCACCGAGGCGGTGGTGGCCGGCGGGCACCTCGGGCCCAGCTTCGGCCTCGACGCGGGTTTTCAGCACTATTGGTCGACGGCCGACTTTGGCAGTTTTCAGGCCACCGTGCCGCTCGCCCTCGACCGCCTCAACACACTGGCCGCCGAGGACCGGCCGGCTCTGCTTTTTGTGCACGGCTACGACATGCACACGCCCTATGCCAAGCCGGGGCCCTTTTTCGGCCTGCAGCGCCCGGGGGCTGGCGCGCGGATCGGCGCGCTGCTCGACGACCCACTGCTCTACGAGCGCATCTGGCAGAACAGCTACTACCCCGACTTTCGGCCGAGCCAGGCGGTGCGCCCCGACGGGGTGCCGGTGCTGCCGGTCGAGGTCTACGCCGCGCTGCAGGCCCACGCCGAGGCGCCGGGCGCGCGGGCCGAGCAGCTGCGGGCGGCCGAGCTCGACGCCATCCGCGGTCAGTACGAGGGGGCCCTGCTCTACGCCGACGCCCAGCTCGCCCCCTTGTGGGCGGCGCTCGAGGCCCCGCCCTGGGCCGGCCGGGTCACGGTGGTGCTCTTCGCTGACCACGGCGAAGACCTTGGCGAGCACGGCACTTTTAACCACCGGCACGTGCTGGCCGACAGCACCCTGCATGTGCCGCTGGCCCTGTGGGGCCCGGGCCTGCCCATCGCCGAGATTGACGCGCCGGTGGGCCTCGACGGCCTGCGCGGCGCGCTGTTGGCCCGCTATGGCGTGCCCGATCCGGCCCCAGAGGGCCGCTCCGCCCCGCTGCCCCTCGACGGGTCGGCGCCCGCGCCGGCGGCGGTGCCCAGCGCCTCGATGCGCGGCGAGCTGAGCCTGCGCGACGCCGCCGGGCGGCTGAGCGCGCCGCGGGCCGCGCTGGCCGGGCCCCCGCCCGCGCTGCCCCCCGCAGGCGCGATCTACGAAGACAGCCTCGGGCAGACCCTTCCCTGGCCGCCGCCGGCCGCGCGCTGGGCGGCGCTGCAGGCCCTCGCCGCCGCCCAGCCCGGGGGCGCCGATGGGGGCTGAGCGCCGCCGCGGATGGCTCGCGCTGGCGCTGCTGCTGCTCGCGGGCGGCGCGGTGCTGGCCGGCCAAGCGCGCTTGGCCCAAGGCCCGCCGGCGGCGCACTTTGCGCCCCTGGTGCCGCTGCTCTCGCGCATGGACCTCGACGGCGACGGGCAGGTGAGCGCCGCCGAGGCCGCCGCCCTGAGCCGGCCCGGCGAGCCCAGCTGGGACCTCGACGCCGACGGCGAGCTCGAACCCGCCGAGCTCGAGGCCACGCTGCGGCGCGTCGACCCCCTGTGGACGCAGCGCGCACCAGCGCTCGGCGCGGCCTCCCGCTGAGGCCGCGTCTGGCCGGCCACGCCGTGTTCCTCCTCGCGAAAGCCCAGGCCTTCGCGGCGACTTCTTCATCGCCCACAACAGCAGCGGGTCGCGCCGCCCTCGGGGGTTTCCAAAGGGGGGCTTTGCGCGCTGGCGCGCGGCGCTGCCATGCGCCGCGCGAAGCCTGCGCGCT
>JAEUKK010000025.1 GCA_016792625.1 Deltaproteobacteria bacterium | reverse complement strand
GCGCGTGCGGCTGGGCGTCCTCGTCGGGGGGGGGGGGCGGCGCGGGCGCTGGGTGGGCCTGCGGGGGCGCGGCGGCGGCCTCGGGCGGCGCGGCGGCGGCCTCGGGCGGCGCGGGAGCGGCGTCTGGCGCGTCGTCTTCGTCGGGTCGGGCGGCCTCCCCGGGCGCTGGGGCGGCCAGCGGCGGTGCGGCGGCGGCCTCGGGCGGCGCGGCGGCGGCCTCGGGCGGCGCGGGAGCAGCGTCTGGCGCGTCGTCTTCGTCGGGTCGGGCAGCCTCGCCGAGCGCTGGGGCGGCCAGCGGCGGCGCGGGTGCGGCCTCGGGCGGCGCCGGAGCGGCTGCGGCCTCGGGCGGCGCGGGAGCGGCGTCTGGCGCGTCGTCTTCGTCGGGTCGGGCGGCCTCTCCGAGCGCAAGTGCGGCGGCTGGTGGCGCGGCGGCTGGTGGCGCGGCGGCTGGTGGCGCGGCCACGGGCGGTGGCGCGGCGGGCGGCGGCGCGGCCGCGGGTTCGGCCGGTCGGGCAGCCTCTCCCGGCGCAGGTGCGGCGGGCGGCGCAGGCGGAGGCGCAGCCTCCTCGGCCGGCTTGGGCGCTGCGGGTGGCGCAGGCGGGGGAGCAGCCTCCTCGGGCGGCTGGGGCGGAGCGGGCGGCGCAGGCGGAGGCGCAGCCTCCTCGGCCGGCTTGGGCGGAGCGGGCGGCGCCGGCGGAGGTGCGGCTTCCTCGGCCGGCTTGGGTGGAGCGGCAGGTGGCGCAGGCGGAGGCGCGGCCTCCTCGGCCGGCTTCGGTGGAGCGGCAGGTGGCGCAGGCGGAGGTGCAGCCTCCTCGGCCGGCTTCGGTGGAGCGGGCGGCGCCGGCGGAGGCGCAGCCTCCTCGGCCGGCTTCGGCGGTGCGGCAGGTGGCGCGGTCGGCGGCACCTCCTCGGCCGGCTTCGGTGGAGCGGCAGGTGGCGCGGTCGGCGGCACCTCCTCGGCCGGCTTCGGCGGCGCGGGTGGCGCAGGCGGAGGCGCAGCCTCCTCGGCCGGCTTCGGTGGAGCGGCAGGTGGCGCGGTCGGCGGCACCTCCTCGGCCGGCTTCGGCGGCGCGGGTGGCGCGAGCGGAGGGGCAGCTTCGGCCGGTGCGGGCAGCTTCGCGCCGGGCGCCGGTGGCCCCGGTGGCAGCTTCGCGCCGAGCGGTGGCGGC
This sequence comes from Deltaproteobacteria bacterium, assembly GCA_016792625.1. Classification (GTDB taxonomy): domain Bacteria; phylum Myxococcota_A; class UBA796; order UBA796; family UBA2385; genus JAEUKK01. The sequence continues at coordinate 22,434 of JAEUKK010000025.1, read as the reverse complement.
CCCGCGGGCAGCGGCGGCGCGGTGGCAGCGGGACAGGTCGGCGGCCTGCGCGGCGGCTTCGGCGGCCCGGCCGGGCCCTCGGGCGGCGGCCTTCCGGGCGCCGGCCCGGCGAGCGGCGGCTTTGGCGGCGGCCCGGCGGGCGCCGGTCCGGCCAGCGGCGGCTTCGGCGGCGGCGCGGTGACGGGCGCGCCGGCCGCGGGTGGCGGCGGGGACCGCTTCGGCGCGGGCGTCAGCGCCGGGAACGCCGAGCGCGGCGCGCAGCTCTCGGGCGCCGGCCCGCGGGTCCCGCACACCGCGGGCGCCAGCGCGGGTGATCTGCAGACCGGGGGCGCGCCCTCGCTCGGCGGGCGACCCGCGGGGGCGAGCAGCGGCGACCTCTCCCCCAGCGCGGGGCCCAGCGCCCCCAGCACCCAAGGCGCGACCGGCGCCGACGCCCGCCCAGCCTCGGGCGGGGGTGCGGCCGGCGCGGCCGCCCGCGGGGCGCGGGCCGATGGCGCGGCGGGGGGTGTGGCGGCGGGCGCCCAGACCGCCGCGGCCGGCCAGGGTGCCTCGGGCGCCGATGTGCGCCCCGCCTCAGGGCCCAGCGACCCCACGGCTGGCGCGCGTGGGAACGGCGCCAGTGAAGCTGATCTGCGCCCGACCCCAGCGGCCAGCCCGCGGCGCTGAGCCGGGCGGCGCCCGTTTTAGAACGACCAGCCGAGGTAGGTCGCGAAGTCGGTCACCAAGCCGCTCTCGGAGGCCGAGCTCAGCTCGCCCTCGATGTTGCCGGTGCCCTTGACCCCGAGGGCGCGGCCATACTTGAGCTGGGCCTGGAAGCCGAGCGTGAAGCCGCTGTCCCAGGCGCGCTTCCAGCCGCCCTGGGCCCCGGCGCTGAGCATGGTGAGCGCGACCCCCGAGCTGTCGCCCTCGCCGTCGATGCTCAGCGCGAAGCGCTCGACGTCGGCGATGGCGCCGACGCCCCAGCCCCGCGTGAAGTCCTTGAAGTGGTAGGTGTAGCCGCCACCCACACCAAAGTTTGTGCCCTTGACGGTGTAGGTCGAGCCCTCTTGGTTGAGGATCCCGTTCACCACCCGCAGCAGCACCGGGTTGTAGCGGCCGGCCATGCCGTCCACGAACCACGCGCCCTGGTCGCCGAGGGCGGACTCATAGCGCGCGTCGAGGGTCGGCCAGATGAGGCGCGCCGGGCGCACGCTCAGGGTCTGGGTCGGCGCGGCCTCGGCGGCCGAAGAGAACGCGAAGATAAGGGCCAGGACGCTGTTCATGGGGGCTCCGTTGGGCGGGCGGGCGCGCTCGGGCCGCGGCGGGCCGGCGCGCGCAGCTGGGGCTGCTCCGTCGGGGTAACGCCGGGGAGACGCGCCTGCGCGGGGGGCCTCCCCCGTGGACCGGTGGGGCCCCGCCGCGGGGCGCCCCGGTGGACCTGCCGCTCCCCGCCGCTGGCCCCGGGCGGCGCCGCTCTGTAGGCTGCCCGCCCGGGCCGGTCGGCCCCGCCACCCCGAGGCCCCTCATGCGCACCGATCTGTGGAGCCGCCGCGCCCTGCTCGGCGGGCTCGCCGCCATCGCCACGCTCCCCACACCGGCTGGGGCCGGCGGCCGCCGCGGGGCCGTGCGCACCTTCGCCGCGCTGGAGCGCGCCGCCGATGCCCGCCTGCGCCTCGCCGTGCTCGAACCCGAGACCGGCCGCTGCTGGGGCCACCGCCTCGACGAGCGCTTCGGCATGTGCTCGACCTTCAAGCTGCTGCTCGCCGGGCTGCTGCTCGCCGAGGTCGACGCGGGGCGGCGCAGCCTCGACGAGCCCGTGCCCTTGCCCCTCCCGCTGCCCCCGCACGCGCCGGTGACCGGCCCCCGGGCCGCCGAGGGCGCCCTGCCGCTGCGTGACCTCATCGACGCCGCCCAGCGCCTGAGCGACAATGGCGCCACCAACGCCATGCTCGCGCTGATTGGCGGCCCAGCCGGCTTCACCGCCGCGCTGCGGGCCCGCGGCGACAGCACCACCCGCCTCGACCGCGACGAGCCCCAGATGAACCTCGTGGTGGGCGCCGATCCCCGCGACACCACGACCCCGCGGGCGATGGCGGCCAGCGCCGCGGCCTTCGCGCTGGGCGACGCGCTCTCGGCCGCCTCGCGGGCCCACCTCGTCGATTTGATGGAGCGCACCCCCACCGGCGCGGCCCGCCTGCGCGCCGGCCTGCCCCCGGGCTGGCGGGCCGGCGACAAGACCGGCACCGGGGTCGCCGAGGGCATGCCGCTGCGCGTCAATGACGTCGCGGTGGTCTGGCCCCCAGGCCGGCCGCCGGTGGTCATCGCCGCCTCGGTCGAGCTGCCGCAGAACCCCGACGGGCCGCTGCCCGCCGACGAGGCCGTGCTGGCCGCCGCCGCCCGCATCGTCGCCGCGGGCCTCGGGGCGCCCGCGTGAGGGCCCGGCGCGCCGCGGCCTTGCTGCTCGGCCTCGCCCTGCTTCCCGCGCGGGCCGCCGCTCGCCCACGGGTCGTGATCACCGTGCCCGCCGACCGCTTGGCCGCTGCCGCCGCGCTGGCCCACACCCCGGGCGCGAGCCTCGGGCGCAGCGTCGAGCTGCCCGCCGCCGACCTGGGCCTGGGCGGCCCATTGCGCCCGGGGGCGTGCGCGACGCCGGGCCTCAGCTTGGGCCTGCGGCCGAGCGCCGCGGGTGAGCTGCTGCGGGTGCGCCTCGATCTGGCCGAGGCCGGCCCATTGCCGTGGCGCTTGCGCACGCGCTGCGTGGTCTTCGAAGGTGACGTGCATCGCGATATTCGCGTGGTGATTCGTCGGGTGGCCGCTGCTGGGCCCTGAGCTTGGCGGCGCGGTCGCAGCGCGCTGCTCTCCCGTGTCGGGTCGCCACCAGACCAGCCGCAGCCGAAGCCTTCGCGGCGACTCGTTCATGGCTCAACACGGCCCCAAAACGCGCCGACATCGGGGGGTTTCCAAAGGGGGGCCTTTGTGGGCTGGCGCGCGGCGCTGCCATGCGCCGCGCGAAGCCTGCCCGCTGGCCCCCCTTTGGCGGGGGTCGCCAGGGGCCGCGGAGGCCCCTGGCCCTGGGGGTCTGGGGGCGGGGACCGCCCCCGGCATCAATGAACACCATCGTGCTGGCCCGCGCGACCGCGCGCATCGGCGGACGTGAGCCCGCTGGCGCAGAGCGGCGCGGGGAGAGCCCACCAAAGCGGCGGCGGACCCGCCCCAAACACGGACTGGGCCTCAGCCCCGAACCTGCGGTAACCGCACGAAAGGTGTTTTCACTTCAAGCACATCCGACCCACGCCGGGCCAACGCGGCCTCAGCGTCAAGGCCCAGCGCCCGCAGCGGTGCCGGGTCAGCGACCCCGCGCAGCCGCAGGTGAAAGCGCCGCGCCAGCAGCGCCAAGATCACCGCCCGCTGGGCGCCGGCCCCGGTGGGCTCGGGGCCGGTCAGCAAGCCCTCCCACGACCCGCGGGCGGCGCGGAGCGCGGCCACAAAACCCGCCTCGGCGCCCAGGCCCTCGGGCAGCGCCGCCTCGATGGTCAGGGCGGCCCCCGGTCGCAGCGGCGGGGCCGGGCTGAGGCCCAGGTAGGTGGCCGCCCGGCTCGCCTGGTACAAGCTCTGCCCCTTGCTGGGAGGGACGTGCAGCAGGGCCTCGTCGTAGAGCTGGTCGGTGTGTTCCCAGGGGTCGAGCAGGGCCCGGGCGGCGGCCAGCGCCTCGACCGGCGCGCCGAAGATCCAGGTGCCCGGCCGCGCCGCCCGGCCCGGCCCCGCTGGCGCCGCCGGCACCCACAGCAGCGCGTGCCCGCAGCCCGCCGCCGCGCCCAGCGCGTCGATGGCCGCCCGAAAGGGGTTGCCCTCGAGGCGGCCCAGCTCGACGCCGGGCTGCAGCACCCGGTCGCGGGCGTGCAGGGCGGCGATGGTCGCCCGGCCGCCCAGGCCCACCGCCACGGCCTTGTGGCCGCCGCTCAGCCCGGCGTACTGGTGCAGCTCGACGATGCCGACGGCGATCACGCCTGGGGCCGCCGCCACCGCCGGGTGCACCCAGGCGGGCAGGCCCGCCACCCCGCCCAAGGGGGCGCAGGCGTCGGGATCGTGCTCCACCACGTCAAAAGGGGCGTAGAGCGCCCGCTCGTCGGGCCGCAGCCGCCGGTGCAGGCCCAGGCCCACCAGCACCGGGCCCATCGCCGGCAGCGCCGCGGCCAGCGCGCGCAGGGCCGGGCGGCAGTCGAGCGGGCGGGTCGGGTCGGGCACCGCCACGGGCAGGGGCAGGGCGCAGCGCCAGCCGCCCAGGGCCGCGGCGGGATCGGCGCCGCAGCGGGGAGGGGAGGGGGGCGGCGGGAGCATCGGACCTCCAGCCGCGCAGAGCGGCGCGCTGGACGCTAACCCGCGCCAGGCCGACCGCAGCGCGCCGCGCAGCGGCGGTCGCGCAGCGACCGAGCCGGGCGGGCGGCGGGCCCGGCGCCGCCGGCCCGCGGCCCGGGGCCCCGGCGAGCGCGGAGGGGGGCCGCGGGCGCCCGGACTCCGGCGGCTCAGCGGGGCAGGACCCCAATCGTCCGCAGCCAGTCTTCGACCAATCGGGGCCAGGACGACACCGGCAGCCCGGATGAGCGCAGACCAAAGGCGTGGCCACCCTGCGCGAAGAGGTGCACCTCGGCCTTGGCGCCGGCCGCGGCCAGGGCCTGGGCGTAGAGGGTGCTGTTGCAGACCGGGTCGACCGGATCGTCCCACGCGTGCAGCAAGAACGTAGGTGGCGTTGTTTTCGTGAAGCGCAGGCCCGGGTCGAGGCTGCCCTGGCGGCAGATGTGGCCCGGGTAGAGCGCGACCGCGAAGTCGGGGCGGCTGCTCTGGGCGTCGATGGCGTCGACGGGGCGGTAGCTGTCCCCCGGGGTGGCGCTGAGCTGGGCCACCAGGTAGCCCCCGGCCGAAAATCCCATCACGCCGATCTTCTGCGGGTCTATGCCCAGCGCTTGGGCCTGCGCGCGCACCAGGCGCACCGCCCGCTGTGCGTCCTGCACGGCCCAGGCGACGGGGGGCGTCACGTGCCGCTGGCTGCCCACGTCCCAGTGGTGGTTGCTGCGGGGCACCCGGTACTTGACCAGGGCGCAGCGCAGGCCGCGGGCGGTCAGCCAAGCGCAGGCCTCTTCGCCCTCGATGTCGATGGCCAGGGCCCGAAAGCCCCCGCCGGGGAAGACCAGCACCGCCCCGCTCACCGCGGGCAGCTTGGGCTGGAACACCGTCACGGTGGGCGTGCTCACCTCAGTGATCGCGAGGTAGCCCGGGCCGTGGCCCGTGCGCACCGCCCGCAGGCCCTCGGGTGGGCGCGGACCAGGGGGCATGTCGGTGGCACCGTTGGGCCAAAGGGGCAGCTGCTCCTCCCCCGTCGAGGGGGCCCATGTGGGGCCGAAGGGCAAGGGCTGCGCGGCAGTGGCCGGCCCCCCGAAGCCCAGCGCGCAGGCGAGGACGCCGATGGTCAAGCGCGAAGATGGCGTGCAGTAGGTCATCGTCGACCTCATGGCGCCGCTCGGGCCGGCGCGGGGCCCAAGCGCGCCGGCGCCCGCAGCCGCCCCCAGCCCCAGGCCAGCGTGTGCAGCAGCAGCCCGCCCCAGATCAGGAGCGCGGGCCAGCGGCGCTCGGTCCAGGCCCCGGTCACCGGGTCGAGCGTGGCGAGCACGACGTAGCTGAGCGGGATCAGCGCGGCGGCGGTCGTCCAGGGCCGCACCCCGAGCAGCAGCGCCGGCGCCCAGGCCCAGCCGAGGTACCAGGGGTGGACCGTGGGGCTCAGCAGCACAAAAGCGCCGCCCACCCACAGCCAGAGGGCCGCCGGGTCGCGCCGCTCGGCGAGCGCCCAGGCGCAGACCCCCGCGCCCAGGCCCACCGCCACCGGTCGGGCCAGCGTGCCTTGGCCGATCAGCTCGAGAGCGGCCTGCAGCAGCGGAAAGAGCGCGCCGTTGAACGACCAGCGCTGGGCATAGGTGCCCAGCCCCTCGGCCACCGCTGGCCCATCGACCAAAAAGGGCCAGGACAGCGCCAAGCCGAGGGCGAGGGCCGCCGCGGCGGTGGGCCAGCTCCTTCGGGCGAGGCTGACGAAAAGAACGCCAGGCAGCAGCTTGACCAAGGCGCCCAGCGCCGCCCACGAGATGCCCGTGCCGCCGCGGTCGACCGCCCGCACCGCCAAGGCCGCCGGCAGCAGGGCGAGGGGCTCGAGGTGGCCGCTGCCCGCGGACTCGACGGCCATCAGCGGCATCAGCGCGTAGAGCCAAGCCCCGCGCAGGCTGCGGCCGCGGCCGGCCAAGATCGAGGCCAGGGCCCAGGCCACGCCGGCGTCGCAGGCCGCGCTCAGCGCCCGAAACAGCAGCGGGTCGGCCCAGATCGACGAGAGCAGCGCCCAGGTCCACAATGCCAGCGGGGGATAGACGCTGGGCACCGCGGGGTGGTTGACCGCCATGCGCTGGGGGTCTGCGCCAAAATCGGCCGCCCAATAGGGGTCTGCGGGCGGGTGCACAAAAGGGCTCTCGCCCATGGCGACCACCCGGCCCTCCCACACATAGCGGTGCACGTCGTCAGAGAGGCCGTTCTCACCCCACAGCAGCAGCCCGCGCAGGGCCAGCGCCGCGAGCAGCACGGCGCCCGGGCCGCCGCGGGGCGCGCGCAGGGCGGCCACAGACCCGCCCCACAGCAGCAGCAGCCCGACCCCCGGCCAGGGCGCGGCGCGGAGGTCTCCGAGCGAGAGGAGCGCGAGCGCGCCGAGCAGCGCGAGGGCGAGGCTGGCCATGGCCGCAGCCTACCCAGGCGCGGCGGCGCGGGCCGCGCGAAGCCCTGAACCCTTCGGGCTATGTTGGGGGTCGCCCTGACCCCCGCGCGCCGGAGCCCGCTTGGCCGACCTCGACCCGACCTCCCGCCCCGAGCGCTGGCGCGTGCTGGTCGTGCGGGTCGAGCCGGGGCGCGAAGATGACGTGCGAGAGAGCCTTCCGAGCCCGCCGCCGGCCGGCCTTCCCCTGCAGCTGCCCCTGGTCACCCGGGTGACCTCGTCGGCCCTGACCGCCCAGCAGACCGCCGAGCGCCTGCGCGAGAGCGGCGCGGTGGTCATGATCGTCGGCGAGCCGAGCGAGGGCCCCAGCGCGTTCTGTGAGGCCCACCCCGGCCGCATCGCCGCCCGCCGCTGCATGCGCTGCGGGGCGCCGGTCTGCCTGTCCTGCCGGGCCGCGGCGGGGGATGAGGACGTCTGCCCCGCGTGCTGGGCCAAGGTCCGCACGCCCCGCCGCCGCGTGAAGCAGCGCCAGCTCTTTGTTCTGTTCTTGTTTGTGGTCTTTCTCTACGAGCTGTGGCGCTGGTGGGCGGCCGACCAGGCGGCGACCAGCCCGCACGGCCCGGTGCGGGTGGGCCTCTACCAATTTGTGCCGCCCGAAGGGGCACAAGCGCCGATCGTGCGCCACCTCAACGACCGCGCGCCGGCCGAGCCCGGGGCGCCCCTCGACCGCATCGTCGACGTCGCGCCCTGGTTTGACGCCGAGCGGGCCCGCTACGGGGGGCCTCAGGGCTATTTGCACCTCGAGACCCACGGGCCCTGGCCAGGCACGCCCACGCTGCCCCCGAGCTTGCAGGCCGATGATCCGCCGCTTCTCGGGGCTTGGCGGGCCCTGCGCACGACCTGGGCCTTGGCCGAGGCGGCGCGGGCGCGCGGCGGTGACCCTGACCAGGTCGCGGTGCGGCTCTACGTCATCTATAGTGACAGCGAGGACGATCTCGCCGCGCACAGCCGGGGCAGCAAGAGCGGTCGTGTGGCGGTGGTCTACATCGACCTCGCCGAGGCCAACCCCGGCTACGCCGCCCTGACCATCGCGCACGAGTTGGCCCACACGCTGGGCGCGCTCGACCTCTACGACGACCACAGCCTCGCGCAGTTCCCTGCGGGCTTCGTCGAGCCTTGGTCTGACCCGCTCTACCCCCAGCGTTGGGCCGAGCTGATGGCGGTCGACCGCCCGGTGGGCCCGGGTGTGGAGCTTGAGCCGCGCGGCCTCGACGAAGTGCGGGTGGGTCACCGCACCGCGGCCGACATGCGCTGGATCTCGCAAGAGGACGCCCGCCGCTTCTACCGCCCCGCCGCGCTCGGCCCCCTCGACCGCCTGCCCGCACCGGCTGAGGCCGAACCAGACGCGCCTGCATCAGAAGAGCCTACAGCGCAGTGATCTGGTCGTTTTGGGGCGGTGGGGCGCCCCGCCCGCCTGCGGCGGTCGGCGGCTGTCCGGCCCCGCTCGGCCCGGCGGGCCTCGGCCGCGGGGCGGCCGGCGCTGCGCGCCGCGGGCCGGCCCGCCTGGCGCGCGCGAGGCGGCGCCCCGCGTTTTCAGGAGGATGGGGCGTCGAGCCTGGCCCAGGCCGCCGCGTCGACCACCGGCGGGCGGCCCAAGGCGGCCAGCGCCCCGCGGGCGGCGGCCTCGTCGGGGAAGCGCCGCACATCGGCACGGGGGTGGTCGGCGAGCAGGGCCCAGGCGCCGGCCCGGGCATAGAGCACCCAGCCGGTGGCGCGGTCGCGCAAAAGCGCGTGGACCTCGTCAAAGTCGGGCGCGGGCGCCCCGGCGGCGGCGAGGCGGTCCCACGCTTCGCGGCTGCGGTCGAGGTTGAGCCGCAGCTCGCCGTCGGCGTCGAGGGTGAAGATGGCGGGCAGGGCGCGGGCCAAGGCGGCGTCGAAGTGGGTGCCGAACTGGGCGCCGCCCATGCGGGCGTCGAGGGTGGTCATGGGCGCGCCTTTGGGCGGCTTCGGGCCGCAGCAGGGGGGTGGTCAGGGCCGGAGAGCGGGCCCGTCCAGCTCGCGTAGCCGCCCTCGAGGTAGCGGGCGGGCCGGCCGCGGGCGCGCAGCCAGACCGCCATCTCGGCGGCGCGGGCCCCCCCGGGATCAACGATGAGCACGTCGTCTTCGCTGAGGTCACCCGCGGGCAGCAGGCCGAGCACCTCGCCTTGGAAGCGCTCGTAGGGCAGGTTCGCCGCGCCGGCGAGGTGGCCGCGGGCGAAGGCCTCGGGCGCCCGCAGGTCGAGGATGTGGGCGGGGCGCAGCGCGCCGCAGAGCAGCTCCCAGGGCTGGGCGGCCAGCGGGCTCACCCGCCGCCCTCGTCGTCGGGCCGGCCCTCGGCGGCGATGGCCACCGCCGCGCCGGCGAACATGAGCAGCACGACGATCACGCCGAGGATCAGGGGCAGGGTCAAGGCGCACCGGGGCGGGCCGGGGGCTGGGTCGGCGCCGCTGGCGCATTATCCTGGCGGGGGCGCGCGGCTCCGCGGCGGAGCGGCCGGGCCCTGCGCCCTGCAGCCCCGCCGAGGTGACCCCTGCCGCTGCCCCGCTTCACCGTGCCTGCGCTCATTTTCGGTGCGGCCCTGCTCGTCGCCGGCCCCGCCGCCGCTGACCCCGGCGGCTGGCAGCGCACGCTGGACGGCTACGTGCGCCCGGCGGGCGTCGACTACGCCCGTATTGCCCAAGACAAGCCGCTCGACGCCCACCTCGTGGCCTTGGCCAGCGCGAAGCCGCCGGCCGACCGCGCCGGGGCCATGGCCTACTGGATCAACGCCTACAACGCGCTGACGGTCGATCTGATCGCCGACCACTGGCCGCTGGGCAGCATTCGTGAGCTCGACGGCGGCCAGCCCTGGAAGCGGCGGCGCTTCACCGTCGGCGGCCGCAGCCTCAGCCTCGATGAGATCGAGCACCAGATCTTGCGGCCGATGGGCGACCCCCGCGTGCACGCCGCGCTCAACTGCGCGAGCCGGGGCTGCCCGCCGCTGCGGCCCCGGGCGTTTAGCGCCGCAGACCTCGAGGCCGAGCTTGACGCCGCCGCCCGGGCCTGGGTGCAGGGCGGGGGCGCGGTCTTCGACCCGGCGTCGAAAACACTGCGCCTGTCGGCCATCTTCGACTGGTTCGCCGAGGACTTCGCCGCCGGGCCGGCCGCCGCCGTGCCCGGCCTGCGCCCGCGCGAGGCGGCCTTGGCGGCGTGGGTGGCGCGCCACAGCCCGCCGGCCCAGGCGGCGGCGCTGCGGGCCGGGGGCTACCGGGTCGAGTTCTTGCCCTACGACTGGGCGGTCAACCGCGCCCCTTGACCGGCGGCGCCCGCCGATCCCCCCGGAGCCGCCGTGGACCTGCCCGCCGCCGCGCCCAGCCCCTGGCCGCTGGCCCTCGCCTGCCTCGCCGCCTTCTGCGCGGGGCTGGTCGACGCGATGGCCGGCGGGGGCGGGCTCATCCAGCTGCCGGCGGTGCTGGCCCTGATGCCCGGCGCCCCGCCGGCGATGGCCCTGGGCACGAACAAGGCGGCCTCGATCTGGGGCACGGCGGTGGCCCTGCTGCGCTACCGCGGCGCGCTGCAGCTGCCCTGGCGCTCGATCAGCGCGGCGGCGGCCGTCGCCTTCGTGGGCAGCGCGGGGGGCGCGGCCCTGGCCGCCCGGCTGCCGCCTGGCGTTTTTCGACCGCTGGCCGTGCCGGTGCTGGCCTTGGTGGCGGCTTTTGTGTTCTTCCGCCCTGATTTTGGCGCGCTGGCCCGCGGGCGTGAGCGCCCTGTGTTGGCCGCGGGCCTGGGCCTGCTCATCGGCTTCTACGACGGTCTCATCGGGCCCGGCACGGGCACCTTCCTCATCTTTGCCTTGATCTACGCCCTGGGCCTCGACTTCGTGGGGGCCTCGGCCGGCGCCAAAGCGGTGAACGTGGCGACGAACCTCGCCGCGGTGCTGGTTTTTGGGGCCAGCGGCCAGATCCGCTGGAGCTGGGCCGCGCCCATGGCCGTCTGCAACGCGCTGGGCGGCTGGCTGGGCGCCAAGCTGGCCCTGCGCGGCGGGGCGGCGGTCGTGCGCCGGGTGGTGCAGGTCGTGGTCTGCGCTTTGTTGGCCAAGCTGGTCTACGACCTGTTCTCTGGTTGATTACAGCGTGCTCGGCGCTGTTTCGGTGCGGGTCGCCAGGGGTCGCCGCCACGCCAAGTTCTTCCCGGCAAAACCAAGCCGCGCGTACAAGGCCTGCGCGGCGTGGTTCCCCGGGGTGACCTCGAGGGCCAAGGCTGCCGGCCGATGGGGCCAGAGGGGCCCGGGCGCCCCTTGCAGGGCGGTCAACAAGGCGCTGCCCCAGCCCAAGGAACGATGCGCCGGAGCGACGTACAGCTCGTCAATGACGCAAACCTCACCCCCGAGCTCGTTGCTCCAAAAAGTGATGAGCAGGGCGTAGCCCACCGGGCCGGCGCCCAGATCGAGGGCGAGGGCGCGGCCGCGCCAGGGCGCTTCGCGCAGGGCGCTGAGCGTGGCCGCGACCTGTGCCGCCGGCACCGGCGCGGGGCTCGGGTCTTCGGTGTAGAGCGCGCCGCAGAGGGCGATGAGCGCGGCGTCCTCGTCGGGGCGGGCGGGCCTCCACATGATGGGAGCCTCGGGGCGGCGCGCGGCCGCGTTTAGGGGACCTCGAGGGCGCCTTCGGGCTCGTCGGCGCCATAGGGCACGTCGCAGCGGGCGGCCGGCGGCGCGGTGGGGCGCTCGAAGTGCCACCACTCTTGGTCATAGGGCCGAAACCCGGCCTGGATCATGACCGCGCGCAGCTTCGCCCGCCAAGCCTGCGCCGCCGGCGGCACCGGGGCCCCCCAGCGGCTGCGGTCGTCAAAAGCATCAAAGGGGCTGCCGTGGTCGAGCGGGGCGCCCTCTGCGGTGGTCAGCGCGAGATCGACGGCCACGCCGGTGTTGTGGCGGCTGCGGCGGGCGATCCAGCCCTGGTCGAAGAGGGCGGTCTGGCCGACCCGCTGGGCCCAGGCCCACATGCCTTCGGTCGCCCGCACCGGGCGGTAGGCGTCGAAGATGACGAGCCCGAGGCCATCTTGGGCCAGCGCGGCCCGGGCAGCTTGCAGGGCCGCCGCGGGGCCGGGGCGCAGCCAAGCGCCGGGCGCGCCGTAGCCGGGCATGGCCTCGCCGGCGAAATTCTCGACGCTAGCGTAGGCGATGGCGAAGCGCAGGGGAGGGGCCTCGACCCCCGGGGCTGCCCCGTGGGGGCCCGCCCCTTCGGGGAGGGGCAGCGCCCGGAGGTCGACGAAGCCTGGCGGTGGTGTGCGCAGCGCGCTCACCGCTGGATCTTCGCTTCCTTGGGCTTCTCGGTCTTGATGATGCGGTAGGCGTCAAAGTCGAGCTCGAGGCTGCAGTCGGTGCCCTTGCAGAGCTTCTTGGACTGCTTGACGTTGCGCACGTTGGTGAAGCCCTCTTTGCGGGCGCGCTCGAGCGCGGCCTCGCGGGTCAGGCTGTCGAGCTTGCTGTCGACCGTCGAGTTGTACTTGTAGAGGAAGGAGATGTGCTTGCTCTCTTCTTTCTCGTCGTACTCGGTGGGGGCCTGGGCGGCCTCGCGCTCTTTGGCGAAGATCTCGCCGGGGTTGAGGTTCGGCTCGGGCGGCGGGGGCGGCGGGGCGTCGGCGGCGGGCGCGGCCTCGACCGGCGCGGGCGCCGGGGCGGCCTCGGCGGGGGCGGCCTCAGCGGGAGCGGCCTCAGCGGGGGCGCCCTCGGCGGGGACGGCGTCGGTGGGGGCGGCCTCTTCGCCCTTGAGCTTGTCGGTGACAGAGGCGCAGCCGAGGGCGGTCCAGCCGACGAGGGCGGCGAAGCCCAGCAGCAGGCGGCCGCGGGCAGCGGGGGAGGTCGGGGTCGCGGGACGGGTCATGGTGGGCTCCTCAGAAAGCGCCGCGTCGCTAACCCGGGCCTTGCCGGCCGGCCCGCGCGACAGGGGCCTCGGCTGCGTGTCGATCCCGGGGCGGAGGCGCGGGCCGGCGGCCCCCCGATGGCCATGCCCGGAGCCGTTGATTACGCGGACCGGGACGATGGACCCTGCCTGCGCCTCCCCCACTTCGGGGTCAGCGCTCGGCCTCAGGGCCCGCCGCGGGGCACGCGCCGCGCCGACACCTCGGCCCCGGTCAGCCCCGCAGCGCGCCCCAGCCGCTTGGTCCCGCCAGGCACCCCTCGCCCGCAGCGGAGCGACCTGCGGGACCCACAGCGATCACCCCCGGCGGCGCCGCCCCCGGGGGCTCCCACCGCGGCCCACGCGCCGCATCGGTAAGTCAGGTTGAGCTGCAACGAAACTGGTCTTGATGGCGAGATGAACGACACCCCTGCCGCGGCTGAGGCCGCCGCTCCCGACGCTCCTCCCGCCGCGCTCCCTGACGCAGAGGCCCCGCCCGCGCCCAAGGCCATCACCGACTACCAGAGCGGGCGCGCCTTCGCCGACTTCCCGCTCTCGCCCGAGGTGCTCCAGGGCATCACCGAGAAGGGCTACACGATGGCCACCCGCGTGCAGGCGGCCACCCTCGAGCCCGCCCTCGCCGGCAAGAACCTCGTCGTGCGCAGCAAGACCGGCACGGGCAAGACCGCGGCCTTCTGCATCCCGATGGTTGAGCGCATCGAGGCCGGCGACCGCAAGACCCGCGCGATCGTGCTCTCGCCCACCCGCGAGCTGGCCCGCCAGATCGGCGAAGAGTGCGCCGAGATCGCCAAGCACAAAGACATCAGCATCGCCGTGATCTACGGCGGCGTCGGCTTTGGTGAACAAGAGCAGGCCCTGCGCGCCGGCGCCGAGATCGTGGTCGGCACCCCGGGCCGCATCCTCGACCACCTGCGCCGCGGCAACCTCAGCCTCAAAGAGGCCAGCTTCGCCGTGCTCGACGAGGCCGACGAGATGTTGTCGATGGGCTTCTTCGAGGACGTGTCGAAGATCCTCGACCAAACCCCAGACAGCCGCCAGTGCCTCTTCTTCTCGGCCACGGTCGATGACCGGGTGCGCAGCCTCATCCAGCGCTACGCCAAAGATGCCGAAGACGTGCGCCTGAGCACCGACACCGACAAGGTCGACGGCATCGAGCACGTGCTCTACGAGACCAGCCCCGACTTCCACAAGGCCCGGGCCCTGCTCGCCTTGCTCGACCTCGAGGCCCCCAAGTCGGCGATCATCTTCTGCAACACCCGCGAAGACACCGCCACCGTCGCGACCTACCTCGCCCGCCAGGGCCTCGACGCCGAGCTGATCAGCGGCGAGCTGCCCCAGAACAAACGCGAGCAGGTCATGGCCCGGGTCAAGCGCGGCGAGACCCAGTTCCTCGTCGCCACCGACGTGGCGGCGCGCGGCATCGACATCAGCGACCTGTCGCATGTCATCAACTACGCGCTGCCCGAAGACCCGGCGGTCTACATGCACCGCACCGGCCGCACCGGCCGCATCGGCAAGAAGGGCATCGCCATCTCGCTGGTCGGCGGGGCCGACATCTCGACCCGCAAGACCCTCGAGGGGCAGTTCCAGATCGGCTTCACCCTCAAGCCCATGCCCACCGCCGAAGAGGCCTCGCGGGCCCGGGTCGAGCGCCAGGCGGTCGTGATCCGCGAGGCGGCCAAGTCGATGGCCTACGAGGGCTTCATCGGCACGGTGCGCGCGCTGAAAGAGCGCCCCGACGGTGATGTGCTGCTGGCCGCTGCCCTGCGCGCCTTCTTCCTCTGGGATCGCGCCCGCAAGATGCAGGCCGAGGACGCCGTCGACACCGTCGGCGCCCTGCAAGAGGCCCGCGAAGAGAAGTCCGACCGCCGCCGCGAGCGCGACGACCGCGGGCGTGATGATCGGGGGCGCGACGACCGCGGCCGGGGCCGGGACGACCGGGGCCGTGACCGCGACCGCCCGCGTGAGGATCGCCCGCGTGAGGATCGGCCCCGTGACGACCGCCCCCGCGACGACCGCCCCCGCCGCGAGGACCGCCCCCGCCGTGAGGACCGCCCCCGCCGCGAGGCCCCGCCCGCGGTCGAGGAGGGCGCCGCCCCCGCGGCGCTCGAGGCCCCCGCCCAGGTGGCCGAGGCCCCGGCCAGCGCCGAGGGTGAGGGCCGCAAGCGCCGCCGCAAGCGGGAGGACGCGCCGGCCGCCGAGGCCAGCGCCCCCGCCGAGGTGGGCGCCGAGGGCCTCGATGTGGCCGAGGGCAGCGGCCCGCCCGCCGATGGCGAGGCCGATGCCGGCGGCGAGGGCGGCGCGGCCCGCAAGCGGCGCCGGCGGCGGCGGCCCCGGTCCTCGGGTGAGGGCGGCGAGGGCGGCGCTGGTGAGGGCGGCGAAGGCGGCTCGACGGACGGTGGCGCTGGCGAAGGTGGCGCTGGCGAAGGCGGCGCGACCGAGGGCGGCGCTGGCGACGGTGGAGAGTCGGCCTAAACAGCCCGCTGCACGTTGATCTGCGGCCCGCTCGCCCCGCTCGCCCCGTTCGACCCGGCGGGCGCGCCGGGCCGCTGTGCATCTGGGCCCGCGCCCGCCGACCCCGGAGCGCGCCGCGCAGCGGCGGTCTCGAAGGGACCAAGCCCGCGCGGCGGGGGATCGCGGGCCGCAGGCGCGCAGCTCCCGCCGGCCCCGCGGGCGCGCGCGCAGGGGGGCGCCGGCGCCCGACCAGGCCGCGCTCAGCCGCCGGAGAGCGTGACCCGCAGCTCGAGGTGGGCGCCGCCGGGGCAGTGGGCCACCGCGCCGTCTTCGGCGCTCACCACGGCGAGCTGCAGCGGCACCTCACGCGTCTCGCCCCGCGTGGGGGCCGCGACCGCCCACCAGCGCAGCAGCGCGCGCTCACCCGCGGCGAGGCTGTAGACCGCGACCACCGGCTCGGGCACCAGCGCGTCGTCGGCCGCCGCCTGCAGCTCGGCGCCCGGTGCGTCGTAAAAGGCGTCGTCGCCGTCATTCACCAGCGTCGCCTCGACCCAGAGGGCCTCGCCGGGCCGCCAAGCGCCGTCGCCGTCTTCATCGCGGGCGCTGGCCTCGTGCAGCTGCAGGGCCGCGCAGCCGTGCGCGTCTTCGGGTTCTTCGTCGGCCCCCTCGTCGCCCGCCGCCCCCTCGTCGCCCGCCGCCCCGTCGTCGCCCCCGGCCCCCTCATCGGGCTCGACCGCGCCGGGCCATGCGCCGGTGTCGGCTGTGGCCTCGCCCCCATCGGCGGCGTTCGACCCGCCAGCTTCGCCCGCCCCGGTGTCGGCGGCGGTCGCGCTCTCGGCGGCGCCCTTGCCCTCGGCGCTGCCCGCCTTGCCCGCCGCGCAGCCGGCGATCAGCCCGAAGGCCGCGACCCAGCGGAGCATCGGAGAGATCGGGCTGGAGATCGGGGTGCGCATGCCGTGCCTCTGCCGCACGGTAGCCGGCCCGCGCCCGACCCGGAAGCTCGGGGCAGCCCGGAGCGGCTTGAGTGGTCAGTATAACAAGTGGCGTAACACAGGCTTGGACCAATGTTACGCCGATGTTGTATGCATCAACCCCCGGTTTTTAACCTCAGCGCCCGGCCAAAACATGCTGGTCGAGCACCGCCGCGGTGAAGCTGCCGGTGAAGACCAGGGGGCCCTCGGCGCCGCCCCGCCGGCCCTCGACCGCGACGATGCGCTTGCGGCCGCGCTCTTCGTTGACCGTGGCCTGCAGCTCGATCTCCTCGCCCACCGCCAGCGGCCCGAGGAAGCGCACCTCGGCCGCCGCGAGCACGACCAGCGGGTCGTTCACCGCGAGCATGGCCGCATAATCGGCCGCGCCGAACACAAAACCGCCGTGGACCAGGCCCTCGGCGTCGGCGGCCATCTCGGGCGTGGCCAACAGCCGCACGGTGGCGGTGCCGGGCCCCAGCGCCACCGGGGCGCCGCAGAGGCCCTGGTGCAGGCCGAGGTGGGTGCGGACGGGGAGCGTGCTGCTTGGGTTCGTCACAATGACCTCTGAAACGTCATCTTCGCGGAGGCGCCGCGCTCAGCGGTAGTAGATGAGCCAGCTGCGCATGTCGATGCGGGCGCCGGTGCCCACGCCGGGCCGCCAGGCCGCGCCGTCCATCTGGCCGTAGTAGGCGAGGCTGTTGGGGCCGTCCATGACGACCGCCGAGGTGAGATCGGCCTCCCAGACGTCGACCTGCAGGCCCGGGCACCAGCCGCCGCGGCCATAGGGCCAGGTGCCAGCTTGGTTGGCGATCACGCCCAGATCGACCTGCTCGGCGCAGCCCTCGCGCATGTTGACCCAGGGCTGGTTGTCTTTGGTGACCGTCAGGGCCTCGTTGACCGTGAACAGGTGCTGGTGGTCGCAGAACTCGGCGCAGTTCTCGGGCGTATCGGCGAAGCCATGGCCGCTGATCACCGCCGCCAGCGTCACTTTGGTCGTGCCCGGCGGGGGCGTAAAGGTCTGGGGCAGCTTGCTGGCATCCCACAGCTCGGCCCAGGCGCCCGCGGGCATGGGCGCGCCGCTCGGCTCAAGCCGCGCCCAGGCCCCCGTGCCGCAGCCCCGCAGCAGATCGGCGGGGTCGGCGCCCACGCAGCTGAGGCTCTCGTCGACCTCGGTGGTGGCGGGGTCGTCCTCGGGGCAGCTGCGGCTCAGCGCGGCGGCCTCGTCTTGGGTGGCCAGGCCGCCGATCACGCACTGGTAGCGGGCCTCGGCGCCGAGGGGGTCGGCCTGCTCCCAGACCCGGCCGAAGGTGCCCGGCTGGTAGGGGTGATCGGCGCCGAGCTGCACCACGACGTCGCGCAGGGGGCCCGCGCTGCGCAGCTCGACCGCGCTGAGCGTGTAGGCGTCGGCCTCGGTCGTGCCGATGCGCAGGTCATCGCCGACCCAGAGGCGCCACTGGCCCCAGTTGTAGCGGTCGGTGAAGCCGCCGCCGCTGAACATCGGCGCCGCGGCGAAGGGGCGCTCGCCCCGACCCTGGTCGCTCAGGCGCAGCTTCAGATCGATGATGTAGGGCTGCTGGCTGTAAAAGGCGAAGCGGCGGGGCCCGCCCTCGGCGATGAGCGCGAGCAAGGGGGTGACGTCGTGCACCCAGCGGCCCGGCCGCCAGTAGGTGGTGATCCACCGGCCGAACTCGATGTCGCAGACGGTGCTCTCGTCGACATCGGCCGTCTCGGGATCGTCGACCTCGCAGAGGTAGAGGTGGACGAGGTAGTCCCAGGCCGGGCAGCTGCTGAGGTCGGGGTGGCCCGCGCAGCGCATGTCGAGGTCGAGCTCGAGGGTGTCGAAGGCCTCCATCCCGCTGGCATCGGGCAGATCGAGGGTGGCGTAGCTGCGCACGCCTGCCCATCCCCCGTCAGACACCGCTTGGTCGTCGAAAAGGTCGAGGACCAGGGTGCCCGCGGCGTCGGCGGCCTCGATCCGCGCCGCCCGGTCGGCCTCGAAATTGAACTGCCGGGCGCTGTAGCTGAGCAGGGACGGGGGGCAGGTCTCCCACCCCGTCATCGCGTCACAGAGGTAGCCGACCTCACGCGCCGCCCCGAGGCGGTCGATGGCCCAGACCGGCAGGTTGACCGCGCTGATCGGCCCGAGCACGGGCAGGGCGCTGTCTTGCTCGGTGACGAAGTGCATGCGGGCCCGCCACGCGGCGCCGTCGTCCATGCGGGCGGTGGCGGTGGACAACAGGGCCTTCATCTCGAGCAGCGCGGCCTCACGGTCGTCGGCCTCGCGCAGGTCGGCCATGAAGAAGAGCTGGCTGTTGTCGGGCATGTCGGCCAGCCAGCGGCTGAGCAGGCCCGTGTTGTCGAGCTCGGGGTAGGGCATCGAGCGGCTGAGGTTGAAGAAGAACAGGTTGTCGCAGCCATTGTGGTCGCTGGCCGAATCCCAGGCCTCACCGTCGAGCAGGGGCAGGGTAAACGCGGGTACGGCCTGGTCGAGCGCCGCGGGACCGACCCCGAGGCCGATGGCCCGGGTCGACAGGCCCATCGCCGCGCAGCTGGGCGGCGGGGCCTCGTCCCAGGGGATGGTCGCGCCGCCGTCGCCGCCGTCCGCCCCGCTGTCATCACCGCCCTGGCCGCTGTCGTCGCCGCCGTCTTGGCCGCCGTCTTGGCCACCATCAGCGGGCTGGGCCTCATCGCCCGCGTCATCGCCGGCCTCATCTTCTTTGGGTTCGCCGGTGCAGGCGGCGAGGGCCAAGGTGGGCAGGGCCCAGGCGAGCAGCGCGAGGCCGGGGGCGGCGCGCCGGCGGCTGGGCTGCGCCACCGCGGCGGGCCTCGGTGCGACCTCGATCTGGGCGCGGCGGTCGAGGGGCGAGGCTGCGGGGAGTCGGCTGCTCATCGGCGCTCCTGGGTCGGGCCGGACGATAGCCCAGCCGGTCGGGGCGGTGACAAGGGGCTGCGCCTCGTTCATGCTTTTTGCAGCGCAGGATCGGGCGCCGCGTGCGGCCGCCGAAGAGAGGGGGAGGGATGAACCAGCCGCTGCGGCCCGAGCGGGCCCCGCGCACCGGGCTCGTGCTCAGCGGGGGCGCCGCCCGCGGCGCTTACCAAGCCGGCGTGATGCGCTACATCTACCGGACCTTGCCGCGTCAGCTCGGCTTTGTGCCCTGGCCCGAGGTGGTCAGCGGCACCAGCGTCGGCGCGCTCAACGGCACCTTCGCGGTGAGTCGGTCCGAGGCGCAGATCGTGCTGCTCTCGCGGCTGTGGCGCCGCCTGCGCATCCCCGATGTCTTTGTGCTGCACTACGGTGATGTGCTCGCGGCGCTGCGGGGGCGCCACCGCGGCCGGGCCGGCGCGGCCCTGCTCGACGCGGGCCCGCTCATGCGCCTCGTGCACGAACAATTCCCCCAAGCGGATGTGCGGCGCAGCATCGACAGCGGGCTGGTGCGTGCGTTCATTGTGAGCGCAACCGAGCTAAACAACGGCTATAACGTCTTGTTTGTCGACTCTGCCTCAGATGAGCTGGGCCTGAGCCCGCTCGCCCGCAGCCGCGTCGAGCGCACCCCCATCGGGCCCCAAGAGGTGCTGGCCAGCGCTGCTTTGCCCTTCCTGTTCCCCACGGTCGAGCTGCGCGGGCGGGCCTACGTCGACGGGGGTCTTCGGCAAAACACGCCGTTACGGCCCGTGTTACACGCGGGCGTCGACCGGGTGCTGCTCATCGGCAGCCATATGGAGCCTGACCCCGGCGAGGTTGAGGTCTGCGCCCCGGTCGTCCCGAGCCTGCCCTTCTTGGCGGGAAAGAGCCTCAACGCGCTGATGTCCGACCCCGTCGAGCGCGATCTGGCCCAGGCGGCCCGCCTCAACCAGATCTTGGAGTGGGGGGCGGCGCGCTTCGGCCCGGCCTTCTCTGCTGCGGCGTCCGCTGAGCTGAACCTGCGCCCGGTGCAGATCCACACGGTGCGCCCGACCGAAGATCTCGGCCGCGTGGCCGCCCAGGCCTACCTGCACAGCCCGCCGGCCGACGCCCCGAACCTGCGCTGGCTGCTCAGCCTGCTCGCCGACCGCCAAAACGCCGAGGGCGGCGAGAGCGACCTGCTCAGCTACCTCTACTTCGACCGGGCGTTCACCGAGCAGCTCGAAGACCTCGGCTATAGCGACGCCGAGCGCCAACAAGAGCAGCTCGCCGCCTTCTTCATGGGGGCCTGAGGCGGGCACCGGGCTTGGGGCCGCTGGGCGCCTGCCGCCCCCCGCCGCGCTCGCCGGGGCCCCGGCCGCCGCTCCGCCTGCGGCGGGATCGGCGTCCGCCCGGCTCGGTCGCTGCGCGACCGCCGCTGCGCGGCGCGCCGCGGTCGGCGGGGCGCGGGTGAGCGCCCCTGCGACGGGGCGGCGGCGCGCGGGTGAGCACGCGGCGACGATGGGCCACGGCGGGCTATCTTGGGCGCGGCGCGGGCCGGCACCGCCCGCCGGAGCGCGCGCCACCCCCTCCCCCCTTGGGCCAGACCCCGCCCGGAGACCCCATGCGCCTGCACCTGCTCGCCCCCTGCCTGCTGCTCACGCTCGCCGCCTGCAGCGGCAAGTCCGACCCCGCCGACACCGGGGGCGGCGATGAGGGCGCGGCGGGCGACGGCGGCGCGGGCGTCGACGGGGCGGATGGTGCCGATGGTGCCGATGGTGCGGATGGCGGCGGTGACGGCGGCACCGACGGCGGCCCGCCTGAGGGCACCCTGATCGAGGGCCAGCCCAACGGCAGCTTCTTGGTCACCTTCGCGCTGGTGCCGGTCGGTGACCTCGCCCTGCCCTTCCAGGCCGAGGTGGTGACCGTCGAGACCAGCGCCGGCGAGCGCACGATCTGGATGTCGCTGAAGGCCAGCAAAGACGACGGCGCCACGCTGAGCGAGGTGCTGGTCGAGGCCAGCGGCGCGCTCGCCGAGGACGGCAGCTGGACCTTGCCCGGCGTCGGCTTCGTGCTGCCCGCCGAGTTTGCGCCCACCGGCAGCGACGTCGAGGTGGTGGTCGACTTCCTCGGCCAGACCAACGCCGCCGACAGCTTCTGCGGCGAGCTCGACGGCAGCATCGTCACCTTCGACATTGACCTCGCTGGCAGCACCTTCGGCGCCATCCCCTGGGATGAGCGGGGCCCCGGCGCCCCCCTGAGCTGCGGCGCGCCCCCCGAGCCCTACGCGCCGATCGAGGCCTGCCCGACGCTCAGCGCCGGGCTCAACACCGACTTCCCCTCGGGTCGTGAGCTGCGCTCCTTTGAGATCGTGCTGCCCACCGATGTTCCCGATGCGCCCATGCCGCTGGTCTTCGCCTACCACGGCCTCGGCGGCGACATCGCCTCGATGCTCGAGGGCGCCGAGCTGCGGGCGATGGCCGATGACCGCGGCGCGATCTTGGTCGTGCCCCAGGGCGCCGACTTCGGCGGCAGCCCGGGCTGGGACGCGATCAACGTCGACCCCTACAACAAAGACATCCAGCTCTTCGATGATCTCTACACCTGCGTGACCGCCCAGTACGACGTCGATCTCGACCGGGTCTACGCCACCGGCATGAGCAACGGCGGCCTGCTGACCGGGGCGCTGATGGCCCGCCGGTCGGACCGCCTCGCCGCTGTCGCGCCGATGTCGGGCGGCGTCATCACCACCTGGCCCGCCGAGGCGGCGCCGATCCCCCTGCTGGCCATCTGGGGTGGCGAGACCGACTTCGCCTACGAGCAGGACTTCCACGCCCTGAGCACCGAGATGATCGCCGCGGCGGTCGATCGCGGGCAGTACACCATCGGCTGCGATCACGGGCTTGGTCACGAGCTGCGGGCCAGCTTCTGGCCCTGGAGCTTCGACTTCTTGCTCGCCCACACCCGCGGGGTGAGCCCGAGCCCCTGGGATGGCCTGTCGCTGCCCGAGAGCTTCCCTGAGTACTGCGCAGTGGTGGACTGAAGCGGCCTGCAGGCGGGCCCCGCCTGGGCTATGGGTGTGACCTGAGGGGTGCGCGCCGCGCGCACGCTCTCGTCGCCGTACCGAAGAGAGGTCCCCGATGGCCGACGCCGCGACCGCCGAACTCAGCTCTGCCCCCGCGACCGAGGTCGAGAAGTCCCGCGCCCAGCCCGCGGGGGCCGCGGCCACCCGGGCGAGCGCTGGCGCGCCGGGGGCGCCGGCGCCCACCGTCTCGCCTGACGCCGCCCATCGCCTGCAGGTCGGCGAGCCCGAGGCCTCGAGCGCGGCCCCTGAGGGCCTGTAAACGAACCCCGGCACAACTCCCGCAGCCATACCCGTGCGTATGGTGAGCCCCGCCACGCGCTCGGTGTCTGGTACGCCGGCTGTCATGGCCCTTGATGCAGCGCCCGCGCGCGGCCTCGCGGGGCGTG
>JAEUKK010000194.1 GCA_016792625.1 Deltaproteobacteria bacterium | reverse complement strand
GCCTAACAGTGCGTTGCAGCTGACGGCCTTCGGCCGCAGCTGAACGCTGGACGTTAGGCGCATTGAGCGTTGGGTGGTGCACTCCGGGTAGGTGGTGCCGGGGCGCGGCGATAGGTGGCGTGGCTCCGAGGGTGCTCTCTGTTGGTCGGAGGCGATTCCTGTGCCGAAGTTGGCGTGGATGGCGCGGTCGTCGCGGTCTTCGGGTCATCAGTGTCCAATGTTGGCTCGCGTGTCGGCGGTCTTTCAGTGGGTTGGTCTTTGACAGCGTAGACTTGCTTGCCCGCTGAAAGCGGCGTGCTTGACGTAATAGCCGCACGCGCGACGTCGGGGCTCATGAAGGCATACTTATGCTCTCCGGCGAGGTTGTGCCCGGGCGCGGCGGCTGGGTTCGCAGCATTGAGTCTGCTGTGTGGGCGTCCGGGTGGTGGTGTCACCGGAGATGGCGTGGTTGACGCAGTTGTAGCTGTCTCGGCGTTGTCGGTCTCGGAGGCGAGAGTGCGCAGCCGCGACTTACGTTGGATTGCGTGCCCTGGTGCAGTCACAGCGTTGAAGCCCGAGCGCGGCTGGTTGGACGAAGGGGCTTGCAGTCGGCAGAGCGCCAACGTGCGTCGAGGATGGCGTGCAGCACGTTGTATTCAACGTCCCGCTACAGGCATGGTGCTGAAGTTCTGGTGCGGCCTGCTGACCGAGGTGGCTCGCGGCCGGCCGAGCGCGGATCCAACCCGAGGTTGATGTGCTGCACGTTGTCTTCACCGGCCCTGTGTAGTCAACGTGTTGAAGCCTGAACGTGGCTGGCTGGTCGTGGGTGCTCGCTGCCGACCGCGTGCTGACCTGCGTCGAGGTTGACGTGGCGCACGTTGTCCTC
Source organism: Deltaproteobacteria bacterium (assembly GCA_016792625.1). Taxonomy (GTDB): domain Bacteria; phylum Myxococcota_A; class UBA796; order UBA796; family UBA2385; genus JAEUKK01. The sequence goes on along the minus strand of JAEUKK010000194.1, from coordinate 783 downwards.
ACCAGCCCGATGTAGTCGTCCTGCTGAAGGGCCGGCGCGTCGGTTTGGTTGAAGCGGCTCCCGGTCGACCGAGTGGCGATGAATGGTGAGGATGTCGTGCCGCACGTTGTACTCAACCGCCCGGTGCAGTCGCTGTGTTGAAGCTCGGGTGCGGCGTGCTGGTCGAAGTGGCTCGCCGTCAGCCGAGAGCTGGTTTGCGGCGAGGTTGACGTGCGGCAAGTTGTACTCGCAGTCCCGGTGCAGTCGCTGCGCGGATGCCGGGGCGCGGCGTGCCGGATGGAGCGGGTCGCGGCCGGCGGAGCGCCGGTGCGCGTCGAGGGTGGCGTGCAGCACGTCGCATTCACCGGTCCTGGCCTGTCTCATGCCTGAAGCCTGGGCGTGGCTGTCTGGTCGAAGGGGCTCACGGTCGGCCGAGCGCAGATGCGTGTCGAGGTTGGCGCGCCACACGTTGTAGTTGCTTGTAGGGTGCCGTCGCTGTGGTGAACCTCGGGCGCGGCTCCCGGGCTGACGGTGGTCGCGGTTGTCGCCAGCCTGAGTGCTTGTGGTAGCCTCGGGGTGGCCGAGCGACGTGCGCGGCGGGTGGTCCGCGGAGGGTCGCGCGGCCCGCCGGGGCGATCAACAGCTTCAAGCTGGGTGGCGAGCGCCTAACGATGCATTGCAGCCGACGGCCTTCGGCCGCGGCTGAATGCTGGACGTTAGGCCCGCGAGCGTAGGGTGGTGCTCTCCGGGTGGGGTGTGCCGGGGCGCGGCGGGAGGCGGCGTGGCCTTTAGGTTGTGGTTCGT
>JAEUKK010000186.1 GCA_016792625.1 Deltaproteobacteria bacterium | reverse complement strand
GCCTAACGATGCATTGCAGCCGACGGCCTTCGGCCGCGGCTGAATGCTGGACGTTAGGCCCGCGAGCGTAGGGTGGTGCTCTCCGGGTGGGGTGTGCCGGGGCGCGGCGGGAGGCGGCGTGGCCTTTAGGTTGTGGTTCGTTGGTCAAGGCCGCCTGATCTGTTGAAGATCGTTTGGTCGACGTTGTTATCGCGGTCCCGGGGCTGTCCGACTTCAGTGTTTGGTGGCATGTTGGAAGTGGCTCAGTGGCGCGGTCTTTGAAATGGAGTGGCGCATGCGGGTTGACGGCAGCGTGGTGCACGTTTGTTTCGCTCGTCCATGGCCTTGCCTTATGTGGGCCGTCTTGTGCTCTCCGGGTAGGTTGTGCCAGGGCCTGGCGGCAGGTTTCGCGGCAAAGAGTCTACTGGGTTGGCCTCAAGGCCGGCGACAACAACGAAAGCGACGTGACTGACGCTGCCGCCGGCGAGCCGGGCTGGTCGGACCTCCAAGCGGGGCGCATCTCGGCGGCTGCCTTGGGCCTTCCGCGTCGAGCTGTCGCCGTCGTTTGGGCCGAGTGTGAGCACGTCATCAAGCTCAGACTTGAGTAGACCTCGCAGGCCGACTGCAGGATTGACGCCGCTGACGTTGATCCCGCCGAGCGGGTGCTCTCGAGTCGCTCCACGTTGGGCTAAAGCGTCCGGCGCTGGCTCGGTGGAAGTGGTCTGATTGACGCCTATCTCGGCGCGCAAGGGTGCGGCGTTCTCGACGAAGTGGCTCGCGGCCGTCCGACCGACCACCTACGCCGAGGTTGACGTGCTGCAGGTTGTAGTCAGCGGCCGACGCCTCCCCGTGGCTAAGCTCGGGTGCGGCATGCTGGTCAAAGTTGCTCGCGGCCAAACGAGCGCTGCCGTGCGTCGACGTTGGCCTGCCGCACGTTGTAGCCGCCGGCCCGATGCGGTCGCGGTGCTGAAGCTCGCGCGCGGCTGGCTGGTCGAAGGGGCTCTCGGTCGGCCTGGCGCAGATGCGTGCCGAAGTTGGCGTGTTGCACGTTGTATTCATCGGCCTGGTGCCGTCTCTGTGCTGGAACTCGGGGCGGCTGGCCGGTCGAACGGGCTTGCGGCGTACCGGGGCCTGATGTGCGTCGAGGTTGACGTGCCAGACGTTGCATTCGCCGGTGTTGTGTTGTCTCATGCGTGAAGCCTGGGCACGCCTAGCTGGTCGAGTGGGCGGCCTGCTGACCGGGCGCGGATGCGTGTCGAGGTTAACGTGCCGCACGTTGTCTTTATCACGCCGACGCGGTCGCTGTGCTGAAGCTCGGCACTGCTGGCTGGTCGAAGGGGCTCGCGGCAGAGCGAGTGGTGGTGTGCGTCGAGATTGACGTGCCAGACACCTCCATCGCGGGCTCCGTACTGTCTCTTGCATGAAGTTTGGGCGCGGCTGGCTGGTCGAGGGGGCTTGCTGCTGACCGGGTGCTGGGGTGCGTCGAGGTTGACGTGCCGTACGTTGTCTTCCGCAGACCGGCGCGGTCGCTGTGCAGAAGTCCGGGCGGGGCTCGCGGGCTGACAGTGCACGCGGCTGACCCCGGCCTGCGTGCCTGTGGTAGGCTCGCGGTGGCCAAGCGGCGCACGTGGCGAGTGGCCGCCGAGGGGCCCGCGTCCTGCCGGGGCGATCAACAGGTTCAAGCGGCGTGGTCGGGGCCTAACAGAGCATTGCAGCCGACGGCCTTCGGCCGCGGCTGAATGCTGGACGTTAGGCTCATTGGGCGTTCGATTGTGCTCTCCGGGTAGGTGGTGCCGGGGCGCGGCGATAGGCGGCGTGGCACTTAGGTTGCTCTCTGGTGGTCGAAG
>JAEUKK010000184.1 GCA_016792625.1 Deltaproteobacteria bacterium | reverse complement strand
GCCTAACGTCCAGCATTCAGCCGCGGCCGAAGGCCGTCGGCTGCAATGCTCTGTTAGGCCCCGACCACGCCGCTTCAACCTGTTGATCGCCCCTGCAAGCCGGGTTCGTCGGCGGGCCACTCGCCGCGCACGCAGCTCGGCCACCGCGAGCCTACCACAAGCCCGTAGACCGGGGTCAGGCGCGAACACCGTCAGCCCGCGAGCCCCGCCCGAGCGTCAGGACAAGGACCGCGCTGGGCTGTTGAACACAACGTGTGGCACGTCAACCTCGACGCGCGTGAGCACCCGGTCGGCGGACGCCCGCTCGACCAGACAGCTACCCCGAGCTCCAGCACTGTGACGGCACCAGGCCGGCGAATACGACGTGCAGCACGCCAACTTCGGCACACATCTGCGCTCGGCCGACCGCGAGCCACTACAACCAGCACGTCGCGCCCGCACTTCACCACAGGGGCAAGACCAGGCCGGCGAAACCAACGTGCGGCACAGCAACCTCGACGCATATCAGCGCTGGGCCTGCCACGAGCCCCGTCGACCAGCCAACCGCGCCCCGGCTCCACCACCGCGACACCGCCGGTTCGGTGAAACTGACGTGCGGCAGGGCAAGCTCGACGCACATGAGCACCCGGTACGCCGTGGGCCCCTCCGACCGGCCAGCCGCCCCGAGCTCCAGCACAGAGACTGCACCAATCCGATGAATACAACGGGCCGCACGTCAACTTCGGCACGCATCTGCGCCAGGCTGACCGAGAGCCCCTTCGACCAGCCAGCCGCGCTCGAGCTTCAGCACCCCGGCCGCATCGGGCCGGCGACTACAACGTGCGGCAGGCCAACGTCGACGCACGGCAGCGCTCCGTCGGCCGCGAGCAACTCTGACCAGCATGCCGCGCCCGAGCTTCGCCACGGGAATGCGTCGGTCGCTGACTACAACGTGCAGCATGTCAACCTCGGCGCAGGTGGGCGGTCGGACGGCCGCGAGCCACTTCATCGAGAACGCCATACTCGTGCGCGCCGAGATTGGCGTCAATCAGGCCACTTCCACCGAGCCAGTGTCGGACGCGTGAGCCCAACGTGGAGCGACTCGAGAGCGCCCGCTCGGCGGGATCAACGTCAGCGGCGTCAATCCTGCAGTCGGCCTTGGACGCCTACTCAAGTCTGGGTTTGATGACGTGCTCACACTCGGGCCAAACGACGGCGACAGCTCGACGCGGAAGGCCCAAGGCAGCCGCCGAGATGCGCCCCGCTTGGAGGTCCGACCAGCCCGGCTCGCCGGCGGCAGCGTCAGCCACGTCGCTTTCGTTGTTGTCGCCGACCTTTAGGCCAACCCAGTAAACTCTTTGC
>JAEUKK010000072.1 GCA_016792625.1 Deltaproteobacteria bacterium | reverse complement strand
GGCCGAGGCCGAAGGCTGGCAGGCCGTGCCGGCCCTGCTACACTCCAAGCCCTTGGAGGCCGCAATGACCCTGCTGCACAACATCCGCGCCGACCCCAAAGAGCGGGCCTTATACGAGGCCTACTGCAAGCAGCTGTCGATCGAGCAGACCATCAAAGACGACATGGCCGAGCTGCGGGCTGAGGCGGAGGGCGAGCGGGCGCGGGCCGAGCAGGCCGAGGCGGAGCGGGCGCGGGCCGAGGCGGCGCTGGTGGCCGAGCGGGCGCGGGCCGAGCAGGCGCTGGCGGCCGAGCGGGCGCGGGCCGAGGCCCTCCGCGCCAAGCTGCGGGCGCTCGGCCTCGACCCCGACGCGCTCGGCTGATCGTGGGGGCCGTTGGCGGCGCAGCCGGTCTGGCCGCCGCAGGCCCACGGAGCAGCCTGCATGGGGCCGTGCAGACCCACCCGGCGGCAGCGCAGGCGCTGGCCTGTGCATGCGCTCACCGTGGCCAAGGTCCTTCACGCCCAGCCGGGGGCGCTGCGCCCGCCCGGCTCCCTGCTGGGGCCGCGCCCTGCGGTCGGCCGGGCGCGGGCGGGCAAAGACCCGGATCCGTCCGCTTCGCCATCGGGCTGAGCTCCGCCCCTCATCGGTTGGGCAGGGGCACCGGGACGATCCAATACGCGTTGCCATCGTCGGGCACCCGCACGTCGGGCACCCGCACGTCGGGCACCCGCACGTCGGGCACACCGTCACTGCACTGGTCGGCGCTGGCTTGCGCTCGCATGCCGAGGTCGCCGCACACGGACGTTTGGCGGCGGCGCTGCACAACCGTCCGTGCCCGCGCCAATTGGAGGTGCACCCCACCCCGAGGCCCCAATGCTCCCCCCGACCGACGCCCTCATCGGCGAAAACAGATCACCAGACGCCAATCCCGCGCACAATGGCCCCGCCGGCATCAGCCCCCGCGTCAACCTCATCTTCCAGCGCATCTTCGGCGCGCCCGGCAGCGAGCCCCTGCTCATCGACCTGCTCAACTCGGTGCTCCGACCGCTGCGGCCCATCGTCGAGGTGCGCCTGCTCCACCCCGTGCTCAGCC